>CABSCP010000006.1 GCA_902476265.1 uncultured Lachnospiraceae bacterium
CGGTGCAGTATCGTGATATCGGGATTACCGCAGAAGATTCTGTCATCGCATTGTCTACCTGTGCGGAAGCGGAAACGAATGGCCGGGTAATTGTGTTTGGACGGCTGGATGAGACCATCCGGACGCAAGAAGGAGGTAGTGAATAACATGAGACAAATTGTGCGGCAATTTTATAAGATATTGCTCGTTCCGCTGCTTGGCGTCATTCTGTTGTTCCCGGTGCAGACAGCTGCGGCTGAAGGATATTCCTGTGATATTACCATTCCGGTAGAGGTTACCGTCACCGGAAATGATATTCCGTCGGGAAACGAGTATGAGGTTTTTTTGGAGCCGACACAAGACGGACTGCCGATGCCGGATGCAGCCAGCGCTGTCATTACAGATAAGGGAAAAGCGGCCATCGGACCGATCCGTTATACGGCTCCGGGCGACTATAAATACAGACTGTATCTGAAAGCGGCACAGAAGGAGAATTTTACTTACGATCATACGGTTTATACGCTCACTGTGCGTGTGACCAATAAAAAGGGCGGCGGACTTGAGGCAATATTCTGGGTGAACAAGGAAGAGGCCGGAAAATCAGCTGATATCCTTTTTACAAACAGCTATGCGAAGCCCAGTGTGCCCGGAGGAGAACCGGAAGAACCGGGGACGCCGCAGGAACCTCAGGAGCCAGAAGATAATCCTGTGCGCTCCATTCTCACGGGTGTTCTTGGCGCACGGGTGAATCCGCCATTGATTGAAATTCCCCAGGCCGGTGTCCTGGGACAGAGAAGAGGCGCTCAGACCGGTGACGATACACAGATGATGGTATGGATCCTGCTTGCGATTTCAGCGGCAGCGGCCGGAGGTCTGGTTCTGGCGAGAAAGAAAAAAAGATAAGAGATAGTTCATAGCGTGCGGCACAAAAAGCCGCACGCTATTTTTTTCGGAATGCTTGATTTCTTCCAAAGGTCTGGATACAATGGAAATGAAGAAAACAGGATAGGGGGAACCACCTTTGAACTACAAAAAGATGAAAAATCTTTTCCTTCGGCAGTCTTATCTGGATTCCTGGGAGGATTATGAGAACAGTATCAGAAAGCCCAGCTTTATCAAATGGGATTATTTGATTTTGACGGCTTCCAATGAGGAGCAGGCGCGCACCTACCGGGAGCAGATCGATTACCGGTTAAAACGGGGGCTTTTGCCGGAAAGTACGCATTATGCGGTGCTGCCTGACCCGGAGGGGAAGCGGGTGGGGTCCGGCGGGGCCACGTTTCATGTGTTGAAATATATTGCGGAACAGGAACTTTTAAAGGGATCAAAGCAGCCTTTTTCCAATCAACGGATTCTGGTGATCCATTCCGGAGGAGACAGCAAGCGGGTGCCCCAGTATTCCGCCTGCGGCAAGCTTTTTTCACCGGTTCCGAGAGAACTGCCAAACGGGTTTGCATCCACCCTGTTCGATGAATTTGTGATCGGCATGTCAGGTGTGCCTTCCCGGATTCCGGAAGGGATGCTGGTGCTGTCCGGGGATGTGCTGCTTTTATTCAATCCGCTGCAGATCGATTTCAATTATCATGGGGCGGCGGCCATCTCCATGAAAGAGAAAGCGGAGACCGGTAAGGATCACGGTGTTTTCTTAAATGACGGACAGGATTATGTGGGACAGTTTTTACATAAACAGAGTGAAGATACGCTGCGCGCCCTGGGGGCGGTCAACAGCCACGGGGACGTGGATCTGGATACCGGAGCGGTAATCATGGATACAGAGCTTCTACAGGCTTTATACGGGCTGATCAGCACGCAGAACCGGCCGGATGAAGAAAAATTCAGGGAATTTGTAAATGAAGAGGCGCGGATCAGCTTTTACGGGGATTTCCTGTATCCGCTGGCGAAGGCCGCTACGCTGGAACAGTATTATCAGGAAGCGGCGGAAGGTTCGATCAATGAAAAGCTCCTTTCCTGCAGAGGAAAAATATGGGAAGCGCTTTCTCCTTTTTCCATGAAGCTGATCTGCCTTTCTCCGGCGGAATTTATCCATTTCGGGACCACAACGGAACTTTTGTCCCTGGTGACTTCAGAGGTGGAGGACTATGAATTTTTAAACTGGAAAAAACAGGTTCTCACGACAGCGCCTGCGGGTGCCGGATATGCCGCCCACAACAGTTATGTGGGAAAGCGGGCGAAGGTGGAAGAGGGCGTTTATCTGGAGGACGCCTATGTTTTGGATGAATCAAGAGTGGGCAGGGGAAGTCTGGTTTCCAATGTGAAACTGCGCAGTGTGACGGTGCCGGAAGGAGTTGTGCTCCACGGTTTAAGACTTTTGGACGGAAAATTTGTAGTCCGCATTTACGGGACAGAGGATAATCCCAAAGGCAGGCTGGAAAATAATGCCGTCTTTCTGGGAGACGGAATCGGCGCATTTTTAGAGAAAAACGGGCTGCAGCCGGAAACGGTCTGGGACGGAGAGCGGGATATCTGGCGGGCACGGCTTTATCCGGCGGCGGACACCATGGAAGAAGCGGTGGAAATGGCGCTGCTGGTGAAAAAAATGGCCGACGGCAGAGCGTTACCCGAGGAAATCGAAAGGTGGAAGCGGGCGGACAGGCTGAGCCTGTGTTCCAGTTTTAACAACGCCGATGCCCTGTTTGCAGGAAAATGGCAGCAGGAGCTGGAAAGCCGTATTTTAGCCAGCAAATTTGTCTGGCAGCTGGAAGCGGGAGAATATTACAAAGAAGCTTTAAAAACGTTCGGGGCCCACGGGATTGGCGAAGATATTTTTGACATGCTCACAGAGGATGCCCGGGAAGCGGATTTTTCCCTGAAAATAAGGATTTATTATGCCCTTGCTCAGTATATGAAGGAAAAGCGGATCCGCTTTGGGCAGAGAGGTTATGACAGCCTGGAAAGCCTGTGCTTTGGGACGATCCGGCAGACAATTTACGACAATGCGGCGGCGAAACTGCCGTCCCCGGCGGATTACAGAATCTGTTGTGACGAAGTGAATGTGGAACTTCCTGTGCGCGTAAACTGGGGAGGCGGCTGGACGGATACCCCCCCGCACTGCATTGAGAAAGGCGGCGTGGTGCTGAATGCGGCCCTGAAATTAAACGGGATCTGTCCGATCCAGATTCAGGTGAAGCGGCTGGATGCGTTTCATGTGGAGTTTGCCAGCGCCGACATCGGGGTATCCGGCAGCGTGGAAACGGTGGAGGAAATTCAGGACTGTCATAATCCTTATGATTCCTTCGCCCTGCATAAGGCTGCGCTGATCGCCTGCGGAATCATTCCGTTAAAGGAAAGCGCCGACCTGAAAGAAATCTGTAAAAGGCTGGGCGGAGGGATCCGGCTGACCACCAGAGTGGTGGGAGTTCCCCAGGGCTCCGGGCTAGGTACCAGCAGCATTCTGTCGGGGGCCTGTGTGAAAGGGATCTTCCGCTTTCTGGGAAGGGAAGTTTCTGATGCGGATATTTATGAGATTGTTCTTTGCATGGAGCAGATCATGAGCACCGGAGGCGGCTGGCAGGATCAGGTGGGCGGCCTGACGCCGGGAATTAAATTCATCACCACAAAGCCGGGGATCGATCAGAAAATCCATGTGGAACAGGTGGAAATCGGAGAAGAGACAAAGGCTGAGCTGCAGGAGCGTTTCGCCCTGATTTATACCGGACAGAGACGGCTGGCCAGAAACCTTCTGCGGGATGTGGTCGGCGGTTATCTGGGCAGCCGTCCGGCCTCTATTGAATCGCTGGAAAAAATGCAGTCTCTGGCAGTGCTGATGCGTTTTGCACTGGAACGGGGGAAGGTGGATGCTTTTGCACAGCTGTTAAATGAGCACTGGGAACTTTCCAGACAGCTGGATGCAGGCTGTACCAATACCTGTATCGAACAGATTTTCATGGCCTGTGAGGATATGATCGACGGCCGGTTTATTGCAGGCGCGGGCGGAGGCGGTTTCCTGCAGGTGATCTTAAAAAAGGGAATGACCAAAGACATGCTGAGAGAAAGACTTCATGAGATTTTCCAGGAGAGCGGCGTAGACGTCTGGGACAGCGAATTTATTTAAAATAGAATCAGGTGTCACAGCCTTCCTGACGGGCCGGTGTCGGGAGGAAGGCTGCGGCACCTGAAACATTTTAAACCAAAAGCGGAGAAAATGAGGGGCGTCGGTTACCGTTTGATATCATAGTTCATGTTCATCAGGTTCCGAATGCTGTCCACGTCGTCGGTGATGTTGGCATCGCCGTGGATGGTGTGTTTGATGGCGCTGCTTGCCACCGCAAAATTGATCATGTCCATAGGGCGGTAATTGTGGATCATGGCGTAGATCAGGCCTGCCGCAAAGGCGTCGCCGCCGCCCACCCGGTCCAGAATGTTGAAGGTGAACAGCTTGCTTTCAAAGGTGTGGCCCTGATACCACATGAATGCCTTCAGACTGTTTTCACTGCCGCTGTGGGCATAACGGACGTGCCGGGCGATGCATTTTAAATCAGGGTAGCGGGCTGTGAAAGCCTGGAAGATTTCATCCTGCTGCTCATAGCTGGGCTGCAGCGGCACGCCGTCTTTATAGTCGCCTTTTGTATGGTCGTTTTCATCCTTCCATAAATGATAAGGTTCTATGCCGAGGAGCACATCCACATAGGGCAGGCACAGCGTGCAGAAGTCCCGGGCTTCTTCCCAGCTCCAGAGAGCACTGCGGAAATTGCCGTCAAAACTCACAGTCAATCCTTTTTCTTTCGCTTTAACGAGGCTGTTTAAAATCAGCTGCCTGCAGCTGTCTGAAAGGGCAGGGGTGATGCCGCTGACATGCAGCCAGTCATAGCCTTCCAAAAGGCTGTCCAGGTCCACTTTCCCGAAATCAAATTCCGAAAAAGCGCTGTGTTTGCGGTCATAGGTGACTTTGCTGGCCCGGATGCCGTATCCGGTTTCCAGATAGTAGGTGCCCAGACGGTGAGTGGGCGTTTCCTGTGGCGTGCTCAAAATCATGGGCGTACAGTGCACGTCATTGCTGCGCAGCATACGGATGGCGCTTTTTCCCAGACTATTGTTGGGCACGACGGAAAAAAAAGTGCTGTCCACACCCAGATTTGCCAGGGCCAGCGCAATATTGGCCTCGCTGCCGCCGTAGTTGGCCTCAAAGCTGTTGGCCATCCGGATTTTTTCATAGTTGGGCGGAGAAAGCCGTAGCATGATTTCCCCGATTGCCAAAAACTTTGCAGGACTGTCGCTGTTTCTCAGTAAAGGATTGTAATGTTCCATACGCATACCTCCCACACGTCGCAGGCCTGCCTGCGATACGCAATGAATCCGCTGCCCGGAAGGAAAGAGCCGGGCTTTATTTGATTGGCTTGTTTTCTTATATTATACCGGATGGAGGAGGGGAAAGAAAGGATTTTGTTTTCTCTTTCCTGATCCGGTGGTATAATGCATCTTAGCACGAAAAGTTTATGCCCCGCCAAAAATGGGGGAAAGGATTGGGAGACGGGAGAGGAATCATGAATGTCATATTTTCAAATGATAAGTATGGAATGAACTGGTTCAGACCGGATTATGAGTATGCCAAGGTCAGCTGTACAGAGGGACTGGAATGCAAGGCAGAGACAAAAAAGGAAGGGGATGTTTACCGCACAAAGTTTGTGTTTACGAACTGCAGCGATAAGCCTGTTTTTACGGATACGGACAGCATCGGCATCCGTTTTCCTTTGGAGGACCGGTATGACGGCAGCGATGTCTGCATTACCAGCCGGTGTCACGGACATATTTTCTGCGGCAAAAATGTCAGCTATGTGATGGCACTGCGCATGGGAGGGGAGGCGCCTCATCTGGGCATGGCGCTCACCAAAGGGAGTCTGGAGAGTTACAGTGTGGAGCGGGATCCGGAAAAATCCAGCAATGACAGGGGCTGTTTTATTCTGCATCCCTCTCCCATGGAACTGTGCCCGGGAGAATCCACAGTGCTGGAATGGGTGATTTTCCCCCATCAGGGAAAAGAAGATTTTGAAAAGAAGCTGGCGGTTTATTCCGATTACATAGAGGTGAAGGCGGAGCGGTACGTGGTATTTTCCGGGGAGAAAAACAGAATATGGATCAGACCTCATTTTCCGGCAAAAACCGTATGGGTGGATGGAAAGCGGCTGGAGCCTGATGAAACAGGCGCGTATGTGCTGGAATATACCACCAAAGAATGCGGGGAACAGGTCTTTTGTGTGAAAGCCGGAGAGCGGCAGACCCGGTGTAGAATTTTGGTGCAGGAGCCATTGGAAAAGCTGGCGGCACGGCGGGAACGTTTCATTGTGGAAAAGCAGCAGTATGAAGGGAAGGCGGACAGTCTGCGGGGGGCTTATCTGGCTTACGATAATGAGGAAAAGCATCCTGTTTACCGCAGAGAATATGATTATAACGGCGGCCGGGAACGCGTGGGGATGGGGCTGTTTCTCCTCCGTCTCCTGCAGGGGGCCTGCCGGGAGGAAGAGAAAAAGAGACTGGAAGAGAGTCTGGAACGCTATACGGCCTATCTGAAACGGGAAATTGTGCATGTGGATACGGGAGAAGTGTGCAACGATTTCGGGATGGATAACCGGTATCTGCGTCTGTACAATTTCACATGGTATGCCACTTTTTTCACCGAACGCTATCAGCTCTACGCAAGGAAAGAGGATCTGGAAACCGCATGCCGCATTCTGGAGGATTTTTACAGCCGGGGAGGCGCAGGCTTTTATCCCATTGAGCTGCCCGTACTTTCTCTGAACCGGGCTTTGAAGAAAGCGGGAATGGAGGAGGAACGGCGCCGGATGTATGCCCGCTTCACAGCCCATGGGGACCGGCTTTTGGAAATCGGGCTGCATTATCCTTCTCATGAGGTGAACTATGAGCAGAGCATCGTCGCGCCGGCGGCAAATATTCTGCTCCAGACAGCGCTTCTGACCGGAGAGGAAAAGTATCTGGAAGGCGGGAGGCGGCAGCTGGCCGTGCTGGAACAGTTTAACGGCATCCAGCCGGATTATCATTTATACGAAACCGCAGTGCGCCATTGGGACGGCTACTGGTTTGGAAAAAGAAGGCTGTATGGTGACACCTTTCCCCACTACTGGAGCGCCCTGACAGGAAACGTCTACCTGCTGTACGCAAAAGCTTCCGGAGATCTGTCCTATTTAAAGAAAGCCCGGGATTCCCTGCGGGGCGTGCTGCCCCTGTTTTTCGGGGACGGGACAGCGTCCAGCGCCTATGTATTCCCTCATCGGGTAAACGGGGTGCGGGCGGCGTATTATGACCCTTATGCAAATGATCAGGATTGGGGGCTGTATTTTGCGGTCCGCTTTGAACAGGAACTGGGAAGAAACTTGTAAAAGAAGGAGCAGTTTTACCATGCATGAACAGTACAGGAAAGTCGTTCTCCGGAATATTGTCCGATATCTCCTCGGCTTTTTCATCCTATTTATCAGCAGTATCCTGGTGGCCCGTACAGCCAGGGAAAGCATTCGGAAATATGTGATAGAACAGGCGGAAACACGGGTTGCGGAAGGAATAAGCAAGATCGGGGAAAATATTGAAAAGATGGATCTGATCAGTCAGATGATGTGTAAAAGTTCTGATTTTGCATCCCTCATTTATTCCCGGAACGGCATCGGGCAGGATAATGTGCTCAAGGTCAGGGACAGCAATAATATGCTGGTCAGGACAGGCTATGTTTCAGAGTTCACGCCTTATATGTTTGTCCTGTTTCAAAATAATGATCTGTACTTATCAAGCGCTCAGTGCAGCCTGAATTTTAACAGATATTACGATGAATTTCTGAAACTGAATCCGGCCGGGCAGACGGATATGGACGCGGAGCAGATAAAAACATTCCTGTTTGATGCCAAAAAGAATAATCGGAATTTTCTGAAACTGGATTCGGCCAACTATATTTATGACAACGGGGAGCGCTGCCTGGACCAGACGCTGCTGTATCTTGGGAACACGGGTTATACCGGTTATCAGACATGGTATGTATTTTGCTTTATGCTGGACCGGGAGTTTTTGAAACAGAGTATCCTGGTGCCGGAGCTGGAGGAGAAAAGTTTTTTATATGTGCAGGACAGAAAGAGCGGGGAGGTTCTGGTCACATCCGGCGATGTTCCGGAGGGAGTTGCGGATTGTGAAAATGGAATGGTGATCGGGGATGAGGAGCAGTACCGGGTCATTGCGGACAGCAGGAATGACATTGGCTGGCGGGTGGTCACCGGAGTTCCGAATTCCTTTATCGAAGAACAGATGGAGCCGGTGAACCGGCTGCTCAAGGGCTATCTGATCCTCGGTTTTTTCCTCATGCTTGTTTTCACCGTTTATTTCAGCCTGGAACGTTATCTCGGCTTTCGGAAGGTGATGGTTACCTTTCCCAAAGAGGAGTTGGAGACCGGTCCCAAACAGCTGTCGGACGAATATGGAATCCTGCATGAAAGAGTGATGCATCTGCATGAAAAAGGGAAATATGATCAAATGCAGATTGAAGAATTAAAACGGCAGAATCAGGCTATTTTGGTGGAGAGCATGATTGTAAAAGGGATTTATACGGAACAGGAACGCCGTCTGTTTGAGGAAAAACTGGGAAAGGAACCGGATTTCTTCTGTGTCTGCGTGGTGCATTATCTGGCGGAAGATTCTTCCGTGATGGAAGATATTGCGCTGGATGTAAGACAGTCTCTCCGCAAAAACAAGGTAGATGTTTTTACGAATGTCCATAGCGGAGCGTTTGACGAACTGTATGTGATCCCGCTTTCTCCGGAACAGGCTGTGACGGTTTCGGGAATACAGCGTGCGTTTGAGAATATGGTGACGGAAATATCGAGAGCTTATGATGTTGTCCTTCATGTGGGGATCAGCGCCATCGGGACCGGTATGAAAAACCTGAATCAATGTTATGAGCAGGCGAGGCGTGTGGTGCAGGCGCAGAATACTTTTGAAAATGGGAATGCGGTAAAATGCTATGATATCTCGGTCAATGCGCTTCATGAAAACCCCCTCACCCTGGAACGGCTGAATCATCTGTATACGCTGCTCGTCTGCGGGCAGCAGGAGGATGTGGAACGGGAACTCAGACAGCTGAAGGGGAATTATGAAAGACGGCCTTACTTATATGAAGGGTATAAAGAACAGATCTTCTATTCCCTCAGGAATATCTTTTTCAGCGTGATTCTGCATTTGAACTGTGAGGAAGGAGAAAAAAACATTCCGGTTTATAATAAGGATATGGGCTGTAGGGAAATGATAAAGATGTTTGAAGATTCGGCTTCCTGGATCTGCAGCTACATCCTTCAAAAAAGGAAAAGCAAGAATGAGCGCATGAAGGAAAAGATCCTTGCCTGTATCCGGGAAAATTTCCAGAATCCGGGAATCAGCGCTGCAGCAGTCAGCGAAGAGGTTGGCATCTCCGAAAAATACCTGGCCCAGTTTTTAAAGGAACAGTCCGGAGAAACATTTGCATCCTGTCTGCTGCGCCTGCGGATTGACAGGGCGAAAGAATATTTGCAGGAGACGGATTACAGCAACGAGCAGATTGCAGAACTTGCAGGTTTTGGCACGGTAAACACCTTTTACCGCAACTTCAAGAAAATAGTGGGAGTCACTCCCAATATATACAGAGAGAATCAGAGTTGTCAGGAAAATACACAATAAGTAACGGATTTTTGCGAGATTCTTCCGTTTTGATAGGGCAAGAGGGAAAATGATAGTTCCTTTTCTTGCCCTTTGTCATGCTTTTTGGGATTCTGACAGTGTACGGAGAAAGCACGATCTGTTACATTGGCATCGTAGCGCAAACGGCAGTACATAGAACGGTAAATAACCGATAAAGAGACTGACTGCCGAATCGAATCATATGAAGGAGGATCAGAAAATGAAAAAAGAGCGGTGCGCCAAATAGCGGCGGCGATGGCGGTCGTGATGGCGGCAACAACGGCAGGATGCGGTAGTGCGGCAAAGGAAGAGGGGACGGTCGCTGTCACGGGTACGGAATCTGCTAAAACAGAAGCGAAAGAAGAAAAACTTGTGGTGGCGATCCAGACAAACAGCTTCATCACAGATTATGAGGACAACTATTTCACCCATTATATGGAAGACAAGCTGGGAATTGATATTGAGTTTTATCTTCTTCCCACAAGCTCGGACGAGGTGAAAACGAAAATTTCCCTGATGGCGTCTTCCGGAGAGGATCTTCCCGATGTGCTTCTTGTGGATGGTTGTCTTTCCACGGAAAGTATACTGCAGTATGGGAGCAGCGGTGTTTTCCTTTCTTTGAACGAGTATTTGGGGGATTCGGAAAAAATGCCTAATTACAATAAGATTCCGGAAGAAGATAAGGTGATCATGGAAGCGGCCCAGACCATGGCTGACGGAAATATGTACAGCCTTTCCAAATATGAACCCATGACCTGGAATGCGACGCCTTACCGCAACTTTATTAATCGGGCATGGCTGGATAAGCTGGGGCTGGAAGTGCCCAAAACAACCGATGAGCTGAAATGGGAAATTATACGGAAGCGGCTACGAATAAAAACTTCCTTGAAATGGAACTGATTGAGCCCCTGGCAGGGCCTCAGGGAATCCGGTACACACCCTATGCGGAAAATTGCCCGCAGCAGGAAATGATGATTTTTGCGGATACAGATAATGTGGATCTGGCGATCCGTTTCGCGGATGAGTTTTTCGACCCCTATACCTCCATTGTTTCCAGAAACGGGGAGGAAGGCGTTGACTGGACCGTGGATGAGAAGGATCTGGAAGGCAGGACAAATGCCTATGTGGAAGAAGGGCTTTATGATAAGGTGACCATGGCGATCCTGCAGGATGTATGGGCGGTCAATAATACACAGACATGGCACTGTGTGAATCCCAGATACTCCAGTCTGGATACCAATAATACAGTGTCCGAAAGCTTAAATTATAATAAGGATGATCCTACACAGCTGGTTGCAAAGAGTCTGAAGCTTTATTTTGACAAACATCCGGAACATATTTTAACACCGCTCCATTATACGGTGGAGGAAGTGGAAGAAATCCAGGATGCGATCGTAAATATTCCGGAGTATGTATCACAGATGATGGCAGAATTTATTACGGGAGCCCGTGATATCGAAAGCGAATGGGATGCGTACCTGGCAGAATTAAACGGCATGGGGCTGGAACAGTGGCTCGCATGTGCCCAGGCGGCGTACGGAAGATAAGCGCTGAAGGGAGAACGAGGACAGGCCGGACGGCTTTCAGGTCAGATTCCTGACAGCCGTCCAGCCTGCAGACGTTCCGGAATGGAGTGTATGATGAAAATAGCAAAAAATAAAAAGAAGGAAAAGCTGATGAAAAAAGTGGTCAGCAGATGGCAGATTTATCTGCTGTTAGTCATTCCGGTGGCATATCTGATCCTTTTTTCCTATGTCCCCATGGGCGGGCTGGTCCTCGCCTTTAAAAAATATAACGTAGGGAAAGGGATTTGGGGAAGCCCATGGGTAGGATTTGATAATTTCATCCGTTTCTTCCAGTCTTACAAATTTTCCATGATCATGAAAAATACGCTGACCTTATCCCTGTATTCCCTTGCGGTTTCCTTTCCGATTCCGATCCTGTTTGCATTGCTTTTGAATGCGCTGCCGGGGAGACGGTATAAAAAATTGATACAGACGGTGACTTATGTGCCTCATTTTATCTCCACGGTAGTGATGGTGGGACTGCTGTTTCAGATTTTAAACAGCAGAAGCGGAATCTACGGAAGTGTTTTTACATGGCTGACAAACCAGACGGCGCCGGACCTGCTTTCGGACGGAAAGATTTTTAAACATTTATATGTATGGTCCGGAGTATGGCAGTCCACCGGCTATAATGCGATCATTTATATCGCGGCATTGTCCGGGGTGGACCAGGCGCTTCATGAGGCAGCCCAGATCGACGGCGCGAGCAGATTCCAGAGGGTGCTGCATATTGATGTGCCCACAATCCTGCCCACTGCCAGCATCATGCTGATTCTTGCGGTGGGAAATATCATGAATGTGGGGTTTGAAAAGGTATTGCTGATGCAGAACAGTCTGAATATGAATTACAGTGAAATCATATCCACCTATGTTTATAAGGTAGGGCTCGCCAGCGGGGTGACGGACTTTTCCCTTTCGACAGCCATCGGGATGTTCAACTCAGTGATTAATTTTATCTTACTGATCATCGCAAACTGGGGCAGTAAACGGCTGGGCGGAAACGGGATTTTTTAGGGTCCAAAAGGAGAGAATATGCGGCATAGAAAAAAATATAGTTGGAATGACAGGACATTTTATATTGTAATTTATCTGATCCTCACCCTTTTGTTTCTCATGGTATTGTACCCCTGCGTATACGTGCTCAGCGCTTCTTTTTCATCAGGATCGGCAGTCCAGTCGGGAAAAGTGATTTTATTTCCCGTGGATTTCAGTCTGGAAGGATATCGGACCGTATTCAATACGCGGACGGTGTGGACAGGATTTCGGAATTCATTGTTTTATACGATATGCGGCACAATGATCAGTCTTTGTCTGACCATGACGACCGGTTATTGCCTGTCCAGAAAAGATGTACCCGGCCGGAATATCATCATGATGTTTTTTACTTTTACCATGTTTTTTAGCGGAGGCATGATCCCCGGTTACCTTCTGGTCAAACAGCTGGGAATGCGCAATACGGTGTGGGCTATTTTGCTTCCCGGGGCCCTCAGCGTTTATAATATGATCATGGCAAAAACATTCATTCAGAACAGCATTCCCAATGAACTGCTGGAGGCCTCCATGATGGATGGCTGTTCCGATATCACCTATTTTACGAAAGTGGTCATTCCCCTGTCCAAAGCGATCATTGCGGTGCTGGTTCTTTTTTATGCGGTGGGGTATTGGAATTCCTATTTCAACGCTATGATTTATCTGCACAACAGAGATATTTATCCGCTGACCATCTTTTTAAGGGAAATCCTGATGGCGGATCAGATCGACCCCTCAACGGTGTCCGATCCGGAACTTCAGGCGAAAGTGGCGCAGATGGCGGGAGTGATCAAATATTCCCTGATCGTGGTGACAATGGTGCCCATTCTGGCAATTTATCCCTTTATCCAGAAATATTTTGTAAAGGGAGTCATGATCGGTTCGGTCAAAGGGTGAAGAAAGGAATGAAATGAAAGCAGCAAAGATAGAAGCATTTTTGGCGGAGTACGAAAAAAAGGTGGAAGAGGAAGCGGCCAAAACCCTGGAGGAAACTGCAGGAGATCTTCCGGAACCGCTTTTTGAGGAGTATGAAAAGGAAGGAAGCAGGCTGGGATATGAGAAGATTTACTTTGCGAGACGGCGGCTGCTGGCCGTACGGGGGCTTGCGGTCATCCTGAACGCAGAACAAAAAAGACAGGTTCCCGCCGCCCTGTTAAAAAAGCTGGAGGAGATCATCGACATCGTCTGCAAAGAGGAATGCTGGGCGGTGCCGGCTCATGTGGACCGGGCCGGAAACAAAAACTGGAGGAATACGGCGGATCTGTTCGCATGTGAGACAGCCCAGACTCTTTCCGAAATCGCGGACCGGGCGGAAGGGATGCTTGACGGCCGGGTGCAGAGTCTGATCCGAAAGCAGGTGGAGGAGAGAGTATTGCGTCCGTTTTTTACGTCCAAAGCGCCCTATACCTGGTGGGAAACAGCGGAAAATAACTGGAACGCGGTCTGCTCAGGGGCCATAGGAAGCGCCTGCCTGCATCTGTTCAAAAAGGAGCCGGAACTGCTTAAAGAACGTCTGCCCCGGGTGACGGCCGCCCTGGAACATTATCTGGCGGGCTTTGCGGAGGATGGCGCCTGTATGGAAGGCATCGGATATTATACCTATGGGATGACCTACTTTTCCAATTTCGCCCAGGAACTTTATGAATATACGGGTGGTAAGACGGATTTGTTTTGGGAAAGCCGGGCCGGATTTGACCGGATTTCGGAAGGCACAGCGGTAGAACAGTATCAAAAGGACAAGCGCTACCGAATCGCCTCTTTCATGGGAAAGTGCTTTTTCCCGGACGGAAAGACCGTCCGCTTTTCGGACGCCTGTGAAAAGGATTCCTACCGGCTTGGCCTGTACAGCGTTCTGGCGCTGCACTATCCGGCGCTGGAGGCTCCGGATTGTAAAAGCGCGGCGGGACTGCATACGGATACCTGCTATCGGTTTGCGGGACTGAAACTGGACCTTCTGTATACAAGAAAGTATCTGGAGTTTTTAAAAGGACAGGACGCGCGGGAAGAAGAGGAAATCCGAAAAGGGGGAGAAACCCGGATGCTGCCCCAGGCGCAGTGGTGGATTGCCACGTCCGATTCCGGAGTCGGCTTTGCCTGCAAAGGCGGGGATAACGGAGAACCCCATAATCATAATGACGTGGGAAGTTTCCACTATGAGGCGGACGGGGAACTGTTTCTGACCGACCTGGGAGCGGGAGAGTATACAAGGGATTATTTCGGAGAGGGACGTTACCGGATTTTGTGCAACCATTCCTTTGGCCACAGTGTTCCCATCGTGAACGGCAGAGGACAGGGAACGGGAGAGGAATATCGCTGTACCGCGTTTGAGGAAAAACAGGATCAGACGATCCGGATGGAATTTGCAAAAGCATATCCGGACAGCAGTTTGAAATATTTGGAACGAAGGTTTCAGTTTGACAGGGGCAGCGGAGAGCTGTTGATTGTGGATGAGGCAGAGTTTTGGCAAAAGGAGAAAGCGCCTGTATTACCTGACGAAAGGCCGGAGGGATGGGGAAAAAGCCCCTCGCAAAACAGCGGTCTGGTGGAAAATCTGATCACACAGATTCCGCCAAAGGTGCAGGAGAACCGGATTGTACTGCAGGGAAAGAAAAGGACCTGTGTCATTCGGATATCCGCAGCAGAGAAGGAAGAGATTTGCATAAAGGAATGCGTTCATAAAAATCATGAGGGAATAGAAGAAAAGGTATTCGCCATTTTATGGCCGGTGACGGAGGACGGCGGCAAGTATGGCTGTGCCATGAGGATCCATTGTTTCGATAACGAAAGGAATCAGTTTATATGAAAGAACAGGAGCTTACAGCGCTTTTGCAGGAGATGTCCCCGGAAGAAAAAGCGGAGCAGCTGATGCAGCTGAGGGGGACTTTTTACCAAAAGGATGCGGTGGCAATCGTGACAGGGCCGGATGGAGAGGCATTGGGACTGACAAGGGAAATGCTGCAGAATGCCGGATCGGTGCTGAGTATTTACGGGGCCAGACAACTGGCAGACCTTCAGAAACGATATATGGCATCGCAGCCCCATCATATTCCGCTGCTCTTTATGATGGATGTGATTCACGGAATGAAAACGATCTTTCCGATCCCTCTGGGCCTTGCGGCCTCTTTTGATCCGGAGCTGATGGAACGGTGTGCGGCTGCGGCCGCGCTGGAAGCGGCAGTGAGCGGAATCCACGTGGTTTTTTCGCCCATGACCGATCTGGTGAGGGACTCCCGCTGGGGCAGGGTGATGGAATCCACGGGGGAAGATCCCTGGCTGAATGAACAATATGCGCGGGCACAGGTCAGAGGATATCAGGGGGATGATATGAGTGAACCGGGAAAGGTATGCGCCTGTGTCAAACATTTTGCGGCGTACGGCGCGGTGGAAGCCGGAAGAGAGTACCATTATTCCCAGGTGGATACTTATACGCTGATGGACCGCTATATGTCCGCCTATCATGCGGGAATAAAAGCCGGTGCGGGCATGGTGATGACCTCCTTTGGCGCAGTAGGCGGTGTTCCCTGCAGCATAAACCGTTGGCTGCTCCGGGACGTACTGCGGGAGCAGTTTCGTTTCGACGGAGTGGTGATTTCCGATTATTCCGCAATTGAAGAAACGATCACCGGCGGGTGCTGCAGGGACAAAAAGGAAGCGGCGCAGAAAGCGTTGGAGGCCGGTGTTGATATTGATATGATGACCGGTGTTTATGCGGGATGTTTGCCGCAGCTGATTTCGGAGGGAGCGGTGCAGGAGCGGCTGATTGACGAAAGCGTCATGCGGGTCCTGAAACTGAAAAACCGCCTCGGTCTGTTTGAAAATCCATATAAGGATGCGGACCCGGAGAAGGAAAAAGAAGTGGTGCTTTGTCACAAACACAGAAATCTGGCGCGGGAAGCGGCTCAAAGGTCCTTTGTTCTTTTGAAAAATGACGGTCTGCTTCCGCTGAAAAAAGAGGAGAAAATCGCTTTTATCGGCCCCTATGCGGACCGGAAGGAAATGCTCAGTAATTGGGCTGTGGCGGGAGACAGCTGTGACTGTGTGACAGTCAGGGAAGCGGCGGAAGAAGTGTGGGAAGAAGGGCGGGCTGTATTTTGTCCGGGATGCACCATGTTTTCCAGGGAGGAACTCACAGGCGCTTTTGAAGTGAGCCCAAAAGATGCCGGGACAAAGGAAGAACTGGCAGTCATGAGAGAAGAGGCGGTAGAGGCCGCAAAATGGGCCGACACGGTAGTGCTGTTTTTAGGAGAACATTTCAGACAGAGCGGAGAAGCGGCAAGCCGCGCTGCATTGGGACTTCCCGAGGCCCAGATGCGCCTGTTACGGGAAATCTGGCGTGTGAATGACAGAATAGTCCTGGTTTTATTTAACGGAAGGCCGCTGGAGCTGCGGGAACCGGAACAGCTGTCAAAATCCATACTGGAGGTATGGCTTCCGGGCACGGAAGGCGGACATGCGGTGATGGATGTTTTAACAGGAAAAGAAAGTCCCTCCGGAAAACTGACGATGAGTTTCCCCCGTGGCGTGGGACAGCTCCCCATGAGCTATAATGAATACAGAACGGGACGTCCCGCCGAACTGACGGAATACGGGCGCTTTTGTTCCAGATATGTGGATATGCCAAATGACCCGTTGTATCCCTTTGGTTTCGGGCTGACCTATACCAGGTTCCGGCTTTCGCCTGTGCGTATGGACAGGACTACAGTGACTTCGGACCGGTCTGCTTATGCGTCCGTTTCCGTGGAGAATGTGGGGAAAAGAGAGGGAACCGCCACAATCCAGCTTTATATCGGGGATTTGACCGCAAGCGCGGTGCGGCCCGTCAAAGAGCTGAAAGGATTTTTAAGAGTGAGCCTGAAAGCCGGACAAAAAGAGACGGTGGAATTTGAAATCACGGAAGAAATGCTGCGGTTCTATCATTCGGAAACGGGAATGATGCAGAGTGAAGAGGGAGAATTTTTGCTGTGGATTGGCGAAGACAGCAGAACGGAAAATAAAGTGAAATTTTGTTTGCAGAAATAAAAACGGCAGTGATCAGCAACAGTGGGACGGGCTGAGAATTTAGAATAATATTATAATTCATTCATGATTTTTACATATTCTTTGTGTATAATGTGAGACAGTATTGGCCGGAGAGGTATTTTTTATGAATGACGAACAGTATTATGAATTTATACAGCCCTATGAGGACGCGAAACGGATCCTTCTTTCGCGGCTTGATGTGCTAAACCACAGTCTGTACGGCACGTCCTCCAGCAGGCCCATCCATTATATCCAGGATCGAATGAAACAGAAGAAGAGCCTGGAGGAAAAACTTCTGCGTAAGGGGAAGGAACCCACCGTAGATAATGCAAAGGATTATCTCCAGGATATTGCAGGCGTGCGCATTATATGTTATTTTGTAGATGATATCTATAATCTCATAAAGAGCTTAAAACGGCAGGCAGACCTGATCGTGGTCCGGGAGCATGATTATATCGCAGAACCGAAGGAAAACGGGTACCGCAGCTATCATATGATCGTGGGCGTTCCCGTATACTGTCTGGACGGAATGGAATATTTTCCGGTAGAGATTCAGCTGCGAACCATGTCCATGGATTTCTGGGCCAGCATGGAACACAGAATCTGTTATAAAAAAGACCGGGACGACAAGGGAATTTTGACAGAAGAGCTTCGGAGTTATGCGGATATGCTGGTGGAAATCGAGAAGAACTTTGAGCGCCATAATGAGATTGGAAAACTGGATAAATAGCGGTATCGGGAATATGAGGAGGACAGGATGGAAAGAAGAAAATGGGACAAATTGAGGATTGAGACATCATTGCTGGGGTTTGGCTGTATGCGTTTTCCCACCACGCCGGAAGGAAAAATAGATGAGGACAGGGCTGAGAAAATGCTGGATCAGGCGATTGCGGCAGGCGTGAATTATATCGATACGGCTTATCCATACCATAATGGAGAAAGCGAGCCTTTTGTGGGAAAGGCGCTGCAAAAATATGACAGGAGTTCCTTTTACCTGGCTACCAAACTGCCGCTGTGGGCGGTGAATACGCTGGAGGATGCGAAGCGGATCTTTGCAGATCAGTTAAAACGGCTGCAGACAGATTACATAGATTTTTATCTGCTCCATGCGGTGAATAAGGAAAAGTGGGACGCAGCGAAGGAACTGGGCGTAGTGGAATACTGTGAGCAGCTGAAAAAAGAAGGGAAAATCCGTTATTTCGGCTTTTCTTTCCATGACAGCTATGAGGTTTTTGAAGAGATCCTCCGTTACCGTGACTGGGATTTCTGTCAGATTCAGTATAACTACATGGATACGGAGGAACAGGCCGGGGATAAAGGGTATGCGCTTGCGGAAAGTCTGGGCATTCCCATGGTGATCATGGAACCTGTCAAGGGCGGCAGCCTGGCAAACTTCTCCCAGGATATCAATGAGAAATACCGTTCCATGCAGCCGGATGCGAGCATCGCTTCCTGGGCGCTGCGCTGGGTGGGCAGCCACGACAATGTGAAGGTTGTGTTAAGCGGTATGTCCACGGAGGAACAGGTGGAGGATAATCTGAAAACCTTTGCGGATTTCAGGCCTTTGGATCAGGTAGAAGAGTCTGCCGTCGCCGGAATTGTGGAAGAATTAAAGGCGAGAGTGCAAAACGGCTGCACAGGCTGCCGGTACTGTATGCCCTGTCCTGCAGGCGTCAATATCCCCGGGAACTTTGCCGTCTGGAATAAGTATCATATGTACGGAACCTATGACCATGTGAAGAATGCCTGGGAAAAGGAACTGAAAGAGGAAGAAAAGGCGAAGAACTGTATCGCCTGCGGAAAATGCGAGACACTCTGCCCCCAGAAGCTTTCCATAAGGGACGATTTGAAAAAAGCGCAGGAGGATTTGGACAGCGCTATGCAGAGATAAAATGGCAGAATTGTCTTTTCGCATCCGGAGGAACAGAGCCGGAAGCGGCAATCAAAATATTTGTACAGTGTAAAACAGCGGGCAGTCCGAAAAGGGATTGCCCGCTGTTTTACAAAAACAATCAGATATGAGGAATGACACCCTGGCCTTTCCGCTTACGGAAAGTGTAACACGGACTTGTTGCAGAGTTGTAACACAGGTATTGCAATCCTGCAATAAGCTTTGAGAAGGAAAAAATCATAAAGCGGAAGGAAGTGTCGCTTCCATTGCATCGCTTGCATATTTCGAAAAAAATGTTATACTTAATTTATTCCCCCTGCAGAGAATGGGCAGGGGGAATCCGAATCATTGTGATGAATTCTGTCGTCACATTTTACCGGACATAAGAGCTGGTTTTCTTTTCACACTTGTACATGCTGACAGGAAGCCAAAGAAGCATACTTTCTGTTGGATCAGGCGGAATCGCCGTAAATCCGTAAAGAAAACATACCATCGGATCAGGAGGAAAATGGATGGGGAAAAAGAACGATGAACTGGCCTGGTATTTAAACAGGCCGTCAGTGCTCGCCGATTTTTTTAATGGCAGTCTGTATGAGGGAAGGCAGGCATACTTCAGGGAAAATGAGGAACGTTTTCGGAATATGGACGATGAAACCTATGACCTGATCTGCACGATGATCAATCACAGGAATCTGTTGAAAGAGAAAGAAAAGTGCAGAAATAAAGGAAAGGAAGGTGTGGATATGTGTAAAGCCATTGACGATATGATATTGGAAGGAAAAATGGAAGGAAAACGCGAAGGAATCCTTATTGGGGAAAAGAGAGGAGAGAAAAAAGGTGAAAAAGCAGGGGAAGAAAAGATGAGCCGCCTGATTGCACAGCTTTTAAAGGACAACCGCCTGACGGAAATCTCCAAAGTGACAAGCAGCGTGCAGGCGCGCAGAAGGATGTATCAGGAATACGGGATCTGACAAACCAAAAACAGAGTTTATTTCTGGAAGGAAAATCAGCCAAAAATGCTTTTTGTTGTTGACTTTTTTTCGACGAATGGTAAAATGAAAATCACCCCTTTTTATAAAGGAAAACTGCATTTATTTACGGTAATTTCCGGTTCCTTTGTGGTCTGATACTACAAAATCCGGAAATGCCAGACCGGCTTGGCAAGATATGAGACTGACGAATATTACTACCAGGAGGAAGCACTTATGATTACGATGGAGCATGTGTGCAAGTCGTACAGGGTTGCAAAACGTGACGCGGGCTTTCGGGAAGCCTGCAAATCCCTGTTTCACAGGGAATATGAGACGATTCATGCGCTGTCCGATGTGAGTTTTACCATTGAGGACGGAGAAATGGTCGGCTACATAGGCCCAAATGGGGCGGGAAAGAGTTCTACTATTAAAATCTTAAGCGGGATATTGACTCCGGACAGCGGTGTCTGTTCTGTGAACGGGAGGGTGCCCTGGGAAGACCGGATCCGGCATGTGAAGGAGATCGGCGTTGTTTTCGGGCAGCGGTCTCAACTGTGGTGGGACGTCCCGGTCATAGATTCTTTCGAACTGATCAAGGATATCTATTCGATTCCGGAGAATGTATACAAATCGAATCTGGAAGAACTGGTGGAACGGCTGGACTTAAGTCAGATCGTGCGCACGCCCACCAGACAGCTTTCACTGGGACAGCGGATGCGGTGTGAAATCGCGGCTTCTCTCCTCCACAACCCCAAGGTGCTGTTTTTGGACGAGCCCACAATCGGTCTGGATGCGGTTTCCAAGCTGGCGGTTCGGGACTTTATTTTAAAACAGAATGAACTGCACAAAACCACGGTCATTCTGACTACCCATGATATGCAGGATATTGAAGCCCTCACAAAGCGGATCATTCTGATTGGAAAGGGCAGGATTTTAATGGACGGTACGCTGGAGGACATTAAAAGAGGAAATGCGAATATTGACGAGACTGTGGCACAGCTTTACCGCAGCTATGATATTTAAAGGAGGGCTGTATGAAGAAAGCAAAAAAATACCTCTCTTTTTTTCGGCTGCGGTTTTCCATGGGGCTGCAGTATCGGGCGGCCGCGCTGGGGGGAGTGGTGACACAGTTTGCATGGGGATTTATGGAAATTATGATTTTTCACGCTTTCTATGAGGCAGATGCCTCTGCCTTTCCGATGTCCCTTTCGGCCACAGTATCTTATATCTGGCTGCAGCAGGCATTTCTTGCATTTTTCATGGCATGGATGATGGAAAATGAAATTTTTGATGCCATCATGAACGGAAATGTGGCATATGAGCTGTGCCGTCCTGTGGATATTTATGGAATGTGGTTTTCCAGAAGTGTGGCCAACCGAATGTCAAAGGCAGTGCTTCGATGTTTTCCCATTTTGATGGTGGCAGCCTTTCTGCCTGCGCCTTACGGGATACAGAGGCCGGCGGGAATGGGGGCTTTTCTGGGATTTCTGACAACCCTGCTTTTGGGCCTGCTGGTGACCGTAGCCTTCTGTATGCTGGTCTATATGCTGGCCTTTTTTACCGTGTCGGCGCAGGGACTGCGGATGCTGTTCGTTTCCTGTGTGGAATTTTTTTCCGGAGCGGTGATCCCCCTTCCCTTCTTTCCGGAAAAGGTGAGAAGGGTCATGGAGCTTTTGCCCTTTGCGTCCATGCAGAATGTGCCGCTGCGGGTGTACAGCGGAGATTTGACCGGGGAAGCACTGAAAAGCGCTGTACTGCTGCAGATTTTCTGGCTGGCAGCCCTGGTGATATTGGGGAAAGCCTTGCAGATGACGGCGGAGAAAAGAGTTGTGGTACAGGGAGGTTGAAAAGAAGATGAAAGGTGCATTTCGGTTTTACAGGCATTGTATTTCTATCAGTATCCGATGCAGCATGCAGTACAAGGTTTCTTTTTTTCTGACCGCCATGGGACAGTTTCTGGTATCCTTCAATGTTTTTCTGGGAATCTTTTTCATGTTCCAGCGGTTTTCCCGGGTGAAGGGATTTTCCTACAGTGAGGTTCTGTTGTGTTTTTCCATCATGCTGATGGAATTTTCACTGGCGGAAATGTGGGCCAGAGGGTTTGATACTTTTCCGGGGTTGATCCGAAGCGGCGAATTTGACCGGATCATGGTGCGACCCAGAGGGCTGGTTTTGCAGGTGCTTGGCAGTAAGTTTGAACTGACGCGGATCGGAAGAATGCTGCAGGCGGCAGTGATGTTTGTGTACGGTATTACCTCATCCGGTGTGGATTGGACGTTTGGGCGTGTGGTGACAGTTATTTTTATGATGATCGGCGGGACGGCTATGTTCACGGGACTGTTTCTGATTTATGCGGCACTGAGTTTTTTTACCCTGGAGGGGCTGGAGTTTATGAATATTTTCACCGACGGGGCGCGGGAATTCGGCAGATATCCGATGGAGGTCTATGGAAAGAGAATGCTGCAGTTTTGCACCTTCATCATTCCCTATGCGCTGGTGCAGTATTATCCGCTTCTTTATCTGCTGGGCAGAGTATCCGGTCCGGTCTATATCTTTCTGCCGCTTTTAGCGGTGTTGTTTTTGGCGCCCGGATGGCTTTTATGGCGTTTTGGAGTGCGGCATTACCAGTCGGCCGGATCCTGAGAGACGGGGGCGGGATAACTACAGGTCAGCGCATTCACTGCGCTGACCGTGAGAAAATGAGGCGGGATTTGCGCTGCGCCACTTGCATGTTTTGAAAAAAATGCTATACTTATTTTATCCTCCTGTAGCGAAAGCACAGGAGAAATCCGAATCGTTGTGATGAATTCTGTCGTCACATTTTACCGGACATAAGAGCCGGTTTTCTTTTCACACTTGTACATGCTGACAGGAAGCCAAAGAAGCATACTTTCTGTTGGATCAGGCGGAATCGCCGTAAATCCGTAAAGAAAACATACCATCGGATCAGGAGGAAAATGGATGGGGAAAAAGAACGATGAACTGGCCTGGTATTTAAACAGGCCGTCAGTGCTCGCCGATTTTTTTAATGGCAGCCTGTATGAGGGAAGGCAGGCGATTCTGCCGGAGGAACTGGCGGAAATGCAGAAAACTTACGAAGAATCCCTGCAAAGCAGATACGGGAAAAAACGCAAAGTGCGCCGGGAGCGGGATGTGGGAAAACTGCTGTGCCGCAGAGGGCATTTTGTGCTTCTGGCGGTAGAAAATCAGGATAAGCCAAACCTGGGTATGCCACTCAGGAATGCAGAGTACGATGTGACAGAGTATGCCAGACAACTGCGCAGAATAAAACGGCGCAATGAGGCGAAGAAAGACTGGGCGGATGGGGTGGAATATCTGTCAGGAGTGAAGCGGACTGACCGGCTGATTCCGGTCATAACAGTGGTTCTATACCATGGGCAGGAGAACTGGAACGCTCCCGGACGGCTGCAGGAGCTGCTGGACATGGAGGGTATGGATGAAATTCTGAAATCTCTGCTGATGGATTACCGACTCCGTGTTATAAATCTGACGGAATTGAGAGAAGAAAATTTCACTACGGGTCTGCGGGAATTGATCGGGATGATGAAGCGCAGAAACAGTAAGGTGGCAATGCAGGAGTACTTCAGGGAAAATGAGGAACGTTTTCGGAATATGGACGATGAAACCTATGACCTGATCTGCACGATGATCAATCACAGGAATCTGTTGAAAGAGAAAGAAAAGTGCAGAAATAAAGGAAAGGAAGGTGTGGATATGTGTAAAGCCATTGACGATATGATATTGGAAGGAAAAATGGAAGGCAAAATGGAAGGAAAAATGGAAGGAAAACGCGAAGGAATCCTTATTGGGGAAAAAAGAGGAGAGAAAAAAGGAGAGAAAAAAGGCGAAAAAGTCGGAGAAGAAAAATTGAGCCGCCTGATTGCACAGCTTTTAAAAGAAAACCGCCTGGCGGATATTTACAAAGTGACCGGCAGCGTGCAGGCGCGCAGAAGGCTGTACCGGGAATATGGCATTTGAGTATATTTCGCTGACCGTGTCCAAGTTATGGCATGATTTAAGGCAGGCCCCCGGTGAAGAGAAACCTGCCTTATATGCAGATAGAAACATTGTTTAAATCAGAGAAGCATACTGGGACATATAAAGGCGGTAATATTCTCCCTTTAAAGCCATCAGTTCTTCATGGGTTCCCCGCTCCAGGATGTTTCCTTTGTCCACATACATGATGCAGGAAGCATTTTTAATGGTGGAAAGGCGGTGGGCGATGATGAAGGAGGTACGTCCTTTCAAAAGTTCATTCAGGCCCTTTTGGAGTACGATTTCGGTTTCCGTGTCGATGCTGGAGGTGGCTTCATCCAGGATCAGGATTTTGGGATCGGCCAGAAGCGCCCGGGCAAAGGAGATCAGCTGGCGCTGTCCGGCGGACAGACGGCTGCCTCGTTCGTTGACCTGGGTATGGTAACCGTCCTCCATTTCCATGATAAAGTCGTGGGCGCAGACTGTTTTGGCGGCGCGGATGACTTCTTCATCGGAAGCGGTGAAGTTTCCGTAACGGATGTTATCCATAATGGTGCCGGCGAAAATGAAGCTGTCCTGCATCATAACGCCCATCTGCTGGCGCAGGGATTTGATGGTAACTCCGGAAATGTCAACGCCGTCAATCAGGATTTGTCCGGAGTCCAGATTATAAAACCGGCTTAACAGGTTTACCAGAGTGGTTTTTCCCGCTCCGGTGGGGCCCACCACAGCGAAAGAATCCCCCTGCTTTGCAAGGAAGTTCACATCGTTTAAGATCTTGACGCCGGGCTCATAGCTGAAACAGACGTGTTTAAACTCCACATCACCGTGAATGGGAGGCATTTCCACAGCGCCGGGCGCATCCTTTACGATCACCGGTTCGTCAATGGTTTCAAAAATGCGCTCCAGATAAGAAATGGCGGTGAGCAGGGAATTGTAAAATCCGGCCAGCGTATTGATGGGCGCCCAGAATCTGCTGATATAGGCGGTGAAAGCGATCAGCACACCTACGGTGATTCCCGTGGAGCCTCCCATCATCCAGTTGATGCCCAGTACATAGATGGCGGCGGTGGTGACGGTGGAAATGATATCCACACTGGGACCCATGGTGAAGTTATACATCACGGCCCGCATCCAGGATTTCCGGTAACCGTTGCTCAAATTGTTAAAAATATCGCTGTTCATCTCTTCCCGCACAAAGGACTGGGTGACCCGGATGCCGTTGATGCTTTCCGCAATATAGGCATTTAAGTTGGACTGCTTGTTGCTCTGAATCTGCCAGGCTCTCCGCTGCCGCCTTTTGATAAAAATGATCACGACAGCCAGCACGGGAAGACCGCACAGGCACAAAAGAGTCAGGCGCACATTGAGAAAGAGCATGAACAGAATGATAAAAATCAAATTGCACAGGTCTGTGATGGTGTTCAAAATACCGTTGGAAAGCAGGTCGCTTAAACTGTTCACATAGTTTACCACCCGGACCTGGATTTTTCCGTGAGGACGGTCGTCATAGTAGGAAAAAGGAAGCTCCTGCAAATGCTCAAAAATATCGTACCGCAGGTCATGAATGATCTGCTGGCCGATCAGGTTGGTGTGTTTGATTTTATACCGCAGGCTGACAGCCGAATATAAGGCGGCCAGCAGAGTCAGAAAACTGTAAAAGAGGATTCCCTTCATATCTTTATTGGGAATACAGTCGTCCATAACCCTCTGAAAAAACTGAGGGATCAGCATGGTAAAGGCGGAGGCAGAGAGCATCATGAAAGCCACGCTGACAAACCGTTTCCGGTAGGGAGTCAGATAACCCAGCAGCCTTTTTAACTGATTGATATCAAATTTATCTTCCAGGATTTCGTCCACATCATATTTATTGCGTGCCATAGCTGCTCACTCCCTTCTTCCTGTACTGTTTAAAAATGCCGCTTTCTCTTCCTGGGACGGCAGTTCGCCGTACTGATGGGAGAAGGCGCTGGCATAATAGCCGCCTTTTTGCAAAAGCTCCTGGTGGGTGCCCTGCTCGATGATGCGGCCGTTGTCCATTACCAGGATCAGATCCGCATCCTTAATGGAGGAGATCCGGTAAGCGATGACGAAGATCGTGCACTGGCCGTCCAGCTTTTTGAGCTGGTTTTGGATATAACTTTCCGTTTCCATATCCACAGCGGAGGTGGTATCGTCCAGGATCAGGATAGAGGGCTTTTTCAGCAGTGCCCGGGCCAGGGAAATGCGCTGCTTCTGGCCTCCGGAAAGCCCCACGCCCCGCTCTCCTACGATGGTATCATAGCCGTCGGGCAGATTCTTGATAAAGTGATTGGCATCCGCCATGATGGCGGCTTCTTTGATCTGTTCAAAGGAACAGTCGGGCCGGCCGTATGCGATATTTCCCTCGATGGTATCGGAAAACAGAAAAATGTCCTGCATCGCCATGCCGATATTGTCCCTGAGATCATAAAGGTTTAAGTCCTTTACATTGATGCCGTCCACCAGCACTTCGCCGGAGGTGGCATCCACAAAACGGCAGAGCAGATTCATGACTGTGGATTTGCCGGCGCCGGTGGAACCCAGAATGCCGATGGTCTGCCCTTTTTTGGCGGTGAAGCTGATATTTTTTACAATATCCTCATCATCCGCGGTATAGGATACGTTCCGAAACTCCACATTGCCTTCCATTTTCTTGCGCTCGATGGGAGAGGCGGGCATTTTTACATGAGGTTCTTCCGTATAAGTGGCATAGATTTTTTCCACGGAGGTGATGAAACGGTGGATATCATTGACCCACCATCCGGCCATCCGCAGCGGGGCGGTCAGCATCCAGAGATAGCCGTTGACCGTAACCAGATTACCCATCGTGATTTCCCCTTCTATGACCATCCAACCCCCATAGAGCATCAAAACCACATTGAGCACATAGGAGAGCACTTCAAAAACAGGAAGATATTTCATCCAGATTTTGGAGGAAGCCAGCTGTGCCTGCATGTAAGCGTCATTTTCCTTATTGAATTTTTCAATTTCATAATCTTCTTTGGCGAAGGCCTTTACCACCCGGTTGCCGCTGACATTTTCCTGCACAAAGGCGTTTAAGGAAGAAAAGCAGTTGCGGATGTGCTGGAAGGTGGGGCGGACGGCTTTGGACTGCCGCCAGGTGGTGAGAGCGGTAAAGGGCAGTACCACCAGCATGCACAGCGCCAGTTTTACGTTCACCGTAAAAATCATGAACAGGGCAAAGCCGAACAGGAGGATATTTTCATAGACCGCATAAATGATATAAGCCACAAAGTGCCGGATGGCATCCATATCACCGGTCTGCCGGCTCATCAGGTCGCCGGTTTTCTTCTTATTATAGAAGGAAAAATCTTCCAGAAGCAGACGGCGGTATACTTTGTCCCTCATATCAAAAAGCACGCCCTGGGAACAGGTTTCAAAAATGACCTGGTAAAAGAAGCGGAAAACGCCCCGCACCAGGGTCACTGCCAAAAGGACAGCGATCAGCTTCGGCAGCAGGTCAGTCTGTCTGTCCCGGATCACGTTATCCACAATGAGGCCGGAAACATACGGGTTCACGATGGCCAGTACGGAAATGACAGTGGTCATCAAAAGCCCCGCCAGCAGCAGGAACCGGTATTTCCGTAAAAAGCCCCAGAACCATTTCATAGGTGTCATAATAGCTCTCCTTTATGTTTTCAGGATAAAATTCAGGCCGCCGCCGGGCAGAACGGTGAAGTACAAACTGCTCTTTGCCAGACCTGTACAAACAAATCTATTGCATTTACTCACAGAATTAAATGTACTTTCTTGCAACTTTCATGTAAAATGTTGTTTAGCTGACAGAGTAGGAAAAGCGGACAGAGGAGTACACAAAATGGAACAGGAACATGATATTTTCCGGGAGGACTTTAACCCTACATTTTTATTTACCTGGAAAGGAATCCGTACCCGGGATGAAAATAATTACCACAGCCATGAGCACCTGGAGGTCTGTTATATTCAGTCCGGAAAGGGGAGGCACCGGCTGGACGGGCAGGTTTATGACATACAGGAAGGGGATCTGATCATCATCAATGCGGGGGTTTATCATCAGGCGCTGGTCGGCAGCGAAGGCCGCCCCATGGTGGAATTTTATGTGGGGCTTACGGATATTTGCCTGGCGGGCCTGAAACGAAATCATTTTCCCCTGAAAAACGGCTGCCCTGTGCTGCACACGTCGGGTGATTTGAAGACGAAACTGAGCAGGCTGTGCGTGTCCATGGAGGCGGAAAAGGACATCTGCCGTCCCGGCCGCTATTACATGTTAAAAACCTATGCCATGCAGATGCTGCTGCTTTTGCTGCGGGAACAGGAACAGCCGGCAGGGGAACGCCCCACGGGACAGTATTCCTTTGAATCGGTAAACCGGAAGTACATTGTGGAAAAGATCATGGATTATTTTGAGGATCATTATGCCCGGAAGATATCCCTGGATCAGATTGCCGGAAATATGTATTTGAGCCCCTTTTATATTTCCAAGATTTTCAAGGCGGAAACCGGAGATACCCCCATCCACTGCCTGATCGACATACGGCTGCAAAAGGCCAGGGAACTTCTGCTTAAAGACAGGGAGCTGAGCATCCAGGAAGCAGCGGCACAGGTGGGATATGAAGATGCCTATCATTTCAGCAAGCTGTTTAAGAAAAAGTTCGGCGTATCGCCGTCTGCGCTGCGCCGGCAGGAAAGGGAATAAGGTCATGGAGAATCCGATTATTTTTGCGGCAGAAATCGTAGGCACGATTGCCTTTGCATCCTCCGGCGCAATGCTGGGAATCCGGAAGAACCTGGATTTGTTCGGCGTGCTGGTGCTGGGGCTTTGTGTGGCCGTAGGCGGCGGAATCGTGCGGGATATCATTTTGGGACTCACGCCGCCCGGCGCATTTAAAAATCCCAGCTATGCGCTGGTAGCACTTGGGACTTCCATTCTGTTGTTTCTCGTGGTATATATAAAGCAGGAAATCTTAAACAGCGGTTATCTTTTGATTTATGAAAGGATCATGAATTACTGCGATGCGGTGGGACTGGGGATTTTTACCGTGGTAGGGGTTTATACGGCTTACAGCCAGGGATACCGGGGGAAGTTTTTCCTGATTTTTCTGGGGATGCTCACCGGAATCGGCGGGGGCATCATCCGGGACGTGCTGGCGGATACGCTGCCCTTTATTTTGTACAAGCATATATATGCGGTGGCCGCCCTGATCGGCGCATTTGTGTGCGCCATGCTGATCGGGAGGCACCTGTATCTGGCTATGGGGGCGGGAACCGCCGTGATTATTTTGATCCGGCTACTGGCCAGCAGATTCTGCTGGGATCTGCCCAGACCGCTGCATGAAAAATAAATGTGGGAAAGGATGCGCCGTTTTGCGGCAGAATGGAGAAGAGTATGAGATTATTGATTAAACAGAGAGTGTTTTCCTGGACGGATACCTATGATGTTTATGATGAGAATGAAAATGCCAAATATTTTGTGAAAGCGGATTTCTTTACGCTGGGACATCAGATCCATGTATTTGACAGAAATGACAGGGAAGTGGGAGGCGTTTATCAGAAACTGCTGACATTTCTTCCGGCCTTTGAGGTGGAGCTGGGCGGACAGAAAGTGGGGACGATCCAGAAAAAGTTTTCCCTGTTTTCTCCCCGCTATGAAGTGGATTATAACGGATGGCATGTGGAAGGCGACTTCCTGGGCTGGGACTATGATGTCTGCGACGGCTGTTCTGTGACCGCCCACATCCATAAAGAACTGCTGCACTGGGGGGACACCTATGTGATCGATTTTGAAAGACCGGAGGATGAGCTTTTGTGCCTGCTTCTGGTGATCGCCATTGATGCGGCAAACTGCAGCGACGGCAACTAAAAGGCGCAGGACAGGAGAAGGGGACTTTCTGTTTTCGGGGTTACGGAAAGGGACTTCAATGGAAAGACATTTAAAGAGCGGCCGTAATTACCAAATGGACAATATCAAATGCCTGCTGATTTTTTCGGTGGTGTTTGGACATATGCTGGAACTGTTTATGGGGAAAAGCGGGCCCGACAGGGCCTTGTATCTGGTCATTTATTCCTTCCATATGCCTTTGTTTGCCTTTGTTTCGGGAGCCTTTGCCGGATTTGATCCGGTCCGCATCAAAAACAGGATGATCTATCCCTATCTGGTTTTTCAGACGTTCTATATCCTGTTTGCCAACCATGTACTGGGGACGGAAATCAGTCTGCAGTATACGACACCTTATTGGCTGCTTTGGTACCTGTTCGCTACGGTGGCCTGGAATCTGGCGCTGCCGTTAGTTGAGGCGGATTCGACGGGGAAAAAACTGACTTTTTTGGGAGCAGCGTTTGCAGCGGCGGTGTTGATCGGATTTGATAATAAGGCGGGATATTATCTGTCCTTTTCCCGGATAGTGGAATTTTTTCCTTTTTTTCTCATGGGATATTACAGCAGGGACTTAAAGGAAAGCGCGAGACGAAGGATCGGTGTTGTGCAGAGTCACCGGCTGAAAATTTTTCTGGCCGTGGGCTGTATGCTTTTTATTTCTCTGGCGGTGGGCGTGATCAGCGCCAACGAGGACGATATCCGTTCCCTTTGGCTGTATGGTTCCAGCTCGTATGAAAAGGCGGATTACGGATGGCAGCTGCGGACGCTGTGTATGGCGGTTGCCACAGGATGGCTGGGATTTTTTATCACCGTTGTTCCGGTGCGGCGCATCCCTCTCCTTTCCAACATTGGGGCGAATACGATGACAATATACCTGCTCCATGGGTTTGTGATCCGTTTTCTGAAAATGAAGAAGATCTTTCGTCTCACCGGACATCCCATGCTGCTGGCATTTCTGCTGACAGGGATTTTGTTGTTGATGCTGTCGGCGGATCCGATCAAAAAGCTGTTGAGACCGTTTACGGATTTTGACGCGCTTAAACGGGCGGCCGGAGGAAATTTTGCCGGAATAGGAAGAACAAAAAACGGAAGAGGTTTCTTACAGAAAAGAGGAGAAAGAAATTGAAAAAAAGACAGGCAGTTCAGCTTCGCAGCGGCAGCAGAGAAGAAATTATGCCGGATTTTTCACCGGATTTTCCTTATATTGCATCCTATGTGGAAATGGACCGTTTGACAGGAAACTTTGTGCCCTGGCATTGGCATAAGGAGATTGAACTTTTCTATATTCTGGAAGGAAATCTGGAGTATGATACGCCAAAGGGAAAAACTTTGTTCGGTCCCGGATCGGCCGGAATTGTCAATTCCAATGTGCTGCATCGCACCAGTATGGGCAGGGAGGGGAAGAAAACAGCCGCATATATTCATTTGTTTGATCCTGTTTTTATCAGCGGCAGCAGAGGAAGCCGGATTGACCGTAAATATGTGACCCCCTTTGTCACCGCAGCACAGCTGGAGATCGTGGGCCTGTATCCGCAGCAGGAAGAGAGCCGGGCGCTGCTGGAGGCTGTGCGGCAGTCTTTTGAGATTGATGAAACAAAACCGGCTTATGAACTGAAGCTGAGAAACAGCCTTTCGGAAATCTGGGTTCAGATGTTTTCCGCTGTAAAACTTCTCCTGAAAGAAAAGGGAATTTCGGGGAAGACGGATGAAAAAGCGAAGCGGATGCTGGCTTTTATCCATGAAAATTATGGCGGTAAACTTACGGTCTCCGAGATTGCGGGAGCCGCATTTATCAGCGAAAGGGAATGCTTCCGCACCTTTCATGAATGTCTCCATATGACTCCGGCGGAATATCTGACAGACTGCAGGCTGCAGGCCGCGTGCCGGATGCTGGTGAACGGAAATGACAGCATTACCCGGATCAGCCAAACATGCGGCTTTTCCTCCAGCAGCTATTTTGGCAAAATTTTCCGGAGCGCATTGGGCTGTACTCCTTTGGAATACCGGCGCAGAGGGCGCAAAGACGGATAAACAGGAAGCTTTTATGGTTGGCCCGGCTATTTTGAAAAATAGCCGGGCGTATTTTTGAGAAACCTTTTTGGTTTTACCAGATATGGATCAGGCGCTGCATGAAAAGGCTCACCGCTGTAATGGCCGCCCAGCAGCAGGCACCCATGAGAATGGCCTTTCCGCCGGTTTTCACCATTTTCACGATATCGGTGTTTAGGCCGATGGCTGCCATGGCCATGACAATAAAAAATTTGGACAGTTTTTTCAGGGGAGAGAAGAAACCGGCATCCAGGCCAAAGGCGGAAGATACGGTGGTGATGACAGAAGCGAGCAGGAAGAAGAGGATGAAAAACGGAAACACTTTTTTCAATTGAAAGGTATTTTCCGTGTCCGAAGAAGTTCTGCGCGCTTTTGCCATGCCATAGAAAGCGAGAAAAAGGGTGATGGGGATGATCGCCAGGGTGCGGGTGAGCTTGACAATGGTTGCGGCGTTGAGCGTATTGGCCCCCGGATGCATGCCGTCCCAGGCTGTGGCTGCAGCGGTCACAGAAGAAGTATCGTTGATGGCAGTTCCGGCAAACAGGCCGAACCCGGCATGGGACATTCCCAAAATAACGCCCAGGGTCGGAAAGAGAAGGGCGGCGATCACATTGAAAAGAAAGATGACCGAGATGGACTGGGCGATTTCCTCATCGTTTGCCTTGATGACCGGAGCGGTGGCCGCGATTGCGGAACCGCCGCAGACAGAGGAGCCGACGCCGATCAGTGTGGAAATGTTAGCAGGCATCCGCATAATTTTATGTAAAAGAAACGCGGTAATCAGGGAAGTGGAAATGGTGGAAATAATGATCGGCAGGGAGATGGTGCCCACCTTCACGATTTCCGAAAGATTCAGACCAAAGCCGAGTAAAATAACGGCATACTGAAGAATCTTTTTGGAAGTATATTGAATTCCCTGACGGGTGCGTTTTTTTTCACGATAAAAGCAGGAGATGATCATTCCGGTGAGAATGGCGAAAACGGGCCCTCCGATGATCGGGAATCTGTGGCCGGCCATCTGACAGGGAACGGCGATGCAGAGGCATAATAGAACTCCGGGTAAATAATTTTTGATCTTTTGCATGATTTCCTCCAAAATAATTTACTGTAATTTGAGCGCTGGACGGGGGCAGTTTTGCCGCGCGCAACATGCCCAGTCTACCGGAATTGAACGATTTTGTAAAATTATCGTTTTTTATATTACAATAATATTTTGTTATGTATAAAAGATCAAAAAAATCCGGCATTAGAAAGGCAGTTTTTCCAGCTCCTGCTGCGTCCCTTTGATCAGGTGAGAGATCGGGAAAGAAAGAGCAGCGGCAGCAGCGACGGAACAGACAAGCACTGCAGCGATGAAAAGGAAATCATTTTCAATGGTGCAAAGCTGGCCCTGAAACAGCTGAAGGAACAGGCCGTGGATCAGGTAAAGCTCCAGGGATATTTTTCCCAGAAAGCGGAGGATGGGATTGGAACATTTCAGCTTCATGGTAAAGAGTGTGACCATCAGGCAGAAGGAAATCACGGCCAGAGACTGCCAGCCCAGGTCAAACCAGCTTTTCCACATCCTGGGGGAAAGCGGTGACATTTCTTCGGTCTGATAGGGGAAGGCGTTGGTCACATAGATGGATACCGTATAAAAAAGCAGGAAAACCGGGACGGTGAGCGATGTCAGAAGCCGGTAGTTTTCCCGGAAAAAGGCCATCACCCTGTCTTCAAAGCCTGCAAACAGTACGCCGATAAAAAAGAGGATGCTGGAATTAAACCACCACGGCCCTTCAAACAGCTGTAACCCGTCTCCTCTCTGCATACAGAAGGCCGCATAGCAGATCTGGAACAAAAACAGCAGGATATACTGCAGATAACAGCTTTTTACAAAACGGAAGAGAAAGAAAAATGCCAGGTAAAACAGGGCGATGGTCAGAAGGAACCAGGCATGAGTGTTGACCAGCTCCAGCCCCACCAGGCATTTCAAAAAACGGACGGGGGAATAGGAGATGCCGGAAAGGATGTTGACCAGGAGATAGATGAAGTTGCACACAAAAAAAGGCAGCAGCAGTTTGGAATAGCGCCGTCTGAAAAAGGCATGGAAATAATGGTCTTTTGCCAGGTAATTTTTCATGAGTCCATAGCCGGATGCGAAAAAGAAAAAGGAGACGCACAGCGTGCCCGCGCCCCACAAAAGTTTCATGGTGCCCGGACGGTTCAGCTGCTGGGACAGATGGTGCAAAACGATCACCAGCATAAAAAAGCCCCGCAGCGGAAGATCGGAACGGCTGGAATTGGAATCGGCGTGAAACTGTCCTCTGGGAGCAGCCTTAACACCGGAAAAAAGCAGGATAATGAGCAGAATATAATAAATAAAAAGCATCGGATCAACCCTCCTTTTTTTCATTTTATTGGAAAAAACAGAATATTTATGCGGCGGAATTCTTATTTTTTTATGAAGAAAGTACTTTTATGCAAAATTCTACAAAAAAGGGAATTGTTTTACCGGGAATAAAAAGTTATACTGGATAATAACAAAAACAGAAATATACTGCCGTAAAGAATCAGGCGGTTTCAAGGAGGCAGAAGCGATGGGATTGATCAGGGCAGGCGCAGAGAGCGTTAAGAGCATGTTCGCCGACCAGTGGCGGGAATATTTTTACTGTGAGGCCATGGAAGCGGATGTGCTGATGGCCAGGGGGTGGAAGAAAGCGAACCGGAGAAGCTCCAATGTAAAAGGATCCGACAACTTGATCACGGACGGGTCCATCATTGCGATCAATGAAGGTCAGTGTATGCTGATCGTGGATCAGGGGAGGGTGGCAGAGATCTGCGACGAACCCGGCGAATTTATTTATGACACTTCCACGGAGCCTTCGGTTTTTTACGGGAATCCGGAGGAAAGCGTGCAGCGTTCCTTTGAAACCCTGGGCAGACGTTTCAGCTTCGGCGGGGATACGGGAAAGGACCAGAGGGTTTATTTTATCAATACCAGAGAAATTGTGGGAAATAAGTATGGGACGGCCAATCCCATTCCTTATCGTGTGGTGGACCGCAATATCGGGCTGGATCTGGAAATTTCCATCCGCTGTCACGGAGAATATTCCTTCCGCATTGTGGATCCCATCCTTTTTTATACGAATGTATGCGGAAATGTTTCCTATGAGTACCGGAGGGAAGAGCTGGAAGGGCAGATGCGTTCCGAACTTCTCACCGCCATGCAGACGGCTTTTGCCCGGATCGCCGAGCAGGGAATCCGGTATTACCAGCTGGCGGCCCACACCACGGAGGTGGCGGAAGCCCTCAACAGAGAGCTTTCCGATAAATGGACGGCGATCCGCGGAATCGAGATCGTTTCCTTCGGGATCAACGGCGTGAAGGCGCCGGAAGAAGATGAAGAAATGATCAAGCAGCTGCAGAAAGCGGCGGTACTCCGGGATCCCGGCATGGCTGCGGCCACTCTCACAGGCGCGCAGGCGGATGCCATGAAGGCGGCGGCTTCCAACAAGTCAGCCGGGCCGGTGATGGCCTTTGCGGGAATGAATATGGCCAATGCAGCAGGCGGCATGAATGCACAGGATTTATACGCCATGGCCCGGACAGCGGGCGGCTCCCGGGAGGAGTGGATCTGTTCCTGCGGCGCGAAGAATACAGGGAAATTCTGCAGCGAATGCGGAAGCCCCAGGCCGGAGGCAGGGGCATGGACCTGTTCCTGCGGCGCGACAAATACAGGGAAATTCTGCAGCGAATGCGGGAAGCCAAAGCCGGCGGCAGCCAAACGTTTCAGGTGCGGCAAATGCGGCTGGGAGCCGGAAGATCCTGCGCATCCGCCGAAGTTCTGTCCGGAGTGCGGAGATCCCTTTGACGACAGCGACGTAAGATAAAGGAGCAGTGCTCATATGGCGGAATTGACGATGACGGAAAACGGCGGTCAACTGCGGCGGGAGCGCACCAGACAGGAAACGGACAGGAAATGCCCCGCCTGCGGCGGTGTGATGGATTTTAGCCCCTCCACAGGAGAACTGACCTGTCCCTACTGCGGACATGCGGAAAAGATTGAAGAGCCTTCCTATGAGAGCGGCCCGGCGCCGGAACTTGATTTTTCCAAAGCACAGGATCTGGAAAACTGTGAATGGGGCGCAGGGAAAAAGGTGATCATCTGTAAATCCTGCGGCGCGCAGTCGGTTTATGACGAACTGGAGATCGCAAACGAGTGCCCTTACTGTGGTTCCAATCAGGTGATGGAAGAAAAAGGGAAAAAGACCATGGCGCCGGGCGGCGTGGTCCCCTTTGCGGTGACGGCAAAAGAAGCGGCACAGAAATTCACCTCCTGGATCAAAAGAAAACTGTTCTGCCCGCGGTCTGCTAAAATGAGCGCCAGGCCGGGCGCTTTTAAGGGGATTTATCTTCCCTACTGGACCTTTGACGCCTGCACCCAAAGCGAATATACGGCGGAATACGGCATTGACCGTCGAGTAAAAACCAGAGACGGGGAACGGGTGGAAACCCATTGGTATCAAACCAGGGGGCGCTACTACAAAAACATTGACGATGAACTTGTCCTGGCTTCTTCCCGGTATGAAGAGGGTCTGATGCGCAGGGTGGAACCTTTCCGGACAGCGGATAATAAAACATACCGTCCGGAATACGTGGCCGGCTTTATTGCGGAACGTTACTCCGTCGGCTTAAAGGACGGCTGGGAGCGGGCGAAACAGAAGATCCGTCAGAGACTGGAGGCGGAAATCGAAGAGAAGGTCCGGCAGGAAAACCGGGCGGATCATTCCCGGGTGAAGCACATGGATGTGGCTTTCAGCAGTGTCACCTATAAATATCTGCTTCTTCCGGTGTGGTTGTCCACCTATCGTTACCGGGAAAAGGTCTATCACTTCATGGTAAACGGACAGTCCGGAAAGGCGGGAGGTCAGGTGCCGGTTTCCCCGCTGCGGGTGGTGATCGCAGCGCTGCTGGTGCTTTCCGTGTTCCTGCTTTGCGGAGATTACTGGATCTACGGCTGTGTGGCGGGGGCGGCGACGGCAGCGCTGGCAGTGATCTGCCGGATAAAAAATTTATAAGATCTTTTTCCGGCCAAAGCGCCGGTTACGGATAAAAGAATCATAGAATTAAAGGAGTGAATACAATGGGAAATCAGAACAGGGAAATCCCCTACAAAATCTATCTGGAAGAAAGCGAGATGCCCAGGCAGTGGTATAACGTCAGGGCGGATATGAAAAATAAGCCTGCGCCGCTGTTGAATCCGGCTACGTTTCTGCCCATGACGGCGGAGGAACTGTCCGTTGTCTTCTGCGACGAACTGGTGAAGCAGGAACTGGACAATGATAACGCCTATATTGACATCCCTCAGGAAATCCGGGATTTCTACAAAATGTACCGTCCCTCCCCGCTGGTGAGGGCATACTGCCTGGAGAAAAAACTGGGCACACCCGCTAAGATTTATTATAAATTTGAGGGGAACAACACCAGCGGCAGCCATAAACTCAATTCCGCCATCGCGCAGGCTTATTATGCGAAAAAGCAGGGCTTAAAGGGCGTGACCACCGAAACCGGAGCCGGACAGTGGGGCACCGCCCTGTCTATGGCCTGCGCTTATCTGGAACTGGACTGCAAAGTTTATATGGTGAAATGTTCTTATGAGCAGAAGCCTTTCCGGCGGGAGGTGATGCGCACCTACGGCGCGTCGGTGACCCCTTCCCCTTCGGAAACCACGGCCATCGGCAAAAAGATCCTGGCGGATCATCCCGGCACCACGGGCAGCCTGGGCTGCGCTATTTCGGAAGCGGTGGAAACAGCCACTCATACCGAAGGATACCGCTATGTGCTGGGAAGCGTGCTCAATCAGGTGTTGCTGCACCAGTCCGTGATCGGTCTGGAAACCAAGGCAGCGCTGGACAAGTATGGAGTGACGCCGGACATCATCATCGGATGCGCGGGAGGCGGTTCCAACCTGGGCGGCCTGATTTCTCCGTTTATGGGAGAAAAGCTGCGGGGCGAAAAGGATTACCGCTTTATTGCCGTGGAACCTGCCAGCTGTCCCAGCCTGACCAGAGGAAAGTTTGCCTATGATTTCTGCGACACCGGAATGGTGACGCCCCTTCAGAAAATGTACACTCTGGGCAGCGGCTTCATCCCTTCCGCCAACCATGCGGGCGGCCTGCGCTATCACGGCATGAGTTCCGTGCTCTCCCAGCTGTATCATGACGGCCTGATGGAAGCGGTCAGCGTGGAACAGACCTCCGTCTTTGAAGCGGCGGAACTGTTCGCAAGGGTAGAAGGGATCCTGCCTGCGCCGGAAAGCAGCCATGCCATCCGGATCGCGCTGGATGAAGCGCTCAAATGTAAGGAGAGCGGAGAGGAAAAGACGATTGTATTCGGCCTGACGGGAACCGGGTATTTCGATATGTATGCCTATGAGAAATTTAATAACGGCGAAATGACGGACCACATTCCCACGGAGGAAGAACTGGAAGCAGGCTTTGCCGGCATTCCCAGATTTGAGGGAAATGAGTTTTAAGACAATGCCTGCGTAAAAACAGCGCATTTTGTAAAAAAGCAGCCGGAGGGGGCCGGCAGACGCGGCCCTCGATATCTGCTTTTTTGTTTATAAGCGTTAAATTGCAAAAGCAGTTTGTGACGGATGGGACAGCAGGAGTATAAAAAGATGAAGAATAAGGGAACTATCGAACAGCGGATCAGATACAGTGAACGGATGAGCCGTATTGCGGCCGGCGTTCTTTTTTTTGTGCTGCTGATATCCATGGTACAGAATATATTCAGTACGGTGCAGGCTATGAAGGGAGTGGACCGGATTGTGGAAAATCCGGTCAGGGTGATCGATACCATCAGCACGCTGCAAAGCAGCATTGTCAGGATGACGGTAGAGGAAGAAAAACTGTATTATGATAATTCCGTGGAGAATGTGCAGCTGCTCCGTGAGATCTTTGAAGAGGAACATGAGTCGGTCAAAGTTCCCATCGCGTTATTCAGGGAGTGCTTTGAGGACAGTCAGGACACTGTCAACATGCTGGAAGAGGAACTGATGAAGCTGCGCAGCGCCCAGGATGCCCTCTTTGCATATGCGGAGAACGGAGACAGGAGCAAGGAGGAGATCAATACCTTTATTGTGGAAAATCTGAGCGCTGTTTATCAGGAACTTGATGGATTGCTGGAGGATATCAGGAATCAGTCCTTCCTTTTGGTCAATACCATTCAAAGGCAGACGGACAGCAGCTCTGTGATATCCATTGCCCTGGCAGTTGTTTTGATGGTAGCGGTGGCAGTGTTTATCCTGATTTATCAACGGTTTATAGACTGGAATAAAAATATGATATTGAATCAGAACCGGCTTTTTGAGCTGCTTTCCAAAACCATCGATCATGTTTTTGTTGTCAAAAACCAAAAGCCCGGTGAAGTCGGTTATGTGTCGGGGAACTGCGAAAGAATTCTGGGAATATCCAGGGACAGACTGATGGAAGAAGAGGGAAGGACAATCCAGGGATATATGTCCAAAGAAGATGCGCGGCGAATTTCCGGGATCATGCAGGAGACGGACAAAACTTATTGGACGAGCACCTTCAGATATCATCACCCGGTCACCGGAGAAGAACTTGTTTTATCCTACGAAACATACCGGGTGGAGGATGAGGCCGGATACAGTCAGTTTGTTACCGTGCTTTCCAATGAGACGGAACGGCTTCTGACACAGGAAAAACTGGAAAAAGCCATGGAACAGGCGGAAAAAGCGAACCGGGCCAAGAGTGAATTTTTATCCCGCATGAGCCATGAAATTCGCACGCCCATGAACGGAGTCATCGGAATGACCATCATCGGGATGCAGAACGCCGATAACCGGGAAAAGGTGATGGAATGTTTGAAGAAAATCAGCCTTTCCTCCAAACAGCTGCTTGCGCTGATCAATGATATTCTGGATATGTCCAAAATCGAAAGCGGGAAGATCGAAATCCAGAAGGAAAAATTTGATTTCAGGGTATTTCTGGAATCCCTGACCGCAGTCATTTACGGGCAGGCCCGGGAGAAAGGGATCGATTTTGAAGTGATCCTCACCGGAGAAGTGGACGAACGGCTGAAAGGGGACTCCCTGCGGTTAAACCAAATTGTGATGAACCTGCTTTCCAATGCGCTGAAATTCACCCCCCAAAACGGGAAGGTGGTGCTTCGGGTAGAAGAAATGAGGCGGGAGGAAGAGACGATATGGCTGCGTTTTGAGGTGCGGGATACAGGCTGCGGGATTGCCGAAGAAAATTATGACAAAATATTCCGGGAATTTGAGCAGGAAGACAGCAGCGTTTCCGGGAAATACGGCGGCACCGGACTGGGGCTGTCCATCACGAGGCGTTTCGCAGAAATGATGGGCGGATCCATTTCCGTTTCCAGCAGGCTCAACAAAGGGTCCACTTTCACGGTGGAACTTCCCTTCGGCATCGTGCCGAAGGAGAAGAGTGTGCCCATGCGGTTTGACGGGATCAGGGTGCTGGTTGTTGACGATGACCGGGAAATCTGCCGGCACGCGGTGTTGCTTTTGGAAAAACTGGGGGTCAGAGCCGATTATGCGGATAACGGCTATGAAGCCGTTGCCATGGCGGAAAAAGCGATCGATGCCAGCGATCCTTATGCGGTGGGGCTGGTGGACTGGAAAATGCCTTTTATGGACGGGGTGGAGACCATCCGGCGCATGAACGGGATCGCGCCGGGAGGAAAGATGGCGTTTCTGCTGATTACTGCTTATGATGTTACGGAAGTGCAGGAACAGGCAGAAGAGGCGGGATGCGCGGGGATTTTACAGAAACCGCTGTTTGAATCCACCATTGCGGGCGCCCTGGAAAAGCTCAAAGACAGCAATCGGCTGGAAGAACAGGTGCCGGACCATCTGTTCACCCATGATTATCGCAATAAACGGATTTTGATCGTAGAGGATAATGAACTGAATCTTGAAATCATGACAGAACTGCTGCACAGCACCGGTGCCGTTTTGGAAACAGCGGTAAACGGAAAGGAAGCGGCGGATAAATTTGCAGCCTCCTTAAACGGGTATTATGATCTGATCCTGATGGATGTGCAGATGCCGATTATGGACGGCTATGAAGCCACCAGGACCATTCGCCGGATGGACAGGGAAGATGCAAAAAAAGTGCCGATCGTGGCGATGACAGCCAACGCTTTTTCGGAGGATGTGGCAAAGAGTCTTGAGTGCGGGATGAATGATCACATCAGCAAGCCCATTGAACTGGATGAAATCTATGAAAAACTGACTGCTTTTTTGGGATAATAAAACAAGCGCCCCGTCCGGCCGGACGGGGTGTTTGTTTGCAAAATTCAGGGGAAAAGTGTGCGGATGTTTTGCGGATTGTTATCGATCACATCAAATTCCCAGATCCCGTGCCCGGGAATGCGGTGTTCGGTCAGATAGTAATGGCCGTCAAAAGAAGAGATATAATAGGGAGTGCCTCCGCCGATAAAAGAACGGTAGATATCTTCCCAGCTGCCGGAGGCAAGCCCCTCCAAATCCTTTGTGCGCAGGATGGTGGCATAATCCTGGCTGCCATACAGATCGGTGGATACCGTGATATAAAAGTAATCCTGGATTTTTGTCAGCTGCACCATTCCGGCAATCTCATCCGCAACGGGCCAGGATTCCAGAATTTTCAGATCTTTTTTCCGGGCGCGCAGGATGGAACGGTTGCCGGAGACGAAATAGACATCCTCTTTGTCGATGGTGAAAGAACGGACATAAATGCCGTTTAACTCCGGGACGGACAGGATTTTTTCCAGGACGACCACAGAACTGTCTTTCATGCGGCAAAACACATAAAGCTCTCCGGTCATGGAACTGAGCGCATAAAAGCGGGACGAATCTTCATCGTAGACCACATAGTGGGGGCGAATACCGATTTCATCGAAAGTCTGGGTCAGAAAAAACTGTCCGTCCTGTTTTTCGAAGATCAAAATCCGGTTGTTTTCCGTGTCGTCGGCCAGGTAAACGACGCCGTCTCCGGCAATGGTGTGTCCCCGGTTGATTTGGTCTGTGAGCACATACCATTCTGTCAGAGGCAGGTCCATAGAAGGGCTGGTCAGAATCTGATTGTGATAGCAGTCCACAATAAAATAATCCGGCCCGATCCTGGTAATCTGGGTAGGAACGCTTAAAGCGGGCCAGGCATTTTTGACCGCTGCGCCCGGGACGGCTTCTACCGCAGTGGAAACGGCCAGATAATCTGCGGGCCGCAGTCTGTAAAAAAGAAGAGCGGCCAGGACCAGAAAAAAGGCGGCGATGAGGATGATATATTTTTTTGTTCCGGTTTTTTTGTCGTTTTTCATAAATTTGAGTATATCATAGAGATTTCGTGGCGGCAATCCGTTTTTTATGGTAAAATGAAAGGCATGACAACGGCTGGAGCCGGCAAAAGAAAAGGAGACGGATGTTAAAATGAAAAAACTGCTGAACGAATTCCGGGAATTTGCACTCCGGGGGAATGTGATGGATCTGGCGGTAGGCGTCATCATCGGCGCTGCTTTTCAGGCCATCATCAATTCCCTGGTGAATGATGTGATTTCCCCTCTGATCGGGCTTTTTGCCAATACGGATTTAAGTTATCTGACGGTGACGGTAAGAGATGTGGAAATCCGCTACGGCGCTTTCATCACGGCTGTCATCAATTTCCTGATCATGGCGGTGATTATTTTCCTTTTGGTAAAGGCCATGAACGGACTTGCCCATATCGGCAAAAAGAAAGAAACGCCTGCGCCTGCAGCCCCGGCTGTAAAAACCTGTCCGTATTGCAGGAGCGAGATCGCGGCAGAGGCCACAAGATGTCCCCATTGTACTTCACAGCTGGATGAAACGGTTAAAAAGGGAGATACAGTGTGAAAATGCTGCCTCCCTTTTCCCCGTCGGAAACGGTGAGCGTCCCGTGATGGGCGCGCAGGATTTCGGAAGCGATGGAAAGGCCGAGACCGAAATGGCCTGTCCCCCGGGATTGATCCACCCGGTAAAACCGGTCAAAAATATGCGCTTTTGCTTCTTCCGGGATGCCAGGGCCGTCATCGGCAACGGACAGCAGAATGCCGTTTGCGTTTTCCGAAAGAGAAAGGCAGATGTGGCTGCCCGGCGGCGTATAACAAAAAGCATTATGGATCAATATGGAGAGCACCTGTCTGATGCGGCCTATGTCGCAGGCTACAGGTGCGATTTTTTTGTCGGGGAGGCGGACGGAGAGCAGGTATCCCTTTTCCAGCGCCAAAGCTTCAAAGGCTTCATAAGTGTTTAAAAGCAGGGTATCCGCTTCACAGTTTTCCTTTTGAATGAAAAAGCCCTGGCTGTCGGCGCCTTCCAGCGTGAGCAGATCGGTGATCAGCCGGGACATGCTGTCTCCCTCCTCCTTTATAATATCGAAAAATCTGTCCTGTTCCTCCGGCCCGGCTTTCCGGCAGGCGGAAGCGGCAGAAAGGATCACGGAAAGCGGGGTACGCAGTTCATGAGAGGCGGCCGCCACAAACTGGATCTGGCTTTTTCGGCTTTTTTCAATGGGAAGGAGCAGTTTTCCCGTGAAATACCAGGAAAAAAGGGCGAGGATTATACAGGCGGAAAGTACCAGCACGGCGAATACCACCCGCTGCCTGTGAATCTGTTCGTACAGGGCGGCGATGGGTTCTAAAACCAATACGGAAAGGGTGCCCGTCTCCCGGACGGAAAAAGCAGAGCAGCCATAGTAATCGGGGGTATTTTCTCCGGTGGAAGAAAACGCAAATTCCGTATGATAGGTACGGAAAGGGGCGGCTTCCGAAAGGGGGGCAAAGTGAGTGTTAAAATAATCCCGCCCGGCCTTCACCGCCCGGATGCGCTGTTCATCGGCATCCCGGTTATCCCATAAAAAATCAACCCCGTTATCCTGGATGCTGATAATATATTTTCCGCCGCGTTCCAATTTGGAAAGCCACTCGTGCGTGATCACAGTCTGGTTTTCCAGGTTGGAGAGGAGGGTGTTCATGTCGCTTTGGAAAGCGGAAAAATGGTTTTCCCTGAGATTTTTTTCCGAAATGAGAAGGTATCCTGCAGACATCAGGACAGTGATGAAAATAGTGATGCCGGCAAACAACAGCGTGAACCGCAGATGTATTTTACGGAACATTTCAGCCTCCTTCCAGGCGGTATCCGACGCCGCGTACGGTCGCAATTTTGGACGTGCTGCCCACGGATTGCAGACGCCGTCTCAGAAAATAAATATAATTGTCCAGATTCCCTTCTTCCACATCGCTGTCCGGCCCCCAGACACGGCTGAGCAGGGCGGCCCGGGAGAGGGATTGCCCGCTGTTGCGGAGAAACGTTTCCATCAGGGCGCCTTCCCGCCGGGAAAGGCAGCAGGAGCCTGCCGGACCGTTTAAGACCAGCGTGTCAGGGGAAAAGGAAAAGTCCCCATAACACAGAAGTTCTGTGGAGGACAGCTGTCTGGGGCGTCTGGAAATGCTGCGGATGCGGGCGCACAGCTCGTCAAAGTCAAAAGGCTTTACGATGTAATCGTCCGCGCCGCAGTCCAGCCCCGTGATTCTGTCCTGCACTTCTCCCAGGGCGGTGAGCAGAATTACAGGAGTCTGACTGCCTTCCCGCCGCATTTGTTTCAACACCGAAAGCCCGTCCAGAACCGGGAGCATCCGGTCTAAAAGAACCAGGTCATATAAGATTTCCTTCAGATAATACAGAGCCTCTTCCCCGTCAAAACAGGAATCCACCAGGAAATTTTCTTTTTCCAGCTGGAATTTCAGGGAAAGATTCAGCTTTTTATCATCTTCTACCAGTAAAATGCGCATATTTACCCCCGACACCGTTTTTCATTCAGTATAACACGGAAATCTCCAAGTTTCATCTAAAGAAAAATCCTGCATTTTTCTGGAAAAAATCAGGAACCATAAGCATATGCTGTAACAAGAAGAATGCCGGGTATTTTTTATGATAAAAGATTTTTTCACTTTAATTCGGAACAAATTCAGGCACTATGCCGTCTTACCTACGATGCAGGACCTGATACATACGGACGCCTTCAAAAACTGTCTTTTCCTGCTGGGAATCCTCGCCTTTGCCAAAGCCTGTCTCATGCTGGCGCCCGAATCCCTGACCGTCTCCAGCTCCAGCGCGGTAAACGGCAGGGAACTTCCCATCTACTGCGTGCAGACGGATCAGAAAAAAGTGGCGCTCACCTTTGATGCCGCCTGGGGAAACGAAGACACACAGAAAATTCTGGACATTTTAAAAGCGCACAATGTCCATGCTACGTTTTTTATGACAGGAGGCTGGGTGAAAAGCTATCCCGAGGATGTGAAGGCCATTCTGGCAGGGGGCCACGATCTGGGAAATCACAGCGAAAACCATAAAAATATGAGCCAGCTGCCTACCTCCCAACAGGAACAGGAAATTCTGTCGGTCCATGATCGGGTGAAGGAACTGACCGGTTACGAGATGAATCTGTTCCGTCCGCCTTATGGGGATTACGACAACAGCGTAGTGCTCACCGCCAAAAAATGCGGATATTATCCGGTGCAGTGGGATGTGGATTCACTGGACTGGAAAGACTATGGGGTAAACGCGATTCTGGACAGGGTGCTGCAGTCGGAGAGCCTTTCAAACGGTTCCATCATCCTCTGTCATAACGGGGCAAAGTATACTGCGGAGGCGCTGGATGGGCTGATCGGAGGGCTGCAGGAGAAGGGCTATCAGATCGTGCCGGTGTCCGAACTGATCATCCGGAATGATTATCATATGGACGCACAGGGGCGGCAAATACCAAACTAATACCAAACGAAAGCGAAAAGACTTCACCTGTCACCAAAACTGTGGTAGACTATATTTACTTTTCCGGTCAGAATGCCGGATTTTAAGGGAAATATAGGACAGATATGACAGGGAGTAGACAAAAACACGGTGAAGAAGAATAACAGAGGACGTATACTGCTGTTGCTTTCGGCATTTTTTCTGACTGGGATTGTGCTCTTGCAGGTGAAAGGGAAAAATCCGGCCGCAGCACGGCTGTATTTGCAGCTTTCCTATGGGAATCAAAATCAGATCATAAAAGGCTGGCAGGAAGAGAACAGCCATAACATCACTTTTTTTCTGCCTTCCGGCACGGATCAGGTAAAATGGAGATTGAAGAAGGGCGAAGAATTTTGGTTGGACGGGAAAAAGCTGGAGGACGGGCAGCGCTGCGAATGGGAAAACGGAAAAACCTATGAGCTTTTTGAACGGGGATGGCATGACAGCGCGGACCAGTATTATAAGCTCACTTTTATGCAGTCGGAACGGCTTCCCGGCGTATTTTTGGAGACGGAAACCGGAAAGCCGGATTATATTTTAGAGGATAAGAAAAACAGTGAGAAGGGCAGCCTGCTTTTGGTGGATGCAGAAGGGAATGTGGATTATACCGGCAGTTTTGCCCAGTTAAAGGGACGGGGAAATTATACCTGGCTTTTGGATAAAAAATCTTTCTCCCTGAATTTTGATTTGCCTGCAGCGCTGTTTGGCATGGCGGAGGAGACCCAATGGGTGCTCATGGCATCCGCGGCGGAGGAGACCCACCTGATCAACCGGATGGTTTTTGAAATGATGCGGGAGGCGGGAATTTCCGATGTACAGGAGAGCGCCTGGGTGGATCTGTACCTGAACGGGGAATATGCGGGCAATTACCTGCTCTCCCGGAAAGTGAGGATTCCAAAGACCGAGGAAGACAGCTGGATGGTGGAATTTGACGGGTACTGGAAGGAAGAGGGGGGAATCGGTTTTGACACGCTGGCAGGGGAGGCTGTGGCCATCAAATATCCGGAAACGGCAGATGATGCAGAACAGTCCCGAATCAGCGGATTTGTCCAGCGGGTGGAAAACGCCGTGCTGGATGAAAACGGAGTGGATTTGGAGTCGGGACTTTCCTGGCAGGAACTGGCGGATGCAGACAGCCTGGTGAAAAAATATGTGCTGGACGAAATTTCCAAATGTCCGGATGGCTGGAACGGAAGCAATTATTGTTATCTCAGAGACGGTAAGCTGTATTTCGGCGCGCCCTGGGATTATGAATTTTCTTTCGGAAACCAGCCTGCCTGGTTTTCCGGTCTGAAGCTTCCTCAGGGCCTGTATCATAAAGAGGAGACATCCTGGTACAGAGGACTTTATCGGAAAGAAGAATTTTTAAATGCGGTCCGGGAAAGTTACCGGAACTTTTTCCGTCCCTATTTACTCTTACAGGCAGAGGAGAAACTGGACCGGCAGGCTGAGCTGATCTCTGCATCCATGAAAATGGATGCGGTCCGCTGGGGCAGGGATGCAGGACAGTTTGACCGGAAGGTGGAAGATTTAAAAAACTATATTTATGACCGCATCGGCTGGCTGGATCAGGAATGGCTTTCCCTCCCCTACACAGAAGTCCCCTACTATGGACTGCATCTGATGGACGGGGAAGAAGAATATGCGGTTTACTATATCCGGGAAGGCGGCTATGTGGAAGAATCCATGCTGGTGCGTAAGGAGGAATCCTTTACGGGCTGGTACGCAGACAGCGCATGTACCCGGCCGGCAGATCTGTTGAATACGCCTGTCTGGGAAGACCTTTATCTTTATTCCGGATGGAACAGGATGGGCGCCAGGGCAAAATTGCTGTTTGGCCTGATACCTCTCGGAATCTTTTCTGTCATTCTGCTTTTATGGATTGGGTACAGCGCGTCGGTTCACAGAAAAAAAGAAAAGGATCAATTTTGAAAAGCCTCTTGTAACCGCAGACATTTTATGAATATAATAGAGGACGAAAAGGAAACAAAAGAGAAAGCAGTGAAAAAGTGAAGAAAAAAGAAATTCGATTTTACAAAAGAATGATTGCGGGACTGACCGGTGCTCTGGTGGTGATCGTGGGAGCGATGGCCAGTTACTTTTATATCCGCTATGACAGTGTACAGGGAGAGATCGCCCGTCTGAACGAACAGCTTAGGGATGCGCAGCAGGAAGTGGAAGGGCTTTTAGAGGAGAATGAACTGCTGGCTGTAAAGGCGGACAGGATCCCGGTGATGGCGCCGGACGGGACGTATCAGAAATTTGAAAAAATCCCCTTTGAGGTGGATTTGGAGGACTGGAGATATCTGCTGGTGAATGAACTCCATCCGCTGCAGCAGGGATATGAACCTCAGCTTGCGGGAACCCGGAACGGACAACGGGTGGACAGACGCATAAAAACCGATCTGGAGAAAATGATCGATGATGCCAGAAAAGAAGGAATGCGGCTGATGATCTGTTCCTCTTACCGGGATTATCAGAAGCAGGATGTGCTGATGGACGAGTCCATCGAAAAATTTGTAAAAAGAGGCCTGGATTACCGGGACGCTTTTTTCAAGACCAAAGAACAGATTGCCCTGACGGGCGCCAGCGAACACCATACCGGCCTGGCTGTGGATATTGTGGGAACCCGCCATCAGAGTCTGGACAGCGCTCAGGCGAATACGAAGGAAGCGAAATGGCTGGCGGAACATGCCCATGAATACGGGTTTATTCTGCGTTATCCAAAGGATAAGGAAGAGATCACCATGATTTCTTTCGAATCCTGGCATTACCGTTATGTGGGAAAAGAAGCGGCGGCTTTTATGAAGGACAATAATCTCTGTCTGGAAGAATTTGTGGAGCTTGCGCAGGCGCAGAGCAGGATGGAGAGCAGCCGGCAGGAAGAAATGGAATAAAAGGGGTGAGGGCCCGGCCGCAGAAACGGCCGGGCCCTTTTTATAATGAAATAGTCACAGACAAACAAATCAGCAGTCCCCCGCATAATAGGAAACAATGCTCATGTAGTCACAGGGAGTGGGGATTTCCAGCGAAAGCTTCAGATAATTTTTGCTTTCCCGAAAGGCCCGCCATAAATCATTCTGAATTATCTCCTGTCCTTTGATATTTTCCTTTTTCCCGTCCGGATGCAACAGATAGACCATGCCCGTGCAGGAATTTACAACCTGCAGAAAATGTTTCATATTTAATATTTTCAAGATGATCATACCATCCCTCCGTTCTGTAAATGCCCGGCGGCAAAGCCGGATGTTTTTTATTTCCTCTTTACAATTATGATTATATTGCATAAAGGATGAAGAAAATATCTCGATTCTGCCGATTTATATCATTATTCTGCCATTGTAGAGCAAAGAGAAATCAGCGCAACGGGAAACGGAGCCCCTGATGACAGACATAAAAAGAGACTGTCACAAAGGACAGCCCCCTTTCGTATGCTTGAAAGAATGGATTCTGCTACTGGATCACCGTATTTTTGGACTGGTCAGCGGGCATCACACAGATGAAGGTTTTGCCCGGATTGACTTTGATTTCTTTTCCGGCGGTGTCGTAAAAGTGAGTGATGCCGGACAGGGAATCCTTGGTCCAGACCACGGGGATGGCGCGGCCGTTTGCGATGAAATACCCGGACTTGCCCCGGTCGATGGTCTGAGCGAACAGATATCCTTTTTTGTCCCGGACAATCGTATCCGCATACTGGATGATGACGTTGTCAAAGCAGAGCTGGGTTTTTGATTCTTTGTCCGTATGGGCTTTCCCAAACTGGCTGCGGTAATATTTTCCGTCCTGCGCATTGTAGGTGAAAACCGGCTTATTGCTGGAATAGCCGGGAGTGACCTTCACTGCTGAAATTCCCTGGGAGGGGGTGAGGGCCGGTCCTGTGGCAAACTTAAAATGAGATCCCTGATAATAGGAAGTGTGCGAAGCAGCATAGCCTTTCGATGCCACTCCTTTTGCGATGTAGGAGGCACCGGTGTAAGCGTTGTGAGGGGCCTTCCTGTCACTGGAACGGAAGGACATGGTATTGCCCATTTTGGTTCCGTTTAGATTGTTGACCTGGGGCAGACTGTAATAGGTGCTCACATAAAGGTCAGGACCGCCGTAATGAATAAAAATAGGATCGTATTCGCAGGCCCAGTGAATGAAATAGTCACGACAGCTTCTCAAAGGCCCGATTTTGGTAAGGCCGTCATAATTCTCAAATACGGCCATCAGCCGGGTGACCTGCCCTTCCGCATAGGCTTCATAAATGATGTCGGCGCCGGAAAGCCCGGACTGGGGCTGGGCGGCTTTGCTGTTGTCGATCATCACCGCAGCGGGACGTCTTGCATATACCGCATCATCCACGGGAAGCCCGGTCAGGTCGCTGGTCTGGGCCGCCTTGGCGGGAATGGATGTGAACAGGCAGCATATGCAGGCAAAAGCAGCGGCGGTTCTGGCTAAAAATTTTCTCTTCATTTCCTTATCCTCCTTGATCTTTTCTAATTTCACTATAGAACTGCAGAATGGGATTGTCAATCAAACCCATACCTTTTGCACAATATTAAGAAAATGTTCAGCGGAAATTTAAGGAAAGTTTTCGGTTGTCATCCCGGGCGTTTCATATTATAATGAACCAGGAATCATGGGAAAGATGAGGGATGAATATGAATACAGCTGCCGGCTTTCGCTGGGAAGACAAGGTCAGAAGGGTGGTCCCCTACACGCCGGGAGAACAACCTGCAGAGAAAAACATCATAAAGCTGAACACCAATGAGTGTCCTTATCCGCCTTCTCCTAAGGTGAGAGAAGTGCTGGAAGGCTTTGAGGCAGAGAAGCTGCGCCTTTATCCGGACCCGGCAGCCGGCAAACTGCGGGAAGCGCTGGCGGAGTATTACCATGTGAAAAAAGAACAGGTTTTTGTGGGCGTAGGTTCAGACGATGTGCTGGCTCTTTCGTTTCTCACTTTTTTTAACAGCGATAAACCGATTCTGTTTCCTGACGTCACCTACTCTTTTTATGATGTCTGGGCGGATTTGTATCATATTCCTTATCGGACAGTTGCGCTGGATGATAATTTCCATCTGAAGAAGGAAGACTATATGGTGGAAAACGGCGGCATCATTTTCCCCAATCCCAACGCCCCCACAGGGCTGTGCGAAGAGCTGGGGACGGTGGAAGAAATTGTGGCGGCTAATTCGGGTTCGGTTGTCATCGTGGATGAAGCTTATGTGGATTTCGGCGGCGTCAGCGCCCTTCCTTTGGTGGAACGGTATGAGAACCTGCTGGTGGTGCAGACCTTTTCAAAGTCCAGGGCGCTGGCCGGGCTGCGCATCGGTTTTGCCATCGGTTCAGAGAAGCTGATCCGCTATCTGGAGGATGTGAAGTTTTCCTTCAATTCCTATACTATGAACCGGCTGACCATCGACTGCGGGACCGCCTGCGTGAAGGATGAAGCCTGGTTTTTGGAGACCACGGGGAAGGTGGTCCGGACCAGAGAGCAGGTGAAGAAGGAGCTGAAAGAGCTTGGCTTTATCTTCCCGGATTCCAGAGCGAACTTTATTTTTGCAAGACATAAACAGATCCGTGCGAAAGAACTGTTTGCAGCACTGAAAAATGAGGGGATTTACGTCCGTTATTTCGATAAACCGAGGATCGATGACTATCTGCGCATCACGGTGGGAACGGACGAAGAAATGGACAGGCTCTTAGCCTTCCTGAAAAAATATATGGAGAACAGGAGATTATAATGGATCAGATAGCAGTATGGTTTGCCTCTACGCTGGGGCAGTATATTTCCAAGGAAGCGGTGGTGTTCATCGTTTCCACGATACCGATTCTGGAGTTAAGAGGCGGGCTTTTGGTATCCCCGCTTTTGGGAGTGCCCATCACCACGGCAATTCCGCTGTGCATCATCGGGAATATCATTCCGATCCCTTTTATTTTATTATTTATCAAACAGATTTTCAAATGGATGAAAAAGGTGCCTTTTTTTGAGAAGATCATTGTAAAGCTGGAGAACCGCGCCATGGGCAAGAGCGACTCCATCAAGCGTTATGAGTTCTGGGGGCTGGCCCTTTTTGTGGGTATTCCGCTTCCCGGCACAGGCGCATGGACAGGCTCCCTGATCGCTGCGCTTCTGGAAATTGATTTCAAAAAGGCGATTCTGGCGGAGCTGGTGGGAATTGTGATGGCGACCATCATCATGTCCATCGTTGGTTATGGGCTTTTGGGGTCTCTTTTATAGGAGATTGACATGAAAAAAGAAACAGCGGTGAATCGGCAATTCCGCATCCTGTCGGCCATTGCGATGATTCTGGTGGTCATGGGGCATGTGGATGAAGGAATGCTCACAATCGGGGGACTGTTCCCCTATTATTCCTTTCACATCGCACTGTTTCTGTTTATATCCGGGTATTTTTACCACCCCAGGGAAGAGGAGCAGATCGGTGCGTATCTGAAACGAAAGGCGCGCAGTCTGCTTCTCGTTTATTTTGTCTGGAATCTTTTTTACGGGATTCTGGTCCTGGTTCTTCGAAGGGCGGGTTTTTATATCGGCAATGAAATTTCCCTGCGCACGTTATTTGTCGAGCCTTTTTTATCCGGGCATCAGTTCGGCTATAATGCGCCGGCCTGGTTTGTGCCCGCCCTTTTTCTGACGGAAGCTGCCAATGTAGTGATCCGGAAAGTGCTGCGGATTGTGCATGTGAAAAGCGACTGGGTGCTGATGGGGCTGTATCTGTGTCTGGGCTTTCTGGTGGTGTGGCTGTCCGCCCACGGCTATGTCTATGACTGGTACCGGATTCCCGGCCGGCTGATGTATATGCTGCCCTGTTTTCAGATGGGACAGTTGTACCGGCAGCGATTGGAGCGAAAGGACACATTGCCGGACTGGCTTTATTTCGGAATCCTGTTTTTGATCCAATTCATTCTGGCCGTCACCTGCAGGGGACTTGCGGTCAGCGCCGCCTGGTGCAACGGTTTTTTAAACGGCCCGGTGATCCCCTTTGTGACGGCGGTTACGGGGATCGCTTTCTGGCTGCGGATTTCCAGGATATTGACCCCTGCTTTGGGGAGCAGTCGTTTCTGGGATTATTTTGGGAAAAATACCTTTGCGGTGATGATGCACCAGCTGACCGCTCTTTTACTGGTAAAGGGCGGGTTTGCCCTGATGCATACCGCTGCAGGGCTGTTTGCGGATTTTGACCGGGAAGCTTTTTTGACGGATATTTATTACTGTTACCTGCCCGGCGGGCTGGAGCAGTTTAAGCTTTTGTATGTGGCGGCTGCCATCGCCCTGCCCCTGCTTTTGAACCGGGGGCTGGAGACTGTACGGGAGAAATGGGAAAATGGAAGCATACGAAGATTTTGCGGAGGTGTATGATACCTTTATGGACGACACGCCTTATGAGGAGTGGAGCCGGTTTGTGTTGAAGTCTCTGCGGGAAGAAAATATCACTGACGGGCTTGTGCTGGACTTGGGATGCGGCACAGGCACCATGACGGAACTGCTGGCAGAGGCAGGCTATGATATGATCGGCGTGGATCTGTCCGACCGGATGCTGGACATCGCCATGGGAAAACGGGAGAAGTCAGGAAAGGACATTTTGTATCTGCAGCAGGATATGCGGGAGTTTGAACTTTACGGCACCGTGCGCGCGGTGATTTGTCTGTGCGATTCCCTGAATTATCTGCTGGAAGAAGAGGAGTTGCGGGAGACCTTCCGGCTGGTGAATAATTATCTGGACCCCGGCGGCCTGTTTTTATTTGATTTCAACACGGTTTATAAATATGAAACGGTGATCGGGGACAGCGTGATTGCCGAAAACAGGGATGAATGCAGCTTCATCTGGGAAAACTATTATGAGCAGGACGATCAGATCAATGAGTATGATCTGACGATTTTTGTGAAACAGGAAAATGATCTGTTCCGGAAATTTACGGAAACTCATTTGCAGCGGGGGTATACCCTGCCTGTAATAAAAAGGCTGGTGGAAGAAGCCGGGCTTGCTTTCAAGGGAGCCCTGGATGCGGATACCCACGGGCCGGTGACAGAAGAGAGCGAGCGGATTTATGTGCTTGCAAAAGAGAACGGAAAAAAGGTTGGAGGTACGGTGTGAAAGATTATATGGTACGGGCGACGGCTGCCGATGCGCAGATCCGCGCTTTTGCGGCGACAACGAGAGAACTGGCGGAAACGGCGAGACAGGCCCACAACACGAGTCCGGTGGTGACAGCGGGACTGGGCAGGCTTTTGACAGCAGGTGTGATGATGGGAAGCATGCTGAAGGCGGATTCCGATCTTCTGACCCTTCAGGTGAAAGGGGACGGCCCCATGCGCGGCATGACCGTGACTGCGGACAAGAACGGCAATGTGAAAGGCTATGCGGATGTGCCCAATGTGATCCTTCCTGCCAATGCAAGAGGGAAGCTGGATGTGGGCGGCGCTGTGGGGCATGGCACGCTGTCTGTGATCAGGGATCTGGGATTAAAGGAACCCTATGCCGGGCAGACGGCTCTGCAGACCGGGGAGATCGGCGATGATCTGACTTACTATTTTGCAACCTCCGAACAGGTGCCCTCTTCTGTGGGACTCGGCGTTTTGATGGAAAAGAATAATACGGTGCGGTGTGCGGGCGGTTTCATCATCCAGCTGATGCCTTTCGCTTCGGAGGAGGTAATTTCCGGACTGGAGAGAAACTTGGCAAACCTGACTTCCGTCACTTCTCTTTTGGATCAGGGAATGACGCCGGAGGAAATGCTAAAGAGGGTGCTGGACGGTTTTGATGTGGAATTTACGGACCGCATGCCCTGTATTTTCCGGTGTAACTGCAGCAAGGACCGGGTGGAAAAGGCGTTGATTTCCATTGGGAAAAAAGAAATCCGCAGCATGATTGAGGATGGAAAGCCCATTGAAGTGAACTGTCATTTCTGCAATAAAAATTATGTATTCGACCTTGCCGATTTAAAAGAAATTGAAAAGAAATCGAAGTGAATCCATAAGAGAACTTCGAAATGGGGGATTTATTTATGAAGCATGGTTTTTTAAAAGCAGCGGCAGCGACGCCCAAAATAAAGGTGGCGGATCCCGCTTATAACGCCCGGGCGGTCTGCGGCGCGCTGGATGACTGCTTTTTAAAAAAGGCGAAGCTGATCGTCCTGCCGGAGCTGTGTCTGACGGGATTTACCTGCGGAGACCTGTTTTTGCAGGAACGGCTGCTGGATGAGGCGCTGGACGCCCTGCGAAAAGTGGCGGCCCACACGAAAGGCCGGGATGCGCTGGTTTTTGCAGGCCTTCCGTTTGAAAAGGACGGGAAACTGTATAATGTGGCGGCGGCCATACAGGATGGCAGGATTCTGGCTTTTGTGCCCAAGCAGAACATTCCCAACTATGCGGAATTTTATGAAGCGCGCCATTTCGGGGAAGGCGGCAGCAAGGCGGAATATGTGGATTTTGACGGAACGCAGGTGCCTTTTGGCGGAAGGATTCTTTTTACCTGTACCAATGTAAAAGGGCTGTCGGTGGGCTGTGAAATCTGTGAGGATGTGTGGGTCATGGAGCCGCCTTCAACGGCTCTCGCAAAGGCAGGGGCGACCGTGATCGTCAATCTTTCCGCATCTAACGAAACCGTGGGGAAGGACACCTATCGCAAAAGCCTCCTGGAGGCCACCAGCGCCAGGCTGATGGCGGGCTATGTGTATGCCAGCGCCGGGGAGGGGGAATCCACCCAGGATCTGGTTTTTTCCGGCCATAACATGATTTTGGAAAACGGCACCGTTTTGGCGGAGGCTGAGCGGTTCACAAACGAAACCGTGGTATCAGAGCTGGATTTAAACCGAATCCGGCATGAAAGGCGGCGGATGAGCACCTTTTTATCCCAGGAGGACGCGGCCTGCTTAAAGGTCCCTTTTACCCTGAATACGGAGGAAACGGAACTGACCAGGACCTTTGCGCCCATGCCTTTTGTGCCTTCCGACGAAAAGCTGCGGGGAAAGCGGTGTGAAGATATCCTTTCCATTCAGGCATACGGGCTGAAAAAACGGTATGAGCACACCGGATCCCAATATGCGGTCATCGGTGTTTCCGGCGGCCTGGATTCCACCCTGGCCCTGCTGGTCACAGCCCGGGCTTTCGATATGCTGGGGCGGGAGAGGGACAGCATTCTTTCCGTGACCATGCCGTGCTTCGGCACCACAAGCAGAACCTATGACAATGCCTGCAAGCTGGCAAAAACCCTGGGGACAACGTTGAAAGAAGTGAACATAAAGGATGCCGTAACCGTTCATTTTAAGGATATCGGGCAGGATGAAAAGGTCCATGATGTGACCTACGAAAACGGCCAGGCGAGAGAGCGCACTCAGGTGCTTATGGATTTGGCAAACCGGCTGGGCGGTCTGGTGATCGGCACCGGAGATATGTCGGAGCTGGCCCTGGGCTGGGCCACATATAACGGAGACCATATGTCCATGTATGGGGTGAATGCCGGGGTGCCCAAAACCCTGGTGCGCCATCTGGTAAAATATTATGCGGATACCTGTGGGAACGAAGAACTTTCGGCGGTGCTTTTCGATGTGCTGGATACGCCGGTAAGTCCGGAACTGCTGCCTCCGGTGGACGGTGTGATCAGCCAGAAGACGGAAGACCTGGTAGGCCCTTATGAACTCCATGATTTCTTTTTATACTATGTGCTGCGCTGGGGGTTTTCCCCTTCCAAGGTATATCGGATCGCGCGGGAAGCCTTTACGGGTCTGTATGATACGGAAACCATCAAAAAATGGCTGAAGATTTTTTACCGGAGATTTTTCAGCCAGCAGTTCAAGCGTTCCTGCCTGCCGGACGGTCCCAAGGTGGGCAGCGTCGCGGTTTCTCCCAGAGGGGATCTGCGCATGCCCTCCGATGCCAGTATGGGCGCATGGCAGAAGGAACTGGAAGAATTATAGAGCGGTCAATAGGAAAGGGATGCGGCCCGACGGAATATCCTGCCGGGCCGCACAGGTTTTTTGCTGTGATTTAAGGGGACAGGGCAGCCTTATCCAGAGTTGCCGCGATCGCCTCCATAAGGAGTTGGGAAGTGTACTTGTTTTCATCCGGCCAGATGATTTCGTCCAGGGATTGTTTTTCATAAATCTGTTCGGCTATGGTGTCAAGACAGGGCTCCATCAGCGGATACATGGTGGTGACGGCTTCATTCAGATTAATGAGCTGTATGGAATTGATGCAGGAGTCATCCACCACCACTTCCAGATCCACGGTGTCTCCGCCGATCTGCAGGGAAGTGGTATATTTCCCGGGTACATAGCGGGCTTCCCCATCGGGAACCGAAGGTTTGCCCCCCTCTTTTGGAGGAAGGAACATGATCACCATCAGCACGAGGAACAGAATGCCGAGAAGGACGAATATACCGGTATATATCAACTCTTTTAAATGAAGTACGATGATTTTTGTTTTGGAGCTCATAGCGATTTCCCCGATTTGTTTGTTATTGCAGTTTACGCGTAAAAAAAGGGGAATATGACTGATAAGGAGAATGGGATGAAAATTAAATTTACAAAAATGCAGGGCTGCGGGAATGATTATGTTTATATAGAAGGATTCACACAAAAGCTGTCCGATTCCTGGAAGCCGGATTTTGTACGCTTTGTCAGTGACCGGCATTTCGGGATCGGCAGCGATGGTGTGATCTTCATCAATCCTTCCGATCAGGCGGACTTTGAGATGGAGATGTATAACGCGGATGGCAGCCGTTCCGAAATGTGCGGCAACGGGATCCGCTGTGTGGCGAAGTACGTCCATGATAAAGGGTTTACAGACCGGCAGCAGTTTTCCGTTATCAGCGACGGGCAGGTGAAATACATGGATCTGACCGTGGAAGAGGGCGTAACAAAAGCGGTGCGGGTGGATATGGGAGAACCGGAGCTTTCGGCAAAGAATATTCCGGTCATTGCGCAAAGCGAACGGGCGGTGGACGAGCCGATTACCGTCGGCGGCAGGGAATACCGGATGACCTGTGTGTCCATGGGGAATCCCCATGCGGTGGTTTTTGTGGAGGACGTGAAAGGGCTTGACATCGAAAAAATCGGGCCTTCTTTTGAAAACCATGTCCGTTTCCCCAAAAGGGTCAACACGGAATTTGTGCAGGTGGTGGCCGATGACCGGGTGAAAATGCGGGTGTGGGAGCGGGGGAGCGGAGAAACTCTGGCCTGCGGCACCGGCTGCTGCGCCACAGCCGTCGCCTGTGTGTTAAACGGGCGCACCGGGCGGCATGTGACCGTAGAAGTTCTTGGCGGAGAACTTGTGATCGACTGGGAAGAAGAGAGCGGCCATATTTTCATGACCGGGCCTGCGGAATTTGTATTCGACGGCGAAATCGAGTACGGGGAGTGAGGGCGGCCGGCGGGGCTGGCAGTGAAGGGCGGAAAGAAAGGGATTAAAAAAATGTGCCCACTTTATCGCACAAAAAAGAAGTGCAGCCTGACGGCACACCTCTTTTAGACGGCTCACAAATTTTATTCTTCCAGTAAAAATTCCAGAAATTTCCTGGCATTTTCCACGTTGGGAGCGTTGGAGATGATGGTGAACCACGCGGGAACTTCGGCAGACATCAGGTATTTGGAGTCACGCACGTCGATGGCCACAGGCACTTCTCCCTTATCATCTTCGGGAATATCTTTATATAGAAGTCTGTCCTCATACTTTGCCAGGACTTCGGCGGGCAGCAGTTCACTTAAGTCCCCGAACATGCCGGCGGCCATGTTATGTTCCAAATAAAGGTCATCGGTCACCATCACATCCAGGGAGCGGGCGGACACCATTGCCATGAGCTTCTGCATGTTGGCGGCGGAGTACTGATCCATCCCTTCATAATCAATATACATGCTGCCGTCGATGACGGCCTGATATTCTTTTGCATCGATCCCGGCATAGGCAATATAATCTGCGGCCATCTGTTCCGTATCCACTTCCTGTCCCAGATAGGTATTCACAAATGCGGTTTCCAGCGCGGAATCCTTTCGGGTGGCGAGTGTATAAATAAAGTTGCTGACCACCAGTACCGCGATGATTGCCACCAGGGTATGCACCTTATAATATTCCCAGAAATAGGCCAGCTTTTCTTTGGTGGTCCTTTCTTTTATTTTGCTGTGCTGTTCCCGTATTTCATCATTTACGGAATTACCTGTTGCCATAATCCGCAATCCTCCCTTATCATATGAATCTTAAAGCGGCCGGGGGATACCCGGCAACATTATTTATGATAAACGTTTGGAGGGATAAAGTCAATGAAGGCTGTTTTATATAAAAGTGAAAATTTTATAAACAAGCACATTCACCGCCTTGAAAAAGGAGCCGTTATGTAATATGATAGAATAGAATTAAAATACAAAAAGGTGGTAGGCATCATGAATGAAAGTTATGTGGAATGTCTGGTTGCGAAGAAGCCTTCAGGCGGATTGGCAGTACTCAAAATTGTGCTCATTGTAGTGACTGTAATCGGATTTATCGGCGGGATGGTTCTTCTTCCACTGCTGATTGTGGCGGTGGCGGCAGGCGTAGGCGCTTATTTCGCTTCCATGCATGCGAACATGGAATATGAATATCTGTACGTGGACAGGGAGATTTCCGTGGACAAGATATTCAATAAGACCAGGCGCAAGAGAGCGGAGAAGTTTGAAGTGGACCGCATGGAAATTTTTGCACCGATCAATTCCTGGCATATGGATGATTATAAGAACCGTCAGTTCAAGACGACGGATTATTCCAGCGGCGTGGCGGGACAGCCGGACAGGCGTTATGTCATGATTTATAACGGAGAGAAGAAGGTTATATTTGAGCCCAGTGAGGCGATGGTGAAAGCCATCCAGTCCGTAGCGCCAAGAAAAGTATTTTTGGATTGACAGAGCGCTTCAAGTCTGATAAACTTTCTAAAACACATAAAACTGTCAGTAATTTTTACTGGCAGTTTTCATTCATTCAAAATAAAGTACAGGAGGAGAGAAAATGGGTCAGATTATTGGCGAAGGCATTACTTTTGACGATGTGCTGCTGGTTCCGGCATATTCTCAGGTAATTCCCAATCAGGTTGACGTGACAACCTGGTTAACGAAAAAAATCAAACTGAACATTCCGCTGATGAGTGCAGGAATGGATACCGTTACCGAGCACAGGATGGCGATTGCGATGGCCAGACAGGGCGGCATCGGTATTATTCACAAGAATATGTCCATCGAAGCGCAGGCAGACGAGGTGGATAAGGTTAAACGTTCAGAGAACGGCGTTATCACAGATCCCTTTTCTTTATCTCCGGAACATACGCTGGCAGATGCCAATGAGCTGATGGCCAAGTTCCGTATTTCCGGCGTGCCTATTACAGAAGGTAAGAAGCTGGTTGGCATCATTACCAACCGCGATCTCAAATTCGAAACAGATTTCACCAGGAAAATTAAAGAATCCATGACCAGCGAAGGGCTGATCACAGCTCCGGAAGGCATTACGTTAGATGAAGCCAAGAAGATCCTGGCCAAGGCAAGAAAAGAAAAACTTCCGATTGTGGATAAGGACTTCAACTTAAAAGGCCTGATCACGATTAAGGATATTGAAAAGACCATCAAGTATCCCCTTGCGGCAAAAGACGAACAGGGACGACTCCTGTGCGGCGCCGGTGTCGGCATTACGGCAAACGTGCTTGACCGTGTGGCAGCGCTTGTGGAAGCCAAAGTGGATGTGATTGTGCTGGATTCCGCTCATGGCCATTCCGAAAATGTGCTGCGCTGTCTGCGCATGATCAAGGAAGCATATCCGGATGTGCAGGTGATTGCAGGCAATGTGGCCACCGGTGAAGCTACAAGAGCGCTGATCGAGGCAGGCGCTGACGCGGTTAAGGTGGGGATCGGACCCGGCTCCATCTGTACCACCCGTGTGGTAGCGGGGATCGGTGTTCCGCAGGTGACCGCTATCATGAATTGCTACGAAGTGGCGAAGGAATATGGCATTCCGATCATCGCCGACGGCGGTATCAAGTATTCCGGTGAAATCACCAAAGCGATTGCGGCAGGCGGCAATGTCTGCATGCTGGGTTCCATGTTCGCAGGGTGTGATGAAAGCCCCGGTGAATTTGAACTGTATCAGGGACGTAAGTATAAGGTATACCGCGGCATGGGTTCTATTGCAGCGATGGAAAACGGCAGCAAGGACCGTTATTTCCAGACGGATGCCAAGAAACTGGTTCCGGAAGGTGTGGAAGGCCGTGTGGCATACAAGGGCCTGGTGGAAGACACTGTGTTCCAGCTCATGGGAGGTTTGCGTTCCGGCATGGGCTACTGTGGGGCATCCAGCATCGAGGAACTCAAACAAAACGGAAAATTCGTGAAGATTTCAGCGGCCTCTTTAAAGGAAAGCCATCCTCACGATATTCATATTACAAAAGAAGCGCCGAACTACAGTTCTGCTGACTGAACATAAGAACAATTGATTTGACGGGAAATGTGATTTTTTTGCATTTCCTGTCTTTTTTAACTCTGCGTTTAACTTTTTGTAGGCCTTTTCCCTGAAATATGATAGGATAAATATAGTCAAGCGATTTGAATAAGGGTTGCAGGGGGACAAAGGGCACATGCAAAAAAGTCTGCGTAAAAGTATTTATGTTGTCATGTTGGTCATCATGATCGTAATACTTGCTGTCAATTATTATCTGTCCGGCGAAAATTTAAAAAATCAGCAAAAAGTAGTTTTTGAAGATAAACTGGATCAGATCGTACAGATGCTTCAGAACAATGAAGAGGAACTGCTCACGTTAAAAGAAAGACTGGAAGAGGATTACCTTACCAGAACCCGCGCCTTTGCCTATATTATCGATCAGAACCCGGCCCTTTTGGAGCAAAGGAGCGAACTGCTTCATATCAGAATGCTCTTAGGAGTGGATGAGCTGCATGTGACGGATGAAAACGGGATCCTGGTCTATTCCACGGTTCCTGCCTATATCGGAATGGATTTCCGGGACGGGGAACAGATGAGGGAATTTCTGCAGGTACTAAAGAGCAGCGATCCGGAAGCCTTCCTTGTGCAGAAGGAGCAGCCCAATACAGCGGAAGGAAAGAACATGCAGTATATTGGGGTGAAGCGGCTGGACGGACTGGGATTTGTGCAGGTCGGGATAGAGCCCAAAAGAATACTTTCCATGCAGAAAAAGAATACCTACTCCTATATTTTCAACAGAATCCCTACAGATATCGGGGAAACCCTGTTTGCGGCTGATTTAAAGACAGGCAGGATTGTGGGGCATACTATGGAATCCAAGGTTGGACTTGTTCTGGAGGAAGTGCTGGAAGATACGGAAACGTTGTCCAAATGCCGGGACGGCCATTTTATGAAGATGGACAACAGCCGAAAATATGTGGTCACACGTCAATACGGCGATATCCTGCTGGGAGCGGCTGTGACGGATAAAGTGATGTATGAAAGCAGAGGGTCCTATATGGTCCTCACAGCATTATATGTGCTTCTGACCGCGGGGGTGATCGGCGTCGTGATGGACCGGGTCATTGAAAAAAAGGTGGTAAACGGGGTTCACAGGATTTTGGAAGCGCTGGAACAGATCCGAAACGGGAATCTGGAAACTCCGGTGGATGTGACGGAAAATGAAGAACTGTCTGCCTTGAGCAGAGGGATCAATGAAATGGTGGAGGGGATTTTAAGCACCACAGTAAAGCTTTCCCGTATCATTGAACTGACAGGGATGCCGATTGCTGTGTATGAATGCAGAAACGGTGTGAAAAAAGTGATGGCAACCACACGGCTTCCGGAGATCCTGGAAATGGATGTTCTGGATGTCCAGATTCTGTTGTCTGACTGCAGAATGTTTCAGGAAAGGCTGGAGGAAATCCGGCACAATCCTGTGGACGGAGAAAAGGATGTTTATCAGCTTGGCAATGACAGATATATAAAAATCCGGATGTCGGGGGACGAAAACGGCAGCTACGGTACGGTGACGGATGTTTCTGATGAAATCAGGGAGAAAAACCATATTCGATATGTGCATGACCATGATCCGCTCACAGGACTGAATATTTATCATGCTTTTAAACGAAAAGTGGAACATTGCCTGAAAGAACAGGACGAACTGGGGTGCGCTGCAGGGGTCATGATCGATTTGGACCATTTTAAGAATATCAATGATTCTTACGGTCATGATTTCGGGGATTCTTATCTGGTGAGAATGGCGGAAGTACTGCGGGGGATTTCACGAAACTATGGGATTGCGGCCCGCAGATCAGGAGATGAATTTTGTATGTTCCTCTACGGATTTAATTCGGAAGATGCCATACAGGAGGCCATGCGCCTGTTCTATAAGCTTTTAAAAAGCGCCAGGATTTTCCTGCCGGACGGAGAGGAAACCACAATTTCCGCCTCTTCCGGTATCGCTTACTGGGAGGAAGGCCTCAATTTTGAAACACTGATGAACCGGGCGGACTGTGCTCTCTATGATGCGAAGAGGGGAGGCAGGAATATCTGCAGGGAATATCAGGGGAAGTGCAGGGTGGAAGAAAAAGAAAAAAAGTCTTGAAATTAAAGCCCGCTTCCATTATAGTAAAAACAGGACGTGTGACTGGCGGATCAGTGGAGTTCACCACAGGGAGCACGTTTATAAGGAACCGACCGCCTGGGTACTGACATAAAATTTGTGAGTGTCCAGGCTTTTTTTGTACGATGGAAAGAACGCGCTGGACGAAAAAGGAGAAGGAACATGCAAAAGAGAAATCTGTCAGAGGAACTGAAGAACAACGCTTATCCCGGACGCGGGATCGTCATCGGGAAAACCGCAGACGGGAAATGTGCCGTGACCGCATATTTCATTATGGGAAGGAGCGGCAATTCCAGAAACCGCATTTTTGTGGAGGACGGGGAAGGCATCCGGACACAGGCGTTTGACCCCTCCAAACTGGAAGATCCCAGCCTGATCATCTATGCGCCTGTCCGTGTGCTGGGCAATAAGACGATCGTCACAAACGGAGATCAGACAGACACTATCTATGAAGGAATGGATAAACAGCTCACCTTTGAGCAGAGTTTAAGAAGCCGTGAGTTTGAACCCGACGGCCCCAACTACACCCCTCGTATTTCCGGCATCATGCACATTGAAAACGGCGGCTACAATTATGCCATGTCCATTTTAAAGAGCAACAACGGAGATCCCTCTTCCTGCAACCGTTACACCTTTGCTTATGAAAATCCTGCGCCGGGAGAAGGACATTTTATCCATACTTATATGCACGACGGCAATCCGCTTCCCAGCTTTGAAGGGGAACCCAAGCTGGTTGCTATTGATGGGGACATCGATACCTTTACCGGGATGGTTTGGGAAAGCCTGAATGAGGAAAACAAAGTTTCCCTGTTTGTCCGCTACATTGATATTGAAAGCGGCGCTTATGAAACCCGCATTGTGAACAAAAACAAATAAACGGCAGAATGCGGGGCCTCCCGCAGAAAGGATGGAGAGATGAACGAAATTCAATTAAAATACGGATGTAATCCGAACCAGAAACCTTCCCGCATTTTTATGGAGGACGGAAGTGACCTTCCTGTTACCGTCTTAAACGGCAAACCCGGCTATATCAATTTTCTGGATGCTTTTAACGGCTGGCAGCTGGTTTCCGAACTGAAAAAAGCGACAGGGCTTCCGGCGGCAACCTCTTTTAAACATGTTTCTCCTGCAGGCGCGGCAGTGGGGCTTCCGCTGACGGAAACGCTTGCAAAGATTTACTGGGTGGATGATCTGGGGGAACTTTCTCCCCTGGCGTGCGCTTACGCGAGAGCCAGAGGCGCGGACAGAATGTCCTCCTTCGGCGATTTTATCGCCCTTTCCGATATTTGTGATGAGGATACGGCGAAGCTGATCAAAAGGGAAGTTTCCGACGGCGTGATTGCGCCGGGGTACTCACAAGAGGCGCTGGCAATTTTAAAAGAGAAGAAAAAAGGGAACTATAATGTGATTCAGATTGACCCCTCCTATCGCCCGGCCGAGATCGAAAGAAAGCAGGTATTCGGCATCACCTTCGAGCAGGGGCGCAACGAGCTGGACATCGATCAGGAGCTGCTTTCCCACTTTGTGACGGAGAATCACAATGTGCCTGAGGAAGCGCTGATCGATATGAAGATCGCACTGATCACTTTAAAGTATACCCAGTCCAATTCCGTATGCTATGTCAAAGGCGGACAGGCAATCGGCATCGGCGCAGGACAGCAGTCCAGAATCCATTGCACAAGGCTTGCGGGACAGAAGGCGGATAACTGGTGGCTGCGCCAGTCCCCTCAGGTACTGGGACTTGAATTTGTAGACGGATTAGGCCGCGCGGACAGGGACAATGCGATTGATGTGTACATGGGAGACGAGTACGAGGATGTGCTGGCAGAAGGCGTTTGGCAGACCCGTTTCAAAGTAAAGCCTCCTGTGTTTACCAGGGAAGAAAAACGGGCATGGCTGGATCAACTCAAAGATGTGACGCTGGGTTCCGATGCCTTCTTCCCCTTCTCCGATAACATCGAGAGGGCGCATAAGAGCGGCGTGAAATACATCGCACAGCCCGGCGGTTCTGTCAGAGATGATGCGGTGATCGAATGTTGTAATAAATACGATATGGCGATGGTATTTACTGGCATCCGCCTGTTCCATCACTAAAGAAAAAAGCAGCCGCAGTAACCCCAAAAGGGTACTGCGGCTGTCTGCTGTCAATCGTGACGCTGAGTCACATTATTTTTGTAAACTGTTCTATGGATTCCGACTTCGCGGCAGCTTTCAGCCATTTCTGCAGAGAGACTTCATCGGTCTCCAGCGCAATTTTGCTGTGCAGAGTATCCGGAATTTCGCCTAAATCCCCCAGAAGTGTAAGGATAGCTTCTGCCAGTCCGTCCGTTTTTCCGGCTTTGTAGTGCGCATCGCCTACTTTTTTCATTTCCTCTTCTTCATTATATTCAAAGATTGACATGGCAATTACCTCCGCTCTTTGAGCTGAAAGGAAATCAGCAAGAATTCCGTTTTTGATACAATAGGATACCGCATGTTCGACCGCTTTAGCGATGGGTTCCACTCTGGCGTATTCCCGGATGCAGGCAACAAACTGACTGTATTCCCTGAGTGTCCGGCATTTCTCCATAAGGGCTTTGTTGCATCTGGCATTGATGTTGAGCATCAAAACTTTTAATTCCAGTTCCGGGACTGAAACGGGCTTTTCAAAAGCGTCTGACAGCTTTAAAACCTGTCGTTCCAGCTGCTTTTGAGTACCGTTGTAAAATACCACAAACCGCGGCACAGGGATTTTGGTGAGAACGGTGGAATAGAGAGTTTCATCCTTTACATATCTTTCCAGCTGCCTTGCGATGTAAAGCAGATCGCGAAGGGGCATGTTGGGATTGAAGGAAGCCTGATGTTCATACAGGTTTAATTCAGGTCCCCGGCATCTTTGTAATTGGTATCATTCAGGGCGTTATAAAGTTCGAGAAGTTTGGTTTCGTCCCGGTATAACAACCTGAAAACGGTGTCCTTGTGATTTCTGATTACATTTGGTTCTTCATTTTGCAGTTTTTCTTCCATAAGCTGCTCCTTTCCGTGTGTGTTGCGCAGAGGACAGCTTATATTCGGCCAGGATCGTACAGGCTTTCCGCATTTTCAGCAACCTCTGCTTTCGTTATAGTGAAGGGTAAGCATAGAGTTCCTGATAGGAATGTAGAAATTCTGACGGCTGTGAGCCTGGAATCTTAGAAAAAAATGCTTGTTTTCATTTTACCATGACACATTCCGGAATTCAAGACAGACATAAAAATGATCATGCATTAAAAAATCTGCCGCTCCACGAATCTTCAGTGGACCGGCAGATTTTATCTTATTTAGAGTGATGATAACGGAAATTTCGCAAAGTTTACTTTCCGTTCTTTTGACTGCAGGAAGCCTCAGAACTGTCCGTTGCTTCCCTGGCTGCCATAATCCTGTCCGGCATTGAATACAGGATCGCTGTAAGCTGCCTGTCCTCCGTCATAGCTGTTTACGGGTTTTAAACTCAGGTAGTAGCCCGCATAAGTAGTGGTCATATAAGGCTGGACATAAAGGGATGCGATGCCACAGGTTATCACGGTGAGAATGCCCCAGAGGATGAAGGAAAGCTGCAGGACAAAAAACTCCCAGAGCCTGCCGGACATCAGTTCCTTACTCTCATTGACACATTCCCGGATGCCCTTTTCGGGATTTTCCGCAAGGATAAAGAATGCCTGGGAATACCGCAGGGCTGCGATGATGCCGGGGATATAACACAGACAGCTCCAAAGCATGACAAACAGGCAGATCCAGAGAGAAAGGCCGAATACCTTTAAAAGCATGGGAAAGTAGGCGAACAGTTCATTGATGCCGGTTTCTTCCTGTTTGAAGACCTTCAGGCAGTAAACCGTATAGCCGAACTGGACGGTAGCGAGCAAAAGGGAGATCACTACGCCGGATACCATGGCAACCAGGGCGCCGATCAGGCTGAACGCAGCGTAACCGGTAATAAAACCGGTGAAATTAAAAAGGTTGGTAACCACTCCGAAAATCATGCTCGCAGCAAGGCTGACCGCGATCAGCACAAGGGTGGTGAGAACAGGATGGGGATTTGCCAGGCTCATGGCATTTTTGGCATCCTGCTTTAGTAAAGCACGGTTCATAATATTCCTCCTACATAAGTGAATTTGAAAAAACAAATTCATTATAACACAGGAAGTACAATTGTCCTATATATTTTTAGAAAATTGATTGTATTTTGATGGTTAGTTTGCTAATATATAAAAATGACAATGATAAAAATAGACTGAGAGGAGGGTTCCGCCGCATTATGCGGTTGGACTTTAAGACATGTGTAAAGAGAATCCTGCAGCAGAAGAAAATAAGGAAGTCATTTCGAGAAATTTTATTGAGCAGATCATCGATAAGGATCTGGCGGAGGGTGTATATGATACGGTTCATACCCGGTTCCCTCCCGAACCCAACGGTTATCTGCACATCGGACATGCCAAGAGCATCCTGTTAAACTATGGACTGGCGCAGCAGTATAAGGGCAAATTCAACATGCGTTTCGACGACACCAATCCCACCAAAGAGAAGAGTGAATTTGTGGAATCCATCAAAGAGGACATCAAATGGCTGGGCGCGGACTGGGAGGACAGGCTGTTTTTTGCCTCCAACTATTTTGATCAGATGTACGAGGCCGCAGTCAGGCTCATCAAAAAAGGAAAGGCCTATGTATCCGATCTTTCTGCGGAACAGATCCGGGAATACCGGGGCACTCTGACAGAACCCGGCAAAGAGGACCCTTCCTGTACCAGAAGCGTGGAGGAGAACTTAAAGCTGTTCGAAGAGATGAAAGACGGCGTTTACGGGGACGGGGAGAAGGTGCTGCGCGCCAGAATCGACATGGCAAGCCCTAATATGAACATGAGAGACCCTGTCATTTACCGCGTGGCCCATATGCATCACCATAACACCGGGGATAAATGGTGCATTTATCCGATGTATGATTTCGCCCATCCCATTGAGGATGCCATCGAAGGGATTACCCATTCCATCTGCACCCTGGAATTTGAAGATCACAGACCGCTGTATGACTGGGTGGTGCGGGAGCTGGAATATCCTCATCCTCCCAAACAGATCGAGTTTGCCAAGATGTATCTGACCAACGTTGTGACCGGTAAGCGCTATATCAAGAAGCTGGTGGAGGAAGGGATTGTGGACGGCTGGGATGATCCCCGTCTGGTTTCCATCGCGGCCCTCAGAAGAAGAGGATTTACGCCCGAGTCCATCAAAATGTTCGTGGATCTGTGCGGCGTGTCCAAGAGCAATTCTTCGGCGGATTACGCCATGCTGGAATATTGTATCCGGGAGGATCTGAAGTTAAAGCGCGCCAGAGTGATGGCTGTCATTGATCCCATCAAACTGGTCATCGACAATTATCCGGAAGGCCGGGTGGAATATCTGGACGCTCCCAACAATCTGGAAAACGAAGATCTGGGGTCCAGAAAGGTGCCTTTTGCGAGGGAACTTTACATCGAGAGGGAAGATTTCATGGAAGAGCCTCCTAAGAAATATTTCCGCCTGTTTCCCGGCAACGAAGTGCGCCTGATGAACGCGTATTTTGTGAAATGCACCGGCTTTGAAAAAGACGAAAACGGTAATGTGACCGTAGTCCATGCAACCTATGACCCGGAGACGAAATCCGGCAGCGGTTTTGAAGGACGTAAAGTGAAGGGAACCATTCACTGGGTGGCATGTGAGACCGCTTTAAAAGCACAGGTGCGCCTGTATGAAAATATCATTGACGAGGAAAAGGGCGTTTATAATGAAGAGGACGGTTCTCTCAACTTAAATCCCAATTCCCTGATCGTGAAAGAAGCGTATTTGGAGCCTTCGCTGAAGGAAGCGAAGCCCTATGAGAGCTTCCAGTTTGTCAGACAGGGATATTTCTGTGTGGATTATAAGGATTCCAAGCCCGGAGATCCGGTGTTCAACCGCATTGTTTCCTTAAAGAGTTCCTTTAAACTGCCGAAAAAAGATTGAGGAAAATATTATGCAGGATCTTGTGATTGATTTCAAAGATGACGGGGCGCATCTTTATGAGCAGATTTATCATCACATAAAAGAAGAAATCAGAAAGGGGAAGCTTCTCTGCCATGAGAAGCTTCCCTCTACTCGTTCTTTGGCCTCTTATCTGCAGGTTTCCCGCAGTACCGTGGAGCTGGCCTATGAACAGCTGTTATCGGAGGGGTACATTGAATCCGAGCCCTGCCGGGGCTATTTTGTGGCCAGGGTGGAGGAGCTGTATCAGATCGAAAAAGCTGCGGAGGAAAAAGAGCGCCGCAAGACAGGGGAAAAGAAAAGCTTTGCGGTGGATTTTTCTCCCAATGCCATAGACATGCGCTTTTTCCCCTTCGGTATCTGGCGCCGGATCAGTAAAAATGCGCTGAGCCAGGACAAGGCCGAAACCTTTGCGCTGGGAGAAGCGAAGGGGGATGTCCGGCTGAGGGAGACCATCGCCCGTTACCTCCACGGCTCCCGGGGAGTGAATTGCAGCGCCGATCAGATTATTGTGGGGGCCGGAAACGATTTTCTGCTTTTGCTGCTTCGGTATGTGCTGGGAGAGGGCAGAAGGGCGGCTTTTGAAAACGCAACCTATCCCAGAGCCTATAAAATATTCAGCCTGTTTGCAAAACAGATGGTGACGGTGCCTTTCGATGAAAACGGCATCTGTGTGGAAGAACTGGAAAGCAGCGGTGCGGATGTGGTTTACGTCATGCCCTCCCACCAATATCCTACAGGAGTGGTGATGCCCATCGGCAGAAGGATGGAACTTTTAAACTGGGCTTCCCGGAAAGAGGGACGGTATGTGATCGAGGACGATTATGACAGTGAATTCCGGTATCGGGGAAAACCGGTCCCTTCCCTGCAGGCTTCCGATACGGCGGGCAGGGTGATTTATATCGGGACTTTTTCCAAGTCCATCGCTCCCGCCATCCGGGTCAGCTTCATGGTGCTGCCCCAAAAGCTGCTGGCGCAGTATGAAAACCAATATGCCTTTTTCTCTTCCACGGTTTCCCGCCTTGACCAGACGGTGCTAAACGAGTTTATCCAAAGCGGCGCTTTTGAACGGCATTTGAACAGAATGCGAAAAGTCTATAAAGAGAAGCATGACTTTTTGATGGAAGAGCTGAAACCTTTTTTAAAGGACTTCTTGTTGTCAGGAGAAAATGCGGGGCTGCATGTACTTTTGACGGACAGGCGGGGACGCAGTGAGGCAGAGCTGAAGGAAAGCGCCATGAAGGCAGGGGTGCGGGTTTACGGCCTGTCCGAAGCCTGGATGGGACAGGGAAAAAAAGGGAGGCAGGGCACGGTGCTGCTGGGCTTTGGCGGGCTTACGAAAGAGCAGATCAAAACCGGAATCTCACTTCTTGCGAAGGCCTGGGAATTTCCCAGGCAGGAGGACCATGGGTGAAAGACGATTGCTCCGTGCCATGCACTCCCGCAATCGCCGCCGGTATTCACAATCCGGCCTATCGGCCTTCTTGTTCTTACCGGCTTGCCCGTCAAATGTCGGTGTGAAGCTGCAAGCAAGCTTGCCCATTCACACCGCCGCTTGACGGGACTTTCACTGTAAAAAGTAAAAAATATGGATTGACGAAACCTGTGGGAAACGTTATAAAGAAAGTACATAACTGTGAAGGGATTACACGGTTATGGATACTTTTATTAAAGTAAGAGGAGGACACAAAACAAATGAGTATTATGCAGGCGGAATGGCGCGGCAGACTGGGACACTGGATGCGCACGCTGAAGGACGATTTTTACCGTCCGCTGGGGGAAATTTCCTGGGAGGCATTCCCTGCCACAGAGCATCTTTCTATGGAAGAAGCGGCACAGGGGCCGTTCGTTCCCGTATCTTCCGGGTTCACCTGGGGAAAAACCTGGGAATACTGCTGGTTTAAGGGGAAAATCAGGCTTCCGGAGGAAGCGGCAGGCAGAAGGATCGTGATGGATCTTCGCCCTGACGGGGAATCCACCCTGTTTGTGAACGGGAAAGAATTCGGTACCTACCGGGCTTCCTGGGTGACACAGCCCCACCATTTTTTGGTGGACAATGTGCTGGCGGCAAAAGGGGAAGAAGGGGCGGAGTATGAAATCCTGATGGAAACCTATGCAGGTCATTATTTCCCGGAAGCGCCGGACGGGGGCTGCGCCACGGGGCCGGTACTGCCCGGCACCTATACGGATCCGCTGGAAGAAGGAAAACGCCGGACGCTGGGCGTGTGCACCTTCGGCATCTGGAATGAGGACGCCTATCAGCTTTATATGGACGCGGATACCCTTTTCAGGCTTTTGGAAACGCTGGATGAAACTTCCCTGAGAGCCGCCAAAATCGCGGAAGCGCTGGAGCAGTTCACCCTGGCGGTGGATTTTGAGCAGGAAGAAGAGGGGAGAATCGCTTCCTACAAAGCCGGCAGAGAAGCGCTGCGCCCTGCGCTGGAAGCGGTCAACGGTTCCACCATGCCCGTATTTTACGGGGTGGGCAACGCTCATATCGATCTGGCATGGCTGTGGCCCATGGCGGAGACCCATCGGAAAACGGAACGTACCTTCGCGGCCCAGCTGCGGCTGTTAGAGGAATACCCGGAATATAAATTCATCCAGAGCCAGCCCGCCGCGTATGAGATGTGCCGGAAATATTATCCGGAATTATTTGCCCGTATTAAAGAGGCTGTCAAAGGCGGACAGTGGATCGCGGAAGGCGCCATGTGGGTGGAGCCGGATACCAACATGGCTTCCGGGGAATCGCTGATCCGTCAGCTGGTGCACGGAAAACGCTATTATAAGGAAGAGCTGGGCGTGGAGAGCGAAGTGCTCTGGCTGCCCGATACCTTTGGCTATACGGCCGCGCTGCCTCAGATTTTAAAGAGCTGCGGCGTGAAATACCTGGTGACTCAGAAAATTTTCTGGTCCTATAACGAAGGGGAGCAGTTCCCGTATCATTATTTTTACTGGGAAGGCATGGACGGCACGAAGATCGTTTCCTTCCTGCCCACCAGCTATACTTACCGCACCGACCCCACAGAGCTGGCAAATGTGTGGAAGAACAGAAGCCAGAAGCGGGATCTGGACGCGTTCCTGCTGCCCTTTGGCTATGGCGACGGGGGCGGCGGTCCCGCCCGGGATTACATCGAATACGCCCTGAGGGAAAAGGATCTGGAAGGCTGCCCGAAGGTGAAGCTGGAAGGCCCGAAGGAATTTTTCGAAGACATGGAAAAAGAAGGCGGCCCGAAAAACACCTATACCGGAGAACTGTATTTCTCCGCTCACAGAGGAACTTATACCTCCCAGGCTATGGTGAAGCAGAATAACAGGAGATGCGAGCTGGCCATGCGGGAACTGGAAATGTGGGGCGCGCTGGCCAAACGAAACGGGAAGGAATATCCCCTGGCAGAGGCGGACGCCCTTTGGAAAGAAGTGCTTTTGCACCAGTTCCATGATATCCTGCCCGGTTCTTCCATCGCACGGGTCTATGAAGAGGCGGAAGAAGCATTTGGCAGAATCCTGGCGGAGAGCTCGCGGCTGATGCAGGATGCAGCAGGAAGCCTGGTAAAAGAAGGGAACGGCGTAACGGTATTCAATTCTCTGGGCTTTGCCCGCCAGGCGCTGGTTACTCTGCCGGAAGAATTTGCGGCAGGCGCGCAGACCGCAGACGGAACCCCTGTTTTGGTGCAGCTTACGAAAGACGGCGTGAAAGCCCTGGTGGAAGTGCCCGCCTGCGGCGCGGTATCCCTTCTGCCCTGCGCAGACGGCGGCAGTCAGGAGCAGGGCAGCGTTTCCCTGACGGAAAACGGGAACGGCTTCGTGATGGAAAACAGCCTTGTGAGGGCCGGAATCGACAGAAACGGCGAAGTGGTTTCCTTTGTATTAAAGGAGAGCGGCCGGGAATTTGCCAAAGACAGCCTGAACCGTTTCCACCTGTACAAGGATGTGCCCCGTCTCTTTGATGCCTGGGACATTGATTCCAACTATCTGGAGCAGGAAGTCACCGCAGCAGAGGAGGTGAAGGTCACCGTTTTAAAAGAGGGCGGTCTGGAAGCCGTACTCAAAGTGGAAGGGCGCATCAGCAATTCTTCTTTTGTACAGTATATCCGTCTGACAGAGGAAAGCAGACGCCTGGAATTTGAAACGGAAATTGACTGGAAGGAGCTGCACCGCCTGCTGAAAGTGGCCTTCCCGGTAGAGGTATATGCAGAGAACGGGATCAATGAAATGCAGTTCGGCTATGTGGAGCGTCCTACACACCGTTCCAGAGCCTATGAAAAAGACAGGTTTGAGGTGTGCAACCACCGGTACAGCGCGCTTTGCGACGGCGCCCACGGAGCGGCGGTATTAAATGACTGTAAATACGGCGTCAGCATGAATAAAAACGCGCTGGAACTGACCCTCCTGCGGGCGGCGGCAGCGCCGGAAATGCGGGCGGACAACAGAAAGCATCACTTCACCTATGCCTTTACCGCATGGGAAGGTACCTTTATGGACAGCGATGTGGTCAGACAGGGCTATGAATTGAACGTTGCGCCCGTGGTGAAATCCGGCATTACGGAATCCTTCAGCGCGTTTGGCGTGGAAAAGGACAATGTAATTCTGGAAACCGTCAAGCCTGCGGAAGACGGCAGCGACGATATCATCCTGCGCCTCTATGAGTCCAAAAAGGCGGCTGTGTCCACAAAGATTTTCTGCAACCTGGGAGCATTCCGGGCATGGGAATGCGACATGCTGGAAAATGTGCAGAAAGAACTTCCGGCAGAGGGGAATACAGTGGAGACTTCCTTCGGCGCGTTTGAGATCAAAACCATCCGGGTCCGGATCGAAAATTAAAAAATGGCAGGAAACCAAAGAGAAGCGGCGGAAAATGAGCGATCATTTTCCGCTGCTTTTTTTATGATGCAAAAAAGATACATTTCTGATGCTAATTTGATGGGAGGATATAGTATTTTAAGGGTATAAAGGCGGTGATGAAAGCCCGCCCCGCAAAAGCAGGAGATCCTGCGAGATACAAGGAGGAGGAAAATGAAAAGAAAAATTTGGATGTGCGCACTTTTGACGTTATTGTTCTGCAGCATGATGCCGGCCAGGGCATCCGCTCAGGAGGACAGTGCAGATGTCACACTGGCGCCGTATTTCCTGATTGAGAATGCAGAGACATCGGAGGACGGTTTTCCTTTAAAGGAAACAAAAGTGTCCACGAATATCAACGGCATGATTGCCGAGACCTATGTGACCCAGACGTACGCCAATGAGGGAAAAAATCCCATCAATGCGAAATACATTTTTCCGGCATCCACGAAAGTCAGCGTCCACGGGATGAAAATGCAGATCGGGGACCAGATTGTGACTGCGCAGATCAAGGAAAAAGAGGAAGCGAAGCAGGAGTTTGAACAGGCGAAGAGCGAAGGGAAAAGCGCTTCCCTGATGGAGGAACAGCGTCCCAATGTATTTTCCATGGATGTGGCCAATATCATGCCCGGGGATACGGTACACATTGAACTGCATTATACGGAACTAATCAGTCCGGAAGAAGGAAATTATCAGTTTGTATTTCCCACAGTGACAGGGCCCCGGTACGTAAGCCCTTTTGGAAAGCAGAATGCCGAAAATGAGAAATGGATCGCCACGCCCTATCTGAAAGAAGGGGACGGGAAACCGGGGAAATATGAGATTGAAGTAAAATTATCTGCAGGCGTCCCCATCACCGGGCTGACCTGCAAGACCCATAAGGTGGATATGGACTGGGAAAATGAGACGGCGGCCAGAATAACGCTGTCCAATCCGGAGGAATATGCCGGAAACCGGGATTTCATCCTGGATTACAGACTTACCGGAGAAGAGGTGAACAGCGGTCTGATGCTATATCAGGGGGAGAAAGAAAACTTCTTCCTGCTCAATGTACAGCCGCCGGAGCGCTGTGATACAGCGGAAATCCCTCCCAGAGAATACATTTTTGTGCTGGATGTTTCCGGTTCCATGTACGGATTTCCACTGGATACCGCAAAAGCCCTGATTAAAAATCTGGTAGGCGGGCTGCGGGAGACGGATCAATTCAACCTGCTTTTGTTTTCCGGGGCGCAGACGGTGCTTTCTCCCGGTTCTTCCCTGCAGGCAACGCCGGAAAATATCGCAAAGGCGATGGCGCTGATTGACAGCCAGGAAGGCGGAGGTAGTACGGAACTGGCGCCTGCCCTTAAAACGGCGATCAACCTGCCCATGAAAGAAAATACAGCCCGCAGCATTGTCACCATTACGGACGGTTATATCGGAGGGGAAAAGGAAATTTTTGAACTGATCGATCAAAACATGGACCGGACAAATTTCTTTTCCTTTGGAATCGGTTCTTCCGTGAACCGTTACCTGATCGAAGGGATCGCCAAAGCGGGAGCGGGGGAATCCTTTGTGGTCACAGATGAGGCGGACGCGCTGGCCACGGCGGATCGTTTCCGCACCTATATCCAGTCGCCGGTTCTGACAAATATCAAAATCGCCTATGACGGGTTTGATGTTTTCGATGTGGAACCTACCGTGCCTTCCACACTCTTTGCCAGCAAGCCGATTGTGCTCTTCGGAAAGTGGAAAGGGGAAGCGGCAGGAACAATCCGTATCACAGGAATGGCGGGTGGTCAGGCATACGCCCAGGATATTCCGGTTTCCGGCATACAGCCGCTGGAGGAAAACGGGGCGATCCGGTATCTGTGGGCCCGCAAAAAGGTGGAACGGCTCACCGATTACGGGACAAATGACAGAAACGAGGATGTGAAAAAAGAGGTGACCCAAATCGGCCTGGATTACAGCATGATGACGCCCTATACTTCCTTCATCGCGGTGGTGGAACAGGTCAGGAATCCGGATAAAAACAGCAGGGATGTGGCCCAGCCCCTTCCTCTTCCTGAAAATGTATCCCAGTTTGCGGTGGGAACAGGCTATACGATCGGTTCCGAACCGGGAGATGTGATGTTGATTCTCATGGGAGCGGTACTGTTCTTCTGTGTGACAGGGCGCCGAAAAAAGAGAACGGGAAGGACAGCCTGAGAATGACAGCGAAGAGGTAGAAAAATGACAGAGGACAAAAGGGCGGATTTTTTCCGAAAGAATGGGATTTTTTATGGGATCGGCGGTATGCTGATCCTGGGACTGAAATGGTTTGGCAGCAGGGCCGGATTTCGGGAGCTGGAATGGATTCTGGCTCCCACGGCCCGGTGGGCAGAGCTGTTAAGCGGGATTCAATTTGTGCGGCAGGAGGGAATCGGATACGTGAGCCACGCCCACCGGTTTCTCATTGCGCCTTCCTGTGCGGGACTGCAGTTTTTTCTGGTGACGGCCGCCATGCTGCTGTTTTCCTTTGTCCACCGCATGGGGACAAAAAGGGAAGGGGTTGTCTGGACCGGGATCAGCTTGACAGCCGCCTGGGCGCTCACCGTTTTCGTCAACGGCCTGCGGATTGTACTTGCGGTTTTCCTTCCGGAAATGTTGGAAAAAACAGGATTTTTTTCCGGGTGGATGACGCCGGAACGGTTTCATACCGTCATTGGCATCATCGTTTATTTTACGGCGCTGCTGTTCATTTACCGGACGGCGGACGCCTGGCTTGGGCGCAGGGAAGGCAGGGAGAAGGACGGGCATGCATCAGGCCGGTATCTGGCCCCGGTTTTCTGGTATTTTTTCATTGTGCTGGGGCTTCCGTTTTTAAATCGGGCCGGGAAAAATGATCCGGACCGTTTTTTTCGATATACCTTCCTGATGACAGGAGTATGCCTGCCGCTTCTGCTTTTGTTCTGGCTGGCCGGAACCATCAAAAGACAGTGCCGCAGGGAAGCGGAACACAAAAATACCCGTCCTTAGAGGGCGGGTATTTTTGTGTTCCGGCATGATTTACTGGGGATCTTCGGGAGTTCCCTCTTCGGACGGCGCTGCTGTCTGATTGACCGCATCCGCCGCTTTGGAAACCGCGTCCCGGGTCAGGTCTGCCGCAGCACTGCCTACCTTACAGGCCGCATCTGCCGCTGCCTGGGCCGCTTCGTTGACCGCATTCGCAGCATCCTGTGCGGCAGCGCTGTCCAGCTTTTCACTGACGGAACCCACCGCTTTTTCAGTGGCCTCTTTTACTTTATGGAGCGCATTTTCCAAATGCTCATCCACATGCTGGGCTTCTTCACTGTTCTTGATTTTATTTACCGTTTCGGAAATCTTTTCACTGACATTTTCATATTCACTGCTGCTCTTAATTTTGTGTACAGCCTCTTCCAGCTTGTTGGCAACATTGCCGCAAAGGTGCGCCGCTTTATCCTGGGCCGCCTTTAAATCCAGTGTGACATAGGTATGCCCCTGGTCATCGGTGCCGGAAGTGAAGATACGGGAAGTGTCCTCTTTGAGACTTTCTCCGGACTCCTCTTCAAAATCGTCGTCGTCAAAATCACTGTCATCAAAATCGGTATCTTCAAATTCGGCATCATCCTCTTCGAAATCATCGTCAAAGGAAGAATCGTCCTCCTGGCTTTCTTTTTCCTTTTTATTCTGCAGATAGTAATAGGTACCTGCTGCGGCTGCTCCCGCGGTAGCTGCAAAGATCAAAAGCCTGCTCCATTTGTTTGCCATGATGTCCCTCCACATATATGATTTGTTTGCTTTTTTTCATTCTAATACTATTTTACGGAAATGAAAAGAGGAGTATGTATTAAAAAACTCTAAACTTACCGGTTGAAGCGGTTCTTTTGTTATGTTAATATTAAGTATCGACCAAAAAGGTCAATGTGCGGGGGATTCTGACAATGAATGACAAATTTTTTGATTTAAAACAGGAGAAGCAGGACCGGATGATCAATGGGGCGCTGAAGGTGTTTTCCAGAAGCGGCTACCGCCATGCCAGCACGGACGATATTGTAAAGGAGGCGGGGATCAGCAAGGGCCTGCTTTTTCATTACTTTGAAAGCAAACTGGGACTGTATACTTTTTTATTCGATTACAGCACCCGGTTTATGCTGCTGGAATTTTCCAGGGAAGTGGACCGCTCTGAGACGGATTTCTTTGAACTGACCAGGCAGATGGAACGGGCCAGGATGCAGGTGATGAAACTCTATCCCTATATGCAGCGTTTTTTGAATCTGGGAATGAAGGAAGAACATCCGGAAGCGGTAGCGGAGACGGAAGAAAAAAGGACGGATTACCGGGAAAAAATGCGGGCCTACAACATGCAGGCGGATTACAGCATTTTTGCAGGAGTCGGGGATTCTGACCGGATCATCCGGCTGGTGCGCTATACCATAGACGGGCTTACGGAAGAAATGACCGGGCGGTATGATTTTACCCCGGAAAAGCTTTACAGGGAAATCTGTGAATACATTGATATCTTACGGAGGATGATGGAGAAATGAAGGAAAAACTGTATACCATACCGTTAAACGACGCGGTGAACGCCGGGGACGAATGCCCTTTCTGCTACATTGAGCGGAATGTGGAACAGGATCTGATGGACTTTGTGCTGGGCTCCTGCGCCTCCTATATGGAGAGCGATGTCCGGGAAGACACGGACAGAGAAGGCTTCTGCCGTGCGCACATGAAAAAAATGTTCGATTATGGCAATACCCTGGGTAACGGCTGGATTTTAAAGACCCATTATAAGAAACTGCTGGCGGAAATGGAGAGCCGGTTTAAGCAGTTTAAGCCGGGCAAGACATCCATGGCGGACCGGTTCCGCAAGACCACCCAGCAAAATCCCATCGGCCAGTGGGTGGAGAAACGGGAGTCCACCTGCTATATCTGCGACCGCTTTAAGAAGGATTACGAACGGTATCTGGACACCTTTTTTTACCTTTACAAAAATGATCCCGCGTTTGTGGAAAAGATTCAAAACGGCAAGGGGTTCTGCCTGCACCATTTCGGGGATCTGTGCAACGGGGCGGACAGCCGCCTTTCCGATCAGGAAAAGGAAACTTTTTACCCCATGATTTTTGAGGTGATGAAAAAAAACATGGAGCGCATGAGCGCGGACGTGGACTGGCTCATTGAGAAATTTGATTATCTCAACAAGGATGCGGACTGGAAAAATTCCAAAGATGCGGTGCAGAGGGGGATGCAGAAGCTGCGCGGCGGCTATCCGGCCGATCCCGTATATAAGATGAATAAATAGGGATTTGGTATGAGGAGATGATGCTTTGCGAAATAGAGTCAGTCAAATGATTGCAGTAACAGCAGTGTTATTCGGAATTTTATTGTTTGCAGCGTATAATAGGGATATGAAGACATGTATTTTCCGGGGGGAAGCTGAGGAAAGCATAGACTTGGAAAAAATCTTCCTGTCAGGAACGCTGGAATGGGGAATGACACAGCAGGAAGTACTGAAGGCATTGAATCTACAGGAATCTGATGTTGTACTGGAAGAAGAGACCCTGCCTGAGGAAGAAAAATATGCTCCCAGAACACACATCATTATGCGCTGTAACAAATTCAGCTTTCGGGAAGAAAAGGTAAATGTTATATTTACCTTCGTGAAAAAAGACACTGATCCGGCGTGGGACATAGGGGTTAGCAGAATGAAAATTGAGGTGTGTGAGGACGACAGCGGTATCGCTTCCGCCATTCAGAAGGCATTTCGTGACAGCAATTTGAATGTTAGTGTGAAGCCGGAGAAATTGACGGAGGAACAGAAAGCGATTCTTCGTCAATATTGTGCTGCCTCTTACCCTGGCATGAACGGTTATTTGTTTGAATATGATGGGATTATGAGCTATGATGGAATTGCCCTAGGGGATAAAGACGAAGGCGTATATTATCTGGTGACTGTGCGGGCGGAATTTCCGGCGGTGTGGAACCGCTATGTGATACCCAATATTATTAAAAAAGAATAAACTTCCTGTTGGAATTTGTCTCAATTTGTGATATTCTTTTCAAAATAGGGCTTTTTTGAGGAGATTTCAGAATGAGTGAAAAAGAGACAAAAATAGTGGATCACGACTATTCCCTGATGCCGGTGCCGAAGTTTGCGAGACGCCGGTTTCTGACGATGTTCATGATCATGCTGGGCTTCACCTTCTTTTCGGCGAGCATGTGGACAGGCCAGCAGCTGGGTGACAGCCTGGATCTGGGCGGCTTCATCGGCGCGTTGGTTCTGGGCGGCATCATTTTAGGCGCTTATACCGGGGCGCTGGCCTATGTGGGCGCAAAGACCGGGCTTTCCCTGGATCTTCTGGCGCAGCATTCTTTTGGAGCGAAAGGTTCCTGGCTGCCTTCCGCGCTGATCAGCTTCACACAGATCGGCTGGTTCGGCGTGGGCGTGGCCATGTTCGCCATTCCGGTGGCCAAACTGATCGCGCCGGACAACGTCTGGCTTCCGTATCTGCTGGTGGCCGTCGCGGGAATCTGTATGACGGGCTCCGCCTTTTTCGGCATCCGCGCCATGACTATTGTGAGCTACATTTCCGTACCCTTAATCGCGGCGCTGGGAATTGCGGCTATGGCCATTGCCATCAAAAACGGGGATGTTTCCCTGGCGGAGAAATTTGCCCAGAACCAGGGAATGAGTGTGATCACGGGCGCGGGCCTGGTGATCGGCTCCTTTGTCAGCGGCGGTACCGCCACCCCCAACTTCGCCCGTTTTGCCAAAAGTGCGAAACAGGCGGTGATCGTGACGCTGGCTGCCTTTTTCCTGGGAAACAGCCTGATGTTCTGTTTTGGGGCGGTGAGCGGCGTCTATGTGGGCGGCAACGATATTTTTGAAGTCATGGTGGCGCTGAATCTGACCGCATTCGCCATCATCGTGCTGGGATTGAACATCTGGACCACCAATGATAATGCGCTGTATTCCGCCGGCCTGGGCCTTTCCAACATTACAAAGATCAAAAAAAGTCCCATGGTGCTGATTTCCGGCGCGCTGGGAACCGTGACGGCCATCTGGCTGTATAACAATTTCGTGGGCTGGCTGAACGTGTTAAACTGCACCCTTCCGCCGGTGGGCGCGATCATTGTCCTGGGTTATTTCTGCAACAGAAAAGAATACGAACAGTGGGATGTGATCAAAAAGCAGGTGAACTGGTTCGCCATCCTGGGCGTGATCGCCGGGGCGGTGGTTGCCAATGTGGTCCCTGTGGGTATCGCTTCCTTAAACGGTGTGGCGGTGGCATGTGTATGCTATCTCATCGGGCAAATGGTTGATAAAAAAGCCGCAAAGGCGGCAAAATAAGTGAATTGGGCGTACGGCGGCTGTCGTGCGCCTTAAAACTGTACCGCAGCATGACAAAGAAAGGGGACACAGGATGTTAATTAAAAATATTCATCTGGAAAACAGCACGGATACCACCGATATACGGGTGAAAGACGGAAAATTTGAAAGGATCGCAAAACATATGACTCCGGAGCCGGGAGAAGAGGTGATTGACGGCACAGGATGCATGATCCTGCCGCCTTTCATCGAGTCTCATGTGCATTTGGATACCTGTCTGACCGCGGGAGATCCCGACTGGAACAGAAGCGGCACGCTTTTTGAAGGGATTGAATTATGGAGCAAACGCAAAGAAAAGCTTTCCAAAGCCGACGTGAAGGAGCGGGCAGGGCGCGCCATTCGGATGCAGGCGGCAAACGGGGTGCAGTTTGTGCGCACCCATGTGGACGTGACCGATCCGGCGCTGACGGCCATGGAGGCCATGCTGGAGTTAAAGGATGAGCTGAAAGATCTGGTGACGGTTCAGATCGTAGCCTTTCCTCAGGAGGGGATTTTAAGCTTCCCCAACGGAAAACAGCTTCTGGAGGATGCGGTGAAGATGGGGGCGGACTGTGTGGGCGCCATCCCCCATTTTGAGTTCACCAGGGAATACAGCGTGGAGTCTTTAAATTATGCCTGCAGTCTGGCGGTGAAATATGACCGCCTGATGGATGTCCATTGTGATGAAATTGACGACGAGGCTTCCAGAGGGCTGGAGACGCTGGCCTGCAGAGCGCTGGAACTGGAACTTTTTGACCGGGTGACCGCCAGCCACACCACGGCCATGCATTCCTATAACAATGCTTATGTAAACCGGCTGATGCGGCTTTTATCCATGAGCAAAATCAACTTCGTATCCAATCCGCTGGTGAACACCCATCTGCAGGGACGGGTGGACACCTATCCCAAACGCCGGGGCGTGACCCGGGTGAAGGAACTGCTGGCGGCAGGCTGTAACGTGTCCTTTGGACATGACGATATTTTTGATCCCTGGTATCCGCTGGGGACGGGCAATATGAGGGATACCGTGTTCATGGGGCTTCATGTGTGCCAGATGATGGGATATGAGGAAATTTTAAATTCCTATCGGCTGATCACCTACAATGCGGCAAAGACGCTGCATCTGGGGGAGACTTACGGCATCCGGGAAAAGAATCCCGCAGATTTTCTCATCCTCAATGCGGAGAATTTCTATGACGCGCTCAATAAAAAGAGCGAAATTTTATACTCCTACCGGGGCGGTAAGCTGCTGGCAAAGACAGTGCCCGCCCGGACGGAAATCTGTTTTTAAAGGTGATTTATGAATTTGCAAAAGAAAAAGAACTCGGTTTCCATTGATACACAAAATTTTAACCGGCGGGTGATGGCGCTGGTGGTCCCCATGGCGCTGCAGAATCTGATCAATGTGGGCGTCAATGCCACCGACGTCATCATGCTGGGAAAAGTGGGAGAGAAGGTCCTTTCCGGCTGTTCCCTGGCAGGCCAGGTATTGTTCATTTTAAATCTGTTTTTGTTCGGCATGACCTCCGGCGCATCGGTGCTGACCGCTCAGTACTGGGGAAAAGGAAACCGGGAAGCCATTGAAAAAATCCTGGGGATCGTGATCCGGCTGGCGGAGACTGCGGGAATTGCGTTCATGCTCATCACGCTTGTGATCCCGCAGCACATCATGCATATTTTTACCAATGATCCGGAGGTGATCGCGGAAGGCTGTAAGTATCTGCGGATCGTGGCATTCACTTATCCGGTGACCGTTTTTACCATGGCTTATTTAAACGTGATGAAATCGGTGGAAAAGGTGGTCATTTCAACCGTCGTTTACGCCAGCTCCCTGGCGCTGAATTTCTGCATCAATGCGGTTTTGATTTTCGGGCTGTTCGGCGCGCCCGCGCTGGGAATTGTGGGCGCGGCTATCGGTACGCTGTGCGCCAGACTGCTGGAGCTGGGAATTGTGCTCTTCTATGCCCGGCGGTTTAACCGTGATATCAAGGTGCGGCCCGGGTATATTTTACATATGGACAAAGTCCTGTTCCGGGACTTCATGCACTATTCGGGGCCGGTGATCATCAATGAGCTTTTCTGGGGTGTGGGCTATTCCGCCAACGCAGCCATTGTTGGCCATCTGGGCAGCAGCGCGGTAGCGGCCAATTCCGTGGCCCATGTGTGCAGACAGCTGGCTCAGGTAGTGGTCTTTGGCATCGGCAATGCCACCGCCATCATGATCGGCAAGGTCATCGGCGAAGGCCGTACCGACCTGGCGGAAGAATACGGACGCCGTTTTGTGCGGCTGTCCTTCCTCGGCGGCATCTGCGGCGGGCTGCTGATCTTTCTCATCCGGCCCCTCATCATTGCAGGGCTGTCTTTTGAAGGTCAGACTGCAGTTTATATGAATGCATTTTTATGTATCATGTCCTATTATGTGGTGGCCCAGGCGCTGAACACCGATCTGGTGGTGGGCGTTTTCCGGGCGGGAGGAGATACCCGTTTTGGGATGATCCTGGATATGAGCACCATGTGGTTTGGCTCTATCCTGATCGGGGCACTGGCGGCTTTTGTATTCAAATGGCCGGTGATTGCGGTTTATATCATCCTGCTTTCCGATGAAATCATAAAACTGCCTTTCTGCTTTTACAGATACCGGCAGAAGAAGTGGCTGGCCAATGTGACGCGCTGACCGCGTTAGGAAAGGCTGTATTCAAATTTGTCAGTGCGCCGGCAAAGGAAGTTTTGGTCTGGCCAAAATTTTCTGCCGGCTTGCATGAATAAAAATTCTTAGGAGGAAAAGGTAATGAGTGAAAGAACCATGGGTCAGAAGATCATTCTCGGGATCCAGCATACCCTGGCGATGTTCGGGGCCACGGTGCTGGTGCCTACACTGACCGGCTTAAGCGTTTCCATCACCCTGTTCTGCGCAGGTCTGGGCACGCTCCTGTTTCATCTGGTAACAAAGAAAAAGGTCCCCGTATTTTTGGGTTCCAGCTTCGCGTTTATGGCGGGCATTATGGCGGTAATCGGAAATTCCCGGGTGGGAGATCCGGATTATCTGGACAAACTGGCGGCTTTAAAGGGCGCGCTGATCGTGGCAGGTCTGGTATATGTGGTTTTTGCCCTGCTGATCAAACTGTTCGGTTATGAAAAGGTGAACAAGCTGCTGCCCCCCATTGTCACGGGACCTGTGATCATCGTGATCGGCCTGCGTCTGTCCGCTACGGCTATCAACAGCGCATTTTATTACAACGGGGAATTCAGCTTAAAATCCATTCTGGTGACAGTGGTGATTCTGGCAACCGTGATCATCGTTTCCATCTGGGCAAAGGGGATTTTTAATCTGATGCCGATCCTGTTTGCGATCATCGTGGGCTATCTGGTCTGCCTGCCGCTGGGCTTCTGTGATTTCACCGCGGTGCGGGAAGCGCACTGGATTTCCCTCACGGATCCGGACATCTATTCCCAGCTCTTATGCCTTCCCAAGTTTCAGCTGGATGCCATCATGGCGGTTGCACCCATCGCGCTGGTTACCATGATCGAGCATGTGGGCGATATCACCACCAACGGCGCGGTAGTGGGACAGAACTTCTTCAAAGATCCCGGCGTGCACCGCACCCTTTTGGGCGACGGTCTTGCCACCATGCTGGCCGGCCTGCTGGGCGGCCCTGCAAACACCACCTATGGCGAAAATACAGGTGTGCTTGCTGTGACCAAGGTTTATGATCCTTCCGTCATCCGTGTTGCCGCATGTTTTGCCATGCTGCTGGGCGTCATCGGAAAATTCGGCGGGTTCATCACCAGCATTCCCTCCCCGGTGACCGGCGCCATCAGCATTGTGCTTTACGGTATGATTTCCGCGGTGGGCGTCCGCATCCTGATCAATGCAAGGCTTAACTTCGGCAACAGCCGCAACCTGCTGACGGCCGCGATCATTCTGGTCATCGGGATCGGCTGTGACAGCATTCCGGTAACGGGAACCGTGACCATTTCCGGTCTGGCGCTGGCAGCTGTGATTGGCATCATCATGGGACTGATCCTGCCGGAAGGCAATGATGCGGTTCTGACCGATTGAAAAAAGGGTTGAGATAAAAGCGGCAGATAGCCGGGGCAACGCTTCTTCAGGAAAACGGAGGGCTGTCCCGGCTTTCTCATTGGTTTGTCATAAAACGTGTTTATGAGCGGTCAATATCTTTTGTCAGCAGCTTTTGGTAAGAAAGATCCATTCCCAGCGCGCCGAGCGGCGCGGTGATCAGGATAGCCAATACGGCCACGGAAAGGATGATGGGGCCGCAGGAAAGTCCCATAGCCAGAGGGACGGAGCCGATGGCCGCCTGTACCGTGGCTTTGGGCAGATAAGCGATGATGCAGAAAAGCCGCTCTTTTTTGTTCAGAGAGGTTCCCAAAAGGCAGAGGAAAACCCCAAATGCCCGGAAAGCCAGGGCTGCAGCGATCATGAGAACAGCGGCAACGCCCGCGCTGAGGGTATAGCGGATATCTACCGCCGCTCCCACCAATACAAAGAGAATGACCTCGGCAGCCAGCCACAGCTTGCCAAATTTTTCGGAAAGCCGTTTGGAGACAAAGGCAACGCTTTTTAGCTTGAGCGTGCAGGCCATGCTCATCACGGCCAGCAGTCCGGAAAGAGACACCACAGGTTTCAGCCGGGCTTCAACGGCCATCAGCAAAAACGATACGCCCAGCACAATGATCACTTTCATGCTGTTTCGGACGCAGTGTTTATGGGCATAGGCCGTTTCAAAAAATAAGCTGAGTAAAAATCCGGCGGCCGCGCCAAGGACAATTCCCAGCAGGATGGATACCGGGATGTTCACAAAATCCGTCAGATGAGCGCTGCCGCCCTGGGCCATGCCGACAAAGGTGGAGAAGAGCACAATCACAAAAATATCGTCACAGGATGCCGATGATGCGGGGCAGTTTGAGCTTTTGACAGAGGGCAGCCATGGCCAGCCCCGCCAGAAAAATAAAAGCCAGTGATGTTAACATAGAAATGTCCTCCTTATAATAGAAAAAAGCCGATGCTTTCTGCGAAAATGGAATCACAGAAGTCATCAGCCTTCAATCAGCGGTTTAGGTTTCCCAGGGGAGAACTTCATTCCCGAACCTATTATAACGTCTCATTTTGTTTTTGTAAATCTTTTTATGGTTCTGCCGTCCGCAACAGTTCACCTTTGAGCCAAGCTGCTGCTATTCTTCTGATTCTTGACAATCCCATTGAGAAAACCGGAATAATGTTATATGATATCATGGAAAATGTTACAGGAGGAAAATCCGGATGAAAGAAGAGAGGAAACCGGTGATCTGCCCCAATTGCGGAAAAGAAAGCCTGGCAGAAGAAAAATGTCCGTGGTGCAATTATCGCCTGAAAAAAAGAGAGCATACCTATCCCCGGGAATTATATGCTTTTCTGGAAAAAGAATATAAAACGGATAAAAATAAAGTGAGATGCATCAAACTTGGCATGAGGGAATATGGCTTATCGATGAAGGACGCGAAGGAGATCGCAGACTATATCGCCGATGAGGTTTATGAAGAGGAACAGGTAAAAACGCCGGAAGAAGTGGAACCTGCTCAAAGCGGCAAATATTCCGACTTCCGCTTTTCCTTCGGACAGTATTTCATCCATTGTATGGTCTTTAAGATTCTGGCATTATTTATTTTGGAAATATGGCTGTGGGATTTGACAATCAGGACAATGGGGGCCGGGGTGGTGGCTGCCATTTTTATCAATGTTATTGCCATTTCCGTGATTCTTCTGCAATGGGCGACTGCATCATCCGCTGTGATTCATACGGCCGGAAAGCTGGAATATGTATACAGAACGTCAATTAACACAGAGCAATATCCGAAAGATGATTCCCGATCCTATTCCTGGGTCCGTTATGTCTGCAGTGAGGTGAAGCGGATAGACTTTATCAAAGAGACGCCGTTTTCCTTTACCATTTATGGAAAAATTGATGTGAGAATCTATGACCGCGGTGTAAGCAGGGGCACATATACCTGCAATAAACTCAAGTTGAAGAAAATGTTTCAGAATCAAAGACAACTCATGCAAAGGATTCAGCCAAAAAGAGAAAGAAAATAAATTTTGTCCTGCCGGATAGTCCGAACGATCCGTTCAGAAGGGCCGGACGGCAGTGTAACGCGGCAGCTGACATGAGCCGCTCTAAATAGCGCTTACGGCGTGGTGTTTCTTTTCCCGGCGATATGCAATAATAAATCAGCAGCATAAAAGAGGCAGATTTATAAAAAAATTGCGCCTGTGAGGAGGAGTTTATGAGTGTAGGGAAAAACATTCAGTATTTACGAAAACAAAAGAAGATGACCCAGGAACAGCTGGCGGAGATCATGTCCGTTTCCCGGCAGACAATTTCGAGATGGGAAGCAGATGAAATTATTCCGGAATTGAACAAACTGGTAGCGCTATGTGATATCTTTTCCTGTAAGCTGGACGCTCTGGTCAGGGAAGAGATGGCCGCGGCCGATGAAGTTTATTCGGACATTACTATCAAATCAGTAAAAGCCTTCCGGATGGCGAGATATGTGATGGTCACGCCGAATCCGGAGGACGATGTGAATGCCTATATGGACCACTGGGCGAAGCAATCGGGATTGCTGGATTTTCAGCCAGATGCGGTGAAAATCGGATGGGACTTTCCCTTTGTTTCATTTGAATTGCAAAACCGGTTTGGGCTTCGCGGATATGCCGCTGCCTATGTTCTGCCGAAAGGATTTGAAACCGGCTGCCCGGGTGTGGAGTTTGCAGATCAGCAGGAGGCGGATTATGCGGTCATTACCATATATGATCCTTTTGCAGCCGCTTTTGAACGCATTCCGAATGCGTATAAAAAGATACTGGAATTTTTACAGGCAAACGGATTTCGGGAAAGACCGAAGGAAGGAATTCTCTCCTGTTTTGAACAGGTATACGAAAAAGAGAAGATGACATGTATGGACGTATACGTTCATGTGGACAGTGTTTCGAAAACCGACAGCTTTACCGATTTTTCATAGAAAACCGGTCAGCCCTTATAACAGGATATTTTGATAGATCTTTAAGTCCCGGTCCGTAAAGACGTTAAATATCACCTGCCGGATTGAGGTGTTGTGTTCCAGAAAGCGCCGTACCGTGTCTGTCGCAATTTCCGCCGCCTTTTCCTGGGGAAACCGGAAAACGCCCGTGGAAATACAGCAAAAGGCGATGGATTCCAATTCATTGGCTGTGGCCAGCTTCAGACAGGATTCATAACATTCGGACAGAAGGTTGCAGTCGCGTTTCTTTAACGGACCGGAGATGACGGGCCCTACGGTATGGATCACATAGCGGCAGGGCAGATTGTAGGCCGGGGTGATTTTCGCGCCGCCGGCCGGTTCCTCGTGTCCCTGGGCCTGCATGATTTCATTGCATTTGAGACGGAGCTGTACGCCGGAAAGCGAATGGATGATGTTATCGATACAGGAATGACACGGGGAAAAGCAGCCCAGCAGGGCGCTGTTGGCGGCATTTACAATGGCATCCGCCTTTAAACGGGTGATGTCGCCCTGCCAGAGAAAAATGCGGCTGTCCGTCCGGGTGGGCGGCAGACGGCGGCAGTCCAGAACCCTGCGCCGGCTGATCATTTCGGAAAGGTAAGCGTCCTGCACATCCAGAAATGCCCGGGAGATGGGATGAGGCGGACGGATATTCATGAGAGAGCGCAGAATCTGCCACTGTTGTGTCTCATCCTCGGGAAGAGGGATGTCCCGGTATTCCGGCATTTCTTCCGTCAGGTATCGGATTAAAAAACAGCCCCGTTCAAATTGTGTCATTTTCACGCTCCTTCCAGGCAGCTCAAAACGCTGCCGATATCGCCGTCAATACAGACGGAACGGTTTTCGATTTCAGCGGGCGCAAAGGCGGCCCCTCTGTTGATACAGGCATATCCGGCTTTCGGATTTTCATATGTCATTTTCCAGAACGGATATTTGATGATGCCGGGAGTGTTATTTCCCACGCCCAGTTCCAGGAACAGGATCTTTTTATTGCGGTGGCGGTGCAGAAAAGCGTTGTAACGGTCTGAGGCCATATGCCACCCTTCCTCTTCAACAAAGGTGTGATCCATACGCAGGTTCATGCTCATGGGCTTTTTGCAGACGGGACAGCAGGGAATCAGGGAGGAAGGAATCCGCCGGTCCTTTTGCTGACGGACCATTTCCAGTACGGCCTGCTCATTATCATAGGTTTTGGGATGGCAGGGTATAGAGCACTGCCAGAGACCGTAATCCCCCTGGGTATAGAACAGGCGGTGTTTTTCAAATCCGGCTTTTTGAAACAGATGGTCCACGTTGGTGGTCAGCACAAAATAATCCCTGTCTTTCACCAGGCGGTATAAGTTCTGATAGACCGGTTTTGGCGCATCCTGATAACGGTTGATGAAAATGTAGCGGCTCCAGTAGGCCCAGTATTCTTCCGGGGAAGGGAAAGGATAAAAGCCGCCGGAATACATATCTTCAAAGTGATATGCGGCGATGAAGTCCGAAAAGTTTTCTTCAAAGCGTCTGCCGGAATAGGTCATTCCCGCAGAAACGGAAAGGCCGGCTCCGGCGCCAATCACAATCGCATCCGAATCGTCAATCCGGGCGCCCAGTTCTTTTATCTTTTCCTGATCCATCAGAGAATCCTCCTTTTGTTATGATATCTCCCGGATTTCCTTTTCAGATTGTGGGAAGACCGAAAATATAGCAGGACAGAAATATATGGAAAGGCTTACAGGAGGCTGAACGCGACCAGCATGGTGTTGATGAAATTTCCGGCGCCATGCAGGAGGATGCTTGGAAGAATGGAACCGTTATAGATTTTTTCATTCAGCCAGCCTAACAGAAGAGCGCCTGTTCCGGTGAACAAAAACAGCAGTATATGATATGCAATTCCCACCTGCAGTCCCGCAGCCAGATAGACCGCATTGTGCATCAGGCCGAACAGCACAGCCTGCAGGATCAGTCCGTTTACCGTGCCGAGTTTGCTGCAAAGGCGTTTGCATAAAAAGCCCCGGTAGAAAATCTCTTCACACAGCCCATTGGCGAGAAAGTTCTCGATCAATGCGGGAAGAATGGCGGCAAATCCCAGACCGGCGTAAACATTTGTGGCAACGGAGCCGCTGTTTTCCAGATAAGCCAGCGTTTCGGGATCTATGAAGACGCTGAAATCGAAATTATAGAAAAAGGCGTAAAGCACCGCAAACAGGAACAGGACCCACCAGCTGCTTTTCAAATGCGGGCGGATGAAACCCAGCCATCGGAAAAAGGAAATTTCCTTCCTGTGGCGGAAAAACCACCAGAGGAAAGGGATGGCAGAAAATAAAATCAGATTGAGAACGGTGGTGATGATGCTGGAAAGTATGAGCTGCATGAAAATAAAAACCTCCTTGGGCCGCCTGTATGACGGCTTTTGTTATCGATACATTATAACATGTCAGGTTGAAATTGTCATGTTTTTACAGCGGAACACAGGGGTAGAAACCTTTTGGCGGAAATGCTATAATAAAAGGATGAAGTGACAGGAAAGCGAGTATGGGGGAAAAGGCTTATGCTGCGAATCGGAATTGCGGAAGATGATAAAGAATACCGCGCCCGGATCCGGGAATATGTTCAGCGGTATGCCGGGGAGCATGGACAGGAAGTGCGGGTTACTGTTTTTGACGACGGAAAACAGCTGGCAGAGCAGTACAGGCCGGTTTATGATATCCTCCTTCTGGATATCGAAATGCCCGGAATGAACGGTATGGAGGCAGCAGAGCGGATCCGGGAGGCAGACCGGGAAGTGGTGCTGGTGTTCATCACCCAGATGGCGCAGTATGCCATACACGGTTATTCTGTGGGGGCGCTGGATTTCGTTTTAAAGCCTGTCAGCTACGAAACCCTGTCCATGAAGCTGGACCGTGCGGTGGAACGGGTACACAACCGGGCGGGAGGACAGGTGCTTCTGCAGCTTTCCGACAGCGTGAAGCTTTTGAATACCATGCAGATTTATTATGTGGAGATCCAGAATCACATGCTCCATTACCATACCACAGAGGGGGAATATACTCTGCGGGGAACGATGACGGCCGCGGAAAAACAACTGGGGCAGTATGGCTTTATGCGTTGTAATTACTGGTATCTGGTCAATCTGCGCCTGGTGAGCCAGGTGAAGAAGGATACGGTGCTGGTGGGAGGCAGCGAACTGGAAATCAGCCGCCGCAACAGGACGGCGTTTCTGAACGCTCTGGCTGCGTGTATAGGGGGAAATACATGATTGAACTGCAGATAACACAGATCAGTTTCATCAGTGTGGTGGTAACGCTGTGGGGGGCCGCGCTGTTATATCTGTTTCCCCTGCGCCGTAGATTCCATTCCCGGATCCGCTTTCTGGTATCCTTCCTGGCAGGCCTTCTTCTGGCCGCCGGAATGGCGCTGCTGCCGGAAAGGGATCTGATGCTGCGGATTTTGCTGTGCTATCTGTTTTTGACGGGAATGCTCCTGTTCTGCGGGAATATCCGGTGGAGTACGGGATTTTACTGCGGCGTGTGGGCCATGATGACCCAGCAGCTCATCTATGAAATCATTTTATGGCTGATGGTCCGGGGAGAAGAGTGGCAGCTGGACAGAATCGGCTGGATCATCATAGCGGCGGCTGTTTTTGGATTGAGCTATGTGCTTTTGGGACTAACCGTCGCCCGGTTCATGCCGGAAAACGGGCAGTACCATGTGGGACCCAGACAGCTTTCCGGCGCGGTGGGAATGCTGGTGTTGTTTGAGCTCCTTTTTTTCGTCCTTTTTGCAAAAAACAGTTCACCGCCGGACCAGACCGCCTGGGGCATTGCGATTCTGGCCCAGTTTTACTGCGCAACGGTTTTTTACCTGCAGAATGAACTGTTCAAAAAAAGCAGCATGCGCAAGGAACTGGATACATTAAACCTGCTGTGGCATCAGCAGAAAGTCCAGTATGATCTGGCAAAGGAAAACATTTCCCTGATCAACAGAAAATGCCACGACTTAAAACATCAGGTGGCCGCCATGCGCCTTATGGGGGAAGGGCAGGAGAAGGAGAAATATATCAGGGAAATCGAGGATTCGGTACGCATTTATGACTGTATTGTAAAAACCGGAAATGAGGTGCTGGACACCATTCTGACAGAAAAAAGCCTTGTCTGCGAAGCGAAAAATATCACCATCAACTGTGTGGCGGACGGCGGCCTTCTTCGGTTTATGGATCCGGTGGACCTGTATACCATTTTTGGGAATGCCCTGGATAACGCGATTGAGGGCGTGAGCCGGATTCAGGAGGTGGGAAAGCGGCTGATCGATGTGCTGGTCTATCAAAGAGAGGGATTTTTGATCATCAATGTGGTGAATCCCATGAAAGGGGAACTGAAATTTGAACAGGACCTGCCGGTGACCACGAAGGATAAAAACGGCTATCATGGGTTTGGCTTAAAGAGTATCCGCCATACGCTTCAAAAATATGACGGGGCGCTGGCGGTGGATACGAAAGGAAACTGTTTTGCGCTGCGGATGGTGATTCCGTATGCGGCCGGATGACGGGGAGCAGAGCGATCTGCTCCTTTTCCTGACGGCCGAATTGACAACTCTGACACATCTTCATGATAAAATAGAGAGAAGCGGAACGCAAAATGATGAGAGTCAAAGGAAACGTTGGGATGAAAATATTGATTATTGAGGATGAACAGCCGATCAACCGTTTGAGCAGGAGTACCCTGACAGCGGAGGGCTATCTTTGCGACAGCGCGTTTGACGGACAGGCGGGGGCGGATTTCATGGAACAGAATCAGTACGATCTGGTGCTGCTGGACTTGATGCTGCCAAAAATCAGCGGATATGAACTGCTGGAGTACATCCGGTCTTTGGGACGGCAGCGGGCGGCCGATATTCCGGTCATTATTATTTCCGCCATGGGGCAGGTGCAGGACCGCATCCGGGGCCTTCACCTGGGAGCCGATGATTATCTGTGCAAACCTTTTCAGATCGGGGAACTTTCAGCCAGGGTGGAAGCGGTTCTGCGCCGGGCCGGCCATTCCAATGAAAAAATCCGGATCCATGATGTGGTTCTTTCACCCGCTTCCCGGCAGGTGTGGAAAAACGGAGAGGCGGTGGAACTGACCGTAAAGGAATTTGACCTTCTTCTGGAACTGGCCCGGCATAAAAATGTGGCGTTAAGCCGGGCAAATCTTTATGAAACCGTATGGCAGGAAGAGTATACCGGAGAGACGCGGACGCTGGATTCCCATATTCAGAAGCTTCGGAAAAAGCTGGGATGGAATGAGCAGATTAAGACCGTGTTCCGCATCGGCTATCGGCTGGAGGATTTGGAAGGGTGAGATATTTTTACAAGTTGTTTCTGAGCATTCTGGCGGTGCTCACGATAGGGCTGGCTGCGATGGAGTATACAACCGTGGGATTCGGCCTGAAACACTCGATGGAACGGGCGCAGGACAGCGGCCTTGCACAGCACAGGCTGATCCGGCATGCGGTCCGGTCCGCCATTCTGAACGAAGGCGGTGACAAAAAGCTGTCGGATGAGAAACTTTCCGCCATTGGGGAAAATGCGGCCTCACTGCTGAAAGCGGGCGGGGGGCTGTTCCTTTCCGGCGGGAAGGGCGCGATTTATGATTCCGGCCTCTCTGTTTTGCCGGATTTGACAGATATCCCGGAAGACTGTCTTTGCTACCGGGTGGCAGAGGTAGGGAACGCTGTGAGGCTGATTGTAAAAAGCGGATTCATCCAGGAAGGAAGGCAGTTCTTCCTCGTGACAGAGCAGGATATCACGCAGATCTTTGCGGAAGCCAAAGAGCAGCAGAAACGATGCACGAGGCTGTATTTTCTGATTCTGGGAATCTGTGGTGCAGCGGCCCTGGGATTGTCGTGGATGCTGACCAGACCGCTATTGATTCTGCGCCGGGCCAGCTGCGCTTTCGGAAACGGTGACTACAGTTTTCGGGCAAAAATCCGGTCGAAGGATGAAATGGGCGAATTGGCCCGGGATTATAACAGAATGGCGGATACCGTTCAGGATAAGATCCGTGAGCTGGAAGATGCAGCAGAAAGGCAGAAACAGTTTACCGCTAATTTTGCCCACGAGTTGAAAACGCCCATGACCTCCATCATCGGGTATGCGGATATGATCTATCAAAAGAAACTCTCTGCCGAGGAAACCAGACAGGCGGCATGGGATATCATGAATGAAGGAATGCGTCTGGAAACGCTGGCGTTTAAACTGATGGATCTGTTCACCCTGGAAGACTCCCGCTTCACCCTGGAAGAAACGGAGATTGCCGAAGCGCTGTATGATGTGCAGACGGCCGTGCAGCCGCTGGCCCAAAAAAGGGGAGTGGAATTTGTCTGCCATGCACAGCGCTGCTGGGTCAGACTGGAATATGACCTCTTTAAAACGCTTTTATTCAATCTCATAGATAACGCGCTCAAGTCGGGGGGAAGTCAGGTTTCACTGACGGGGTGTGAAGAAAACGGGCGATACCGTGTGTCGGTTTCGGATGACGGAAGAGGGATTTTGGAGGAAGAACTGAAACACATTACAGAACCCTTTTATATGGTGGATAAATCCCGTTCCCGCAGAGAACACGGCGCCGGGCTGGGGCTCGCGCTTTGCGCCCGCATCGCCGAAATACACAATACGAAACTGGAATATGTGAGCGGGCCGGGAAAAGGCACAACCGTATCTTTTTCCTTAAAAAAGGAGGCTGCCGATGAAGAAAACTGAGAAAACGGGAGGCATTTTCCCCCTTCTTTTGGCGGCGGGGATAGTGGCGGCCGGAGTTTTCCTCCCCAGATTTGCGTTAGACAAACAGCAGGAGCGGCTTCTCTGTTCTTCCGGCACGCAAAAGGAAGAAACATTTTTGGAATATGGAAATGAAAAAGTCAGCGAGGAGCTTCTTTCGGCGAGGATTTCCGGACTGACCGAAATCGTTGCGATGCTGGCCGGGGGAGAGGAAAATTCCGGGACAATGCGCATCGATGCCCGGGAACCGTTTCCTGCCGAATTATCCCGGGAGGACGCAATTGCTGCCGCGCAGTCATTTTTGAGCGACATGCAGATCGTCTTTGAGGAGTATGGATTTTCTTTTTTCCGGGACAGCTCTGTGGTGGCTGCTCACAGCGAAGAGCAGGACAGCTCGCAATTTACATATGCCGGCGCAGTGCTGGTCACATCATCCGCTGACAGCGGCCTCTCCCTTTGGAAGATCGGGCTGGGAAATTATGCGGTGATTCTGGATGCGGTAACCGGTATTCCCCTGTATCTGGGAGGAGACGTCAGCGGCGCGGATGTGCCTCTGACAAAGTGTGAGCCATACGAACTGCTCTGGATCGCTGCAGCCAGGGCATATAACAACCGTTGTCCATTGGGGGTGGATTTTTATCCCCGGAAAACGGAAGTCAGCACCTCTTTGGAAAGCAGAGGCAGGATTCATACATGGAGCTGGCAGAATGAGTCCTGTTATCTTAAAGTGGAGTTTACGGAAGATGAGAAAAAACACACCCCTTCTTTCGGTATTTGGCTTTACAGATGATCTCCGCAATATTTGACAATTTTGACACAACTTGGTGAAAAGAAAGACGAAACCGCCTGTTACACTGGAGATGTCCGGTGTAGCAGGCGGTTTTTCATCAGGATGGCCGGGCAGGAACTTTATGGATTTAAAAATTATGGGAGGAAACAAAATGAATTACAAAAGAAAAAGTATTGTGTTGGCTGTCGGCCTGTCCGTCCTTTGCGGATTGACGGCCTGCCGGGCAGAGGGGGGCGATACCCTATCCGGCACCCAGGGGGCAAATGGAACGTCAAGTGTACAGGAGTCCAATGCGCCGTTAAACGCGCAGGAAGATGAGGGCCGTGCAGCGCAGGAAGAAATGCAGGCAGACGCCGGTCCCGGCAGCGGGGAGACCGGTCCGATTGTAAAGCACATCCGGGAAAGCTACGGAAGCAATTTTAATGTGGATGCGGATGTCCATGCCCCTGATATCACAGGCGCAGCGATTCTGACGGCAGAAATGAGAGCATTTGACGAGCAGAAAGTGGTGTCGGTTTTGTTTGACGGAAAAACCCCGCAAAAAGATGCAGATGTAGGAAACGGTCAAGTTTCCTATAGCGACGGGGATGCAACACTGGTCTTTGGCCCCGGCACTTTTCATTACCGCACCGGGGAATCCGCGTACTATCAATATCCCACGGACCGGTTTCGCGCCGATTACGAAATCAGTTCGGCCGGAGCCCGGCTGGGCGAGGTATACCCACAGGAAAATCTGAGTTTCCTGTCAAAAGAAGAAGCGATTGAAAAGGTCACCTCGGTTCTGAAGGAACTGTCCATAGAGGTGGACACAGATGCAGAAGTTTATGCCGTGGATTCGGCGGCCATGCAGGAACAACAGGACAAAAGGATCCGGGAAATGTCGGATTACATGAAAAAGCTGGGCATCACGCCTGCCAATGATAAATCGGAAAATGATCCGGCTTATGGATATCAGATAAAAGAGTCGTTTTCACCGGACGATGACTTCTATCGGCTTTATTTCAGAGTTTTGGAAAATGCGGTTCCGGTCACCCAAAAAAGCCGTATCATGCAGACAGATGAACGTGATATGGGAGGCTCTGTTGTGGAAGTTTCTCTGTCAAAGAACGGAATCATGGAATTGTGCTGCAGCCATATTTATCAGAAACAGAGCGCCGAAGAAACAATAACCCCGCTGCTGACCGCCGAAGAAGCGCTGCAAAAGGCGGCGGAAAGCGACGCAGTGAAAAATTTTCCGGGAGAAATGACGGTTATCGCTATGGATTTGGAATATGTGCCAGTGCCCTACAATGACAATTATGAAGAGGTAAAGCTGGTTCCGGCCTGGAGCCTGACTTTGCGGTGCGAAGAAACCATGCCTTCAAAAGATGTGGAAAACGCGATGGAAACCGTGACGAATACCAAAATGCTGTTTTTAGACGGGGCTGCCGGACAGGAAATCAAATGACGGAATGGGCAGGCGCTGGGGGAACGAAATCCGACGATTGACGGCACGTTTTTGGAGGAACTGTATATGGTAGAATAAAGGAAAATACTGCCTGCGTCTGCGCTTTTGGGATGCGGAATCGGCAGTATCTGTGGAGCAGGCGATGATTTTTTATGACGATAGACCCTATTCTTGCGGCGGACCGTTCCCGGACCGAAACGGATATCAATGAAAACAGGATTATCAAAAGGATATCCCGGGTCAGCATTGCCGGAAACGTTGCGCTGTCCGGATTTAAGCTGTATGCAGGTGTTTTCGGGCACTCGGGAGCCATGGTTTCCGATGCGGTCCATTCCATGTCGGATGTGATCACCACCATCGTGGCTTTTTTGGGGGTGAAAATTTCCAGAAGACCTGCGGACAGCGCACATCCTTACGGGCACGACCGGCTGGAGTGTGTAGCGGCCCTGATTCTCGGCTGGATTCTTTTCCTTACCGGGATCGGCATCGGAAAGACGGGAGTCAAAAATATTCTAACGGGAAACCATGAATTTCTTGCAGTTCATGGCGCCATTGTAATCGCAGCGGCGGTGACTTCCATTATCGGAAAAGAAGCCATGTATTGGTATACCAGGTATTATGCCGGACTGATCGGCTCCGATGCGTTTATGGCGGATGCCAGACACCACAGGTCGGACGCGGTTTCCTCCGTCGGCGCGCTGATCGGCATCGGCGGCGCCATGATGGGGTTCCCGGTATTGGATTCGGCGGCGAGCGTAGGGATCTGTCTGTTTATTCTGAAGGTTTCCTGGGACATCGTATGGGATGCCGTCAAAAAAATGCTGGACACTTCCTGCGGAGAAGACTTTGAGAAAAAACTGACAGATTATGTTGATACCCAGGAGGGGGTGCTTGGTGTGGACCTGCTCCGGACCAGAATGTTCGGAAATAAAGTGTACATCGATTTGGAAATTGAGGTGGACGGAGAGCAGTCCCTTCGGGCCGCCCATGCCGTTGCCGAATGCATCCACAATAATTTAGAGGCAAAATTTCCTCAGATTAAACATGTGATGATACATGTGAATCCGGGGGAGGGAAGGGCTTAAAAAGGATTTTTCCTCTGTCCATTGAGAGAAATGACAGGGAATAGAAATGCCGTTTATCTCTTAGGGGATAAGCGGCATTTTTGTGAAAATATATTGACAATGATCTATGCATCACATATAATAACACATAGATAAATATCTATGTGAGGTGATGATATGAATAGAATAGATGTAGCTTTAATCTGTAAGGCACTGGGCGATTCTAACCGTCTGCAGATTATACAGATGTTATCCGATGGCGAAAAATGCGGCTGTAAGCTGTTGGAGAAGTTTGAAATTACGCAGCCCACACTTTCCCATCATATGAAGATTCTTTGTGAATGCGGGCTGGTTGACACCAGAAAGGAAGGAAAGTGGAGCCATTACTCTTTGAACTGTGAAACATTGAATGGCTTTAAGCAGTTTATTGAGGGGTTGAATTGTTGTGGAGAGAAAAGAGGGTGCTGTAAATGATTTGGGTTTTTATACAGGACCAGATTTTGGGCATGAAGTGGTTGAATGCCCTCATTGGGAATATGCTGACAGCGGTTGGGATGGATGTGGATTCACGGATAGGCGGAAGTGTTCGATTTTTTGTTTATGATGTGATTAAGATTACGATTCTGCTGTGTGCTTTGATTTTTCTGATTTCCTATATCCAAAGCTATTTTCCGCCGGAGCGGAGTAAGAAAATCATGGGACGCTTCCATGGCATATGGGCGAACTGTATTGCGGCGCTTCTGGGGACGGTTACCCCGTTTTGTTCCTGCTCATCCATCCCGTTGTTCATCGGGTTTACCAGCGCAGGGCTTCCGTTGGGAGTGACGTTTTCTTTCCTGATTTCCTCTCCGATGGTTGACCTTGGCAGTCTGCTTCTGCTGATGGGCATTTTCGGCACGAAGGTTGCGGTTGCGTATGTAGTGGTGGGGCTGGTGATCGCAGTGATTGGCGGTACTATGATTGAGAAGCTGCATATGGAGCCTTATGTGGAGGAGTTTATCCGCAATGCCGGCGGGGTTGATATCGATTCACCCACACTGTCTCAAAGAGAACGTCTTGCTTATGCGAAGGACCAGGTGGTTTCCACTTTTAAGAAGGTTTTTCCGTATATCCTTGTGGGTGTGGGTATCGGTGCGGTGATCCATAACTGGATACCGGAGCATTGGATTGAAGCAGTCCTTGGAAGCAATAATCCGTTTGGTGTTATCCTTGCGACTTTGATTGGTGTTCCGATGTATGCGGATATTTTCGGAACGATTCCTGTGGCTGAGGCGCTGTTGTTCAAGGGCGCTCAGCTTGGTACGGTTCTCAGTTTTATGATGGCGGTTACTACGCTGTCCCTGCCGTCTATGATTATGCTTCGTAAGGCTGTAAAGCCGAGGCTTCTGGGATTGTTTATCGGTATTTGTACGGTAGGCATCATCGTGGTGGGGTATTTGTTCAATATTTTTCATTCTTTATTCATATGATGATAGGAGGAAATGATTATGGCGTTATTTGGATTTGGAAAGAAGAAAGAGGAAGTGAAGGAGAAGGGATGCTGCTGTGGAGGGGCTTGTAATGCAGAAACCATGTCTAAAGCAGAAGCGGATAAGCAGGGAGGAGCCAGTGTGAAGGTTCTTGGTTCCGGCTGCGCAAAATGTAATGAATTGGAGGCAGCAGCCCGTGAAGCCCTTGCTGAATTGGGGATGGATACAGCGATTGACCATGTGACGGATTTTACACAGATTGCCGCTTATGGTGTCATGACGACTCCGGCGCTGGTGGTAGATGGGAAGGTGGTCTGTTTTGGAAAGGTGCTTAAGAAAGATGAGGTTATCAGGTTGTTGAAAGAGGTACGGGGATAAATGGACAGGGGAAAAATGAAAGTGGCTTTTGTCTGTGTCCATAATTCCTGCCGGAGCCAGATTGCCGAGGCATTGGGAAGGCTGTTTGCTTCGGACGTGTTTGAGAGCTATTCGGCGGGGACCCAGACAAAGCCGCAGATCAATCAGGATGCGGTAAGGATTGTGAAGCAGAAGTATGGGATTGACATGGAGGAAACGCAGTATTCTAAACTGGTTTCTGAAATCCCGGAAGTTGATATTGTGGTCACCATGGGATGTAATGTGTCCTGCCCGTCTCTTCCGTGTAAGCACCGGGAGGACTGGGGGCTGGATGACCCGACAGGGAAGGCTGATGATGTCTTTGTTGATACCGCAGAGAAAATTGAGTTTAAAGTCAGGGAATTAAGGAATAAGATTATATCCGGGTGTTATAGTATTTCATATTGTTGATGCAAAAGAGGTTGGAACATGGCAGTGATACGGGAAATGAAGGAAACGGATTGGACATGTGTAAGGAAGATTTATGAACAGGCGCTTTTGGAGGGGAGGTCTACCTTTCAAACGGAATGCCCCGGTTATGATGTTTGGGATAAGGGGCATCTTTCGGACTGCCGTTTTGTGATTCTTCTGGATGGAAAGGTGGCTGGATGGTGTGCCATTAGCCCGACTTCATCAAGGGAAGTGTATAAAGGAGTGGTGGAGGTCAGCATTTATGTGGATGTAGACTGCCGTTCCCGTGGATTGGGAGAGGCTCTTTTGGAACGGCTTTGTGAGGAAAGTGAGGAAAAAGGGTATTGGTGTCTGTATGCCAGTATTTTTTCTGTTAATGAGGCGAGTATCCGCCTTCATAAGAAATTGGGTTTTCGTGAGATTGGGTATCGTGAGAAAATAGCGAAGTACTGTTTTGTTGGAGCGCCGGAGTAAGAAAATTCTTTAATTGAATAGGGGAATTAAGGGAAAGCATCTGTTAAAATGACAGGTGCTTTTTATTGACCAAAGACTGAAAAAGACAGAGTAACTTCTAAACGGTTATAATATATAGGACGGTTTGAAACGGTGAAAAAGCTTGTTCATAAAGACCACTTAGTTTTGAAAAATGACCACTTGCGTCAGGGACATTGCACCAGGTGTCAGAAGTTTTGTATAATGAAAAGCATGAAACATGGGAAAATATATACCGATTACACAAGAAACTGACGGACAGTTTCCAAAAAGGGGGAATGAATAGAGAATGCGGACAACCATTAACTTAAACCGGGACTGGATTTTCACCGGAAGGGACGAGAAAAATGTACAGGTGGATGTGCCTCACACCTGGAATGCCGAAGACGGGCAGGACGGGGGAAATGATTATTACCGGGGCATCGGCACCTATCGGCGCAGTTTCGGAAAACCTGTTTTCGACCCGGACAGACAGCTGGTCTATCTGCAGTTTCATGGAGTGAATTCCAGCGCCAAAGTGGAATTAAACGGACGGGAAGTCTGTCGGCACGAAGGCGGATATTCCACCTTCCGGGCAGATGTGACTGCACTTTTGCAGGAGGAAAACCGACTGACCGTGCAGGTGGACAACAGCGTGAATGACCGGATTTATCCGCAAAAAGCGGATTTCACCTTCTATGGGGGGATCTATCGGGATGTGGAGCTTCTGGTCGTATCCAAAATCCATTTTGATCTGGATTATTTCGGAGGCTGCGGGGTGAAAGTCACAGCAAAGACAGAGGGAAAAGACGGCATTGTGGAAGTGAAAAGCTATGTTTCCGGAAAGGCGGACAAGGTAACAGTTTCCCTGACAGATAAAGAGGGATGCGAGAGAGCCGCCGGGGAAGGAACAGAGGTAACCCTCACCATTCCCGGAGTGCATTTGTGGGACGGTGTTTTCGATCCTTATCTTTATCATGCAGTATGCAGACTGTGGCAGAACGGTGAGACGGTGGATGAAGTCTGCATCCGGTTTGGCGTGAGAAGCTTTTTCATGGATCCTGAGAAAGGGTTTTTCCTAAACGGCCGGGCTTATCCGCTGCACGGCGTTTCCCGCCACCAGGACCGTAAGGGGATCGGAAACGCGATCTCGAAAGAAGAACACAGACAGGATATGGAACTGATCCGGGAAGTGGGCGCGAATACGGTCCGGCTGGCACACTATCAGCATGACCAGTATTTTTATGATCTGTGCGATGAATACGGCATGATCGTGTGGGCGGAAATTCCCTACATCAGCGAACATATGCCAAATGGCCGGGAAAATACGATCAGCCAGATGAAAGAACTGATCGTACAGAATTATCACCATCCCAGCATAGTGACCTGGGGCGTTTCCAATGAGATCACCATTTCCACGAAGGATAAAAAGGATATGCTGGACAACCATCATATGTTAAATGACCTCTGTCATGAGATGGATTCCACCCGGCCCACCAGCCTGGCCTGCTATGCGGTCTGCGGTCCGTTTAACAAGGTGGCCCACATCACGGATCTGGTATCCTGGAACCTGTATCTGGGCTGGTATGTGCCGGGGCTGTGGCTCAATGACGCATGGATGTGGCTGTTCCATACCTGCTATCCCAGGCGTTGTCTGGGGTATTCGGAGTACGGTGCGGAAGGAATGCCGAATCTGCATTCCGCCAGGCCAAAAAGAGGGGATCATACGGAGGAATACCAGGCCAAATATCATGAATATATGCTCAAATGCTTTGCCAGACATCCCTGGCTGTGGGCAACCCATGTCTGGAACATGTTTGATTTTGCGGCGGATGCCAGGGATCAGGGCGGAGAGCCGGGAATGAACCATAAGGGGCTGGTGACCTTCGACCGGAAGGTAAAAAAGGACAGCTTCTATTTATACAAGGCGTACTGGAGCAGCGATCCTTTTATCCACCTGTGTTCCAAACGGTTTGTGGACAGAACAGGGGATTTTGCGGATGTGAAGGTCTATTCCAATCAGCGGGAGGTCAGCCTTTATCAAAACGGGAAACTGGTGGAGAGGAAGGAAGGAGACCGGGTATTCTGCTTTCGGATCGCCCTGCAGAAAGAAAACAGGCTGAGGGCCGTATCAGGCAGCTGTGAGGACAATTCACTGATCAAAAAGGCGGACAGGGAAAATCCTTCCTATAAACTGCAGAAGAAAAAGAGCACCAGCGCAAACTGGGTGTAAACCGTCGAAAAGGCGTCCCAAATGGGGGAAGGGCGTCTGATCATAACAAACGAAAGAGGAGGATGCTGCATGAATAAAGCAGGAACTAAAAAAAGGGGAACCGGTGTTGTGAAATGGTCCGTTTTGACCGTTGTGTGCGCCATCGTTCTGGTAGCGGCCATTTTTGGTACGAATCTGGCTTTTGCCAGCGCCCAGGCGGTGAATATTGCGTTAAAGACACCCACCAACAAAACCGTCAATGCGGATCCCGACGCGGTTTACTTTGAAAGCGATTTTAACAGCGTGGAGGAACTGGAGGCCCACGACAGAGAGGTGGCGGAACAGCTGACGGGAGAGGGAGCGGTCCTTTTGATGAACAGGGACAATGCGCTGCCGCTTGCGAAAGGCAGTACGGTCAGCACCTTCAGCCATTCCTGTGTGGATGTGGCAACCTGCGGCACAGGATCGGCGGATATTGATACCAGTATTGCGCCCACCTTTAAAAAGGCGCTGGAAGATGCGGGATTTACCGTGAACAAAGAGCTGTGGGATTTTTATGCCACAGGAGCGGGAAAAGAGTATATCCGTAAACCGGCAAAGGGCATGGACGGCATCGGCAGCAGGGATCAGTACCATGTCAATGAAGTGCCGCTTTCCGTTTATACCGACGCAGTGAAATCCTCGTTTGCTTCCTATAAGGATGCGGCTATCGTGATGCTGACCAGGGTTTCCGGAGAAATGTTTGATATGCCTGCGGACGGCTTTGTGGACGGAACCAATTCCCTGGAATTGACACAGGAAGAAAAAGAGATGTTTCAAATGATTCAGGACAGCGGTTTTGATAAGACCATCGTTCTGATCAACTCCACCAACGCGGTGGAATGTGATTTTTTAACCAGCGGAGAGTATGATATCGACGCTGCGCTGTGGATCGGTTATACCGGCACATGGGGGTTAAATGCGGTTGCCGATCTTCTCTGCGGCGATGTAAATCCCTCCGGACATTTGGTGGATACCTATTGTAACGACAATACGACGGCTCCCTCCATGGCGGATTTTTATACCAATATGTGGGCCGATGCGGAAAACGGGGATACCCGCTGGTATGAAGCCAGCTCCCTGGACAGTAACAAATATTACAACGTTTATCAGGAAGGCATTTATGTCGGATACCGTTATTATGAAACCCGGTATGAAGACACTGTCATGGGCACGGGCAATACTTCCGGCTATCGATACGGTGCGGATGTGGCCTATCCCTTTGGATACGGGCTTTCCTACACGACCTTTGACTGGAGCGGATACCAGGCTTCTTACGATGCCGCAAAGGATGCGTTTCTCCTTTCGGTGGTCGTGAAAAATACCGGAAATATGCCCGGTAAGGATGTGGTTCAGATTTACTTCCAGTCTCCTTATACCGATTATGATCGGGAAAACGGCATAGAAAAAGCCAGTGTGGAGCTGTGCGGGTTTGATAAGACAGAACTGCTGGAGCCCGGCGCTTCCGAAACGGTGACCATAACGGTTCCCAGAGAAGAATTGACCGCTTACGACCGGAAAAATGCCGGAACTTATATCCTGGATGCCGGGGATTATTATTTTACCGCGGCGGGAAATGCCCATGAAGCGGTGAACAATGTGCTGGCGGCAAAGGGATATCAGGCCTCCGACGGCATGGATGCGCCCGGCAGGAAAGATATGACCTGGATGTATCAAAATGATACGCTGGATGCCGACACCTATTCCGTTTCCAGCGCTACCGGATATGAAATTACGAACCGGTTCGACAGCGCCGATTTGAATGCTTATGATACCGAGCTGACTTATTTAAGCCGCAGCGACTGGCAGGGAACATGGCCCCGGAACATGGCGGGACTTTCCACCACAGAAGCGATGTGGGACGGTCTGTACATGTATCAGACTTATCAGAAGAACACAGAGGGCGAGATGCCCGTCATGGGAGCCGACAACGGCATGACCTTAGGCATGATGATCGGGAAAGATTACGACGATCCCGACTGGGATAAACTGCTGGATCAGGCAACCTTTGAAGAAATGGCGGCGCTGATCGGAAAAGGCTATCACAATACCGCGTTGATGGTGAGCACTTCCAAGCCCGCCACCACAGATGACAACGGCCCTCAGGGATTCACGCAGACGCTGACCGGCGTTTCCACCTGTCACTGTGCCTATTCCGATGAAAATATCATGGCAGCGACTTTCAATACGGAACTTCTGGAAGAAGTGGGGAAATGCATCGGCAATGATATGCTGGATCTGGGCGCGGCCGGTCTCTATGGCCCCGCAATGGATATCCACAGAAGCGCTTACAGCGGCCGTAACTTTGAGTATTATTCCGAAGACGGTTTCCTTTCCGGAAAAATAGCAGCCGCAGAGGTACAGGGGATCCAGTCCAAGGGCGTTTATGTTTATATCAAGCACTACGCATTAAATGACAGTGAAACGCATTGCCGCTGCCTGTCCGTTTTCGCCAATGAACAGGCCATCCGGGAAGTGTATCTGGAGCCTTTCCGCCATGCGGTAACAGAAGGCGGCGCCCATAACGTGATGAATTCCTTCTCCCGCATCGGTACGGTATGGACCGGTGCCCATAAGGGGCTGATGACCGAAGTGCTGCGCAACGAGTGGGGCATGGATGGTTTCGCCCTGACGGATTTCTCGGGGAACTCCATGTTCGCTGCATACGGATTGATGTTAAAAACCTTTGACGTGGCCCACGGCGTGTTAAACGGCACGGACGGCTGGGACAGTTCTGCCGTACAGTGGACGGACGATCTGAACAACCTCTATAAAGGGGATCCTTCCATTACAGCGGCCATGCGGGAATCCACCCACAGAATCCTGTATACCGTTGCGAACAGCCATGCGATGAACGGGATCGGTCCCGATACCAGGATTGTAAAGGTTACCCCCTGGTGGCAGGCTGCCCTGATCGTGATGGATGTGGTGATCGGCGTACTGACTCTTTTATGTCTGGCGGTTCTGATCATAAAGATCAAAAACCGGAAGCAGGTGACCGCCCGGCAGGTAGCGGAAAAGGAAGTTTAAAAACAGGAGATTCTTATGAAAAATGAAACGACAAACCATGCCGGGGCTTCGTCCTCTTTAAACAGGGCAAAGCTGTATCAGCTGATTTTGTTTCCGTTTAACAACGGCGCTACAAATGTTTATTATATCCTGACCATGAACTACATCATGTACCATGCGGAAGGCGTGCTGGGGCTGGCCATTGCATTCGCTACTTCCATGGTGACCGTCATGCGTGTGTTCGATGCGTTTACGGATCCCATCATCGGGATGCTGATCGATCGTACCAACGGAAAGTTCGGGAAATTCCGCCCTTATATCGTTCTGGGCAATGGCATCATGATCGTCAGTTCCCTGCTGATGTATTTCGGCACCCGCATCATTCCGGCGGATATGATGTGGCTGCGCTATACCGCGTATACGGTGATTTATATGCTCTTTATCATCGGCTATACCTTCCAGACCTCCTGTACCCGTTCGGGACAGACCTGCATTACCAATGACCCGAAACAACGTCCCACTTTCACCATTTTCAATACCGTGGCATCCCTGGTGGGCATGGGGCTGGTGCAGGTTGTGGCCGCCTTCGTGGGCGGCAGGGTCGGTTACGGCAGCGAGGAGTTCTTTGATTTCCTGATTCCGCTGGCGATTGTGCTTTCCGCAGGACTGACGGTGCTGGCGCTGGTGGGAATCTGGAAGAAAGACCGTCCGGAGTTTTATGGAGTGGGCCAGAAGAAGGAAAAAGTGAAGGTGAAGGAATATGCGAAGATCCTCACCGGCAATCATGAACTGCAGATGCTGGTGGTGGCGGGGGCCGGGACCAAACTGGCCTTCTCCATCGCTACCAATACCGCCGTGGGCTGTCTTTTGTTCGGTTCCATCATGGGCAACTACAGCGGGCTGTACCTGCCGTTTTATATTTTCGGCTATATTTTCTCCGTGCCCTTCTTCCTCCTGGGACTGAAAATTTCCCAGAAACACGGGCAGAAGGCGACACTGGTGAAATTCACCTCCTTCGCCCTGATCATGTACTGCGGCGTTCTGGCGCTGCTGCTTATGTGGCAGCCGGGGGGAAGCTTTGTGCTGAGTTTAAAAAACATCAATCTCTACACCATCGGTTTCATTTTATGCTATGGTCTGGGCTACGGCGCTTATTATTCCACGGCGGATATGTCGATTCCCATGGTGGCCGACTGTTCCGACTATGAAACCTACAGAAGCGGCAACTATGTGCCCGGCATCATCGGCACCCTGTTTTCGCTGGTGGATAAGCTGGTGTCCTCTTTGAGCACCACCATCGTGGGACTGGCGGTGGTGGCGGTGGGGCTTTCCACCCTGCCGGATGCCAAAACGCCTTATGCGGACGGCATGAAAGGGCTGACTATCGTTTTGTTCTGCGTGGTACCCATGGCGGCCTGGGTGGCTACACTTTTGGCCATGCGGTTTTATCATCTGACCGGAGAGCGGATGAAGGAGATTCAGGCCGTCAACGCGGTAAGAAAACACGCGATTTCCCAGGGAATGCCCATGGAAGAGGCCATGGAAAAATGGCAGACCATGGAGCAGGTGCCCGATCAGTTTAAAGAGTCCTGAATTTTGAAAAAGCTGGTGGAAACCGGATTTGACGGTTATGTGCGGCCGGACCACGGACGCATGATCTGGGGGAAAACAGGAAAGCCCGGATATGGTCTGTATGACCGCGCCCTGGGAGCAACTTATATCAACGGCTTATTTGAAGCCTGTGAAAAGATGCGAAAGGTTTTTTAACAGAAAATGGCTTCTGTCTGTTTCCAGCAAGCCTTCCCGGCGCATTTTGCCAAGCTCGGCCGAAAGGGCGCTGCGGTCAATTCCCAGATAATCCGCCAGCTGCTGCCGGTTGAAAGGAATGGTGAAGCTGTTGCTTTTATGTCTCATGGCTTCAAAGGACAGATAGGAGATGAGCCTGCCCCGTATGGATTTGGAAGAAGTATGAAAAATCCTGCGGGACAGGCTTATATTTTTCCGGGCTGAAATCGCCAGCAGATTCCGGATCAGCGCCGCATGGTGAGCGCAGGTTTCCGGACAGGTACAAAGCAGGCGGCTTACATTTAAAAACAGAATATCGCTCTCCTGGGCAGCGGTCACGCTTACCATGAGCGGCTCCTCCGGAATGCTGGCGTAGGTTTCCGCAAATACCTGACCGGGGCCCACGCTGTCCAGCACACTTTTATTGCCCCAGGGATCATCGAATTCGATCTGTACCCGGCCGGAAAGCACCAGCCCTAAGGAGGAAACCAGGTCCCCGGCATGATAAATGAAAGCGCCTTTGGGATAAGTTTTTTGCTCCGCGCCAAGACAGGACAATATTTTCCGGATTTCTGCCGGAGAGACGCCCCAAAACAGCCTGGTCTGCGCTAAAAAATGATCATCCATCTGTTCATTCCCCCATTTCTTTTCCGCCGGCAGTTCTGCAATTAGCTGCCGAATTATTTCGGGACTTTCTTCCAGTATATCCGCAATCCGGGAAACGGAAAACCCCTTTTGCCAGTTTTTCAGGCATAATGATGAATGGGAACAGTTCATCCTACTTTCTCATCAGCACCAGCCCCTTTATAGCACATTCAGAAAGCAAAAACAACGAAAACTTCTTACAATTATGTTGTTAAAACAACATACAATTCAGCCGGGCAGCGTTATACTGGAGCGAGATTCAGACAAGGAGGAAAGGGATATGATTCGTAAAATCATTCAAATTGATGAGGAAAAATGTACCGGCTGCGGCCTGTGTGCCGAGGCCTGCCATGAAGGAGCCATCGGAATGGTGGACGGGAAGGCAAGATTATTGCGGGATGATTATTGTGACGGCCTGGGGGACTGCCTGCCCGCCTGTCCTACGGGAGCGATCACCTTCGTGGAAAGAGAAGCGGCGGCTTATGACGAGGCGGCCGTGCTGGAAAAGAAAAAGCAGCAAAAGGAAGCGCCTGAAAAACTGGTCTGCGGCTGCCCCGGAACCCAGTCCCGGCAGATCGTGAGGGAGGACACAGGGCAGTCAGAAAAAACGGAAGCACAGAAATGCACTTCCCGGCTCCGGCAGTGGCCGGTTCAGATCAAGCTGGCGCCGGTCAACGCGCCCTATTTTCAAGATGCGAATCTGCTCATCGCGGCAGATTGTACCGCATATGCCTATGGCAGTTTCCATGAGGATTTCATCCGGGGGAAAGTAGTGCTGATCGGCTGTCCGAAGCTGGACGAGGGAGATGATACGGAAAAGCTGACGGAAATCATCCGGAAGAATGAGGTGAAAAGTCTGACGGTGGTGCGCATGGAGGTGCCCTGCTGCGGCGGAATCGAACGTGCGGCGGTGACCGCTTTAAAGAACAGCGGACGCTTCATTCCCTGGCAGGTGGTGACAATTTCCACGGACGGAAGGATGTTGGACCGCTGATCATCACAGCGGCGGCAAACCGCCCCTGCCTTTTCCGTTTTAAAAACATACTTTCTGTTATTTGAAACTTCTCCGGAATGTATTATACTGTTCCTATGACATGATACAGGGAGAGGAATATGGAACAACAGGAAATATACGAAACGGGAAAAAGACTGGTATCGGAATGCGAAGCGTTTTGCCTGGGGATTCTGGACGACAGGGGCCGCCCCAGACTGTATGCGATGCAGAAGGCCATCGGAACTTCGCCGGAAGAAGTGATTTTCATCACAAAGGCAGGTTCGGAAAAAGTGAAGCTGCTGCATGCCGACAACAGAGCGGCGGCCGAATTTCATAAAGAGGAAGAGAGTGTATCCCTGACCGGGCGCATCCGGATTGTGGCAGAACCTGTGAAAATGCGGGAACTGCTCACGGAAGAACTGATCGGGCGTCTGGAAGCGAGAGGATTTCAGCGCTACTGTGTACTGCAGTTTCTGACGGAGGAATATACGGTTTACCGGGAGGGGGAGGTAGGCACATGCCGCTTCGATTTGTGACCGGCGCTTCGGGAGCCGGAAAAAGCACCTTTGTGTATAAAGAAATCATAGAGCGCTCTGCAAAGGAGCCGGACGGGAAATTTTTCATCATTGTGCCGGACCAGTTCACCATGCAGACCCAGATGGATCTGGTGTTGCTGCATGAAAAAAAAGGGATCATGAATATCGATGTATTGAGCTTCGGACGTCTGAGCCACCGGATTTTTGAGGAACTGGGGGGTGGGGACATCCCCATGCTGGATGACACGGGCAAAAGCCTGATCATCCGCAGGGTAGCTTCGAGCTTAAAGGATCAGCTTCCGGTGATCGGAGGCAACCTGTCCAAAACGGGGTATGTCCATGAGGTGAAGTCCGCCCTCTCGGAGTTCATGCAGTATGGCGTAGGACTGGAGGAGCTGGACGAACTGGCGCAATATGCACAAAAAAGGGGGCAGCTGTATTACAAGCTGAAAGATCTGCGCGCGGTGTATGAAGGGTTTCAGAACTTTATCGAAAAAAAATTTCTGACCATTGAGGAATCCATGGTCATGCTGGCGAAACTGCTGCCTTCCTCCGGGCTGATGAAGGACAGCGTGGTGGTCTTCGACGGGTTCACCGGGTTCACGCCGGTGCAGAATCTGGTCATCGTGCAGCTCTTGGGGCTGGCAAAAGAGGTGATTGTGACAGTCACCCTGGACGGCTGCGAAACCCCTTATGAGCCCGTCAGCCAGCAGGAACTGTTTGCGCTGAGCAAAAAAACCATACAGTCCCTGACGAAACTGGCCAAAGACGCACAGGTTTATGTGGAGGAAGCGGTGGTTTTAAATCCGCCAAAAGCGCCCCGGTTTTTGGAAAGCCCGGCCCTTTCCCATCTGGAAAAACATCTGTTCCGTTATCCTGCCGGGATATTTTCCAAAAAGCCGGAGGAAATCCGGATCCTGGAAGCTTCCGGGCAGCGGGAAGAGGTGCGCCAGGTCTGTATCGCCATCCGCCGTCTGACGGCGGAGAAAGGATATTACTACCGGGACATCGCCGTGATCTGCGGAGACTATGAGGCCTATGCCAGCTGTATTGAACAGGAATTTTCAGCCTATGACATTCCGGTTTATCTGGATCAGACCCGGGGGATCGTTTTAAATCCTTTCATTGAATATATCAAAAGCGCTCTCCAGATACGGGTCCAGAATTACAGCTATGAAGCGGTGTTCCATTATCTGCGCAGCGGACTGGCCGATTTTACGCCGGAGGAATGCGACCTCCTGGAAAATTATGTCCGTGCGCTGGGCATTCGGGGCAGGAAAAAATGGGAGACCATGTTCGTCTACCGCACCGAGGATATGCTGGATCCGGTGCAGGAACTGGAGGAACTGAACAGGCTGCGGGTCAGACTGGTGGAGCAGCTGAAACCTCTCTACGGCAGTTATCAGAAAACCAGCGAATTTGCCCTGGGACTATACCGTTTTATCGCTGACAACCAGGTACAGCAGAAGCTCAAACGGTTTGAAGAAAAAATGGAAGCCAAAAAAGATGTGGTGCGGGCCAGGGAATATGCCCAGATTTACCGTCTTGTCATGGATCTTTTGGATCAGATTGTCAGCCTGATCGGGGAGGAACCGGCCAAACCGGAGGAGTTTGCAAGGATTCTGGAAGCGGGATTTACGGAAATCCAGGTGGGCACGATCCCTCAGAACGTGGACAGGGTGGTGGCCGGAGATATGGAGAGGACCCGTTTAAAACAGGTAAAAGCCCTTTTTTTTATCGGGGTAAATGACGGCTATATTCCCAAGAATGCAGGAAAGGGCGGCATCATTTCCGACATGGAACGGGAGTTTCTCACCGGATCGGGAAAAGAACTGGCGCCTTCCCCAAGGCAGCAGATGTACATCCAGAAGCTGTATCTGTATCTGAATATGACCAAACCTTCCCATCTGCTGGTGCTTTCCTATGCCCGGATGAACCTGGAAGGAAAGGGGATGCGGCCCAGCTTTCTGATCGGACAGGTGCAGCGCCTTTTCCCAAAGCTTTTGGTGGAACAGCCGGAAAAATCGCCGATGCTTTCCCGGATCCGGTCTTTAAAAGACGGACGGGAGTATCTGGCGGGGGGCCTGCGCAGTTTTGCCGACGGACTGTTGACAGAAGAACAGGAAAAAGAGTTTTTTACCCTGTTCCATCTTTACCAAAAGGAGGAAGCGTACCGGCCTTTTACCCGGAAGCTGACGGACAGCGCCTTTATAAAATACCGGGAATCTTCCCTGGGGCATGCGGTGGCGGCAGCGCTGTACGGACAGACCCTTTCCGGAAGCGTGAGCCGTCTGGAGCAGTTTGCGGCCTGCGCTTACGCCCACTTTCTCCGCTATGGGTTAAAGCTGAAAGAACAGGAGGATTTCAGCTTTGAAGCGGTGGATCTGGGAAATATTTTCCATGGCGTGCTGGAAATTTTTGCGGATAAGTTAAAAGAGGCCGGCCGCACCTGGTTTGATTTTACGGAGGAAGAAGGGGAACGGCTGATCGAAGAGGCGGTGGATGCTTTTGCCGTACAGTACAATAATACCGTGCTATATGACAACGCCAGAAACGCCTATATGATCCGGCGGATCAAGCGGATTTTAAAGCGCACCGTGAAAGCCATGCAGTACCAGCTTAAAAAAGGCAGTTTTGTGCCGGAACAGTTCGAAGTCTCTTTTTCTGTGCTGGAAGAGCTGGATGCGGTGAACATCGCCCTGACGGAGACGGAGAAAATGCATCTTCGGGGCAGGATTGACCGGATGGACGTGAAAGAGGATGAAAATCACGTATATGTGAAGGTCATGGACTATAAATCGGGCAGCAGGGACTTTTCCCTGGCTGCGCTGTATTACGGCCTGCAGCTTCAGCTGGTGGTCTACTTAAATGCGGCCATGGAAATTGCGGGGAAAACCCATCCGGGCAAGGAAGTGGTTCCGGCGGCCATGCTGTATTACCGGGTGCACGACCCTGTGATCGAACTGCCGACGGGGGAGGCGTCCACAGAGGAAATCAACCGGCAGATCCTGCGCGCCCTGCGGGCCACAGGGGTGGTGAACGAAAGCGAAGCGGTGGTGCAGGGACTGGACGAAAGCCTGACGGACCGTTCCGATGTGGTGCCTGTGGAACGCAAAAAGGACGGCAGCTTTTCCGCCCGTTCCAGCGTGATGGGAGCGGCGGATTTTAAAGCGGTATCGGCCTTTGTGGATCAGAAAATCCGACAGGCAGGGCGGCAGATCCTGGATGGGCGCATCGCGCTGGATCCCTATGTCCAGGGAAATAAGAGCGCCTGTGATTACTGTCCCTATCAAAAAGTCTGCGGCTTTGATAAAAAAATAGAAGGTTTTACGCTCCGGGAACTGGAGAATTTAAAAGAGGACGAGGCGCTTTTGCGCATCAGGGAGGAAATCAGCAATGGCGATGAAATTCACGCCTGACCAGCAGAAGGTCATCGATTTGAGAAACTGCAATATCCTGGTTTCGGCGGCGGCGGGCTCCGGCAAGACCGCGGTGCTGGTAGAGCGGATCGTGGAGCTGGTGAGCGATCCGCTGCAGGGCACGGATATCGACCGGCTTTTGATCGTGACTTTCACAAACGCTGCGGCGGCCCAGATGCGGGAACGGATCACCAAAGCCTTAAATGACCGGGCGGAGGCGGAACCTGGCAACGATCATTTAAAGAGCCAGCTGACGCTGATCCACAACGCGAAAATTACCACCATAGACAGCTTCTGCCTGTATCTGATCCGCAATCACTTCAATGATATCGGCCTGGATCCCGATTTCAGGACCACGGATGAAGCGGAACTGAAGCTTTTGTACCGGGAAATTCTCTCTGCCATTTTGGAAGAAGAGTTCGAAAAAAAAGAGGAAGCATTTTTAAACTGTGTGGAATTTTTCGCTTTTGACGGCAGGGAAAAGCGGCTGGAGGAATTGATTTTAAAGCTGTATGATTTTTCCATGAGCTATCCCTGGCCCAGAGACTGGCTGCTTTTGCATCGGGAGGATTATCGGGCTCAGGATTGGGAGAGCCTGGAAAAAAAGGATTGGTTCAAAACGCTTCACGACATTGTGAGAGACACGCTTTTGACCTGCCAAAAACAGACCGAAGAAACCATGAGGATTTGCGAGGAGCCGGACGGCCCTTATATGTATGCTGCCGCCCTGGAAGCGGATCGGGAACAGATCCTCTGCCTGATGCAAACGGCAGAAAGGGCGAAGGAGGAAGGACAGGAGGGGGACACGAAGCTGTATGAAAAGCTGCAGAACCTTTCCTTTGTCAAACTGGGCGTAAAAAAAGATGCTTCCGTTTCCGACGAATTGCGGGAACTGGCAAAAGAAGGAAGGGAACGGGTGAAAGGGCTGTTAAAGGGGCTGACGGAAAAGTATTTTTATACCTCTCCAAAAGGCTGGCTTTCCGAAATGGAAAAAACCGCTCCCGCCCTGGAAAAACTGGTGGATCTGGCGCTGCTATTCATGGAACGTCTGGAAGCCAAAAAGCGGGAAAAGAATCTGCTGGATTTCCATGATATGGAACATATGGCCCTGCGGATTCTGCTCAATCATGATGAAGAGGGAAACACATATCCTTCCCGCACCGCGCTGGAATACCGGCAGCAGTTCGACGAAATTTTGATTGACGAATATCAGGATTCCAATCTGGTACAGGAATTTTTGCTGCAGAGCATTTCCCGGGAGGACGAGGGACGGTTCAACCGCTTTATGGTAGGGGATGTGAAGCAGAGCATTTATAAATTCCGTCTGGCCCGGCCGGAGCTTTTCATGGAAAAATTCGACCGCTATCAAAAGGATCCCGGAAACTGTGTGCGGGTGGACCTGAAGCAGAATTTCCGCAGCCGTCATGAAGTGACGGACTGTGTGAACGATATTTTTTTACGGATCATGCACCGTGGCCTGGGGGGCGTGGAATATGATGACGCTGCGGCCCTGTACCCGGCGGCGCAGTTTCCGGAGGCGCAGCCTCGGGGAGAAGAAGAGGAGCAATCCGTGTCCCCCTATGAGCCGGAATTTCTGGTGGCCCTGACCTGTGGGGACAAGGAGAACGCCAGGGAGCTGGAAGCCCGCATGGTGGCGGACCGCATCAAACAGATTGTGGGAAGACTGCCGGTGCGGGACAAAGAAACCGGGCAGCTTCGGCCCGCCCGCTATCAGGATATCGTGATTCTGCTGCGGGCAGCTTCCGGCTGGGATGAAGAGTTCCGGAGGGTTCTGGTGGAAAACGGCATTCCCGTATTCGTGACCTCCAAAACCGGATATTTCGCGGCCACAGAGGTGCAGAATGTTTTGAATTTCCTGCGGATTTTGAACAATCCGCTGCAGGATATTCCCATGTTCGGAGTGCTGCATTCCGTCATAGGAGGCTTTACCGATGCCCAGATCGCCCTGCTGCGGGCGGCGGATGAAACCGGGAAGAAAAAGCTTTACCATTGCATCAAAGAATTTGCCCTGTCCGAAGAATTCGGAGAAAAAAATGCTTCTGCGGACTTCATTTCGCAGGAGAAAACGGCGCTGGCCCAAAAGTGCCGGGAATTTTTGGATCTGCTCAACCGTTTCCGCGACGATGCGGTGTATCTGCCCATTCACAGTCTGATCGAGAATTTTCTGGAAGAGACGGGCTATCTGTATACGATAAGCGCGCTGCCCGGTGGTGTCCAGCGGCGGATCAATGTGGAAATGCTGTTGGCCAGGGCGGAAAACTTTGAAAAAACCAGCTATTCCGGGCTGTTTCATTTTGTGCGCTACATGGAGCAGATGGAAAGATTCAGCATTGACTATGGGGAAAGCGCTTCCGTGGATGAAAACGCGGACATCGTGCGCGTCATGAGCATCCACAAAAGCAAAGGCCTGGAGTTTCCGGTCTGTTTTGTGTGCGGACTGTCCAAACGGTTCAACCGGATGGATGCAGCCCAGCCCGTCATCCTGGACATGGATCTGGGACTGGCGGCGGACTGTGTGGACAGCGCTCAGCGTACCAGAGGCACCACGCTAAAGAAAAACGTGATGGCCCATAAGCTTTTGACAGACAGTCTGGGAGAAGAACTGCGGGTGCTCTATGTGGCCATAACAAGGCCGGAAGAAAAACTGATTCTGACCGCTTCCTGTAAAGCGGACAAAGCGCCGGTCGAAAGAGCGGTAAAAAGAGAGGAAGAGATTCCGTCCGCATTGCTGCAGGAGGCTTCCGGTTTTTATGACATCCTCCTTCCTGCCTGGCAGGCCGCGGGAAGGCCCATACAGTGTATGGAAGCGGCGGATTTTTTACAGGAGGAACTGACCCAGGCGGCGGAGGAGCGAAATACCCGGCAGCGGCTGGAATTTTCCGATGCCAAAGCCTGCCTGAACACCCCCGAAGGGCAGGAACTGGCCGAACGGATTTCTGCACGGTATGCCCATGAAAATCTGGCGGGCCTGTTCGTGAAAACTACGGTGTCCGAGTTGAAAAAAGCAGGGATGCAGGAGGGGCAGGAAGAAGGAAACCAGCTTTTTGCTCCGGAAGAAGTGATCCCTTATCTGCCCCGTTTTGTAAAAAGCGAGACAGAAACGGTCACGGGAACGAGCCGGGGCAGCGCCTATCACAGATTGTTGGAATTGTTCCCGTTTGAAAGAAAGGAAAACGCCGGGGACTGGAACACAGCACAAATCAGAGAGGTGATTTTGGAAAAGAAGGCGTGCAAAGAACTGACGGAAGAGTTTGCGGCCGCCGTCAATCCCAAAAAGATCGAGGCCTTTTTAAAAACCCCGCTGGCACAGCGTATGAGAAAAGCTCTGGAAACCGGGAAACTTTGCCGGGAGCAGCCCTTTGTACTGGGGATTTCCGCGGACAGCTTAAATCCTGAGCTGCCCGCCTCCGAAACGGTGCTCATCCAGGGGATTATTGACGTCTTTTGGGAAGAGGAGGACGGGCTTGTGCTGGCGGATTATAAAACCGACGCGGTGACGGATCCCCGGGAGCTGGTCCGCCGCTACCGGGTGCAGCTGGATTATTATGAACAGGCCCTGGAGCGGCTGGTAGGAAAACCGGTGAAGGAAAAGATCATTTATTCGTTTGCGCTGGAAAAAGAAATTGTATTGTGATATCATAAATTTGGAAATACAGGAAAAGATTTTTTGAAAAGGTATCTGTACTTTTTATAGAGTGCTATTTTAGGAGGAAAAGGAATGCAGCAGGACAGGACGGCTCAGTTTTTACAGAAAGCGACAATTCAGCAGTATAAATCTGATGTGGGATTTCGTACTTTGGTGGAAAGCGTGAATGAAAACATGTATGTTATTCCGAAATATCAGAGAAAATATCGTTGGAGCAAAGAAAAAGTAATTGGTCTTGTGGATTCTTTGCTTCGCGGAATGCCAATTCCTCCTATTTACACATGCAGAAATAAAGAGAATCAGCTTGAAATACTGGATGGACAGCAGAGAGTAATGAGTCTGTTCTTTTATTATATTGGGTATTTTATGGATCTGAGAGAAAATAGTGCGATTGATTTTTCAGAATTAAATACCGATAATAAAACCTTTAAAGAAGCACTACTGGAACAGTTCTCCCTTAAAGAATTACACATAGAATTGGAAGGAAAGGAAAATAACAGTATTTGCGCAGATTATGATTCACTGCCGATTGAGGTAAAAAGGCGTGTGGATTATACCACCATTACGGTGATTGAGATTAAAATTGATCAGGAGGAACAAAGAGAGGACGTGTTGCGGACAATCTTTGCCAATCTGAATAAGGGAGGAGCACTTCTTTCGGATCAGGAGCAAAGAAACGGAATTTATAATTGTAAGTTTTATGATATGCTTCGTGATTTTAATAAAAAGAATCTAAAGTGGAGAAAAGTTTGGGGAAGAGCAAGTGCTAAAGAAAAAGATATGGAATTGCTTTTGCGTTTTTGCACACTGAAAAAATATGCATCTTTGGATGAAAATGGTAATTTTACTATCCAGGATTATAATAGTTCCTATGTCAGAATGCTGGATCAGTTTTCAAAAGAATCTATGAAATTTTCGGAAACTGAGATCAAAGCTTATGAAGATAGCTTGAATCAATTTGTAGACCAGTTTCAGATAGAGAAAACCTTTTCGGGAGAGGTGGCATTGCTGGAAAGTTTCTATGTGGTTTTTGAGAAAAAGAAGGTGCAGGCTAAAATAACGAAGGAAGTACATGATCAGATTTTGGAAGCCAAGGAGTTTAAAGAAACAAATAGACAGGGAACAATCAAAATGAAAAAGATGAATCAAAGGTGGAAAATAGTATATGAAATTTGGTCAAAATTCGATAAATAGCCTCTTGAATAAAATTAAGAATAGGGAACTGGCATACGAAAACAGTATCATTATCGGGGATAACGCAAGCGGAAAATCATGTCTGCTGAATTGTCTGATCTCACAGTTTGAGGACAAGAAGGACATCTATTTTATTGATGCAGTCAACAGAAGCTTTGACGTATCGAAAGTCATGAGAAGGAAAGAGAAACCTGCTTATAAGAATACCATTTTAGCTACCAGACTTCAGGAAAATAAGTTTAACCTGGAGGATTCCTTTAACTGTTATGGAACCTCTACGGAACGAATCGAAGAGATTTACAGCGCATTTGAAGTTCAGATACAGAATTTGTTCCAAAGATTGACAGGTGAGACTTTTGAGATTGTTTATGGAAGTAATATGGGAGAAGTAAGATATGAAGGCGGAGAAGGACTTTTGTCAAGCGGCTATCAGGCAATGGTCCGTTTGCTTCTTGAATTGGTTTACTTTCAGGAAATGGGGGTACAAAATAACCAATTATCAAAACCAATTGTGATCATTGACGAATTGGATGAATTTCTTTCTCCTCGATATGCATCAAAAATTTATCCTTTTATAAGAGCTAACTTTCCGAAAATAAAATTTATTGTGACAACACATTCCATAGATCTGGTAGTGGAAGCGAAAGAAGCCAATTTAATCGTTTTGGATGAAGACGGATTTGAAGTGATGGATGTGAATGATTATAATTCCTATTCAGAGGTGCAAATTATTTTTAACAGATTATTTGGGAATGAAAGTGTGCCGGGGACAGAAACAGAAAATAAATTAAGGCGACTGTTGAATAACAAAATTAATCATGCATGGACAGAAGATGATGATTATATAATGAAATCATTGGAACAAAAAAAACTTACCGCATCACAACAGTTAATTTACAGACAGATAAAGGATTGGGAGTAGATGGAGGATTATTTACTTTTGGAACTTCCGGATTTTAAGCCGGACTATAAAAAACGGGCAAAATATGGTTATCAAAATTTAAAGGAAAAAGAAAAGCTCCAAAATGTATTGAAGGAATGTAGCCGTGGATATTGTATGTATTGCTATAGCAGAATCTTTGTGGATGGAAAGATGTATGGACAGCTGGAACATGCTATTGAAAAAAATAATGCACCGGAATTGATAGAATGTATTCCGAATATCGGGCTGGCCTGTTCAAAATGTAATTCCTCTTTTAAAAGAAAAGGGGAGAATAACCGGAAGATAGAACCATGTATGATTCAAAAATTCCAAACGCAGGTGAAATGCAGAAACGGTGTAAGGAAGCAGTGCAGGGTTGCCTGTAAATCACTCTTATCTTTACAAAAAACGTATAGCGATCGTAAAGAAGCAAGGATCATTCTACAGCCAATGGGGATTCACGGTAAAGTAACCGGCGAAAAATTAGAATTGCAATATGATGTATTGAAAGCAGAATTTGAACCTGCTTTTCAACGTCATACATATGATCAGAAAGAGATAGCGTTTATACAGGAACATATTCTTCGATTTCATTTAAATGATCCGGTATTTAAAACTCATCAGTTGCAGGATTTTGTAAGGACCGCAATTGATAATGGCGGAAAACTGCCGAAATATGAATATAATAATCTGGTTGTAGAACTTTTTGCCGATAAAATAAAAGACAGAACGCAACAGGAAATTTTAAAAATATGTGAAGGCATTTATCTGGCCGGCTTTTTAACATCACAATAATATCCTAAGTGTACAAAACATGCGTTGCAGTTTTGGATTATTATGAATAAATAAGAGCGTCCTCTCTGTTTGAAAACACGGAGAGGACGCTGATGTATGGTTTAGCAGATCCGGGGCAGCTGCATCCCGGCAAGCTTGGTCAGAAGCCGGGTGCCGCCGATCCGGGTTTTTAATACCACCTGTCCCGGCCGGCTTTTGGTGACGGTGCCGATGCAGGCGGCCTGTTCCCCGCCGGGAACGGCCCGAAGGGCCTTTAAAACCGCAGCTGCATCTTCCGGGGCGGTGACCGCCAGCATTCTTCCTTCGCAGGCGCAGTAGAGCGGGTCTAAACCCAGCAGTTCGCAGGCGGCTTCCACGGGAGGGTCCACCACAATCGCGGATTCCTCCAGTTCGATGCACAGAGAGGTGTTTTCCACAAATTCATTTAATGTGGTGGCCACTCCGCCCCGGGTGGGATCCCTCAGGATGCGGACGGCCCCGGCGTTTAAAGCCGCTTTGGACAGTTCATGCAGGGGAGCGCAGTCGGAATACAGGGGCGAGCCTTTGGCAAGTCCTGCCCGGGCCATCATCACGGCTGCGCCGTGACACCCTGCGCTGCCGGAAAGCAATATTTTATCCCCTTCTGCAAAACCGGACTTTCCTGGCAAAACAGCCCGGCAAAAGCCGATTCCGGCGGTGTTGATATAAATGCCGTCCCCTTTTCCGTGTTCCACAACTTTGGTATCCCCGGTGGCGATGATGACACCGGTTTTTTTTGCTTCCTGTGCGATGGAAGCGATGATTTCTTCCAGCCAGGCGACCAGAAAGCCTTCTTCCAGAATAAAGGACAGACTCAGATATTTGGGCAGCCCTCCGGCCATACAGAGGTCGTTTACGGTGCCGCAGACGCTCAGTCTGCCGATGTCTCCGCCGGGAAAACGCCAGGGGGAAACCACAAAGCTGTCCGTGGAAAAGACCAGCTTTTCGCTGCCGGAAAGCACCGCGCCGTCCCCCAGGTCATTTAAGGCCGGATTGGAAAAGGCGGGCAGGAGCAGCCGGTCAATCAGTTCGGCGGTTTTCTGACCGCCGCTTCCGTAATCTAAAGTGATGATTTCTTCCATAATAAAATTCCTTTTTCCTTCTCAATGTAAAACACGGGCAGCAAAGTTGCTTCTTACTGCCGGTAACGGTAAGCCGCCGCACAGGCTCCCTCTGAGGAGACCATACAGGGGCCAACCGGATCCTTTGGGGTGCAGCGTCTGCCAAACAGGGGACACTGGTCCGGAGATAAAACGCCTCGGATGACCTGGGCACAGCGGCAGCCGGGAATTTCCTTTTCGCTTTCGGTTTCGGCGGAAAAAGAAAATTTCCGGGAGGCATCCCAGGGGGCGAAAGGAGCCCGGATGCGATAGCCGCCCTCTTTCACAAGGCCTAAGCCCCGCCAGGTGCTGTCACAGTTTTCAAAAACCTGTGTGATCATGGACAGGGCGCTGGGATTGCCCTGGGGGCGTACCGCCCGGGTATATTCATTGATCAGAGCGGGCTTTCCGCAGGCCAGCATTTTTATCAGTTCGGACACGGAAAAGAGAAGATCCGCCGCCTCAAAACCGCTGACCACGGCGGGCAGTCCATATTCTTTTGGCAGAAAAGAAAACGCATCGGAACCGGTGACTGCGGCCACATGGCCGGGACAAAGAAAACCGTTTACCAAAAAATCAGAGGCCCCGATCAGGGAACGAAGAGCGGGTTCGGTGCGCCTTAACTGGCAGAGCACAGAAAAGTTATGAAGTTTTTGTGCCTGGGCTTCCAAAAGGCAAAGCGCTGTGCCGGGAGCGGTGGTTTCAAAACCGATCCCTAAAAAGACCACTTCTTTATCCGGATGTTCGGCGGCCAGCGCCAGCGCTTCCATAGGGGAATAGACGGATTCCACCTGCGCCCCCATGGCCTTGCGGTACAGCAGGCAGTCCCCCTGCAGGGTGCCGGGAACGCGCAGCAGATCACCGTAGCTGGTGAGAATGACTTTGGGATCTTCCGTCAGATGCAGCACGGCATCAATGACACTTGCCGGGGTGACGCACACGGGACAGCCGGGGCCGGAAATCAGGCGGACGGAATCCGGAAGAAGGCTTTTTAAACCGGTTTTGGCGATGGCCATGGTGTGAGTGCCGCAGATTTCCATCAGGGTGACAGGGCCGGCCTGTTCTGCCAGTTCTTTCAGCCTGTCCAGAAGAGGGCGGACATTGTCGGGATTTTGAAAATACCGGTCAAAGCGCATCTTTGATTTCCTCCAGAAACTGCATATTCTCCAAAGCCTGTTCCTCTGTCATTTTCTGGATGGCAAAACCGGCATGAACGATGACATAATCGCCGGGAACCACATCTTCCACAAAATCAATGCGGATGTCCTGGGTGAGCCCGCCGGATTCTCCCACGGCGTTGGGCGGGGCGACGGTTTTAATTTTCATGGGGATGGCCAGACACATAGTAACTCCTCCTTTGGGCCTGTGCGATGGCGAGCTGTCCCAGACAGATCCCCTCATCACAGGTGGAAACATGTTTATGAACATAAACCGGATAGCCGGCGTTTGTAAGAAGCTTTTGGATTCCCGTGAGCAGGAAGCGGTTTAAGAAAACCCCTCCCGAAAGGACGACGGGATGCTTTTCGGGATTCAGGAAAAGGCATTGCTCCAGCGCCATGTGGCAGAGGGAGAGCTGGAAATGCCGGGCGGTTTCGCCGGCAGGCACTCCTTCCTCGATTTCCCTTACGGCGGCAGCGGTAAAGGGACGGGGATCGAAAAAGCGCACGCCATCCTTTTCATAAAAGGTGACGGGCCAGGGCGCAGGGCGGTCAAACAGTTCTGGATCGGAAGGAAATTCTTCCGGGCTGAGGGCTTCCAGACGGGAAGCGCCCTCCCCCTCATAGGAAACGCTGTCCTGTCCAAAAATCAGGGAATAAAACCCGTCAAACAGGCGGCCTATGCTGCTGGCGCCGGGGCAGGACAGACCGGAGGCCAGCAGCCCTTCCAAGAGCCCGATCTTTTTCTGAGGCAGCGCAGCCAGAGAAGAAGGAAGGCCTGCATCCCAAAGCAGGGAAAGCCCGATCCTGCCGATTTCCTGTACGGCCCGGTCACCGCCGGGCAGCAGGATGGGACGGATGCTGCCTACACGTTGAAACTGCTGCAGATCCCCTGTTAAAAATTCGCCGCCCCATATTGTCCGGTCCGTTCCCAGGCCCGTGCCGTCCCAGATGATACCGAAGACCGTACAGGAGAGCCGGTTGTCGGCCATACAGGAAGCCATGTGGGCCCAATGGTGCTGCACCTGTAAAAGAGGCAGTCCCGATGCGTCCGCCATCTTTTGGGCCTGCCGGGTGGAAAAATAATCCGGATGCAGGTCGCACACCAGACAGGAAGGCGTGATCTTAAAAAGGGAAAGCCAGGTTTTTAGCGTATTTTGATAATGATCATAGGTTTCTGCATTTTTCAGATCTCCGATGTGAGGGCTGATCAAAACATGATTTTCCCGCCCCAGGGCAAAGGAACCTTTCTGTTCCGCGCCCAGAGCGCAGATGCCGGTGACATCCTCCGGACTGATATAAGGGGCGGGCGCATAGCCCCTGCTGCGCCGGATAAAATAAGGACTGCCTGCGATCACGGAAAGGAGGGAATCATCACATCGGTTTTGAATCGGGCGGTCATGGAGCAGATAACCGTCTGCAATACCCGATAAAACAGTCAGTGCTTCTTCGTTATCCGTCAGGACGGGACAGCCTTTTTGATTGGCGCTGGTCATGACCACCAGGCCAGGGCCTCCGAAATGCTGATCCAAAAGAAGCATGTGCAGCGGGGTATAGGGCAGCATCAGTCCCAGACGGCTGCTGAAGCTGACCTCTGAAAAAGCGTCCCTGTCTTTTTTGGAAAGCAGAACGATAGGCCTGGCGGGACTTTCCAACAGCGCCTCTTCTTCGGAAGTCATAGAGCAGACCAAAAGGGCGGTCTCCCTGTTTTTGGCCATCAGGGCCAGGGGCTTTGACGGCCTCTTTTTTTGTTCCCGAAGGCGCAAAACCGCAGACGGGTTATTCGCATCGCAGGCCAGATGGATTCCGCCGGCGCCTTTTACCGCCAGTATTTTTCCGGCGGCGAGAAGCTGCTGCGCCGCACAAAACGGATCTTTGTCCGTAAGCCGTCTGCCGGTTTCATCCAGGAAGAAAACCGACGGGCCGCATTTGGGACAGCAGTCCGGCTGGGCGTGATAGCGGCGGTCGGTGATCCGGTGATATTCCCCGGAACAGTCCGGGCACATGGAAAAGCGGTCCATCACCGTCCGGCTCCGGTCATAGGGCAGTTCCCGGATGATGGTATAGCGGGGGCCGCAGTCCGTACAATTGATAAAAGGATAGCGGAAACGGCGGTCGCTTTCGGTGTACAGTTCTTTTTCACAGGCAGGGCAGGGGGCGGTGTCCGGCGCGATCAGGGTAGCGCTGTCGGAAAAACCGCTTTCCAGGATGGAAAAATCCCGTTCATGCTTCAGCCCTGCCAGCGGAAAAAAACGGATCTCCTCTACCAGTGCCAGAGGGGGCGGATCGCGTTTTACAGCGTTTAAAAAAGCCTCCAGCTGCGCCGGCAGGCCTTCCAGCTGTGCTTCCACCCCGCCGGAAGTATTGCGCGCCCAGCCGGTGATCCCTGTCTGCATTGCCAGTTTATGAAGAAAAGGGCGGAAGCCCACCCCCTGTACCGCGCCCCGGATTTCCAGGCCCAACCGGCAGCGGACAGGGGGAAGCTCCCTGAATATGCCATCATTCATGGACATCAACCTCAATACGATCAATCAGAAATTCATTCCCGGATAAAATCTGCAGCCGTAAGCTGCCGCAGAAAGGGCAGGCGATGCTCGCCCGGGTGATTTCACTCTCCCGTTCGCAATCCCGGCACCGTACCTTTAAGGGGAGCGTTTCGGCTTCGATTCGGGCGCCTTCTGCGATGGTGCCTTCTGCGAGCATATCCAGATAGGTCTGGATACATTCCGGTACAACGCCGGAAAAGGGGCCTAAAAGAAGGCGGATCGTGCGTATTTTTACAGCACCCTGCCTGTCGGCCTCGCTGAGACAGGTGCGCAGGATGTTTTGGGTTATGCTCAGTTCGTGCAGCGTTCCCACCTCCTTTTTTGGAAAAATTGCCACTGTTTTTCCGGCGGATCCGGCAGACGGCTGACTTTTATTCTATCATGTCCGACAGGAAAATACCAGATCGGGAGAGATTTCTTTGTAGGTTTCCACAAATCCACTTGTAAAAAGTCCCGTAAAGTTATATAAATAGAGTGGAGATCAATCAGGAAAATCCCAGTGAACTCATGGGAATTTTCTGAAAATGAAAAAAATAGGAGGTTGGGGTATGATTTTGATTCCGATTCTGATTGGGATACCGGTTCTTTTTGCAATTCTGATACCTTTCATCCGCGATACCAGGGTAAGGGGGATTACGGTTTATGCCGGGGCAGGCTGTGTCATGGCGGCTACGGTGGCTCTCCTGATAAGCTGGGGGATGGGAGGGATGCAGACCACCAGGATGTTTGTCAATACCGGGACGGTGGATCATCTGATGATGCTGGGGGAGGCATTCCTCATGTGTCTGATCGTCTACATGAGTTTTAAATATCATAAAATTCTGCCGGCAGTGCTGTCCATAGCGCAGACGCTGCTGCTGTTTTATGTGGAAAATTCTGTGGCGCTGCCGGAGAGGGAGCACATGATGATAGACTGGCTGTCCGTCCTGATGTGCATCATCATCGCAGTGGTGGGCGGTTTTATCTGTATTTACACGGTGGGTTATATGAAAGGCTACCACACCCATCACAAGGAATTTAAGGACAGGCAGCCGTTTTTCCTCGCCATGCTCTTTTTGTTTCTGGCGGCCATGTTCGGCCTGGTGCTTTCCCAGAGCCTGATCTGGATGTACTTCTTCTGGGAGGTCACCAGCGTCATTTCTTTCCTGATGATCGGCTACACCCGGACGGAAGAAGCCATTGAAAACAGTTTCGCTTCCCTGTGGATGAACCTGCTTGGAGGCCTGGGATTTTCCGTGGCCATTGCTCTTTTGGCCTATACGAACGGGAGCGTGCAGCTTTCCGATGCTGTTGCCGCGGGGGCGGCGCTGCCCCTTGCCTGCCTGGCGCTTGCGGGACTGACCAAATCCGCCCAGATGCCTTTTTCTACCTGGCTGTTTGGGGCCATGGTTGCGCCCACGCCTTCCAGCGCCCTGTTACATAGCGCGACGATGGTAAAGGCGGGCGTTTATCTGCTGATCCGCCTTGCGCCCGCTTTGAGCGGAAATATTGTGGGAGTGATGGTTTCCAGCATCGGCGGTTTTACCTTTATTATGGCCAGCATGATGGCCATCGCCCAAAATGACGGCAAAAAGGTGCTGGCCTTTTCCACCATTTCAAACCTGGGGCTGATTGTGGCCTGTGCGGGCACCGGTGTGGAAGAGACGGTGTGGGGCGCGATCTTTCTGATGATTTTCCATTCCGTGAGTAAATCCATGCTGTTCCAGGCGGTGGGCGCCACGGAAAACTGCCTGGGTTCCCGGGATATTGAAGATATGCACGGAATGCTTCTGCAGCTGCCAAAGCTCACCTATATCATGGGCATCGGCATCGCGGGCATGTACCTGGCGCCCTTTGGAATGCTGATTTCAAAATGGGTTGCCCTGAAGGCTTTTGTGGATTCCGGCAACGTGCTGCTTGTGCTCTGTATCGCCTACGGCAGCGCTACCACCATGCTGTATTGGACCAAATGGCTGGCCAAGCTGATTTCCCAGCACCATGCCCGGGAGGGAGTGGCGGATGTGACCCGAAAGGACGAATATGTTTCCATGTATGTTCATTCCGCAATCATGCTGCTTTTGTGTCTGTTGCTGCCCCAGGTGGCTACCGTGGTGGTCAACCCCATTGTGGCGGAGATGTTCGGGCAGTCCCAGGAAGTATTGTCCATGAGCGTGCTGACCACTATGACCATCATGTTGATTTCCATCATCCTGGTGCCGGCCATCATGTTCGGCGTCAGCAAAGCGGCGAAAAAACAGCTGGTACAGATCTATATGTGCGGCATTAACGAAGGGGACAACCGCCACTTTACAGACAGCTTCGGCAACGAAAAGCATCTGTATTTAAGCAACTGGTATATGCGTTTTGAATTTGGACGGCGGCATCTGCTCAAACCTTCCATCATTCTTTCCGCAGTGGTCCTGGTGATCGTATTCTGCCTGATTATTGGAGGTGCGGTATGACAAGAGTATGGTTTGTATTGGCATATCTGATTTTTGCGCCCTTTCTGGGCGCGCTGCTGGACGGCACGGACCGGATTGTAAGCGCCCGGATGCAGCGGAGAAAAGGACCTTCTATCCTGCAGCCTTTTTATGACCTGCAGAAGCTTTTTTCCAAACAGATGATCGCGGTTAACAATGTCCAGTTTTTATTGATATTAAGCTATCTGGTTTTCCTTGTGATCGCAGGCGCCCTGCTGTTTGGCGGTTCGGACATTCTGATGTGTCTGTTCATCCTGTCCACGGCGGATATTTTCCTGATCATGGCGGCATCCAGCGATTCCTCCCCCTTTGCCAACATGGGGGCCAGCCGGGAAATGATCCAGATGATGGCCTATGAGCCGCTGACCCTTCTGGTGGCGGTGGGATTTTACCTGGCAACGGGTTCCTTTCATGTATCGGATATCATTCAGTCCCCCATCAGCGCGGTGATCGTGATGCCCGGCCTGTTGGTGGGATTCATGTTCACGGCGGCGATCAAGCTTCGGAAATCGCCCTTTGACCTTTCCACCAGCCATCATGCCCATCAGGAGATGGTAAAGGGAATCACAACGGAAATGTCGGGCACCACGCTGGCGGTGATGAATATCGCGGAATATTATGAACTGGTCCTGATTTTCGGTATCTTCGGCCTGTTCATCGTGAATGAACACTGGTGGAGCTGGATTTTGGCAGTCATCGTATGTCTTGCCATCTACTTTGTGGAAATCCTGTGGGATAATGTGAGCGCGAGACTGAAATGGACCACCGTTTTGAGCAGCTGCTGGATTGTGACACTGCTGACCGGGGGCTTAAATCTGCTGCTCCTGATGCTGATGAAATGAAGGAGGACGAAAAAGAATGGGAAAAATATCGAAATCTCCTTGGCTTCTTCATTATGATGCCAGCAGCTGTAACGGCTGTGACATTGAGGTGCTGGATTGTCTGACACCCCGCTATGATGTGGAACGCTTTGGGGTCATCAATACCGGAGATCCTTTCCAGGCGGATATCCTGCTGATCACCGGCGGTGTGAACAGCCAGACGGAGCCGGTGGTTAAACAGCTTTACAGCCAGATGCCCGAACCCAAAGTGGTGGTGGCGGTGGGAATCTGCGCCTGTACCGGCGGCGTATTTAAGGAATGCTATAATATCCGGGGCGGCATTGATACCGTGATCCCGGTGGATGTGTATGTGCCCGGCTGCGCGGCCAGACCGGAATCCATCATCGACGGCGTTTTGGAGGCGGTCCGGATCCTGGAAGAGAAAAGGGAAAAATTTGCGGCGCAGAAGCGCGCGAAAAAATAAGGGGAGGGAAAAATGGACTGTATGAATGAAATCAGGGAAATTACCATGGATGAGTTTTTCCCGGCCATCATAAAGATGAAAATGGAAGGGTGGAGGCTGGTGCAGATCTGCACGGTCAGAATCCCGGAAGGCTATGAAATGAGCTATTCTTTCAGCAAAGAGTATGATATGGTGACGCTGCGGTTAAAGACAGCCGTGGATGAAACCATTTCCAGCATCACCCAGGTTTATCCCTGCGCTTTTTTGCAGGAAAACGAAGCGGCGGAGCTGTTTGGGGTTCCCATTGAAAATCAGACGCTGGATTATCATCATAAACTGTATCGGATTGCAAAAGAAACACCGTTTAAGGAGAAGGGGTGAGGGGATGGCAAAAAGAAGTATTGTACCGTTTGGGCCGCAGCACCCCGTGCTGCCGGAGCCGATCCATCTGGATCTGGTTTTGGAGGATGAAACCGTGGTGGAGGCAATTCCCAGCATCGGCTTTGTCCACAGAGGATTGGAAAAACTGGTGGAAACCAGGGATTTTAAGCAATATGTTTACATAGCGGAGCGGGTCTGCGGCATTTGCAGCTGCGGACATGGCATGGGATACTGTGAATCGGTGGAGCATGTGATGGGGATTGAAGTTCCTGCCAGGGCGGCCTTTCTGCGCACCATCTGGATGGAAATGAGCAGGGTGCACAGCCATCTTTTGTGGCTGGGGCTTCTGGCGGACGCCATGGGTTTTGAAAGCCTGTTCATGGAGTCCTGGAGACTGCGGGAAAAGATCCTGGATATGTTCGATAAAACCACGGGGGGCAGAATCATTTTTTCTGTCAACTGTGTGGGCGGCGTATTAAAGGATATGGATTCCGGCATGCTGACGGCCCTGTCCGAAGCCGTGGACAAAATAGAAGAAGAGTTAAAGCCGGTGATGCGCACCTTTTTAAAGGACTATACCGTGCAGAGCCGTCTGCGTGGGCTTGGCATCCTGACCCCGGAACAAGCCAACTATTACGGGGCGGTAGGCCCCATGCTGCGGGCCAGCGGCGTGGAATATGATGTGAGAAAATTAGGGTATGCCGCTTACGGCAGCCTGAATGTGGAGCCGGTGACGGCACAGGACGGGGATTCCTATGCCCGCTGTGAAGTGCGTCTGCATGAACTTCAGCAGTCTCTGCAGCTGATCCGGGAGGCCATCGGCAAGATTCCCGAAGGACCCGTCAGCGTTCCCGTAAAAGGAAATCCTTCCGGGGAATATTTTATGCGGATCGAACAGCCCAGGGGCGAAGCCATCTATTATGTGAAGGGCAACGGCACCAAAAATCTGGACCGGTTCCGGTTACGGACCCCTACAACCAGCAATATTCCGCCCATGGTGGAACTGCTAAAAGGATGCCAGCTGGCGGATGTGCCCCTGCTGATTCTGACCATAGACCCCTGCATCAGCTGTACAGAGAGGTGATTTCATATGGATAAAATAAAAGTATTTGCCTATGCCCATTCGGCGCTGGAAAATCTGTTCAAAAAGCCGGCCACCACTTCCTATCCTTTCCGGCCGGCGGAATTTCCGGAGCGGATGCGGGGACATGTGGAAATCCATACCGAGGATTGCATCAGCTGCGGGCTGTGCATGCGTTCCTGCCCGGCGGGCGCCATCGCGGTGGACAGAGCTGCCGGGACCTGGGTCATTGACCGGTTCGACTGTGTCCAGTGCGGAAACTGTGTGAACATGTGCCCTAAAAAGTGTCTGGAAATCGTGCCCGGTTATACAAAGCCGGCCGTAGCCAAAGCCAAAGATACGTTCCGGCTTCCGGAGAAAAAGACAGCGGCGGCAGCGCCCAAAAAGCCGGTGATGGACACGGAAAAGTGTGTGTACTGTACGCTCTGTGCAAAGAAGTGTCCCCAGGAGGCTATTGCGGTGGACAGGGCAGAAAAATCCTGGACGCTGGACGATAAGAAATGCGTCAGCTGTGGACTGTGCGCATCTTCCTGCCCCAAAAAAGCGATTGAGATGAAATAGTACAAAATATGGATAAAATCGGAAAGCCGGAGCGGATGGAAAGAGAGATTCCATGGCTCCGGCTTTTTGCGGTGACTTTTGTCCAAGCAGGCGGCCGCTGCGCGGTTGTAAAAGGCTTGAAACTTTATAGAGAAATGGATCAGGAGTAAAGTGGACAGACCGTCTGCTACCGGCGGTGACAGTTGTTTTATAGCGAGGGAAAGGAAAGCGGACCTCTCCCGAACAACTGCAAGATATTCTGTTCAATAATCCTATGGTTATAGACTCGATTTCCAACATCCTTTGATTTGTGATCCATCAGCAACCCCTGGCTGTTGCAGCAGTCAGGGGGCATTTTGGGTTATATACCAAGAAGTTGTTTTTTCTTTGCGTTAAACTCTTCCTGCGTAATAACCCCATTATCTAGCAGTTTTTTGAATTTAACAATTTCATCAGTAGCATTGACTGAATCATTCTGTGGAACACTTGCGTTTGCTGCCTCATTCGCAATGATTGAAAGCATCGAAAGAACTTTTTGAGCATCTTTAGAATATGCTTTACATAAGAAACTTCCTGATTTAATCTTTCCAGCAGTCAGAAAGTTTATGAATATTTCAGGAGCGCAAGGGTTTTTAGTTACTACTTTGATACGATATTCAGATATTTCTTGTCTTGTTTTCTTTGAACCAACAGAACTACCAACAAGAGCACCGACGCCACCGAACAATACTCTACTAACTACTGCACTTCCAAGTCCGCCTTCTGTAATAGATTCGACATCTTGCTGCAATTCAAAACTAATAATTTCATCATAAGCAAAAATATACGGTTGATTGGTTGGACACCGCCAAAGTTTATTTATCGCATCCACTTCTATATATTTTTCATATTTATTGGTTGCATGAAAGATTTGAATGCGGTTTTGATTTTTTTCATTTTCGGCAATTGCTTGATGTATTTGTTCCTGTGATACATTTTTCCAATTAAGGGGAATTAAATATGCCCCGCACGTTCCAATGTATTCTTTACATATTGTTCCACCTTCTATCTTCTTAGTTCCTTCGTTTTGGTTACAAACACATAAAATCTGACAAAAAATACAGGCTTTATGCGGCCTGAAAGGTTTTTTACTTTTATTTAGCGGTCAAACTTCCAGGATAATATTTCATGCATATGTCCTGTCTAAAGAGTAAGTTCAATCGATTGTATAAAAAATATGTGATATAATGATATATACAAGAAAATTCTTGGATAGAAAAGAATTGTTTCAAAAAACAGAAAAGAGGGGATACTGAGACTTATGAATCGTGAGAGAAGGAAAAGAGCCGTTATCTTACTGTTCCTATTGTCTGCCTTGCTTTTTTGTGCGTGTCGGGAAAAAATAGAGCAGGAGATGTGGGGGACACAAATCGAAGGTTTGGATTGGGGAATGACACCGGAAATTGTTGCTCAAGAAGTTGCATTTCAAGGAGAAGCCCGGGAATTATCGCAAGGTGTGATCTATCAAAGCCTGCGGGATGCGTATGATATTTATGGCACAAAGATGGAAATTACGTTAGCATTTGATGATGATTTTGGGTTAATTTATGTGATCGGGAAATGTCCGGAGGAAAAGATAGAGACATTGAAAACTGTTCTGAATGAAAGGTTGGGAAACTATATAAGCAAAACACAGTGGTCAGAAGGCAGTCAATGGGATTCTCCAAGGGTTAGAGAGCAGTATACGCAGGAACAGCTGCAGGCGGCTTATGACGCACTTTTCGGGGAGGGTATTATCGGGGAAAGCTACATAAAAGGCAGGTTAGAAACTCCTCTGGTTCAATACAACTTAAGAGAAGCAGGAGAACGCAAAGGAGAATTGCTGATAGATGGCTCTGCTGCAGCACAAATGAAATGGTTATTCAAAGAAGATACTGATAAGAAGCAAATCTAATTTATTGTAATATTTTAAGGGATGATTCCAATGTATTTTCTGAAATATTAAGTAAGAGTTAGGACAAAAGGTCTAAACTGAGAGATTGCTGTGTTTAGAACCATTTGGCATCTTAATTAAGATATATTAATGCGGAGGTTGATATTATTATTGCAAAAAAGTAGATTTGTAAAATCCCTTTTTGTTAAAAAACTGCAATTAATCAGGTTACTGATATACATATTCATAGAGTAACAAGACATTCAAAGTATTAGAACTTAATAGGTTTAGGTGAATTTAGGTAAAAAAACATATAACTGATGGATTTGAGATATTTTTTATTATGGTTATAAATTACTTCAATACCTGTAACTATATGTTTATTATGAAAGGAGAAGTTTGACAATGAAAAAATACATGTTATTGTTAATTATTCTGATTTTTTTAGTTATGCCAATTTATGCTGAGGCCTCTTTTAATGAAGAAAATCCTATTTGTATACAAATAAAAGAATTTGATTACGTAACAGCTCCGGATGATATAATTGAATTGGCCAGATTACAAAGTCAGAAAAATGGAAGCAGAATGTATAATGAAGGCTCTTACGTAGTAAATCAGATGATTTCGGAAAAGACTTATATAGATGGGACAGTTATAAGAGAGTTTATGGAATCAAATGTTCAATTAAAGCGAGCGGTAGATAAAGAAATTAAAAGTGCTAATTGGAATAAATATGATATTGCATGCATTACAACAGCACATTATGAATCTCACTACGGACAAGGGGAAGAGGTTGGTGTAGTTTTGATAAATACAACTTTTTCATTTACTGATACAGGTGAAAATCCTATATATCTTAGTAAACTTCAAATGCATTCTCATTGCATATATGATCCGGCGGGGGCAGACCCTATTGAAAAATACTTAACTATAAATAATCCGAATCCAGGGTCTATTTACTCATTGGCGTCTGGTGATAAGAGAGTTTATGGAGGAGGAGGTTTTCAGCAACTGTATTGCGGAACAATTGTTACATTAAGTGATGGAACTGTTTCTGGGGATTTTGATATGATGATTGTACTTCGATAGAAAACTAAAATGTTGGGGATTTTCATTAAACTTTAAATATAAACGGATAAAATCCCGTCTTTGACAGTTGTAAACTTAAGAAATGAGACTGTTTCAAGTTTTGTGTAAACTCAAAAAAACTGATATAAGATATGTCAATTAGTTACTGAAGGGCAGAGCCGATTTCGTGGTTCTGCCCTTACCTGCATTATACAGGGATTTTTTTGCATGTCAACAAAAGCCTGTCTGATGCATGTTGATTTTACAGATTTCTGCCGGCTAGGCGTTCCTCAAAATAAATTTCCAGTTGGGAATGTATCTGCCCCCAATCCTGACGGTGTCCAGTCCATTTTTTTGTAATGTCCATCATTGCCAGATACAGCATTTTCAAGAGGCTGTCATCTGTCGGAAATACGGTTTTGGATTTTGTCACTTTACGAAGCTGGCGGTTAAATCCTTCAATCGCATTTGTTATATAAATAAGCCGTCTGACGGCTTCCGGATACTTGAAATAGGTGGATAATGTTGCCCAGTTATCATGCCAGGATTTATAAATTTTAGGGTATTTACCATCCCATTTGTCCTTAAACAGCTCCAGTTCATTTAAGGCGGTTTCTTCGGTCGGTGCAGCATATACCCGCTTTAAGTCCGCCATCAAAGCTTTGATGTCTTTGTAAGAAACAAACTTTGTGGAATTTCGAATCTGGTGAATAATACACTGTTCTATTTCCGTTTGGGGATAGACGGCATCTATCGCCTGCGGGAATCCAGACAGCCCATCCACACAGGCAATCAGGATATCATCTACACCACGGTTTTTTAATCCATTCATGATAGAAAGCCAGAATTTAGCACTTTCATTTTCTCCTACATACATTCCCAGAACATCTCTTTTTCCGTTCATATCAATGCCCAACGCAATGTATACAGCCCTTTTTACAATGCGTCCCTCACTGCGTACATGATAATGGATGGCATCCATAAATACGACCGCATAGACTTCCTCCAAAGGCCGTTCCTGCCATTCTTTCACGATAGGAAGTATCTTATCCGTAATCCGACTGATTGTACTGTCAGAAATATCCATGTCATAGAGTTCTTTCAAGTGAGATTCGATATCTCCGATAGTCATGCCTTTGGCATACATGGAAAGAATCTTTTCTTCCATGTCCTGAGTTACTGTGTTCTGATACTTTTTAATGAGCTTTGGTTCATAATCGCCATTGCGGTCACGAGGGATTGCGACATCCAGATCGCCATAGCTGGTATGCATGGTTTTACTGGAATGCCCGTTTCGACTATTGTCGGTATCTTTATTCCGATAATCATACTTGGAATAACCGAGTTCTTCGTCCAGTTCCTCATCCAGTGCGCCCTCTAAAAGCACGGACATCATGTCACGCATAATCGAGTTCACATCTGTACCACTTTTGATGCTGACATCATTGTTTTTGAGATAATCCCGCATCATTTCTCTCATTGCTGCTTTTTGTGGACTGTCATTTTTTCTTGCCATAAATAAAATCTCCAAACTGAGTAATTTTATCTTACATCAGTTTGAAGGTTTACACAAACTTTGGGATAGTCCCATTTCTTTGCTTTGCATGGACTATAGTAATATTACCTTCTTTTGCTTTTCTTTTCGATTTCTTTCATTTTACTTTTACTGATAAATTGAAAATCAGTATCGAATCCGCAGGTTTTGTGAAGGTCATCCGTCAGCTTATTTCTGATATAGGTTGGCGTAAATCCCTGACCTTCAAGGTCCACGAAATTCATTTCTTTCATTGCTTTCAGGATTTCTTCACAGGTATACTTATTATCCAGCTGTTTCTTTAATAAGCGGTAGCTTATCAAGTGCCAGAAAACAGATTAGGAAATGTGCTTTGATGCGGTCTTCACGCTGCACATAAATCGGTCTTGCTGATAATTTCAACTGTCAAACTCCCGCGGATGGAAAGAGAGATTCCATGGCTCCGGCTTTTTGCGGTATTCTCTTCCCGGACGGGTGGACGGGCAGTTGTAAAAAATACTTGTAACTTCACAGAAAAATGCTATACTGATACTATTCCCTGAAGCAGAGGTGCAGAAGGAAACCGAATCGTTGTGATGAATTCTTTCATCACATTTTACCGGACAAAAGGGCCGGTATTCTTTTATATGCTGACAGGAAACCAGAGTGTTACTGTCAGATCAGGCGGAATCGCCGCGATTTCAATCATATAACAGATAAATGGATCAGGAGGACAATGGATGGGGAAAAAGAATGATGAACTGGCCTGGTATCTGAACAGGACAGCTGTGTTTGCCGATTTTTTTAACGGCAGTCTCTATGACGGAAAGCAGGAAATTTTGCCGGAAGAACTGGCGGAAATGCAGAAATCCTACGGGGAATCCGTAAAGAGCAGATATGGGAAAAAGCGAAAAGTCCGCAGGGAACGTGATGTAGGGAAACTTCTCTGCCGGGGAGGTCATTTTGTATTTCTGGCGGTGGAAAATCAGGACAGGCAAAGTCCCTGCATGCCTTTGAGGGATGCAGAGTATGATGTGTTGGAGTATGCCAGACAGCTGCGCCGGATCAGGCGGCATAACGAAGCCGCAAAAGTATGGGAGGATGATGCAGAGTATCTGTCTGGAGTTAAATGGACGGACCGCCTGATCCCGGTGGTGACGGTTGTTTTATACCATGGAAAAGGGAAATGGGCCTCTCCCGAACAGCTGCATGAGCTGCTGGACATGGATGGCATGGACAAAAAGCTGAACGCTCTGTTGATGAATTATCGGTTACATGTCATAAACCTGACAGAACTGAAAGAAGAGAATTTCATTACCGGTCTGCGGGAACTGATCGGAATGATGAAACGAAGAAACAGCAAAGAAAAGATGCAGGCTTACTGCCGGGAAAATGAGGAACGCTTCCGCAATATGGATGATGAAACCTATGATATGATCTGTACGATGATCAATCATAAAACATTGGCACAGAAAAAAGAAACATGCAGAAATCAGCCTGCAAATAAAAAGTCAATAGGAAAATGAAAAATTTTTAAGATTTATTAT
>CABSCP010000007.1 GCA_902476265.1 uncultured Lachnospiraceae bacterium
TGGAGGAAGCAGAGAAGAGCATCGAGAAAGAAGGAACTATTTCTCATGATGCAATAAATTGGTAGGATAGTAGGTATAGATTATTAAAAATATATTTTCCACAATACAAAAAAGACTGGATTTTTCCAGTCTTTTTTGGTATTAAATAGCGATTTAGGGACGGCGCGCCAGGATATAAGTTATATCTCAAAAAACCGTCTGGTAAATGGCGCTGGCATACAGTGGGACGGCACCAATTTTTATGGTATAACCGAGGGCGGCGTAAAAAAAAAATTGGGTAATGAGCCGCTCACAATGACGGTTACATTAAGCTGGGGTGGCAGCAATCCTACATCCAGAGATGGTATGAGTGCAAATGGCAGTTCCAGTCCAACTATTGATGTAACCAATTATAAAACTGCCAAATTTGATGAAGTCAGCTTGAAAAACTGCTCCGTAAAGGCCAACAACAGTGCAATATCAACAGGTACAATAATTGATCTAACCAATGTAACTACGTTGAGTTTATCTATGTCTGGTAGTGGATCTATGGGGTCCTATGGATCAGTAAGCGGGGATGCAAGAGTTACATTAACATTATCATAATCATCATAGTCCAAAAGCAGTAAGGGTTATTTTGATACCGTAGTTGCTACCGGAACCGGAAGAATTATAAACTCCAATGGTCACAGTGTTTCCGCTTATAGTAAAGCTTTCCACAATTATTCGGTGGTAGCGGGAACTGTTTTGTTCTAGTAGCATCGCACTTATACCGTCAACCTGCGCCAAACTATCAAATTTAAAGGTCATTGTAACACTACCGTCAGCCGTGATATTTCCGGTGTCCACCACAACTGTTTGATATTTCGCGTTTGCCATAGTACTTATTTTTTTGATATTTGCCGCCATTACGGACGGTGTCGCGTTATTGGCCGTAGCAACGCCCATCGCTGTGATGGCCGCCGCGATTGTACTACAGCCAGCTTGGAAATTTGACTTTGCGGCAGTTAAATCGCTACTTAATGCGGAAACGGGGCATGAATGCATGGATTTGCAGGCGACGGTTTCTCTGGGAGCTTATTGAAAGCCGTCTCATAATTCGAAAATAAGCGTCCTTCAGGTAGCCGTATGGCTCCAGAATCACTAATGCGAACGATATATAAACCGTTTCGGCAGGATGTAATTATCCCTTGCCGAATCCGGACATTGCTTTCGATAAAATAGCAGATTTCACCTTTCTTGTATTTCATTTTTTACCTCACATTTCGGTTAAAAATTAGTTGTTATCAATACCAATCAGATCCGGTGACGGTTATTTTCATGGAATTTGTTCCATCGTGTACAATTTCAAAAAAATGCTTCCGCTCGGCTGGATCGGCAGTAATACTGAGTGAATAACTCAAACAAGCTATAATTATTAATGTGGCAGCAGCTCTGATGATGGCGGTCCCTTTTGTCATAGTATAATCTCCTATTTTGTTATACTTTGATTTTAAAGGATCGTAATAGCGCTGTATGCAGGTAAATAATGGGAATTATGAAAAATGTTCAATGATTTTACGAACTTCGTTAAGGTCATTCCATTCCACACTATATAAATAGCGTCCTGTAGAAAAAGATAATTTATATTTGTTACCTTTTTGGTAGTACTCAATCCCGTCTATAATATCAAATAATTCCCAACCATCATAAAATAGATCTCCAGCGTAATTTTCCCGGAAAGATCGTATTGTGATAGTTAAATCTTTGGTATATACACCAACAAAATCTGTATACGATCCATGGTCACGCTCAGATAATTGGTCAAGAGACACATAATCGGGGAGATATGTGGGGGTCATTAAGTTGGGATAATAGCCTTTAAGAACCCACCAGTTGTCATACTTGGTAATATAGGCATCACTGCCTTCGTTTCCGGTTACAGTTATTTTCATGCTGTTATGACCATCACGAATAATATCAAAAAATGATTTCTCCCTATACGCTGTCGTATTGAGGCTAAGAGAATTTATTACAAAAATGGATGCCAGAATAGATGCAGCGACTTTGAGGATTGTATATGTACTTGGAAACGGAAGGACTCTTTTTCCCTTTTTAGAATATACTATAGTATTTTCTGGATTAAGGGTAGAAAATTTACCGAAGTTAAAACACTCGAATTCGGTATCATCATCAGGATCTAAAACTATCAGATCATCAGAAGTCAATGGATCTATAATATCAAGCAGATTTAAAATAGCGAGTACTTGTTTTGCATCAAAATCATTTTCGGAAGAGCAAAATGTATACCAGTTCAGTTTTTGGTAAATATTACGGTACATAATGATATTCCCTCTCTGATTTAATATCCATTAAATTTTAAGACAAAAATACCATAATGTAAGCAGGTAATTTTTGGTATAATATGGTGTAGTAAAAAATAAATATCAACCGTAAAGTCTCCCTGCCCGCCGGAAAAAGCCGCTGCGGTGGAGCCGAAATCGATGCTCTGGTCGATGGCCAGATCCGTTTTGGGATCCATGCTGTTCTGTTTTAAGATATATTCAAATACCAGCTCCGGCATGCCGCCCGCGCGGCCGCCCAACACGTTTTTCCCTTTTAACATATCCCAGGTGAAATGGTCGATGGGCTGCCTGGAAACCAGGAAATTCCCGGCCCGCTGGGTGAGCTGTGCAAAATTCACCACATAATCGTTGGTTTCGCCCAGATAGGTATAGACGGTGGATTCGGAGCCCATGAAGCCGATGTCGGCTTCCCCGGACAAAACGGCGGTCATGGTTTTGTCGGCACCGAAGCCTGTGACGAGGGTCAAGTCGATCCCTTCTTCTTTAAAATATCCGTTTTCAATGGAAACATACATGGGCGCATAAAAAATGGAGTGCGCCACCTCATTTAAGGTTACTTTAACAGCGTCCTTGGCGCCGTCCTTTTCTTTGGTACCTGTTGATTTTCCGCAGGCAGCGAGACTGGTGACCAGAAGCGCTGCCAGCAGGGAAAGGATCAGGAGTTTCTTTTTCATAAAACCCTCCGGAAGCAAAGTTGGTATATCATATGCGTGTTTTTTTAGAATTGTGCTATCCATAAAAATCTGGTAAAATCGAAAGAGCAGCGAGACGATGGAAGAGAAAAACAGGACAGGAAGTGAAAATATGAGCATTTACGATACCTTGAATGAAAGACAGAGAGAAGCGGTATTTAAAACGAAAGGGCCGGTTTTGATCCTTGCGGGAGCAGGCAGCGGCAAGACCCGGGTGCTGACCCACCGGGTTTCCTACCTGATTGAACATGAGGGCGTGCAGCCCTGGCATATCCTGGCGATCACCTTCACCAATAAGGCGGCGGGGGAGATGCGGGAGAGGGTGGACGATCTGATCGGACACGGTGCGGAACAGATCTGGGTGTCCACTTTCCATTCCACCTGTGTCAGGATTTTGAGAAGATACATAGACCGGCTGGGTTATGACACCAATTTCACCATTTATGACACGGATGACAGTAAAAATATCATCAAGGAAGTCTGCAAAAAACTGCAGGTGGATACCAAGCTTTATAAGGAAAGAAGCCTGATGGGGGCCATTTCCTCCGCAAAGGACGAACTGATTTCCCCCACGGAGTATGAACTCAATTCCATGGGGGATTTCGGGAAGCGTAAGATCGCAGAGGTCTATAAAGAATACCAGAAGGCGCTGAAAAAGAACAATGCGCTGGATTTTGACGATCTCATCGTCAAGACCGTGGAACTTTTTAAATCCTGCCCCGATGTGCTGGAATCATATCAGGAACGTTTCCGGTATATCATGGTGGACGAGTACCAGGACACGAATACGGCCCAGTTTGAGCTGGTGCGTCTTTTGGCGGACAAGTACAGAAATCTCTGCGTGGTGGGCGATGATGACCAGTCCATTTACAAATTCAGGGGCGCCAATATCAACAATATCCTGGATTTTGAAAAGGTATATCCGGAAGCGGCGGTGATCAAGCTGGAACAGAATTACCGCTCCACCCAGACCATATTAGATGCGGCCAATCAGGTGATCCGCAACAATGTGGAGAGAAAGGAAAAGGCCCTCTGGACAGAGAAAGGGGAAGGCAGCAGGATCCATTTCAGGCAGTTTGACACCGCCTATGAAGAAGCGGAATTTATTGCGGATGAGGTGGCGAAAAAAAAGCGCCGGCATGAAGCAGAATTTAAGGACTGCGCGGTTTTGTACAGGACCAACGCCCAGGCCCGTCTGCTGGAGGAACGCTTTATCATGGAAGGGATTCCCTATGATGTGGTGGGCGGTGTGAATTTCTACGCCCGCAAAGAGATTAAGGATATGCTGGCTTACTTAAAAACCATCGACAACGGTCAGGACGACCTGCAGGTCCGCAGGATCATCAATGTGCCAAAGAGAGGGATCGGGGCTGCCACCATCAGCCGGGTGCAGCAGTTTGCGGAAGAAAACGATCTGAGCTTTTATGACGCGCTCAGACAGGCGGATCAGATTCCGGGACTGGGCAGGAGCGCTTCAAAACTGGAACCTTTTGTGACACTGATCCAGTCCTTTCGGGCGAAACTGGAATATTATAATTTAGAGCAGCTGATGGACGATATCATTACCTCCACCGGATATGTGAAAGAACTGGAGGATTCCGATGATGAGGATGCGGAAGACCGCATCAATAACATCAACGAACTGGTGAGCAAAATCGTGGCTTTTGAAGCTTCCCATGAGGATGCCACCCTGAGCGGTTTCCTGGAAGAGGTGGCCCTGGTTGCGGACATCGACGGCGTGGATTCCGACAACAATAAGGTACTTTTGATGACCCTTCATTCCGCCAAAGGACTGGAATTTCCCGTGGTGTATCTGGCAGGTATGGAGGACGGCATTTTCCCCAGCTATATGAGCATCACGGATGACGATCCCACGGCGATCGAAGAAGAACGGCGTTTGGCTTATGTGGGAATCACCCGGGCGAAGGAGGACCTGACGGTGACCTGCGCCAGACAGCGGATGATCCGGGGAGAAACACAGTACAATCCGGTCAGCAGATTCGTGCGGGAAATCCCGGACCAGTTGATGGATAACCGGGTGCCGGGGGTAAAGAAATTCTCCTTTTCTCAGGAGGAAGAGGAGAACTACAGCGGCTTTTCCGGGTTCTCCGGCTTCGGGGCGGGAAAGACATCCGGCAGCTTTGACAACAGCAGTTTTTCCGGCGGCAGCGCTGTTCATTCGGAGAATGGGGGGAAAACGGCAGGATGGGGATCCGGTTTTGGCCCTGTGGCAGGGGCGTATGCCGGCTACGGAAAACCCAAAGCGGTGCCGAAACCCAAACGTACGGCGGCGGAAAATAAACCCTTTATCGCAAAAGGGATTGGCAGCTTAAATCAGGCTGCAGGAATCCGGAAAGGGGCTGTTAAGGCAGCTGCCCTGGAATACGGAGTGGGGGACCGGGTGCGCCATCTCAAATACGGCGACGGAACGGTAACCAATATCGTGGACGGACCCAGAGATTATCAGGTCACTGTAAACTTTGACGGAGCAGGGCAGAAGATCATGTATGCGACTTTTGCAAAACTGAAAAAAATATAAAATTCACTTTTTTTATAGTAAAATTGCCGTATCGGTGGTATGATAGGAATGACAGACAGGGTTTGTTTTGAGTGGGGAACCTGCTGCAATGAATGAAAGAAAATGCAGATGGAAGATAGAAAGGATGGGTGGATACCATGGCAAGACTGGACGAAATAATGGAAGCGATCAAAACGAGTGAACTCCTGAATAAGAAAGAGGAGAAGAAGAACAACTGCCTGATCTGGACACTGGCAATCATCGGCGCTGTAGTCGTAATCGCAGGCATCGCTTATGCGGTATACCGTTATCTGACCCCGGATTATCTGGAAGATTTTGACGACGATTTCGACGATGATTTTGAGGATGATGATCTGGAAGAAGAGGAAGCGCCCGAAGCAGCCGATCCGGCTGCGCCCCAGGCAGATGAGGAATAAAGCTGTTTGCCAGAAAAATCGGTAAACCGGTAAGAAGAAAAGCGGCGGGATGCCCTGACAATGGTGGGATGATGTGATATCCTGACAAAGCCGGGGCATCCCCTTTTTGTGTGAGAGGAAGGAGAAAGATTTGTGAAAAAAGGACAGCTCAGGACCGGAGAGGTCATACATTTGAAATTTCCCAATAAGGCAGTGGTGTGTCTGGACCCTATGGAAGACGGAGCAGAGGAGAAAGAGAAAAAGGAATACTGCACGGTTAAGGGAGCGCTTTTGGGACAGAAGATTTCCTTTGTGGTGACAAAGGTGCGCAAAGGACAGGGAGAAGGCCGCCTGAAAGAAATTCTGGAAAAATCCCCGCTGGAGACTTCGGCGGAAAAAGGGGAGTGCTGCCCCTATTTCGGCATCTGCGGCGGATGCAGTTATATTTCCATGCCCTATGAGGAAAGTTTAAAAATCAAAGAAGGGCAGGTGAACGAACTGCTTGCCCCCGTTCTTTCAAAACAGGAATCGCTCTGTGTGATGGAACCCATCAAACCCAGCCCGGTCTGCTTTGGGTATCGAAATAAGATGGAATTTTCTTTTGGCGACGAGGTGAAAGACGGTCCCCTGGCGCTGGGGATGCATAAAAAGGGCAGCTTTTACGATGTGGTGACTGTGGACGGCTGCAGGATTGCGGATGAGGATTACAGCCGGATCCTTTCAGAAACGCTGGCTTATTTCCGGGAAAAGAAGGCGCCTTTTTATCACCGTTACAGCCATGAAGGTTATCTGCGCCACTTATTGGTGCGCAGGGCCTCCGGCACGGGGGAAATTCTGATCGGGCTGGTGACCACCACCCAAAACGAGTTTGACCTGGAATCCTGGAAAGAGAAGCTGCTGGAACTGCCTTTGAGGGGAACAATAGCAGGAATCCTCCATATCAAAAATGATTCCGTGGCGGATGCCGTGAAGAACGAGGGAACAGAGATTTTATATGGACAGGATTACTTTTATGAGGAACTTCTGGGATTGAAATTCAGGGTTACCACATTTTCTTTCTTCCAGACTAATACATATGGCGCCCAGGTGCTGTACCAGACCGCCCGGGAATATGTGGGCAGCCTGCTGAATGAAGCCGGACAGCCGGACAGCGTGGTGTTTGACTTATACAGCGGAACCGGCACCATTGCCCAGCTGATGGCGCCGGTGGCTAAAAAAGTGATCGGTGTGGAAATCGTGGAGGAAGCGGTGGAAGCCGCGAAGGAAAATGCGCGTTTAAACGAGCTTGATAACTGCGAATTCATTGCGGGCGATGTGCTCAGGGTCCTGGATGAGATTCCGGAAAAACCGGATTTCATCATTCTGGACCCGCCCCGGGACGGCATTCATCCCAAAGCCCTGCGCAAAATCATCGCATACGGCGTGGAAAGGCTTGTTTATATTTCCTGCAAGCCCACCAGTCTGGCCCGGGATCTGGAAGTGTTTATCGAAAGCGGGTATGAAGCGGTGAAATGCGTGCCGGTGGATCAGTTCCCATGGACGACAGGGATAGAGACGGTAGTCCTGCTGACGCGGAGAAAATAACGGTGGATTCCGTTATTCTCTCTGCCGTTTAGAGATAGCCCTGTATTTGCCGCGTTTATTTTGCGCCCGCAAATCCGCCGTTATGGGTTTCTTTTGCCTCATAGAGGGCGGCATCGGCCGCTTTTGCCAGCGCGGCATAGTTGTCGCCCTTATGAGCGATGACAGCGCCGGAAGAGATGGTGATGGCGGGCATATTCCTTTTTGATGCTTCGACCGCGATGGAAGAATTGATATCTTCCATGATGCGTTTGGCCACGGAATAATCTCCGGTATTGGAAACAAAGATGGCAAATTCATCTCCGTGGAGCCGGGAGGCAAGGTCGGTGGTACGGATACGTCCGATGATCATCTGGGCGGTGAGTTTGATGACCTCATCCCCGATGGAATGGCCGTAATTATCGTTGATCGCTTTAAAATGATCCCCGTCGATCATGATCAGGATGGCGCTTTCCTCGGCGGTCATTTCCTCCAGCTGTTCTGTCACGCCTTTGCGGAAGGATTTAAAATTCATCATCCCCGTCAAATCATCGATTGCCGCCGCTTTCTGGGCGGCTTTCAGAGCGATTTCCAGTCTGCGCTGGGTCTGTCCCAGTTCCACATAGGCGGCCTTTAATTCCCGGTTCCGCTGATCTTTGCTGATGCGGCTGAGGAGATAAACCAGCAGCAGCTCTAAAAGGAGAAGCGGCAGCAGCCATACCTGGACGCTGTCCTGAAACATGGAAAGCATGGGGACTAAAACCAGAAAATTGTACTGATCCCCTTTCAGCAGATAGCCGTAATAACTTTTGTTTTCTATTTTCAGGCGGAGGGCTTTTTGATTCTGACTTTTCAGACGGGAGAGCCCGGCGTCAAAATTTTGACGGAAAGCCAGGAAAGCCGTGTCGGACTGAATCTGCTCTTCCAGCTTTTCCCGCTGACTGTCCGTGAGGTCGGAACCGTTTTCCAGCGCTTCCCGGGATTCCTGTACGGAAGCGGCGGCCTCCTCCGGGAGAACGGAAAAGCTGCCGCCCAGGTAGTCTGTGTTCGTACTGCCGATGACGGTGCCGTTGGCATCATAAATCATCATCAGTTCACCTTTATACTCCTGCAGAGTGGTGACAAGCTTCTGAATATCCCCCATTTTGATGTCATAAGCGAAAACGGTTTCCCGGTCCGGCTGAAGCTGGGAAATGGTGGAGAGAATGTAATGGTTGGCATAACTCATATAGGGAGGCGTGAAAACGATGCTGCCGCCGCCCTGCAGGGCATCTTTGTACCAGGGACGCTCCTGGGCCACATAACCGGTGCTTTCGTATTCGGAATAAGGTGTGTTCCAACTGTATAGATATCGGTTTTGATAAAACATGTAAAGCCCGTCAAAAGTATCCCCTTCGATTTCCAGCATGACCGGGTCTATGCTTTTCAAAAAGTCCCAGATATCGTCGGGATCCGGATTGTTCCGGATCTCCCGGGAAAGAAGCTGGGCAAAGAGACGAAAGGAATGGGTATAGTTCTGCATCACCTGTTCCGTCTCTTTCATGGAGTTCTCCGCATGGGCCGCCAGACTTGTATCGATAAAACGAAGTTCTTTCTGCCGGATGACCAGTATGGCAAACAGATTGATTGCCACAAATACGATGGCATACCAGTAATTTCCAATTCTTTTGTTATTCTCTGACATATGAATATCCCCCAGGTTGTTTTCTATTATTTTACCACACAAACGTCATTGCGTAAAACAAAAAATAAAAAAATAGAAAAATAACTGAAAAAGAAACATTCTTACAGAAAATAGTGACTGTATGGTAAAAAAGTAATAAAAACAGTTATTTATCTGATATCATGCTTGTACTTTTTGTCGAAATACAGTATTATAATAAAGAAGGGAAACCGCGCGGTCGCACCACGTAATGGCGGACTGCGCGGCGTTTTTATAGTTATCTTACAGAAAACATGTGTAATCGTTTTCTGTTATCCGGTTTATGGAACAGCTGTTTTGACGCGGTCCGGCCGGAGGAGGAAAGGAAGGAATGCCGATGGCAGGATCGGATGATTTATATATGTTGTTTTCCAGTGGAGGCTTCCGGTTTGGAATTCCGATCCCGTGGGTACAGAGAACTGCCGGGGCGGATGAGAAAACCCAATGGCCGGTCTGGGATTTTTCAGAGGAAAAAGGCGGCTGCAGGTTGCAGGAACGGAAATATCTGATTTTTCTGGAACGGAAGGAATGCCGTTTGTGCCTGGCGGCGGAGGAAATAGAAGGAATATGGCAGCGGGAGACAGCTGTCGGTTATTATTTATCGGAACCGGTTGTCTGGAACAAGAACCGGTATCTGGAAGAGGCGGTATTTCAGGATATGCCGGAGGAAAAGGATGAAAAGACGATATTTTTGCTGAATCCGGAGATTTTATACAAATTTGTGCAGGAACGTTCCGAAAGGCAGGAGTCAGGGCGGCAGCCCTGTGAAGAAAAAGAGGAGATTCTGTCACAGTCGGAAGAAGTAGAGGAAGAGGAACGGGAACTGGAAGACTGTCTGGAAGTGCGGACGGGGGATATGCTGCTTTATGTGGCCAAGGAAAGCGTCAGGGCCGTTGTGGGAAGACCGAAGATCTGGGAGATTCCTCAGACACGGCCCCACATTCTGGGCATATCATTTTATGAAGGCAGCCCTGTGATTTATTATCGGTTTGAAGAAGTACAGAAAGCGGACTGCGGGATCATCATCAGGGCAAAGGGAATATTTTACGCCGGTATTGCAGCGCAGACAGCCGGCACGCAAAGAAAGGTATCCGGCCGGTTTGTGACGCTTATGCCGGGAGTTTGGGTGAAAAAAGAGTGATCAGGCTAAACGAACAGGAATTTCAGGATATTGCCGGATTTATCAGACAGAAATACGGGATTAACCTGGACAAAAAAAAGGTCTTAATCGAGTGCAGGATGAGCAGGGAGCTGGAGGGGAAAGGGATTCGTTCCTTTTCGGAATATCTGGAGCTTTTAAAAAAGGACACCACCGGCAGCATTGCGGATGAAATGGTCAACAGCCTGACTACAAATTATACATATTTCATGAGGGAACCGAAGCATTTTGAATTTTTGAACAGCAGGATTTTTCCGGAATTATTCGAAAGGTATAAGAGCAACCTGTGCAGCATCTGGTGCGCGGGCTGTTCCACAGGGGAAGAATGTTATACGCTGGCGATGCTTCTTTGGGACTATCGGGAAAGGAGCAGCATACCGCTGAATTTTTGGATCACGGCTTCCGACATTTCAAAGAAAGTTCTGGAAAAGGCCGAGCAGGGGATTTATCCGATACGGGAACTGGAGGAAGTGCCTCCCGTCTGGCGCAGCAAATATTGTCATATACAGCCGGACGGAAAGCAGTTTTGCGTGGATGAGAGCCTGAAGCGCATCATACGTTTCCGGTATCAGAATCTGCTGGAAGTTCCGCCGGGTTCCGAGAAATATGATCTGATCCTGTGCCGGAATGTGATGATCTATTTTGACAGGGAATCCAAAAGACAGCTGATCCGTATGCTGGAAGACAGCCTGAATCCGGGCGGGTATCTTCTGATCGGTCACGCGGAACTGCTGACCGGTGAGGAGACACGGCTGGAAAGTGTATATCCGGCAGTATACAGAATGCCGCGGCGGAATAAATGAGGGGAAGAGAAGGAGAAACGGGGAATGAAAGGGAAAATTTTAATTGTGGATGATGCCATGTTCATGAGAAGAGTGATCAGAAAAGCTCTTGAGAGCAACGGGTATGAGAATATTGTGGAGGCCGCTGACGGACAGCATGCCCTGGAAGCATACCGGATAGAAAAGCCGGACCTGGTGCTTTTGGACATCACAATGCCGGATATGTCCGGTTTGGATGTGCTGGAAAAGATTCTGCAGTCGGATCCTATGGCGAAGGTGATCATGTGCTCTGCCTTAGGCCAGGAGTCGGTGGTACAGAAGGCGCTGGGGACCGGCGCGCTGGATTTTGCAGTGAAGCCTTTTAAGCCCGAGGTATTGATGAAAATTGTGGACTATCATATGCAGAATCAGGAGAGTGGGAAATAAATGAAGGAACGACTGAAAAATTACAGCGTGGGGAAGAAACTGATTGTGGCATTTGCGGTCATCATCTTGATGTACGGCCTCACAGTCGGCGTTTCCGTAGTGAATTTTATAGAGATGTCAGAAGAGATGCAGACGTTTTATGACGGCGCATTTTCCAATGTGGAGAATGCAAAATCCATGTCCGCCAGCCTGCAGAAAGTGGGGAAATATATTACACTGCTGGCTTCGGGAGAAGCGTTTGGCGATAAAGAAGAAATGCTGGCAGAGGTGGAGCAGCTTGCCCGGGAGGAAGAAGAGCGGATGGCGCTTTTGGAACAGGGCAGCGCCGGTGCTTGGGAAAACATTGCGCAGCTGCGCAGTCAGTTTGATCAGCTGGCCTATATCAGAGGGCAGTTGACGGAAGCGGTGAAATCAAGCGACAGGGGATTGGTGATGGAACAATATATCAGCCTTTATCAACCCCAGGCAGAAACGGTATCCGACCTGCTGGATGAGGTGGCGGATATATCCTCCAGGGACGCGGCGGCAAATCTCGCTGCCGTCCGGGAGAAAAACAGGGACATTGTCTGGATGGTGCTTCTTTTGTCGGTGGTGATTATTGCCATTACTGTAGTGCTTTGCATCGCGATTACGCGCAGCCTTGTGAGACCCATCAGGCAGCTGCAGAAAGCGGCAAATACCATTGCAGCCGGACAGCTGCAGGTGGATCTGAAATATCGGGCTTCCAATGAACTGGGACAGCTGGCGGACGATATGCGGGCTACGGCAGATGCCCTGCGCCTGTATGTGTCGGAGGTGCAGAGGGGGCTGATGGAATTGGGACAGGGGAATTTGGACTATCACAGCCAAGTGGACTTCCGTGGCGATTTCATGGCGCTTCGGGATTCCCTCCGGGAGATCGCGCGTCTTTTAAAGGAGTCCATGCAGCAGATCGCAAGCAGCGCGGAACAGGTTTCCGTGGGGGCGGAACAGGTTTCAAACGGCGCCCAGGCGCTGGCCCGGGGCGCCTCCGAACAGGCGGGATCGGTAGAAGAGCTGGCGGCGAGCATCAATGATATTGCGGACAGCGTGAGGGACAATGCCGAGAGCGCGGTGAAGTCCAGCGAATATGCAAATGTGGTGAGGCAACGGATTACAGAAAGCAATGAACAGATGCAGGAGCTTTTGGAGGCCATCGGTCTGATTCGCGACAACTCCATTAAGAGTATGGACATCGTTAAGGAAATAGAAGATATTGCTTTTCAGACCAATATCCTTTCTCTGAATGCTTCTGTGGAAGCGGCCAGGGCAGGGGAAGCGGGAAGAGGATTTTCCGTGGTGGCTTCCGAGATCCGGAGACTGGCGGCCAGAACAACAGAGGCCTCCAGGCGCACCACGGAACTGATTGAAAAAAATTCCCTGATGGTGGAAGAGGGAAGCGATAAGGTAAATGGTACGGCAAAGAAACTCCATAGTTCTATGGAGGGAGCCCGTCAGGCAGACAGCATGATGCAGAAGATTTCAGAAGTTTCCGTACAGCAGGCCGATGCGATTGCGCAGATCAGAAAGAGCGTGGAACTGATTTCCGATATTGTACAGGGAAATTCGGCCACTTCCGAAGAAAGTGCCGCGGCCAGTGAGGAACTTTCGGCCCAGGCGCAGATTTTGAAGGAACTCGTGGAACGGTTTGAGTTTTAAAAAGGCAGGATGTGAGGGAAAAGATGGGAAAGTTTGGAAATATGGATGAAGTTTCCAAAGACATTCTTCAGGAACTGGGAAATATCGGCACCGGAAATGCGGTAACGGCGCTGACTCAGCTGGTGGGATGTCCGGTGGAAATGGAGGTCCCGATTTTAAAAATTCTGGGGTATCAGGAAATTACCGAGATTCTGCGGGCGGCGGAAGAACTGCAGACAGCGGTTCTGATCGAAATGAAGGGGGAGGCGCAGGGGTTGTTCCTTTTCCTTTTAAGCGAGTCTTTTACAGAGAAAATCCTGAATATGGCGGTGGAAGAAAAGGACCGGAGCATCCTTTCCCTGGATGAACTTGACCAGTCTTTCTTACGAGAACTGGGCAATATCATGTGCGGTTCCTATATCAGAGCGCTGGGAGACATGCTGGAACTGGAACTGATGGTGGAAGTGCCGGACATGTGTGTGGATATGGGAGGAGCGGTGCTGGGAACCATGCTGCCTCGTTTCCTGAATGTGAGTGACGACATTCTGATGATCGATAATACCTTCCGCATGGGAGGAGAAGTCTTTTACGGAAAGATTCTTTTCATGCCGGAATTTGAAGATCTGGAAACCCTGTTTTCCGGACTTGGGGTATAGCGTATGGATCGTATTGTCGTGGGGATTGCAGAAGGAAAGACTGCCTTTGGCGGTCAGGAACTGATCTCTTATGCGCTGGGATCCTGCGTAGGGGTCTGTCTCTATGACCCGGCCAAGAAAATAGCCGGATTGGCGCATATTGTACTGCCCCATAAAGGATTTTCCCAATCTTCTGAAAACGCATATAAATTTGCGGACGAAGGGACCCGGGCCCTTTTGGAGGAAATGGTCCGGCTGGGGGCGGCTCGCAGCCGGATTTATGCAAAGATCGCCGGAGGGGCAAAGATGTTTGCCACGGCCAACAATGTATGGGAAATCGGGGAAAAGAATGTGGAGGCGGTAAAGGAAATTCTGAAAGAAGAAAAGATCAGTCTTCTTGCAGAAGATACCGGTAAAAATTACGGACGGACAATCCGCTTTACGGCGGTTGACGGGAAACTGGAAATCAGTACGGTAAGGCATATTCCTATCGTGATCTGATCAGAATCGGAGGAGAGAGATGGATACAGAAAACAGGCAGATTGTTTTGGCGGTGGACGACAGTTTAATGATCTGCGCACAAATTGAAGCGGCGCTGAAAAAGGAAGATATCAGCCTTTATATGGCCCATGACGGGAAGACAGCGCTGGATATGGTGAACCGGTATCAGCCGGATCTGATCCTTTTGGATGTGGTGCTGCCGGATACGAACGGATACCAGCTGTTTGAGGAGTTAAAAAAGGCCGGACCGGAGCAAATGATCATCATGTTCCTGACCGCCAGGGACGGGGAAGAGGACGTGGTGAGAGGGCTGACGGTAGGGGCCTGCGACTATATAAAAAAGCCTTTTGCAAAAGAGGAACTCCGCCTTCTGGTGAATGCCCGTCTCCGGATGAAAAAGCAGACGGATGAGCTGCACAGGAAAAACAGGGAACTGGAAAATGACATGGAGAAGCTGAATACCATGGCAGTCCGGGATGGCCTTACGGGACTATTCAACCGCAGATATGTCATAGGGGACCTTGTGGATGACATCAAAAACTGCAGCGCGGAATCAAAAAAAGAAACCGTTCTCATCATGGCGGATATTGATGATTTTAAAAAGGTGAACGATACCTATGGCCACGATGCAGGGGATATGGCCCTGGTCTGTGTTTCCCATATTCTGGAGGAGATCTGCAGCGAACACAAGGTGGTCCGTTGGGGAGGAGAAGAGTTCATGGTGGTTCTCTTTGATGTGAGCCGGTCGGAGGCCTTTGAGATCAGTGAAAGAATCCGCAGGGAAGTGGAAGATTTCACGATGTATTATGGGGACAGCCAGTTTAAATGCACATTGACTTTGGGCCTGCATGTGTACCGGGAGGAGCAGGGGATCGAGGAAAATTCCCGCTGCGTGGATACAGCGCTTTACAGGGGGAAAAGGAGCGGAAAAAACTGCAGTATCTGGTATGAACAGGCAGGGGGAGAAAGATGAGTTATTTTGATGCGGATGCCCGGGAAATGCTGGAAGTATATCTTCTGGAAACCAGACAGCTTTTGGGACAGCTGGGAGAGGTACTTCTGGAAGCGGAAAATAAAAAAACGTTTACCAAAGAGGATATCAATACGGTTTTCCGTATTATGCACACGATAAAGAGTTCTTCCGCGATGATGGGATTAAAGGGGATTTCCAGTCTTTCTCACAGGCTGGAGGACCTTTTTTCCTATTACAGAGATCATTTTTCCATGGTGGAGCAGGTTGGGCAGGAGATGTTTGACCTGCTCTTTGCGGCGTCTGATTTTTTGGAAGGGGAAATGGGCCGGATGAGCGGGGAGGATTACGAGCCCGCGGGCACCGGACAACTGGAGGGCGAGGTACAGCGCTGGCTGGACAATGCCGCTTTGGAGAGCAAAAATGCAGCGCAGGCGGACGGAGAGGGGACAAAGGGCGAAGAAGGGGAAGAAAAGCGCAGGAACTCTGTCGCAGCGTCTGTGCCGAAAGAATTCAGGCAAAAGAGCGGAACGGTGGTACATATCCTTTTGGAAAAGGGCTGCAGAATGGAAAATGTGCGGGCCTTTATGCTGGCGCGGCAGATCGGCGGACTTTGCAGCGTGGTGGAAACGTTCCCGAAAGATCTGGAGAAGTCAAAGGAAAGCGCCGCCTATATAGAAAAGAACGGTGTGTTTTTCCGGTTTGAAACGGAGGATAAGGAAAAAGTCATAGAATCCCTGAAAAAAGGACTGTTCGTGGCAGAATGTGAAGTGGTCTGGGAAAAGCATACGGATGCAGGCAGGCCTGCAGCGCCCGAGAACAAAGAGGCGGAATTTTTGAGTGTGCGCACAGACCGCCTGGACCGACTTCAGGATTTGTCCGCAGAGCTCATCATCCGAATCGGCACGCTGGAAAGCCGTCTGAACGAACTGGGACTGGAGGAACTAAAGGAAGGGTCTGTCCATCAGCTGGAGCGGCTGATCGGAGATGTGGAAAGAACCGTGATGGAGATGCGCCTGGTGCCGGTATCCGGCCTCGTGCCGAAGTTCAGACGTATTCTGCGGGATATGTGCAGGGACCAGGGGAAAGAAGCGGAGCTGGTGGTGGAGTGCACGGATATCGAAGCGGATAAAAGCGTGGTGGAATATTGTTCCGACCTGCTCATCCATATTTTGAGAAATGCCATGGATCATGGCATTGAAAGCGTGCAGGAGAGGATGGAGGCTGGTAAGGATCGAAAAGGGACCATCACTTTTAAAGCGGAAGTGACCATCGGGGAGCTGCTTTTGTCCATCAGTGACGACGGCAGGGGGATTGATGAAAAAAAGGTGCTTCGGCGCGCCCGGGAAAAGGACCTTCTGGTAAAGCCGGAAGCGGAATATGAAACAAAAGATATTTATGAACTGATCTTAAAACCGGGATTCACCACAAACGTGGAGGTGACGGAATATTCCGGAAGAGGTGTAGGACTTGATGTGGTGAAAAGCATCCTGGAGGATGTGGGAGGCCATCTGTATATCTCTTCCCAAAACGGCGGCGGGAGCACCTTTACGGTGACGGTGCCCATGTCCCTGGCAACGGTGGAATGCGCCAGGTTTGCGGTGGACGGCTATTGCTTTTCCGTTCCGGCCAGACAGGTTTTCGGTTACGTGGATTATGAAGCGTTGAAAAAGGAAATACAGACCGTGGGAGGACGGGAGTATATTGCGATGGAAAACCGGATGGTTCCCGTGGTGGATCTCCGGAAATTTTACGGACTGGAAGGGGAAACGCCGGACAGCTCCATCCTGCTTTATGCAAAAGGGATGGAGAAGAACTGCTGTATCCTTATTGACAGCGTATTCCGGCAGAAAAGAATTGTGAATAAACCGCTGCCTCCGCTGCTGGGGACAGATTTTAAGGAAAAAACCGGGATCTGCGGCTGCAGCATTATGGGAGACGGTACGTTGTGTGCGGCGCTGGATATTGAAATCCTGGCCGGACGATATGGGGAAGGAGAACGGAAATGACGCTGGGAAACGGACAGGAATTTCTCTGCATGATGCTGGGGGAACGGCGGTGTCTGATTGACTATCAATATGTGGTTGAAATCTGCAGCGGGATGAAAATATCGGGCCTGCCGGGACTTCCCTCCTGCTTTTGCGGGATCTGTGATTATAAGGGCTCGCTTTTGCCTGTAGTTGAGGGCAGGGTTCTGGAAAAGGGAGAAGTCCGAAAGAAGAAAGAAATGCTCCTGATTGTGTCCTTCCACAATGTGAGGTTCGGCATCCTGGCAAGCGGAGAAGCCTACATCATGCCTTTACAGGGAGGGGAATGGGTACAGCCTTCTGCGGACAGGGCAGCGGAAGAAAACGGATTATTCAGACTGTTCAGTAAGGAAGGACAGATTTATTACCTGATTGAAATTCCGAAACTCATTGAAATTTTGTCGGAACGTCCTAATTAGAAAAGGAGTGCCATATACTTAGTGTGAGTAAGAAAACCGGGATATGGCATGGATGTTTTAAATGAGATTATAAAAAGGCTTTGTGATTTCCTGTGGAATTTTCCGATGTTGATCCTGCTGGGAGGCACGCATCTGTATTTTACCTTCCGGCTCGGATTCATTCAGAAAAGGGTGCCTGCAGGGATCCGGATGAGCGTATCCAAAGGACAGGAAAAGGGAGGCCTATCGCCTTATGCCGCTCTGTCCACAGCGCTGGCGGCAACCATCGGGACGGGAAATATTATAGGGATTTCCACGGCCATAGCGGTGGGAGGGCCGGGGGCAGTGTTCTGGTGCTGGATCAGCGGGCTTTTCGGGATGGCGACCTGCTATGCGGAATGCTTTCTCTCGGCCCGGTACAGGATGAAAAGACCGGACGGGACGGTGTTCGGCGGTCCTATGTATGTGATGGAAAAGATTCTGCACAAAAAGGGGATGGCTGTTGTCTTTTCTTTTTTCGCGGTACTGGCGGCGCTGAGTATGGGGAGCAGCGTGCAGGCCCACTCTCTGACCGCGGCCGTGACGGAGCACATTTCCGTATCCCCCCATCTTGTGGGGATCGCAGCCGCCATGCTGGCCGGCAGCGTGCTTGTGGGAGGCGCGAAAAAGACGGCGAAAGTGTGTACTTTTCTGGTTCCTGTGATGAGCGTCATCTATCTGGGGGGCTGCTTTTTTGTAATCCTGAAAAATGTACGGTGGCTTCCGGAAACCTTTGCGGTCATCATGGAGGCGGCCTTTTCTTCGCGTTCCGTCATCGGCGGGATTGCGGGGGCGGCGGTGATGACCGGGATCCGGACGGGGATGGCCAAAGGACTGTTTACGAATGAAGCGGGGATGGGGTCCATGCCCATGTCAGCTGCCGCTTCCGGCGCTGCTTCGCCGGTGGATCAGGGGATCATTTCCATGACAGGCATTTTCTGGGATACGCTCGTCATGTGCGCGGTGACGGCGATTGCCATCATCAGCGGCATGGTGAGAAATCCGGCCGCATACGTGTCTGCCGGGGAAGATGCGTATTGCTTCGTGGCATTTTCTGCTCTGCCGTTTGCCGGGGAAAAGCTTCTGTCCGTTTGTCTGGTGCTTTTCGCTTTCGCCACCATGATCGGATGGAGCTTTTACGGAGAATGTGCGGCCCGGTATTTGTGGGGGGAACGGGGGACGAAGATCTTCCAGGTGATCTATATGGTGTTCGTATATCTGGGGGCGGTGATGTCACTGGATCTTGTATGGAATTTATCTGATTTGTGCAATGCCTGTATGGCTGTGCCAAATATTATTTGCCTTTGGATGCTAAAAGGAGTTATAATTGATCAGACGGTGCGCAAAAAAGGAGCGTCGTCATCCGGCTGAATAACATGGAGCGTAAAATGAAAAAACGGAAGAGAAACCTGACAACGGACTTGATGTTCCTCACTACAGTACCGCTTCTGACTCTGGGACTTATCGTGCTCGTCGTTTCTTCGGCGGTTATTTATAATGGGCTGAGGAAGGAAGTGAGGGACAGTCTGGAGATACTGGTGCATTCCCTTTACAGACGATATGAATTTCTGTATCCCGGGGAATATATGCTCATCGATCATAAGCTTTATAAAGGGGAGACCTGCCTTTCGGAGAAAGAGAAGGAAATCGATGCCATGAAGGAGATGAACGGCATGGATATCACTTTTTTTTACGGAAATACCAGGTATCTGACCACGATAGAACTGGAAGAGGGCGTCCGCGCCGTGGGAACCCAGGCGGACAAGCGGGTGGAAGAGGCCGTTCTGGGACTGGGGGAATCTTTTTTCTCGGACAACGCCAGGGTGAATGACATACAGTATTTTGCCTATTATACGCCTCTTTATAATCATAGCGGCGCAGTGATCGGCATGTTGTTTGCAGGGGAAACCCGGGAAAATGTGATGCGGGAAGTGAGCAGAAATGTGATGATCGTATGTTTGATTGAATGCGTCATCATGCTGCTGGTCATCACCGTCACCTCTTTTTACAGCAAAAAAGTGGTCTATGCCATTGAAGAGATTGAAAAATTCCTGGGTGGGATCGCCAGAGGGGATCTTACCGCAAAGATCGATCCCTATCTATTGGAACGTCAGGATGAAATCGGTGAAATGGGGCGTTTTTCCGTCATGCTTCAAAATTCCATCGTAAGCCTTGTGGGAAAGGATCCGCTGACAGGGCTTCCCAACCGGAGGAGCTGTGATGTGGTTCTGGAAAGCCTGATGCGCAAGGCGGAACAAAAGGACACCGTTTTTTCCATCGTTATGGGTGACATTGACTTTTTTAAAAAGGTGAACGATACCTATGGCCATCAGGCCGGAGATGAGGTTCTGAAAATGGTGGCCGGCTTTATTGAAAAGCATATGGAACATACCGGCTTTGTTTTCCGATGGGGAGGCGAAGAATTTTTGATGGTCTATGAGGATATGGACCGGGAAGAGACAGGAAGGTCTGTGCGGCGCCTGCAGGAAGATATTGAGACCGCCAGGATTTTCTGGAACGGGAAAAAAATTGAGGTTACCATGACTTTCGGGGTATCTGACAGCCTTCAGGAAGAAAGTATTGAAAAAATGATCAGTCATGCGGATGCAAACCTGTATATCGGGAAGGAAGAGGGGCGCAACCGTATCGTCTGTCTGTAGAGGAGCGAAAGAGGAGTTTATGAAAAAGCATCACAATCAATGGGCCAGTAAACTGGGCTTTATCATGGCCACCGCAGGGGCGGCCATCGGTCTGGGAAATCTGTGGAAATTTCCGTATTTGATGGGGAAAAACGGCGGTTTTTCTTTTTTGATCGCATATCTTGTTTTCGTGTGCATTCTGGGGATTCCGGTGATGATCACCGAAATGAGTCTGGGACGTAAAACAGGGATGAATCCGGTGCAGGCGTACGGCATCATTCATCCGAAAGCAAAGATGGTGGGGATTTTCGGCGTGCTTGCCGCTTTTCTGATCCTGACTTATTACAGTGTGATCGGGGGATGGATTTTAAAATATTTTTTCAGCTATCTGACCACCTTTGCCGCGCCGGCGGATTTTAGCGGGTTTATTGCATCACCCGTGGAACCGGTGCTGTGGCATCTTCTGTTCATGATCCTCACGGCGGGGATCTGCCTGAAAGGGGTAAGAGGAATCGAGAAAGCCAGCAAGGTGATGATGCCTGCCCTGCTGGTGATCCTGCTGGTGATCATTGTGCGAAGTGTGACGCTGCCGGATGCGGGGAAGGGACTGGCCTTTATTTTTTCCCCGGCGGGATCTGTTTTCAGCCTTTCCAGCGTCAGCGCCGCCCTGGGACAGGTATTTTATTCTTTAAGCCTCTGTATGGGAATCACCATTACCTACGGCACCTATCTGAATAAAAAAGAGGACATTCCCAAAAGCTGTCTGACGGTGGCGGGGCTGGATACGCTGATGGCGGTGCTGGCCGGTATCGCCATTTTCCCGGCGGTGTTTTCATTCGGCCTGGAACCGGGGCAGGGGCCCAGCCTGATTTTCGGCACGCTTCCCAAGGTGTTTTCCGCATTAAAAGGCGGTTCCGTATTCGCGCTGCTGTTCTTTTTGCTGATTTTTTTCGCCGCCATCACCAGCGCCATTGCGCTGCTGGAAGTGAGCGTATCCTTTGTGATGCATAATTTGAAAGCCACAAGAACGGCTACGGTTCTGGTGCTTTCCCTGCTGATTTTCCTGATCGGGATTCCCAGCTCCCTTTCCTTTGGGCCGCTGGCCGGTTTCCGGATATTGAATTATAACTTTTTTGATTTTGTGGGAATGCTCACAGATAATATCCTGCTTCCGCTGGGCGGCGTGATGATGTGTATTTTTATCGGCTGGGTCTGGAAACCGGAAAATCTGGTGAATGAAATCGAACAGGAAGGCGTGACGTTCCGTCTGAAAAAAGCCTGGGCTTTCTGCATCCGGTTCATCACGCCTGTGCTGGTGGGGATTGTGACTGTTACGGGATTTGTGAATATTTATCTGACGGTGAGAGGATAGAAGCTCATCCAATCTCCTCTTCCGGCGCTTTGCGGTGCACTTTCTGGAGGGTAAAACCCAGGCCGCGCACTTCATTGACACCGCTGATGACCATAAAGGCTTTTGGATCGATTTCCATGACCAGCTGGTTTAATTGTATCATCTCTCTTCGGGAGACGATGGTCATGATTACCGGCTGGTCTGTTTTTAAATAGCCGGTGGTGGCGTTTAAAAGCGTGCAGCCCCGGTCCAGTCTGTGGATCACGGCCTGACGGATTTCTTCATAGTGGCTGCTGACGATTTCCACTTTTGCCTGATGCAGACCGATCACCAGCACTTTGTCCAGGATGAAAGTGTAGATGAGGACCAGAAGAAGGCCGTAGAGGATCTGTTCGATGTTGGAGAAAAACATCTGGCAGATCAGAATCAGGAAATCAAAGACATATAAGGTTATGGAAACCGGTAAGCCGAATTTCTTTTTCAGGATCAGGGGAGGAATGTCCATTCCTCCGGTGGAAGCGCCCACCCTGATGACGATGCCCATACCGGCGCCGATCATGAGTCCGCCGAATACGGTGCAGAGCATGGCATCCTTCGTGATGTGGGACAGAACGGGAAAACGCTGCCAGAAAGCCAGCGCTACAGGATACCAGAAGGTGCTCAAAATGGTGGTCAGGGCGAATTTTTTGCCCAGCACTACGGCCCCTGTGAGAAACATCACAAGGTTGAATACGAAAACGAAGGCGGAAATCGGGATATGAAGATAATGCTGGGCAGTCAGCGCAAGGCCGGTGGTGCCGCCGGTGATGATGCCGCTGGGCAAAAGGAAGGTGACGATTGCCAGCGCGTAGATCGTGTTGCCTGCCAGGATAAAAATCACATTCCGGATGTTTTTGAGGATTTTTTGAGTAGGATTTGACATTTTAATCTCCCTTATGTCACTGTTTGGTTTCTTTACAGCGACTCTCTTTCATTCAATTATCATGGTAAAGCATCAAAAAAAGAGACATGCGGCATTCCCGCACATCCCTCTTCCTGTCTCTAAAATTATAGACCACATCTGTTAAAATGTAAACATAAAAATGAAAAATCACAGCGGGCAGCGCCGGCATACAGGGGCGCTTTTTTGTTCCGATGATATTCGGCTTAGAATTCTGGCCACAGTCCGGCTTGCGTGTTGATAGAAAAAATCAGGATAAATGTGACTTAATCACAGAAAAGGCAACCGGAAAACGGGTATACTAAATCCAGAACCGGAAAACAAAGCATTTAAAAAAGGAGTGTAACATATGGCAAAGAAATTTACAGTGGACAATTTTGAAGAAGAAGTGTTGAAGGCAGCAGGCCCCGTCCTGGTGGATTTTTGGGCAACCTGGTGCGGCCCCTGTAAGATGCAGGGCCCGGCGATAGAGAAACTGGCAGAGGAAGGCTATAATGCCGGAAAGGTGAATGTGGATGAGGAAGGCGCTCTTGCAGAGCGTTACCGCGTGATGAATATTCCTACTCTGGTTATTTTCAAAGACGGGAAAGAGGTCAGCCGTATGGTGGGACTGCAGAAAAAAGAAGCGCTGGCAAAAGCGCTGGACAGCTTAAAATAAGGACGGAAACGGTAAAAAGGCCCTGTTGTAACAGACAGGGCTTTTTGCTGCATTCACATATCCAGTTTTTTATAAAGGGCATTTTTATCCAGAATGCGGATGCATCCTCTGGAGAGGGCCACACAGTTTTCTTTGGCGAATTGGTTTAAGGTACGGCTCACCGCTTCCCTTGCGCTGCCGATGGCCATGGCCAGTTTTTCCTGGGTGAAGGGAATGGAAGGAGAGCCCAGTTCCGCGGATTCGTCGATGAGAAATGCGGCCACGCGCTGCTCCAGCGTCATGAAGAAAATCCGCTCCATGGCGCCCATCACACTGGAAAAATGCTCGGTGGTGAGCCGGTAGGCAAATGCCTCCAGATAAATATTGGCTTCCATCAGGCCGGAAAATACAGAGGTGGGAAGGAGGAGCAGTTCGCTGTCCTCTTCCGCATCGATCTGAACATCAAAAGTGATGGCCGAAAGGGCGCAGGAAGCGGCCAGGACGCAGGGCTCCCCGGCGTGGAGGCGGTAGATGGTGATCTGGCGGCCGTCCTCCGCCAGCAGATAAGCCCGCAGCACCCCTTTTAAGATGAAAAGGACCCCCAGACAATTGTTCTGTTCGGAAACGACAGCCTCTCCGCTTTTATAATGTACCTGTTTGACCTGTGTGAGTATCAGGTCTTTCTGCGCCTGTGTGAGGTGGCCCCAAAAAGGCTGGCCGTTGAAATATTCTGAAAGTTCGTCTCTGGTCATTCGGCGGTTTCCTCCCGTTTTTTATCAGGATAAGTGCGGCAAGACACAGGCTGTCTGCAGCATTGTTCTATTCCATTTTATATCAGGAAAAGTTTTCTGTCAAAGAGGTTTGTCTATCGGTTCCTTTGATGGTAAAATAGAAGAGATGAAAAAGAGGAGGAACCAGGAAAGATGGAACTTGGGATCAATACGGATTTTGACAGGGAATTTGAAAAAATTGAAGAGATTGAGGAGAGCATAAAACAGATTGCGGAGGCGGGATTCACCCACATGCACTGGTGTTATGAGTGGGACGGAGATTATTTATATGCCCGGTCGGAAATGCAGCAGATACGGGAGTGGATGGATCAATACGGACTGAAAGCCAAATCCCTTCACGCCAGTAAAGGCAGCCGCAGAGGAGGCGGCGGACATTTAGAGGGGCACTACCGCAAGGATTACACCTCTCAGGTGGAGTATAACCGGATCGCGGGAGTGGAACAGATTAAGAATCGAGTGGAACTTGCGCATATTTTGGGGACTTCGGAAATTGTGCTGCATATGTATCTGCCTTTTGAGGATTTTAAAAACATACCCGGAGCAAAGGAAGCTTTTTACGGACAGGTCTACAAATCCCTGGATGAATTGCAGTCTTTCTGCCGGGAAAAAAATGTGAGCATCTGTGTGGAGAATCTGTTTGAGGCCCCGGGGGAGATGCAGCTGGAACAGTTTGAAAGGCTGTTTTCCCGCTATCCTGCCGATTTCCTGGGACTTTGTCTGGATACGGGACACGCTCATCTGGTGTGGGGAAACGATTTTATCACTCAGCTGGCGGACCGTTTTAAGGACCGGCTTTATTCCGTTCATATGCATGATAACAGAGGATGGGGCGATCAGCCCGGCTGCTGTGACGCGCATATGCTGCCCGGGGAATGCAGCATAAACTGGCCTGCGCTGATGGCGGTCTTGAGAAAGTCGGCCTATGAAGCGCCCTGGGTTTTAGAAGTGATGAAACCCGCAGGAGAAGATACGGCGGCATTTTTGAAGCGGGCCCATGAAGCCGGGGAATGGATGGACCGGCAATAAACAGGAGGGAATATGGTAGACAGGCAGCTGGGAATCCTGTATCTTTTGCTGTCCCGAAAAAATGTGACGGCGCAGCAGCTTTCCGAACGCTTTGAAGTGTCTGTGCGAACCATTTACCGGGATATTGACAGCCTTTCTCTGGCGGGGTTTCCTATTTATACCAGGCAGGGAAAAAACGGCGGCATCCGTCTCACCGACCGGTTTGTGCTGGATAAAATGATGCTCACCAGACAGGAGCAGGAGAGCATTCTTGCGGCCCTTTCCAGCATGCAGGAAACCGGAGCCGGGAATGAGCAGGAAATGATAGAGAAGCTGGGCGGCTTTTTTAAGCTGGAACAGGAGAGCTGGGTTTCCATTGATCTTTCCGACTGGAGCGGAAGGCGCACCCGGCTTTTCGGGCTGATAAAAAAAGCTGTTTTGGAACACAGACTTTTAAAATTTGACTATTACGGGCAATTCAATGAAATGAGCGGCAGGGTCGTGGAGCCGGTACAGCTTATATTCCGGGAATACACCTGGTACCTGCGCGCCTTCTGCCGGACCAGAAACGCCATGCGCCTGTTCAAGGTCGTCCGCATGAAGCGGGCAGAATGCCTGGAAGAAACTTTTGTGCCGGAGCCGGGAAAATACAGGGAGACAGAAGAGCGCGGGGATTCTGCCAAAGAACCGGGGGATCCGCAGGCAAAGGGGCGGCAGGAGTCAAGAGAACTCATCTTTCGGGTGGCGGCTTCCGAAGCATGGCGCATTTACGACCGGTTTGAGGAAGAAGATGTGACCGTGCTGGAGGACGGAAGCTTTCTGATCCATACCTGGCTTATGGTGGACGAATGGGTTTATGGGACACTTCTGGCCTTCGGGCCGGCGCTGCAGATGATCGGGCCTGAAGATGTGAAAGAAGAAATCAGACTGCGGATCAAAAAGATGGCAGAAAATTATGAAATATTATAATACCTGACAGATAGATGTCAGGTTTCCTCTGTTAAGATATCCTTACAGTAAGGCGTAAGACGCCGGAAAGAAGGATATCATATGGAAATGAAAATTTGTCAGAGTTGTGGGATGCCGATGGGCAGCGAAGAACTGTACGGAACCAATGCCGACGGTACAAAAAATGAAGAATACTGTTGCTATTGTTACAAGGATGGGGGATTTGCCCAGCAGTGCAGCATGGAGGAAATGGCTGATTTCTGTGCTCCCATTGAAGTGGAGGGAGGAAGGGCCAAAACGAAGGAAGAAGCGAAAGAGGGACTGATGAAATATTTTGCAACCTTAAAGCGCTGGAGGAAGGAAGCATAAACGAGGGTGGATTTAGAAGGCACAGCGCCGGCATTGTACCAAAAAGTACATGCCGGCGTTTTTTGGGATCAAAAAAACTAGCCTCTTTTTAAGGACTGGTGTTTTCTTACGGCTGTCCGGATGCAGTCCCTCACCAGCACAGCATAGCTGTCATCGGCTTTTTCCATGAGAGAAAGGACTTTATATTGGGTCAGGTCGGGCAAAAGGAACAGTTCGGCGGCGATATTTTCCGCCAGATGATTCCGGGCTGTTTCGTCAAGACTGCGATACCATTCTCCCGCCTGCATGAAATCATCCGTTTTTAAAAGGCCGCTGCGGCACAGTTTTCCTTCTGCCTCTTCTCCTTCGTTGGTCGTCACCAGACAGGAAGGAGAGTAATTGGGAAGGCGGTTGATGGGAATGTGCCTGAAATCGGGACCCAGCCGGCGTCTTTGTGCATCCCAGTAGATGAAGGAGCGGCCCTGAAGCATTTTGTCGTCGGAAAGTTCAATGCCCTCCAGAAGATTGGAAGGGGAAAAGGCGCTCTTTTCCACATCCTCTCTGTAGTTGCGGACATTTTCTGTGAGGGTTAAGCAGCCGACGGGAAGCAGCGGAAAATCTTTTTCCGGCCAGATTTTTGTATCATCAAGCGGATCAAAGGGAAGATCTTTGGCGGCGGCAGGTTCCATGAGTTGAACGCATAAGTCATATTCCGCTTTCCCGCCGAAGGTCAGAGTATGATACAGGTCCTCTCCGGCGATATCCGGGTTTTCTCCGGCCAGTTTTTGGGCGGTATGGCTGTTGATTGTGTGTTCTCCTGCCCGGGGCAGCAGGTGGTATTTTACAAAATGGCGTTTTCCCACAGCATTCTCCCAGGTATAGGTGTTGACGCCGTAGGTGCGGATCTTTCGCAGGTTATCCACAGTGCCCAGATCCGAATAGAGCATGGTGGCAAAAAACAGGGCTTCCGGGTTTTCTGCCAGAAAGCGCCAGAAGGCTTCCGGGTTGATCAGATTATTTTTGGGAGAAGGAGAAAGGGCATGTATAGCTGCCGGAAACTTGATGGCATCCCGCACCAAAAAGACCGGGAGATGGTTGGTGAGCAGGTCAAAAGGGCCGTTTTCCGTAAAAAAGCGGGTGGAAAATCCCCACACATTGCGGGAGGTGTCCGGCGTGCCGTGATTGCTCACCGCCAGAGAAAAACGGGAAAAGGTGGGAACTGCAGCGCCCGGTGTCTGCAAAAAGCAGGCTTTTGTATAGGCGGACATGGAGTGGGTCAGCGTGAACCGGCCGAAGGCGCCCCAGCCTTTTGTATGCACAGCCCGGGGGATGGGCTTCTCATAGACGAAGCTTTCCAGCGTTTCGTGCAGAACGGTGTCATAGACGGCGGCCGGCCCGCCGGGCCCCACAGTGAGAGAGTGGTCTGCCGCTTTTGACGGCCGGTGATTGGAAAATTTTTGCATGGTATCCTCAATATTTATCGGTTCCTTTTTTTAGTATATGCAGGCGGTTGCGCCCGGTATCCAAAACGGGTATACTTAAAAAAAGAAGATCGCCGGGAGAGTTCCTGAAAACGCGGAATTCTTTGGGAAAAGGCGTTCGGAATGGAGGCTTTATGAAATATGCAGAGGAAGGGATGCAGTATCATTTACAGATCCGCAATGGGGATGTGGGAAAATATGTGATTCTGCCGGGAGATCCCAAACGGTGTGAAAAAATTGCGAAATATTTTGAGGATCCGCAGCTTGTGGCGGACAGCAGGGAATTTGTCACTTATAACGGATATCTGGAAGGGGAAAAAGTCAGCGTCACGTCCACCGGAATCGGCGGTCCCTCCGCTTCCATAGCGATGGAAGAGCTGGTAAAGGCGGGCGCCCATACTTTTATCCGGGTGGGAACATGCGGCGGCATGGATAAGGAAGTAAAAAGCGGCGATCTGGTGATTGCCACCGGGGCTATCCGGGCGGAGGGAACCAGCAGGGAGTATGCGCCCATAGAGTTTCCGGCGGTTGCGGATCCGGATATTGTGAATGCCTTGAGGGAGGCGGCGCGCAAGTTGCAATTGTCCTACCATGCGGGGATCGTGCAGTGTAAGGATTCCTTTTACGGACAGCACGAACCGCAGCTCATGCCGGTGGATTACGATTTGGAGCAGAAATGGGGCGCATGGATGCGTCTGGGCTGCAAAGCGTCCGAAATGGAATCGGCAGCTCTGTTCGTAGTGGCCAGCTATCTCCGTGTGCGCTGCGGTTCCGTATTCCTTGTGGTGGCCAATCAGGAACGGGAGAAGGCAGGACTGGAAAATCCGGTGGTACACGATACGGACTCGGCGATCCGCGCCGGAGTGGAGGCGCTCAGGCTTATTATAAAACAGGACAGGAAATAAGGAGGAAAACAAAAAACACCGGTTCCCGTGACGGCAGGAACCGGTGTTTTTCTAAAACGGCGTATGTACAGCGCCGCAAATTTATACTTTTACAATGATTAAGCCATTTCGTTTACGGCTTTTGCAAGGCGGGAAACCTTTCTGGAAGCGGTATTCTTGTGATATACGCCTTTGGATGCAGCCTTGTCGATTGTTGTGGTTGCAGCCACCAGAGCAGCTTTAGCAGCTTCTTTGTCCTGAGCTTCGATCGCTGTGCGCACTTTCTTGACAGCGGTCTTGACGGAAGACTTGATCGCCTTATTCCTGTCTGCCTTTGTCTGATTTACTAAAATTCTCTTCTTCGCGGATTTAATATTTGCCATGATAGACCTCCATTGATCAACTCTGTAATATGACTGATGAAAATGATACACCGAAGCCGGACACGGACGTTTCGATGTACGCACATAAATGTATTCTATGGGATCAAAACCGTTCTGTCAATACATATTTCGTGAATTTTTGTAAAAAATATGGTGAAAAGCCAAGTGAAGCATAGTTTAATGTAAGAACAAAAGCCGGAAGAACAAAAGGATGGCGGCTTCCGGCGGAGGGAGAGCAGGGATGAGCTGTTTTAAGGTAAGAACGGATCTGGCGCTGGAGGACAGGGAACGGATCGGGGATTGTGATGTGGAGGTCCATGGTGTCATCCTCGAAGAGGAGGAGCGGGAAGAGACGGGAATCCACATTACACGGGTGAAAATTGAAACAAAAAACGGCGCGAAAATTATGGGGAAGCCTATCGGCACTTATATCACACTGGAAGCGCCTGCCATGGCGGAGCAGGATGAGGATTATCACCGGGAAGTATCCGCAGAGCTGGCCCGGCAGCTGCAGAGCGTGATGCCGGACCGGGAAAAAGAACAGTCGGTGCTCATTGTTGGGCTGGGCAACAGGGATGTGACGGCGGATGCGCTGGGGCCGGATGTGGCGGATAATCTGTTTGTGAACCGGCATGTGGTTCTGGAATTCGGCAAAGCAGCCTATAATAAGGATAAGATGCATAAAATCAGCTGCATTGTCCCCGGGGTGATGGCGAAAACCGGTATGGAGAGCGCGGAGATCGTTCACGGCATCGTAAAAGAGACAAAACCGGATTTCCTGATTGCAGTGGATGCCCTGGCAGCCCGCAGCACCCGGCGGCTAAACCGTACCATACAGGTCACGACTTCGGGGATTTATCCCGGTTCCGGCGTAGGGAACCACAGAAACGCGCTGACAAAGGAGACCCTCGGAATCCCGGTGCTCGCCATCGGAGTGCCTACCGTGGTGGATGCCGCCACGATTGTGGGAGACGCGCTGGAACAGATGGAAAAGGAAAACGGGGTACAGATGATTTCTACCAGAGAACATCCCCAGGCGGTTTCGGAACTGAACAACATGTATGTGACCAGCAAGGATATCGATGAGATGATCAAGCGGCTGAGCTTTACCATTTCGGAAGGGATCAATATGGCGCTGGATATGGAGTCCGACACACCGAAAGAAGAAAAGAACCGGGAAGCGTAAAAGCCCTGCGCGCGTCCGCATAAATGTCCTCCCTGTGTGCATATATTTTTCGTATGGATAGAAAAAACAGGATCAGAGGAATTTTATACAGGATTGCAGCGGTGCTTCTGGCGGTCCTTTTATTGGAACTGGCAATTCCGCCGAAGGAGGAGGACGGGGAAAAAGAAGGGATCGGACAATTGGCAGTGAAGCAGGCGGAAAATGCGGCCGCTTCTTTGTGGTGTCCGGCGCTCGCCTTTGCCGGCCGGACGGAGACAGAAAACAGCGGGATCTGGCAGGGGATTTGCAGCCAGTTCCCGATCCTGTACATATATGGAAAGGAAAAGGAAATCAGGCTGCAGTCGGAGAACGGGGGAACCTATGAGGATATCATCCGGGCGGAGGGCAGGGACGAATCTGCGGACAGTCTGTCCGACGAAGAATTAAAAACCCCGGAAAGCTCAGACGGAAGAATGGAAGTGGACGGACGGATGGAAGAACTTTTGCAAAAGGAGAACGAACTGGCGCAAAAAGAAGGCGGACAGGAGACGGAAAACGGTACCGGAGAGGAAAAGGAAGAACAGGACGGGCAGGTTTCCGAAAATGCGCTGCCGCTGCCTCCGAAAACGGAAAAAGCGGAGGAATATGAGTGGGATTATTATCGGAAATATGACGCGTTAGTGAAAGAATTTTATGCGATAGACGCCTCCACGGCTGCGGATGAAAGCCAGCTGAATTTGGATGCGCTGCTGGGAAAAGATCTCTCCGTCCAAAAACGAAGCGACGATAAGCCTCAGATTTTGATTTATCACACCCATTCCCAGGAAGATTTTGTGGATTCCGTGCCGGGCGATGTGAGTACCACCATTATGGGAGTGGGCGAAGTCCTGGCGCAGATTCTGCGGGAACAGTACGGCTATAATGTGATGCACCATCTGGGGCAGTACGATGTGGAAAAACGGGATTATGCCTATTCCTACTCCCTGCCTGCGCTGGAACAGCTGCTGGCAGAGAATCCCAGCATAGAGGTGGTGATCGACCTGCACCGGGATGAAGTGGCGTCGGACAGAAAACTTCTGACCCAAATCGACGGAAGGCCCACCGCCATGTTCATGTTTTTTAACGGCCTTTCCAGAACCAGAAAGCACGGGGATATCGACTACCTGCCCAATGAAAATATTGCGGATAATCTGGCTTTTTCCTTCCAGATGCAGGCTTTATGCAACGAATATTACCCGGGGTTGACCCGCCGGATCTATCTGAAGGGATACCGCTACAATATGCATTTGAGGCCGCGTTATCTGCTGATTGAAATGGGCGCCCAGACCAACACTTATGAGGAATGTTATAATGCCTGCATCCCGCTGGCACAAATGCTGGATATGGAACTGTCCGGAGCAGACTTCGGGTATAAAGAATGAAAACCTTCCGCCCGTCAGCCGTCTCCCGGCCCAGTCATCGGCTCCCCGGCCCACGGAGACGCATTTGGGTTCCAATGATATTCGGCAGGAAATACGGGCCCCAGGACGGCCGCTTTTAAACTGCCGCATGACAGGAGAAACTCGCTTCGCTCAAACAGCTCCTGTCATACGTCAAAAAGCTGCAGTCCTCTGGCCGTATTGTACCCCGCCGGATATCATAAGTCACCCAAATGCGTCTCCGTGGGCCGTGGGCCGGTGACTGTGCCGGGAGACGGCTGACGGGCGATTCTGAGGAGATCCTGAAAATGTAACTGTTGACCGGGGAGAAAGGCTTTGTTATACTGATTCTGTATGCAGGAAAGGCGGGATACGTGACAGAAAGCGGCCTTTTTTGTGAGACAGGAGGATACAATGGCTGACATAAATCAGAAAAATATCAGAAATTTTTGTATTATCGCTCATATCGACCATGGCAAATCGACGCTGGCGGACAGGATCATAGAGAAAACAGGACTTTTGACGAGCCGGGAAATGCAGGAGCAGATCCTGGATAATATGGATCTGGAGCGGGAGAGGGGAATCACAATCAAATCCCAGGCTGTCCGCACCATTTATAAGGCAAAGAACGGGGAAGAATATATTTTCAATCTGATCGACACGCCCGGGCATGTGGACTTTAACTATGAGGTCAGCAGGGCTCTGGCAGCCTGCGACGGCGCCGTGCTGGTGGTGGACGCGGCCCAGGGAATTGAGGCCCAGACACTGGCCAACGTATATCTGGCGCTGGATCACGATCTGGAGGTTTTCCCTGTCATCAATAAAATCGACCTGCCCAGCGCCGAGCCGGAACGGGTGAAGGAAGAGATCGAGGACGTGATCGGTCTGGACGCTTCCGACGCGCCGCTCATTTCGGCCAAGAACGGCCTGAATGTGGAGGATGTGCTGGAGCAGATCGTGGCAAAGATCCCGGCGCCGGGTGGCAGCCCCGAAAACCCGCTGCAGGCGCTGATTTTTGACTCTCTCTATGATCCCTATAAGGGCGTCATCGTATTTTTCCGGGTGATGGAAGGGACTGTGAAAAAGGGGACAAGGGTGAAAATGATGGCCACGGGCGCGGAATTTGATGTGGTGGAAGCCGGTTATTTTGGCGCCGGACAGTTCATTCCCTGTGAGCAGCTGACCGCAGGAATGGTAGGATATCTGACCGCCTCCATCAAAAACGTGAAGGACACCCGTGTGGGCGATACCATCACCGACGCGGACAGGCCCTGCGAAAAGCCTCTGCCGGGTTATAAAAAAGTAAATCCCATGGTTTACTGCGGCATGTATCCTGCGGACGGCGCAAAATATCCGGATCTGCGGGATGCGCTGGAAAAGCTCCAGTTAAATGATGCCTCCCTGTTTTATGAGCCGGAGACTTCCATCGCGCTGGGCTTTGGCTTTAGATGCGGATTTTTAGGGCTGCTGCATCTGGAAATTATTCAGGAAAGGCTGGAGAGAGAGTACAATCTGGATCTGGTGACCACGGCTCCCGGCGTTGTTTACCGTGTACACAAGACCAACGGGGAAATGACGGAACTGACCAATCCCTCCAATCTGCCGGATCCTTCGGAGATCGAATTCATGGAGGAACCCATCGTTTCGGCGGAAATCATGGTGACGACGGAGTTCATCGGTTCCATCATGGAGCTGTGCCAGGAACGCCGGGGCCGTTATCTGGGTATGGAGTATATGGAAGAAACCAGGGCGTTGTTAAAATATGAACTGCCTTTGAATGAAATTATTTATGATTTTTTTGACGCTTTGAAATCCCGTTCCAAGGGCTATGCGTCCTTTGATTATGAGATAAAGGGGTATGAGCAGTCCGAGCTGGTGAAGCTGGATATCCTGATCAACCGGGAAGAGGTGGACGCGCTGTCCTTCATCGTGCATAAGGACAGCGCTTACGAGCGGGGCCGGAAGATGTGTGAGAAACTGAAGGATGAAATTCCCAGGCATCTGTTTGAAATTCCCATCCAGGCAGCGGTGGGTGGAAAGATCATCGCCAGAGAAACCGTGAAAGCGATGCGCAAGGACGTTTTGGCAAAGTGTTATGGCGGTGATATTACCCGAAAGAAAAAACTGCTGGAAAAACAGAAGGAAGGCAAGAAGCGGATGCGACAGATCGGCAATGTGGAAATTCCGCAGAAGGCTTTCATGAGCGTATTGAAACTGGATGATAAAAAGTGAGGAGCTCCTGATGGCAGGCGTGAAACGGCCGCTGGGCCTTTATTTGCATATTCCCTTTTGCAGGCAGAAATGCCTGTACTGCGATTTTTTGTCCGCGCCCGCTTTGCAACATACCGTTGACCGGTATGTGAAAGCGCTGGCCGTCCAGCTGGAAAGAGAGGCTTCCCGCTATCGGGACTTTAGGGTTGCTACCGTGTTTTTCGGCGGCGGCACGCCTTCTTTGCTATCTGCGAAGCAAATGGACATGCTCATGGAAACGATCAGGAAGCAGTATGACCTGGCGGCGGACGCAGAGGTGACCATGGAAAGTAACCCCGGCACCCTGGATGAAAAAAAGCTGGCAGGCTACAAAAAAGCGGGGATCAACAGGCTGAGCATGGGGCTGCAGTCCGCCTGCGATGAAGAACTGAAGAATCTGGGGCGGATTCATGATTTTGCCGCATTTCTGGAAAATTTCAGGGCGGCCCGGGAAGCCGGATTTTCCAATATTAATGTGGATCTCATGTCCGCCCTGCCGGGACAGACCCTAGAGGCCTGGATGGAAACGCTGGAAAAAACGGCGGCGCTGGAGCCGGAACATATTTCCGCCTACAGCCTGATCATTGAGGAGGGCACGCCGTTTTGGGCGCGTTACGGAGAAACGGAAGAAAAGGGCGGCGACAGCAAAGGCAAGGCCCCCTGGCCCGCCCTTCCTTCCGAGGAAGAAGAGCGGCGGATGTATGAGCAGACGGAAAACTACTTAAAGGAAAAAGGATATCTCCGTTATGAAATTTCCAATTATGCACGGACAGGAAAGGAGTGCCTGCATAATACGGGCTACTGGAGACGGACGGATTACGCCGGTTTCGGCCTGGGGGCCGCGTCCCTGGTGGATAACGTGCGCTGGAAAATCACCGATGAACTGGAGGAATATCTGGAATATTTTGGACATGACATGCAGGAGGGAGAGCCCTGGAAGCGGGAGCGCTGTGTACTCACGCAGAAAGAACAGATGGAAGAATTTATGTTTTTAGGACTGCGCCTTTCTGACGGAATCAGCCTCCATGAGTTTCGACGCCTGTTCGGCAAGGGAATCTGGGAAGTTTACGGTACCGTGATCAAAAAACTGGAAGAACAGGGACTGATCCTTTTTTATGAGGACGGGAAAAAACTGCGGCTGACGGCCTATGGGGTGGACATAAGCAACTATGTGCTGTCGCAGTTTTTGCTGGAGGAGGAATAAATGGAATATTATTTTGCGCCCCTGGAGGGAATCACCGGCTACCTATACCGTAACGCCCATCATGCGTTTTTCCCTTCCATGGATCGGTATTATACCCCCTTTATCACGCCCAAAAAGGGAAAAAGTTTCACCAGCCGGGAGAAAAATGACGTGCTGCCGGCGCACAATGCAGGAATCCATGTGGTGCCCCAGATCCTGACAAATCAGGCGGAAGGCTTTTTGAAAGTGGCAGAGCAGTTAAAAGAGATGGGATACCGGGAAGTGAACCTAAACCTGGGCTGTCCCTCCGGCACGGTGGTGGCGAAAAAGAAAGGGGCAGGCTTTCTGGCGTTCCCTGAAGAGCTGGACGCTTTTTTAGAGCAGATTTTTAAAGGCTGTGACCTGCAGATTTCCGTCAAGACCCGGATCGGAAAAGAGGATCCTGAAGAATTCGGCCCTCTGCTACGGATTTTTAACCAATATCCGCTGGAACGGCTGATCATCCATCCCAGGGTGCAGACGGATTATTACAAAAATACCCCCAATCGGGAGGCCTTCGCCAGGGCGTTGGCCGAAAGCAAAAACCCTGTCTGTTATAACGGGGATCTGTTTTCGGACAAAAAAATCCGGGAGTTTACGGAGCGGTTTCCGGAAACGGACTGCATGATGCTGGGACGGGGCCTTCTGGTGAATCCCGGTCTGGTGGAAAAGGTTCGAAACGGGGCCGCGCCGGATCCCGGAAAAATCCATGCCTTCATGGAACGGCTGGCAGCAGACTACGGCGAAGTTCTCTCCGGCGAGCGGGATGTCCTGTTTAAAATGAAGGAACTGTGGTTCTATCTGGGACATCTGTTTCCGGAAGGGGAAAAGTACCTGAAGAAGATCCGGAAAGCCCAGCGCATGACGGAATACCGGGCAGCGGTTTCGGCAATTTTTGGGGAATGCAGGATGGCGGAGGCGGAAAACTTTATATTTTAAGTTCAACCAATATGAAAGTTCCCGGTGTCATCCATGTTAAAATTGTAATATTGGTCAAAGAAATACTTCATTGCGCCGATGTAACAGGCATCCGGTCCCTGAATGCTGTAGCGTACGGTTAAAGGCTCCATCATCCGGCGAAAGCCCCTGACGGAGAGTTTTTGGGTCAAAAGGCTTAGAAAATCAGGACCCAGCTGAAAGGCATTGCCGCCCAGAATAATGGCTTTCGGACGAACCATACAGATGAGGCTGCATAATGCGTAAGAAAAAAGTTCGGCAATTTTGTCAATTTCCCTGCAGGCATCCGGATTTTTCTGACTGACACGAAGACCCAGTTCTTCATAGGAAAGAGGCAGAAATGCCTCTCCCACCATGCGTTCCAGACAGCCCCGGTTGCCGCAGGAGCACAGCGGGCCGTTCGGGTCCACGCTGACATGGCCAAACTGTGTATAGGAAGCGGAAGCCTTTCCCAGCATTTGCCCGTTTATGAAGAGCGTTGCGCCGATTCCGCGGTCAAAGTTGATGAAGGCAAAGTCCTCTTCTGCGATAGGACTGTAAATTTTTTCCCCATAGGCAAGGCAGGCGGTATCGTTGAATACCGCAGTGGAAAAGTCGGAAAACAGTGTCTTTAATTCAGTCAGCATATGCGAGGCTTCGGCTTCGGTGAGAGAAAGAGCGGTGGAATAAATTTCTTCCCGTTCCAGGTCGATCATGGCAGGAACCACAAAACAAATTCCAATCACCGAAGAAGAGGGAAACTGGGATTCCAATAAAGAATCGGCTGTTTTTCTGGCAAGCCGGGCAAAGGTGAGGCCGGCTTCTCTTCTGTGGCGGACTTTGTAAGCGCAAAAACCGCATATGTCGATGACCTGAAGCTGAAGAAAAGCATTTTCGAATCGGAAAACGAATACGAAGTGACTGCCCTGTTTTAATTCCAATCCATTGGGCTTACGGCCTACTGCCGGAGAATCCAGAATACCAATATCATAAATGAACTGATTCTGAATCAGCTCTCCGGCCAGATCGGAAACGGCCGGTTTGCTCAGATGGCAGAGTTTGGCAAGCGCGGCCCGGGAGATCCCCGGGCTTTTTCTGATATGATCAAAAATGGCTTTTTGATTATTATTTTTGATAAGCTGTTGATCCTGTGATGGCATATCTGATACCTCTTTTGTTATGTCTTCTAATTATAAATAATATCCTATCATAAAATGGAAAAAAATTCAATTCATAAATTATTTCCATAAAAAGAAAGCGGAAAACTTAAAGTAAAAGCAAATTATACAAAAATACAGATTGACACATAGCAAAAACGGTGGTAGTATACAAATATAAATAAGTTAGATCATCTAACTAATTGCGACGGAGGATGAGATGAAGATAGGAATTGTTGGCTGCGGCGGTATCGGAATGATGCACGCAAAAGCGTTGCATGTACTTTCCCAATTTACGGATATACAGGTTTCGGCAATTGCTGACGGACGAAAAGAATGCAGAGACAAAGTGAAGGCTTTATGGGCTGATGCAGAAGAGTTTGAGGAAGGGATGGATTTGATAGAAAAAACGGATGCACCCTGTATTTACATATGTCTGCCCAGTTATCTTCATACGAAATATGCGACAGCTGCAATGCGCAGGGGAAAGGCTGTCTTTATTGAGAAACCGGTCTGTATAAGGACGGAAGATATGGACGAGCTTCTTTTGGCACAGACAGAAACCGGACAAAAGGCCATGGTGGGACAGGTGGTGCGGTGGTTTCCGGAATACCGCACGTTAAAAGAGATTTACGACACGGGGAGATTGGGAAGGCTGAAGTCCGTCACGATGCACCGCATATGCGGGAGACCCCTTTGGAGTTTTGAAAACTGGTTTGTGGATCTGAAAAAGAGCGGTTCTGTTGTGATGGATCTGCACATTCATGATATCGATTTTATCAGAAGCATGCTGGGGGAACCGGAACAGCTTACGGTGCGGGGAACCAGCTTTGCAGATGGAATGCCGAATCAGGTATTATCGATTTTGGATTATGGGAAAACTTATGTGGCAGTGGAAGGCTGCTGGGATGTTTCCACCGCGCTGCCTTTTCAAAGCGGTTACCGGGCCTGTTTTGAAAAGGCAACGGTGGAATATGACGGGGCCAGACAGACCCCGCTGATCATTTATGGGGAGGATGGCAGCATCACACAGCAAAAGCCGGAGGTGGAGGATATCCCCTGCGATGCCGCAGGCATCAATCTGTCAGATGTCCGGCCCTATTTTGAGGAGGATCGTTATTTTATGGACTGTCTTGTGAAAAACAGACCGATTGAAAAGGCGGATCTTGCGGATGGCATTGCCTCTGCCCGTCTTGGCTGCAGGATTTTGAAGGAAATATTGGAAGGATAAAGGGAGGAGGAATCGAAGATGAGAATCGGTGCAATGGTTGCAATGAACCGTCAGCTGGAGGACAGGTTTCGGGAATTGAGAGAAATGGGAATGGCATCCTGCCAGCTGGTTTCTTGGGAAGAAGAACTGTTTACAGAGGAAATGGCAGAATACGTCAATTGTATGAAAGAAAAATACGGGATAGACATCACCGCGTTTTGGTGCGGCTGGGACGGCCCTGTGGTGTGGAATTTTTATGACGGCCAGGAAACCCTGGGGCTTGTGCCGGCGGCATATCGTGACAGCAGATTAAAAACGCTGCTCAAAGGCTCTGATTTTGCAAAAAAAATCGGCGTGCAGGATCTGGTTACCCATGTGGGCTTTCTGCCGGAAAATCCCAATGAGAGAAATTATTGGGATGTGATTTATGCACTGCGCCATCTGGCTGATAAATGCAGGCGGAATGATCAGTATTTCTTATTTGAAACAGGACAGGAAACGCCGGTGACGCTGCTGCGGGTCATTCAGGATATGGGCCGTGAAAATGTGGGAATTAATTTTGATCCTGCCAATCTGATTTTATATGGGAAGGCAAATCCGGTGGACGCATTGGACACCATTGGCAAATACATCAGGGGCGTGCACGGGAAGGATGGTTTTTACCCCACAGACGGCAGATGTCTGGGAGAAGAGACAGCCCTGGGGGAAGGAAAAGTAAACTACCCTGCGCTGATTAAGAGGCTGAAAGAGGTTGGCTATGACGGGGATATCACAATCGAACGGGAGATTTCCGGCGAGAAGCAAAAAGAAGATATTTTGAAAGCAAAAGAGATACTGGAAAAACTGATTTAGCAAATGCAAAAAAGGTAGAAGAGTTATGTATGCGCAAAGACAGACGGAAATCATTCTGGCGAAATTAAAAAGGCTGTCGGATATGCTTCATAAAAGGATATTTTCTCCCGTTGATACGGTGGAAATGGCGGTTTATACCACAAAGGAACGCCTGCACAGGATACCGGAACGGAATTTATTTGTCCCCTGTACCACAGGGGATTGCTGGAACGGCGAAGGGCTGTACTGCTGGTTTGCAGGAACTTATCAGGTGCCCGGGCGGTTGAAAGGAATCCCTTTGTATATTTTTCCGAAGGTGAAGGGCTACGAGGGATTTTTGTGGGTGAACGGACATCCTTACGGCAACTTCACCTCCCGAATAATTGTGGACAGCCATGGAAATCATTATTGCGACCTTCTGACAAAAAAGGCGGAAGAAGGGGAGCAGATCGAAATTGCCCTGGAATACTACGCCCATCATTTTGTGATGGGCACCCAGCCCTTTGAAGAGGATTCGGAAAGCTTTGAGATCCGTTATGACAGGGTGGATATCTGCACCAAAGACGAAGAAACGGCCGGTTTTTATTATGATCTTTTGATTGTCCTGCAGATGGCGCAGAATCTGCCGGAAGAAAGCTTCCGGAAAGCGGATCTGATCCGCAGCCTGATCAAAGTGAATGAACTGGTGGAGTATGATCTTGATAACGGGTTGCGGTGGAAAGAAAAAATCAGACAGGCGGACCGGCTGCTGCAGGAGGTTTTGAAAGATAAAAATGCGGCCCATGCAGGATATGCCGGGCTGATCGGCCATTCTCACATGGATACCGCCTGGTTATGGCCGGTGGAAGAAACCGTCAAAAAATGTGCCAGGACTTACGCCAATCAGCTTGCGCTGATGGATCAATATGCAGCGTATACGTTTATCCAAAGTTCCGCCCTGCATACCGCCATGATGGAAAAATATTATCCGGATATTTATGAAGGTATGAAAAAGAGGATTGCCGAAGGACGCTATGAGCCAAACGGCGGCGTCTGGGTGGAATGCGACTGCAACATTCCGGGCGGAGAATACATGATCAGGCAGTTTTTATGGGGACAGAGGTATACAAAAGAAAAGTTTGGTTATGAGGCCGACTGCTTCTGGCTGCCTGATACCTTTGGATACAGCGCATCCCTTCCTCAGATCATGAAAGGATGTAAGATCGACTATTTTTTAACAACAAAAATAGCATGGAATGATACGAATTCTTTCCCTTATGACACCTTTTACTGGGAGGGCATTGACAGAAGCAGAGTGTTTGTCCATATGAACCGGACCCATATCTGTCCGGATCCCCGAACGCTGCTGCGCTGTGTAAGCGGATGCACAAAGGAAGGGATCAAAGAAAAGACAGTGACGGATCAAAGACTGATTTCCTACGGATTTGGAGACGGGGGCGGCGGCCCTGAATTTGAAATGATCGAACTGGCAGAGCGGCTGAAGGACGTGGAAGGTCTGCCCAGGACAGAACATGTGACTGTGAGCAGGTTTATGAACCGGCTGGAAAAGGAGAGCTTCCGCCCTTCCGTTTATTCCGGGGAGCTGTATCTGGAACTGCACAGAGGGACCCTCACCAATCAGCATCAGATAAAACGGAATAACCGGAAGGCGGAGATAGGGATCCGAAATCTGGAATTTTTTCTGGTGGCGGATGCGGTGGAAAAAGGATACAGATTACGGGGAGATGAGACCAGATCTTTGGTGGGACAGCTGCTTTTAAACCAGTTTCATGATATTCTGCCGGGGACCTGTATCCCTGCCGTACATGACAAATCGCTGGCCCAGACAGGCGACATTATCAGACAGGCCGCACAGCTGCAGCAAAAACTTCTGGAAACGGCAGAAGAGGGGGAATGTCTTACGGTATATAACACGCTGTCTTTTGACAGAGAGGATGTCTGGTATCTGCCGCTGGAAAAAGGAAAGCGGATTGCCGGAGACGTCCTTTGCCAGGAAACGGAGGATCTTTCCGGACAGAAATGCCTGGCTGTGGGAGGAGTCAAAATTCCGGCTTTTGGCAGCAGAAGTTTTGCAATTGCAAAAAAAGAAGAGCCGATGGAAACGGGAGAAATGCCTTTTTGCCTGCAGGGCAATGTGCTGATTACCCCATACTACAGGGCAGAGTTTGATGAAAGGGGCTTTCTGGCGTCCCTGTATGACCGACAAGCGCGCCGGGAACTGAGAGGGGAAGGGTATCCGCTGAACACGTTTTTGCTGGCGGAGGATGTGCCCAATGCCTGGGATAATTGGGATATCGATGCCGACATTGCGGATAAATGGCAGGACTGTGCGCATCTTTTGGAAAGAAGGGTGGTTTCGGCAGGAAGTGTGGAATTCCGAATCCGCAGCAGCTATCAGCTGACCGAAAAAACCTTTTTGAAGCAGGATATGATTTTTTACAGTACGCAGAGAGAAATCTGTTTTGATACGGAAATGGACTGGCAGGAAGAGCACCGCTTTTTAAAAACCGCTTTTGACACCTCCATTCAATGTAATTTTGCCAGGCATGAAATTCAGTTCGGTTACATAGAGCGCCCCACCCATCAAAATACAGATCTGGAGAAAGCGAAGTTTGAGGTCTGTAACCATAAATACACGGATTTGTCCGAACCCGGGTTTGGAGCGGCCCTTTTAAACGATTGTAAATATGGGATCAGTACGGAGGGCGGGAAGATGAGACTTTCCCTTCATAAAGGAGGCTGCCGGCCGGATTACCGGGGGGATAAAGGAAAACATTCCTGTACCTATGCTTTTCTGCCTCATCCTGCAGGCTTTAGCGCCAAAACGGTGGTACAGCCGGCATATGCGTTCAATATAAGGCCGGTTGCGGCCAGGGGGAACAGGGAGAGAAAGCCGTTGTTTGAAGTGGATGCGCCCAATGTTTTGGCAGAGGCTGTGAAACCCATGGAAAACGGAGGAGGCTATGTGATCCGGCTGTATGAGGCGGAAGGAACCGCTGTCGAAGCCCGGATCAGCCTGGGACATCCGGCGGCGGAGATTGTACAGACGAATATGCTGGAGGAGAAAGAGATGACGTTTCGGCAAAGGGACTGGATCACATTGCAGTTTAAACCGTTTGAAATCAAAACGCTATGTGTCTTTTTACAGGAAGAAACCGGGAAAAGGGAGAAAGGAGCGGGGGAGAATGACGCGGCAAAAGAAGCTTAAGAAAAGAAAATGGACCGGAAATGATACGGAGCTTACCACCATCGCGATGCCTGCGTTTGTGTGGTATATCCTGTTTTGCTATCTGCCGATGTTCGGACTGATGATTTCCTTTAAAAATTATAAAATCTCTGCCGGACACGGGTTTTTTTACAGCCTTTTTAAAAGTGATTGGGCCGGGATCGATAATTTCAGATTTTTTATGGAGTCCAAAGCCTTCGGGATGCTTTTGCGAAACACTCTTTTGTATAATATGGTCTTTATTATTCTGGGAATTACCGTTCCGGTGACGCTTGCGGTGATGATCAGCCTGATTTACAGCAAGACAAAATCGCGGGTATATCAGACCATGATGTTTTTCCCCCATTTTATGTCATGGGTGGTGGTGAGCTATTTTGTCTATGCTTTTTTAAACCCGGACATGGGAATGATTAACGGGATATTGGAAAGGCTGGGCAGGGAAAAAATCATGTGGTATTCCCAAAAGGAATATTGGCCCTTCATCCTTGTGTTCATGCAGCTTTGGAAAACAGCAGGCTACAGCATGGTGGTATATCTGGCCAGCATAACGGGAATTGATGAAACCCTTTATGAAGCGGCTGTGATTGACGGGGCAAACCGGGCGCAGCAGGTGCGTTTTATTACGCTTCCCTGTTTAAAACAGGTGATCGTGATGATGTTCATCCTGAATGTGGGAAAAATTTTCTACTCTGATTTCGGATTGTTTTATCAGGTTACACAGCGGATTCCAAACTCCCTTTATACCACGGTTTCCACATTTGACACCTACATATATAATGCCCTGCAGACAAATGTGGCCATTGGAAAAACGGCGGCGGCATCCCTGTTTCAGTCCGCTGCCTGCTGCATCACCATCCTGCTTGCGAATTTCATCGTATCCAGAATTGATGAAGACAGCGCCATCATATAGGGAGGGAAGAGATGAGTAAAAAATATGATTCCAGACAAAAAGCGGGGGAAAAGTCTGAGGGGTGTTCTCTAAACCGGATCAGAAAAACCACAAATGCAGTATTTAACGGCATATTCCTGTTGTGCTCCCTGCTGTGTATCCTTCCCTTTGTTTTTGTATTTATGATTTCTGTTTCTTCGGAACAGTCCATTCGGAAATACGGTTATCATTTTATTCCGAACGAATTTTCACTGGAAGCTTACCGATTTTTAGGAAATGAGGCAGGGACCATTTTGCAGGCATTGGGAATTTCCGTATTTGTCACAGCTTTGGGCACTTTGATCGGGCTGGCGCTGACTGCGGGAATGGGGTATGTACTGTCTCAATATGACTATAAGCTGAAAAAGTTTTTTACCTGGGTGGTCTTTATTCCGATGGTGTTTAACGGCGGTATGGTTGCAAATTATGTGGTGAATGTCAATATTCTGCACTTGAAGGATACGGTGTGGATACTGATTCTGCCTCTGGCAGTGTCATCCTTTCACATCATTATCTGTAAAACCTTTTTCAAATCAACCATTCCGGATTCCGTTGTGGAATCGGCGCTGATAGACGGAGCCAGTCAATATGTGGTCTTTTTTAGAATCGTGCTGCCGATTTCCAAACCTGTGCTGGCAACGATCGGACTGTTTTTAACCTTTGGCTATTGGAATGACTGGTTTCAGTCGTCCTTGTATATCACCAGCCGGAAGCTGATATCCATGCAGGCCCTGCTGGACGGGATTTTGAAAAATATCCAGTATATAGCCACAAACCCTTCGGCCGGGGTAAGCCTGCAGCAATATAAAAATATGATGCCGGCCGAATCGGTACGCATGGCAATGGCGGTAGTGATTGTAGTCCCCATCGCCTGTGCCTATCCCTTTTTCCAGCGTTACTTTATATCGGGACTGACAATCGGCGCCGTGAAGGGATGACGGAAAACAAGCGCGATCTGTATGACAAATAAAAGATGTCATATGGCAAATAGATATTTTCATTTTAAAGGAGGGTACCATGAAAAGAAAGAGTTTACAGAAATTGGCTGCGATGCTTATGACAGCAGCCCTGGCGGTGTCGATGACGGCATGCGGACAGAAAGCAGCGCCGGCCGAAACGGCAGGAGGACAGGAAACAGCCGTAAAGGCGCCGGAAACCAAAGAGACTTCCGAGCCTGCCAAAGACGGCGAGGTTGTGGATCTGAAGTGGATCCAGGTGGGGACAGGCATGCCGTCCAACTACGATGCCTGGAAAGCAAATCTGGACAGTTATCTGGAAGAAAAAATCGGGGTGCATCTGGATGTGGAAGTGATCCCCTGGGGAGACTGGAATTCCAGAAGAAGTGTGATCGTCAATACCAATGAGCCATATGATATTCTGTTTACGGATTTTACGACCTATGTCAGCGATATCAATCTGGGCGCTTTCTGTGATATTACGGAGCTGGTCAAAACAGCGTCCCCCGGCCTGTATGGCATGATTCCGGAGGACTACTGGAAAGCGGCTGAGGTGAACGGAAAGGTGTACGCTGTGCCTACGCTGAAGGACAGCTCCATGACACAGTATTTTATCTGGGACAAAGCGATGCTGGATCAATATGAAATTGATCCTTCCGATATGCATACGCTGGATTCCATGACGGAAGCGCTGAAAAAAATTCATGAAGGGGAAAATGTCCCTTCTTTCATACTCAGCAACAACGGGCTCATTTCCATGCTCAATACCTATGACCAGATGAGCACGGGGCTGCCTGCAATCGGTGTGCGCTATGACGATCAGGAAGGAAAAGTGGTGGCAACCATGGAACAGGATGACATCATGCAGCAGCTTGCCACGCTTCATGAATGGTATCAGGAAGGAATTGTAAACGCCGATGCGGCAACACACCCGGAGGACAACGCGGCAAAACCCTGTTCTGTCGGCCAGGGATGGAGTCTGGCGGCAAAGACAACCTGGGGACCGAATATGGGAATAGAGGCGCAGGCAGTACAGTGGTATGAAACAATTGTTTCCAACGATACCGTCCGCGGTTCATTGAGCTGCATTTCCGCCAGCAGCAAGCATCCGGAAAAGGCCCTGCAGCTGTTGGAACTGGTGAATACCGACAGCTACGTCCGGGACGCCCTGTACTATGGACTGGAAGGGGAAAACTTTGCATACACTGCGGACAAGAGAGTGGAAAAACTGAATGAAGAATGGTCCATGGCCGGATATACGCAGGGAACATTCTTTAACGTGACACAGCTGGAAGGAGAAGAGGTCAACCAGTGGGAAGAGGTGAAAGAACTCAATGAAAACGCCAAACCCTCCGTTTTACTCGGATTCACCTTTGATTCTGCCGAGGTGACGGATGAACTTGCAAACTGTACGGAAATCTATCAGCGCTATAAGAGTGAAATCCTGACAGGAACCAAAGATCCCGCACAGGAAGTCCCTGCGATGATGGAAGAAATGAGAGCGGCCGGCTTTGACAAGATTGTGGAAGCCGCGCAGAAACAGGTGGACGCCTTCCTGGGCAAATAAAACGCTATATTAATAGAAAGGACAGATGGAAAGGCACTTGAAAGTGCGGGGGTACATAGAATATAGTAAACTGATTTTGCCGGAAATCCTTTCCGGCCGGGGAGCTATGTTTGAAAACCTTTCTAAAACCCCTTTCGAAAGAAGAGGAGAACCTCTGCTTACAGGCATTGCAGGACGAGGATGCCGGAAGAAAAAAAGAGGCAAAACAGCTCCTGATCGAACGTAACTTAAGGCTGGTGGCACATATCGCAAAGAAATACACCAATGCGAATGAGGACATGGAGGATTTGATTTCCATCGGGACAATCGGACTGATCAAGGCGGTTGACACCTTCGATCCGGGGAAAAATAACCGGCTTGCGGCTTATGCGGCCCGATGTATTGATAATGAGCTTCTGATGATGCTGCGCAGCAAGAAGAAAACTTCGAGGGAGGTATCTTTGTTTGAACCCATCGGGACTGACAGGGAAGGCAATGAAATCAGCCTGTTGGATGTGATGGTTCAGGATCAGCCGGACGTTGTGGAAGAAATGGAAAAGATGCGCTGCCTGGGGGAATTGTATGGGCTTTTGGATACAGTCCTTTCGGACAGGGAAAAAGAAGTCCTGATACTGCGTTACGGACTTATGGACGGCAGGGAAGTGACGCAAAAGGAAATTGGAGAAAAAATGGGAATTTCCCGCAGCTATGTCAGCCGGATCGAGAAGAAGGCGCTGGAGAAGCTGAGGGTAAAATTCGAAAAGAGCGGGTGAATGCGTGGGAACGGACTTGTGTAGGGTACAAAAAGGATATTGTTCCTGCGCCGTTTAACGGGAAGAGAATTGACACCGGAAACGTCTGGATATCAGGCGGTTCCGGTGCTTTTCTTTACTGCAGTGGGAAGCAGAAAGGATTGCCCCGTTTCAAAGGATCAATGGATTATGGTCCCAAATTGTCGCGAACCAACCGTTGCTCGTGAATTGTTTGAAACTATCATGGAGGATACCGCTTGCTTTTTCTTTACAAATATTTTCTGGTAAGATAGAATGAGAGCAAGAAACCTGTTCCAAAATAAGTTGTGGGAGAAAAGGAAGGCCAGAAAGGAGATATCCGTAATGTTACATGTATTTTACGGTGAAATGCCGGATGTAATCTATAATACTTCCATATATTTTAAAAATGTATATGAGGATGAGTGGATTACGGATTCTTTTACAAAAGAGATGATTTTGGATGTTGATAAATCATATGTATTGGATAATGCGGTAATTGACAGCCCGGTAATGGGGAAAATCTCTCCGGTCAACTTGTCTGGCGGTGTTAAAACGCTGATTCTGATGAAAAATGAGCCGGAAAAGATTTTTAATGCTTCTGCATGCGGAGATAACTGCGCGAAATGGATTCTGAAAATCGGCCGTATGCAGGAACTCACCATTAATCTGCGGCACATAATGGACTTTGGGAAAGAAGACTTTGAAATCCATATTTTGAATACGGGGCAGATTGTGCATAGTATGAAGGAATTAATTCCAATTGCAGGACTTTATGTATAGGTGAATGTATGAAGGGAAAGTATCGAATTGTTGTACAAAATAAGCGTCTTCGCTATGATTTTGAGATCAAAAGAAATATTACGATTATTCGGGGAGACAGCGCAACCGGAAAGACGGCTCTCATTGAAATGGTTCGGGAATTTCAGGAAAATGAAAATGATAGCGGTATTGAACTGGAATGTGAAAAAAGGTGTATTGCAATATTCGGCTCTAATTGGGAGATACAATTGAGAACAATACATGATAGTATTGTTTTTATAGATGAAGGTGCTCGTTTTACAGCTTCCAGGGAGTTTGCAGCATTCATTCAGAAAACGGATAATTACTATGTAATTGTATCCAGGGAGAGCCTGCCTTCACTTCCTTATAGTGTGGAGGAAATATATGGAATCCGCAATTCGGGGAAATATGGATCGTTAAAACGAACCTATAATGAAATATATCGCTTGTATGGAGAGTATGATTTCTCCTTTCCAATTGTTCCGGAACAGATCCTTACAGAAGATTCAAATGCGGGATTTGCTTTTTTTCAGGATGTATGCAAAACGAACGGTATAACGTGTATCAGTGCGCATGGAAAATCCAATATTTTTTCAAATGCATTAAAGCTCACAAAAGGAGAAACCTTAATTATTGCAGATGGAGCGGCCTTTGGCTCCGAAATTGAAAAGATATTGAAGTTGTTGGGACTAAACAGTAAGCTTCACTTGTACTTGCCGGAATCTTTTGAGTGGTTGATATTGAAAAGCGGTTTATTTGAGGATGGTGAAATAAAAAAAATATTGAAAGAGCCGTATCAATACATTGAAAGTTCCCAGGATTTTAGCTGGGAGCGATTTTTTACAAAGCTATTAACCAGAATAACTGCCAATACTTATATGGAATATACAAAGCGGAATTTGAATCCATTCTATATACAAAAAAATGTAAAAACTAAGATTCTTCAGGTTATGGAGAAGATAGAATTATAAACTGACCGTAGTATCGATAATGAAAAAAATTAAAAGAAATTTACCGGGCGTCGTCTTGACAGACGGCTCCCGGTGGTTTATGTTAAAAACAGGATCATGGTTTGGAAACGGCGGCAGATTTCTTTCTGCCTTCTTTCGATGGGCATTCGCCCGGATTTTTCCGATGGACATAATATCATAAGACGGAAAGGCGCATATGTATTGTCATATCAATGCAGGAGGCCTGCGCGGGCTGGAAAGCTATGTGGCGCAGGTGGAAGTGGATGTGTCAAGGGGACTGCCGTGTTTTGACATGGTGGGGCTTTTGGACAGCGAAGTAAAAGAAGCCAGGGAGCGTATCCGGGTCGCTCTACGCAATACCGGCATCGCGGTTCCGGCGGAGAAAATAACGGTCAATATTTCTCCGGCAGGAATCCATAAGGCGGGAACCGCCTTTGATTTGCCCACGGCACTGGGAATCATGGCGGCCCAGGAACTGATCCCAAAGGAGCGGCTGGAGCGTGTGCTGGCGGCCGGAGAGCTGGGATTGGATGCAAAAGTGAAGCCGATCTGCGGGATCCTTCCCATGGTGATGGAGGCGGCGAAAGCAGGGATTCAGGAGTGCCTTTTGCCCATCGACAATCTGGAAGAGGGCCTCTTGGCTGAAAATATTTCCGTGATGGGCGTGGAGAGCCTGGAAGAAGCGCTGCGGTATCTGTGCCGGGATGAATCGGGACGGAAAGAAATGCGGCGCAGCTCGGCCGTGAAGGCGGCGCGGCGTCAAAGGAAGGAGGGGAGGACTCCGGATGTGAAAGAGGAAATGGATTTTTCCATGGTCAGGGGAATGGAGGAGGCAAAAAGCGCGGCGCTTGCGGCCGCAGCGGGATTTCATAACATTTTGTTTGTAGGGCCGCCGGGAACCGGAAAAACCATGCTGGCCCGGTGTATTCCGTCCATTCTGCCGCCGCTGTCCAAAGAGGAACAGCGGGAAATTTCAGCCATTTACAGTGTGGCAGGGCGGCTGGAAGAGGGAAAGCTGATCACCGGGCATCCTTTTGTCAGTCCCCATCATACGGTTTCTCCCTTCGCGCTGGCAGGAGGCGGAAGCGTGCCCCGGCCCGGCATGGTGACGCTGGCCCACAAAGGCATTCTTTTTCTGGACGAAATGGCGGAGTTTAAACGGGCTACGCTGGACATCCTGCGTCAGCCCCTGGAGGAAGGGAAAATTTTTCTGGCAAAAAGCGGCGGTAATTTTATTTATCCCGCAGATTTCATGCTGGTGGCGGCCGCCAATCCCTGTCCCTGCGGTTATTATCCCGACAGAAACCGCTGCCGCTGTTCCTCCTGGGAAATCCATCGGTATTTATCCCGGATATCGGGCCCGCTTCTAGACCGGATCGATATCTGCTGTACGGCCCAGCCGGTTCCCTTTCAGACGCTTTGGAAGGAAAAAGAGGATACAGGGAAAAAAGAAAGCAGTGTTTTACGGAACAGAGTGACGGAAGCCAGAGAACGGCAGAAAAAAAGATATGAAGGAACCAATATCCTGGTCAACGGCCATCTGACAGCGGGACAGATCCAGCGCTATTGCAGGCTGGGACTGAAGGAACAGCGGTTTTTGGAACAGCTGATGGAAACCGCACGGTATTCGGCCCGGGCATGCCATAGAATCGTGAAGGTAGCCAGGACGCTGGCGGATCTGGAGGGAGCAGAGAAAATCAATACGGATCATTTGAGCCAGGCGTTTTATTACCGGCATAATGAGGTGATGGAAAAGTGACGGACAGGGAAGAAGAACTGTTGGAAGGCTTCCTGCTGTGTAATATACAGGGCATCGGAAGCAACAGCGTCAGAAAGTTGATTGATGCAGGAAAAAGCCCCTCAGGCGTGCGGCGGCTGTCCCGGAAAACAAAGGAAACGCTTTTGGGCGCAAAACGGGCGGACTGTCTGGAAACAGGGCTGCAGGAAAAAAATAAAAGCAGGGCGGCCAGGCGGCTGGAAGCGATCCGCAAGGCGGGCATTTTCTTTGTGCCTCTGTGGGATGAAAATTATCCCGGACGGCTCAGACAGATTGCGGATCCGCCGGTGGCATTATATGGAAAGGGAAGGCTTCCCGATCCGGGGAAAAAGGCTGTGGCCATCATCGGCGCAAGGGAGTGTTCCGGATACGGACGGGAAACGGCCCGTTACTTTGCATCGGGCCTTGCGGCCGCCGGAGTGGAGATCATCAGCGGCATGGCGAGAGGAGTGGACGGCATCGCCCAGACAGCGGCCCTGGATGCAGGCGGTTTTTCCGCGGCGGTGTTAGGATGCGGAGTGGACATCTGCTATCCGCCGGAAAACAGAAATCTGTATGAGCGGTTAGAAAAAGAAGGGGGACTGCTTTCCGAATATCCGCCCGGCACACAGCCTCTGGGACGGCTTTTCCCGCCCAGAAACCGGGTGATCAGTGGTCTGGCCGACCTTGTTTTGGTGACGGAGGCACGGGAAAGGAGCGGCACGCTGATCACAGTGGACATGGCGCTGGAGCAGGGACGGGATGTGTTTGCGGTTCCCGGACGGATTACGGACAGCTGCAGCGCAGGCTGCAACAGCCTGATCATAAACGGCGCCGGGGCAGCGGTGAGCGTCAGCCGTCTGCTGCTGGAGCTGGGATTGGGAAAAGAGAAAGACGATTCCGGGCTTTGCCGGGAGGATGCGGGGAATCAAAATCCTGCCTCCTCTTTGCGGCAGTCCCTTTTGGCAATCCTGGATGCCACGCCCAAAAGTCTGGATGAAATCCTATTATTAATGAAGAAAAAAGAGGGGAAGACACCGGATATTTCTAAACTGATGCAGGAACTTGTGCTTTTGTGCATGGAAGGGCATGCAGGCAGCCGGGCGGGTTTCTATTTTGCGGAAAGAATTCTGCAGTAACAGCAATTCTGGTAATAACAAGGTATTTTTTTCTTGCAATGGACTAAGATATGGTGTATAGTGTTTCACGATAACTTCGCAAAGATTACAAATGTGCGTAATAGCAGTAAAAGGGATTGGGGAAAAAATTATGGCAAAATATCTTGTGATAGTGGAGTCGCCGGCCAAAGTGAAAACCATCAAAAAGTTTCTGGGTGCGAATTACGAAGTAGCAGCCAGCAACGGGCATGTGCGCGACTTTCCGAAAAGCCAGTTTGGGATTGATGTGGAACATGACTATGAACCGAAATATATTACGATCCGTGGAAAAGGGGATATCCTTGCAAATCTGCGCAAGGAAGTGAAGAAGGCGGAAAAGATCTATCTCGCAACGGACCCTGACCGGGAGGGGGAAGCGATATCCTGGCATTTGCTGGAGGCGCTGAAACTTTCCGGTAAAAAAGTATACCGGATCACTTTTAATGAAATTACCAAAAATGCGGTGAAAGAATCCTTAAAGCATGCCAGGGAAATCGATATGAACCTGGTGGATGCGCAGCAGGCGCGGCGTATGCTGGACCGTATGGTGGGGTACCGGATTTCTCCGCTTTTATGGGAAAAGGTAAAAAGAGGACTTTCCGCAGGGCGTGTGCAGTCTGTGGCGCTTCGCATCATCTGTGACCGGGAAGAAGAAATCAATGCATTCATTCCGGAAGAATACTGGACACTGGATGCTTATTTTAAAGTTCCCGGTGAAAAGAAACTGTTGAAGGCCAAATATTACGGGGAAGGCGACCGGAAACGGGTGCCGGGAAACGAAGAAGAAGTAAATGAGATCCGCAGGGACTGTGCCGGGGCAGCGTTTGCTGTGACAGACGTGAAAAAAGGCGAGCGGATTAAGAAAGCGCCCTTGCCGTTTACCACCTCAACTCTGCAGCAGGAAGCCAGCAAGGTGCTGAATTTTTCCACTCAGAAAACCATGCGTCTGGCTCAGCAGCTTTATGAAGGCGTGGACATCAAGGGGAGTGGTACGGTGGGTATCATCACCTATCTGCGTACGGATTCCACCCGTGTGTCCGAAGAAGCGGAAAACCTGGCGAAAACATATATTACAGAAAAATACGGCGAGGAATATGCGGGAGAGGGGACTGTGAAAAAGAGCGGCCAGAAGATCCAGGACGCCCATGAAGCGATCCGTCCCACGGATATCAGCCGCACCCCGCCGGAAATCAAGGAATCCCTCTCCAGAGATCAGTTCAGGCTTTACCAGCTGATCTGGAAACGGTTTATGGCAAGCCGTATGACTCCGGCAAAGTATGAAACCACTTCGGTGAAAATTGACGGCGGCGGACATCGTTTTACCGTGGCTGCCAGCAAGGTGGTATTCGACGGCTTTATGAGCGTTTATACGGCGGATGATGAAGAAAAGGCGGAGAACAATACTCTCGCAAAGGGCCTGGATCAGGATACGAAGCTGGAATTTGAAAGCTTTGACGGCCAGCAGCACTTCACACAGCCTCCCGCTCACTATACGGAGGCATCCCTGGTGCGCACCCTGGAGGAACTGGGAATTGGCAGGCCCAGCACCTATGCGCCCACTATCACCACGATCCTGGCCCGCCGTTATGTGGCAAAGGAGAATAAAAACCTCTATGTGACGGAACTTGGAGAAGTGGTCAATAAGATGATGAAGGAAGCTTTTCCTTCTATCGTGGATGTGAATTTTACCGCTACCATGGAAGCCCTTTTGGACGGTGTTTCAGAAGGCAGCGTGGAATGGAAAACCATCGTTTCCAATTTCTATCCGGATTTGGATGAAGCGGTAAAACAGGCGGAAAAGGATTTGGCCGAAGTGAAGATCGGCGATGAAGAATCCGATGAAGTCTGCGAGCTGTGCGGACGCCGCATGGTTATTAAATACGGGCCTCACGGCAGATTTTTAGCCTGCCCGGGATTTCCGGAATGCCGGAATACAAAACCTTATTATGAAAAAATCGGCGTGGCCTGCCCGAAATGCGGCAAGGATATTGTAATGAAAAAGACCCAGAAGGGCAGACGTTATTACGGCTGCATCGACAATCCGGAATGCGATTTTATGGTATGGCAGAAGCCTTCCGGGGAAATGTGCCCGGTCTGCGGTTCCATCATGCTGGAAAAGGGAAATAAACTTGTCTGTTCAAAAGAAGGCTGCGGTCACGTAATGGAAAAAAATACGAAAAAACAGGCGTAATGCGTTGCGGGTGAAAATTTCATGTGATAAAATCATGATATCGAACTCTTTGGTATTGCATCTGGGAGGAACGGGTATTATGAGTGGTGTGCAGCTGCTGGATAAGACACGGAAAATCGGAAAGCTTTTGCATAATAATAATTCCAGCAAAGTTGTTTTTAACGACATCTGTAAGGTGATGCAGGAAACGCTGCATTCCAATGTGCTGGTGATCAGCCGCAAGGGGAAAATCCTGGGCGTATCGGGAAGGGAAGGGGAAGTCATCGAAGAACTTCTGCGCTGTGAAGTGGGCAGTTTTATTGATTCGCTTCTCAACGAACGGATGCTGGCGATCCTTTCCACAAAAGAAAACGTCAATCTCATGACGCTGGGATTTGATGTGACTGAAGCACAGGAATTTTCAGCCATCATTACGCCCATCGAGATTGCAGGGGAGCGGCTGGGAACCCTGTTTTTGTACCGCCACGGCAGCAGCTATAGCATCGATGATATTATATTATGTGAATACGGCACCACGGTGGTGGGCCTGGAGATGCTTCGCGCCGTGAGCGAAGAGAGCGCGGAGGAGGACAGGAAGCTGGCGGTGGTTCATTCTGCACTGGGAACCTTGTCTTATTCCGAACTGGAAGCGATCACCCTCATTTTTCAGGAATTAAAAGGCAGCGAAGGGATACTGGTAGCCAGCAAAATTGCGGATCAGGCGGGAATCACCCGGTCTGTGATCGTCAATGCGCTGCGCAAATTTGAAAGCGCGGGCATCATCGAATCCCGTTCCTCTGGAATGAAAGGCACTTATATCAAAATTAAGAATGAATTCGCTTATGGAGAAATTAAAAAGCTGAAAATCACATCCTAGTGACGTCCTTTTACAGATTGCAAAAAAAAGCCCGTAAGAATCACGAAAAATATTGAAAAGGCCCCTTGCGGAAGGGACCTTTTTATGTTATAATCCAACCGTTGTGACTAAAAAACACGTATACCGATCCGTCACCGGTGTCCCATAACGCGGGGAACGATACCAGAGATTCCCGGGATGGCTGACGGGTATGAAGTATGCGGAGGATCAAACCAAACGGAGGTAAGACAATGAGCGTTATTTCTATGAAACAGTTACTTGAAGCAGGTGTTCATTTCGGACACCAGACCAGAAGATGGAACCCTAAGATGGCTCCTTATATCTTCACAGAGAGAAACGGCATCCACATCATCGACCTGCAGAAATCCGTAGGCAAAGTGGACGAAGCTTACAAGGCAGTATTTGAAATCGCAGCACAGGGCGGCACCATCCTTTTTGTCGGCACCAAGAAGCAGGCACAGGATGCGGTTAAGGCAGAAGCAGAACGCTGCGGTATGTACTATGTAAATGAGAGATGGCTGGGCGGCATGCTCACCAACTTCAAAACCATCAGAAGCAGAATCGAAAGACTGAAAGCCATCGAAACCATGGCGGAAGACGGCACTTTTGATGTTCTTCCCAAAAAGGAAGTGATCCAGATTAAGAAAGAATGGGAAAAGCTGGAGAAGAACCTGGGCGGCATTAAAGAAATGACAAGAATCCCGGATGCAATCTTCGTTGTTGACCCCAAGAAGGAAAGAATCTGCGTACAGGAAGCGCATGCGCTGGGCATCACACTGATCGGCATCGGCGATACCAACTGCGATCCTGAAGAGCTGGATTATATCATCCCCGGCAACGACGATGCCATCAGAGCTGTCAAGCTGATCACTTCTAAGATGGCAGACGCTGTTATCGAAGCAAACCAGGGTGAAGAAGTTTATACAGAAGAAGCGGTTGCGGCGGCAGAAGGCGAAGCTTCCGATATCGAAGAAGTTGCAGCAGCTGAATAAACGTAAAGAACCGATTGACACTGATTTTGCATGGAGGAAAATAAAATGGCTATTACAGCAGCAATGGTAAAAGAGTTAAGAGAAATGACCGGCGCGGGCATGATGGATTGCAAAAAAGCGCTGACAGAAACAAACGGCGATATGGATGCAGCCGTTGAATTCCTGAGAAAGAACGGACAGGCCAAAGCGGAGAAGAAAGCGAGCAGAATCGCAGCAGAAGGTATCTGCCGCATCGCTTCTAAAGATGACACTACAGCAGCAGTTGTGGAAGTAAACTCCGAGACCGACTTTGTTGCAAAGAATGAAAAGTTCCAGAGCTTCGTGGAAGCAGTTGCAGTACAGGCTGTCAATTCCGACGCAGCCGATATGGATGCTTTCATGGCAGAACCCTGGCATGAAGACACCGCTAAGACCGTTAAAGACGCGCTGGTAGAAAAAGTTGCTACCATCGGCGAGAACTTAAAGATCAGAAGATTTGAGAAAGTTGTTGCAGAACATGGCTGTGTTGTTTCCTATACCCACGGCGGTGGACGGATCGGCGTTCTGGTAGAAGCGGATACCGATGTTGTGAACGATGCGGTAAAAGAAGCGCTGGTGAACGTTGCGATGCAGGTTGCAGCTCTGTATCCCAAGTATGTTTCCACAGCTGATGTTTCCGAAGAATACAAAGCGCATGAGAAAGAGATTTTAAAAGCGCAGATCGAAAATGATCCTAAGATGGCCGGCAAGCCTGAAAAGGTGATTGAAGGCGCAGTTATGGGCCGTCTGAACAAAGAGCTGAAAGAAGTATGTCTGCTGGAACAGGTATATGTAAAAGCGGAAGACGGAAAGCAGACCGTTGCACAGTATATCGCACAGGTTGCAAAAGACAACGGCGCGAACCTTTCCGTAAAGAAATTCGTTCGTTTTGAGACAGGCGAAGGCCTTGAGAAGAAGAACGAAGACTTCGCGGCAGAAGTTGCGGCACAGATGGGAATGTAATCCAGACGTATTCATAAGGTGGAGGAGAGAAATCTTCTCCACCTTTTTTTTGAACACAAAAAAGAGAAGCGGAAACCGGGATTATCCCAGTTTCCGCTTCATCACTTCCTGATTGGAAGCAAAGCTTAAGGCCGTGTCTCTGGTGATTCGGCCTTCCTGATAGAGTTTGAAAATGCTCTGATCCATGGAAATCATGCCGGGAGAAGAAGCGCCGGCCAAAAGACCGTCGATCTGCGGTATTTTGCTGTCCCGGATCATGTTTCGGATGGCGGGATTTAAGGTCATGATTTCAAAAGCGGGAACACGGCCGCCGTTTACATCGGGAAGAAGCTGCTGGGATACCACAGCCTGCAGGGTCATGGAAAGCTGCAGAGCGATCTGATGCTGCTGGTTGGCAGGAAACACATCAATGATCCGGTCGATGGTTTTGGCTGCCCCCAGAGTGTGCAGACTGGAAAATATCAGGTGTCCGGTCTCCGCGGCGGTCATGGCCACATTGATGGTTTCGTAATCGCGCATTTCGCCCAGCAGAATCACATCGGGGCTCTGGCGCAAAGAAGCCCGCAGGGCGGTGATATAGCTGTCGGTATCGGCGGAAATTTCCCTCTGGCTCACGATGCTGTTTTTATGAGAGTGCAGAAATTCCAGAGGATCTTCCAGCGTGATGATATGATACTCCTTATTTTTGTTGATATAGTCAATAATACAGGCCAGCGTGGTGGATTTTCCACTGCCGGCAGGGCCGGTGACCAGCACCATCCCTTTGGAAAGATCCCCCAATTTAAGGATGTTCTCAGGAATGCCCAGCTGTGTGGGATCGGGCAGCCGGAAATTGATCACCCGGATGACCGCGGCCATGGAACCACGCTGTTTATAAGTGCTGACCCTGAAACGGGCCAGTCCGGGCAGCGCGAAGGAAAAATCATCGTCCCCGTGCTCCTGGAAACGGGAAATATCGCGCTTTCCGGCGAGGTCATAAATTTCCTGGATGAGGGCGCCGGTGTCCTTTGGCATCAGCCTGTCATACATGCGGATGACAACGCCGTTCTTTTTATAGGAAAAGGCGCGGCCTGCCACAATAAAAATATCCGAAGCCTGATCATTTACCGCATCGGTTAATAAAGGAATCAATTCCATCGTGTTTCTCCTTTGAATTTAACGAATATTTCACCATACACCGGTGCTGTCAGGGACCCTGAAGAACCGGGAGCGTATCATCCGGTTCCCAGTCGGCCGTTGTGACTACCTGCCACCGGATGATTTGATAATAAGGTTCCTTTTCTTTGGAAGGCAGCTGCAGAGAGAGTTCGGCGCAAAGCGACTGGGCGTCACCGAAGGGTTCCTGCAGTGTGAGAAGGGAACCGGAAAGGCCGGGAAAGCGCTGGGCACAGGCGTCCAAAAAAGCAGTTTCGTCGTCTGGTGTCAGCTGACTGTAGATTTCGGACAGCTGCCGGTCAAGCTCTGTCAGCTGCCCCCGGAGTTTGGCATCCGTCTCATAATAAAGCCGGGTCCGCTGCGCTGTTTTCTCTGCCAGGGAATAGTCCCGTATGGCGCTGACATAGGAAAGAACAGCGAAAGTGATCAGGCATAACATTACAAAAATGACCAGCAGAGAAGGAAGACCGGTATGGACAAAGGAAAGTTTTTTTTCTCTTTTCATTATACACTACCTCAATAGCCGATGTGAAGTTCATAAAAAGGATCCTGCTGTCTGCTTACAGTTTCTTTGGAAAGGTCCTCGCACTCTATTGCGGAATAGACAGAGAGAAGCGCCTGCCTGGGCGAAAAAGAGGGGGATGCGAAAGCAGCGCTGTCCGGAGTGAGAAGCAGGATCCAGTGGGCATCTTCCGTGGCGCAGGGCTGCCAGGCGGCATTATAACAGCCTTCCCATAACAGCCCGTTATCGACACAGGCCTCCCGCAAATCGGAACCCGGGAAAAAAGAAAAGAGGACTTCCGGGCTTTCGGTATTCTGGAGGATGGCGGCAATGCTGTCACACAGGAGGGAAGCGTGGGTGAGATCCCGGGCTTTTTGTTCCGTGCGCTGTGCCTGCACAAAAAGCCGGACGCAGATCGTGCTGCAGACAGAAAAAAGCAGGATAGAAAGAATTACTTCCATCAAAAATAATGAAGTTTTGGATCTGTTTTTCATGCCGCCTCCTGTTATTGCCAACTGTTGACAGTGACATAAAGCTCACTGCTTTCCCCGCCTTTATCCACCGCCGTAAAGTGGAAAAGGGTATCGGAAAGCTGTTCCATCTTAAAATCAGACACGGAGAGGATGGTCTGGCCGGAGGAAAGGGGAAGGGACTCCCCGGCCAGCTGGTAGAGTTCCTTCAAAGAACCGTCCTGAAAATAAATACAGGTCAGGAAGGAATGGCCTTCCACACAGCTGTTTATGGCGAGAACATCCTGGCCTTCCCGACGGGTGACGGTAATTCCCTCACAGGTATCGTTCTGACGTATTTTTTCCCGCACATAAGCCAGGGAAGTGCCTGTCTCATAAGAACTTTCAGAATGCTTTATTATGTTTTCATAAATGTCTGCGCCGAAAAGGGTGGCCAGCAGGGCGGTCACAGCCAGAACCCCCAGCAGGGAAAGGGAGAAAAGAAAATCCACGGTATGGCGCTTTCCGTTCAATCGGGCGTTGGTCATCGGTCCGGATTCCTTTCTAGCACAGTGACATCCGGCATCAGGTTGGAAGCCACCGGCTGATAATGGATGATGAACAGGCTTTCATCATAGGAAATGGGATAATGGATCATCAAATAATCCAGGCTTTCCGGATAAAATCCGTTGACGGTATAACAGTGCACGATGTTACGCCGAAGAGCTTCCTCCAGACTGCGTTTCTGCTCCGCTGCAGTTTTGGCGGAAATGAATGTCATGCCGCGGAAAAAAAAGAAGATCAGAAACAGGAAAACCAGGACTGAGCCAAATATTTTTTTGTTATCACGAAGGAATTTCACGAAAATCCCCCTTTCAGAATGCGATGCCGGACATGACGCCCAGAAGGGGCAGCATGACGGATAAGAGGATCAGTCCCACAATACAGGAGAGGACGGCCACCAGGGTGGGCTCCAGAACGGAGACCATGCGGGAGAGCTGTTCCTCACTTTCGGAGGCATACTGTTCGGAGATTTTTTGAAGCACCTGTTCCGTAGCCCCTGCCCGGGAACCTACGGAAACCATCCGGGTATAGAGACCCGAAAAAAGCGCTGAAGTATTTATGGCTTCGGAAAGGGAAGCGCCGGAACGGTATGCCTCCAGACACTGAGCGGTGCGATGAGACACTACGGGATCCGATGAGAGACGCTGTGCCATTTCAATGCTGTCCTCCATCGTCAGACCGCTGGAAAGAGCGATGGACAGACCGGAGGCGAAGCGCCCGGTGGACAGATGCTGGGAAAGACGGCGCACCGGAGGGAGCAGATACAAAAGCTTTTGCCGAAGGGCAAGCCCTCTGGAAGATCTGGAAAGCCAGAATACAAAAACGGCCAGCAATACCAGCAACAGTACGAAAACCACGGAATACCGACTGATTATGGCGCCGGCATCCATCAGTCCTCTGGAGAAACCGGTGAGTCCGCTGCCCAGCTGCATGAAAACCTGATTGAATACGGGCAGGACCTTTGTGATCAGCACCAGGATAACGGCCAGCATCATGCCGATCATGACCAGAGGATAGGTGACTGCGCTGCGGATGGCGGAAGCGGTTTCTTCTTCCCGTTCGTAATGAGCGGCCAGCGCTTCCATGATTTCATCCGTCCTGCCGGACAGAACGCCGATTTCGGTGAGATCACAGGCATAGGCGGGAAAACGGCCGGACGCCTGCATCGCCTTCCCCAGGGAAAGTCCCTGCTCCAGGGAGGCGGAAAGCGCGGCAAAAAAAGCCTTCGTTTCTCTGTCCGCGTCATCGCCGAGAATGGAAATGCCTTCTGCAGCGGAAAGACCGGATTTTAATATGAGAGCCATCTGGGTACAGAAAGCGGCGATTTCGGGGTTTGAAAAAGTGTTTTTGGCGGAGGTCATTTTAAATCCCTTCCTTTTTAATAAGAATATTTTACAAAATAGCTTTTATCATTGTTGATATAATTTTCAATGCTCTCTCCCTGGCTTTCCGTGGAAGCCAGAGTGGGATCCATCATATTCCAGGTGGTCCCGTCAAATTCGATGATGTTATAGATCCAGCCCGTATCTTTCACCCACACGGAAATCCAGGCATGATAGACGGTACCCACATAACCGATATCCAGTTTGGTGGGGATGCCCTGAGAACGCAGCATGGCGGTCATCAGGGAAGCGTAGTCAAAACAAATTCCCTTTTTGGAAGCCAGGGTTTCGTCCACATCCGGAAGATAGTCACTGCGGACAGACTGCGCCTTTTGCGTATCGTAGGAGATGTTTGTCACCACATAATAAAATACGGAATAGATGACATCCAGATCGGTATCGGAATCGGCTGCCAGCTCTTCTGCCAGCTGTACGGCCTGTGTATTTTGATCGTAAGCCACATATTCATTGGGATATAAAAAGGGAAGCAATCCGTCGGAAAGCGTCAGCTCCAGGGGATGGGAAAACACTTCAAAATATTGGTTCCCCTGTATGTTTTCAAAAATGCTGAGGGTATAGTCTCCGTCCCCGTCGGTCAGGGGGAAAACGTGCCAGTTTTTGTCGGAGGGCAGGTTATAAGTATAGGTAATATGGGCAGGGCCTGTGATTTGAAGTTTGATTCTGGCGCTGGCATTGTGCGCGCCGTCCACCGCCATCCCGGGTTCTTCCAGCCACTTGAGCATCACGTAGCCCTGATCCATATGTGAAATATCCACACTGACATGTTCGTTTCCCAGGGTGCCTGTCCCATCCGCTGTGGGCGTCAGAAGAAGCGGAGTGCTGCCTCTTTCGCCGCTGCCTGGGGTGGGCGGTTTGAGGGATTCCTTTTGGGAACAGCCTGTAAGCAGCAGGAAAACGAGTATCATCAGAAGGAAACCTGGGATCTGTTTTTTCATGGGAATCCTTCCTTCCTCTTAAATGGTATTTGACACTCCCTGCAGACATATTACCGTCTCCTTGGAGTATCAACTCTTCCTATTTTAACATAACGCGGATCAAAAGGGGGAGAATAACGAAATAATTTATAAAAAAATAACCTTATCTTTAATTGGATTAACGAAAAAAGGCAGTTTTACTTGCATTATTATAAAAAAACATTTATAATCTTATTAAATTCAAATCGTTTTGTTTCAGAATAGTGAAAGGACAGCAAGAATGGGTTTATCGAATAAAAAAGAGATACTGACGGATGCAGGGGTTGATGTGGATGGTGTGCTTCAGCGGTTTATGAACAATGAAGCCCTGGCGGAACGTTTCCTGAAGAAATTTCCTGACGACGCAACTTTTGGAAAGCTGGAGGAAGCGATAGATGCCGGCGACTATGAAGAGGCTTTCAAAGAGGTGCATACGCTGAAAGGAGTGGCCGGCAATCTGGGACTGACCCGGCTTTTTGCATGTGCCAGCGATATGACGGAGAAGCTGCGGAGAAACGAAACGGATACGGCCAGAGATGATTTTAAAGAGATGAAAGCGGTTTACAATGCGTTGATTTCTGCAATCGGGGATAGCCTGGGAAATGGCATGGAAAGATGAACGGACGGAAACGGCCTTGCCTGAAAATCCATCGGAAGGAGTAAGATATTCATGAGAGATAAAATCCTCGTTGTAGATGACATGGAAGTAAACCGCGCGATCCTGAGTACGATTTTTGAAAATGAATATGAAGTCCTTCTGGCGGAGGATGGTGGCCAGGCAATTGAGATCATAGGGGAATGCGGGGCAGAGCTTTCCGCAATCCTGCTGGATATTGTGATGCCTAATATTGACGGTTTCGGCGTGCTGGATTATTTACACCGGAACCAGTACATGACGTCAGTTCCGGTGATTCTGATCACCAGCGACACCTCCTATGAATCCAAGCGCAGAGGGTATGAGATGGGAGTTTCCGATTTCATCAGCAAACCCTTTGAACCGGATATCGTAACCAGACGTGTACATAATCTGATCGAGTTGTATCACCATAAGAATAATCTGGAAGAGATCGTGGAGAAGCAGACCCGGGAGATCCGGGAGAAGAATGATAAGCTTTCCGCAATGAACGAGCATATCATCAATATGCTGGGCACCATCGTGGAATTCAGAAGCCTGGAGTCCGGAAACCATATTTACCGGGTGCGCTCTTTTACGGATATCCTGCTCCGGCGTCTGATGGAAGATTTCCCGGAATATGGGATCACCAGAGAACAGGCGGAAGTGATTTCTTTTGCATCCGTCATGCATGATGTGGGCAAGATCGCAATTCCGGACAGCATTCTCATGAAACCGGGGCGGCTGACGGATGACGAATTTGAACTGATGAAGACCCACACCCAGCGGGGAGCGGAGATCATCGATAAGATTTTTATTTCCGATGATGAAGTGTTCAAAAATTATTGTTATGAAATCGCCCTGTACCATCATGAAAAGTATGACGGAGGCGGATATCCGGAGCATCTTAAGGGAGATGAAATCCCGATATCGGCACAGGTGGTTTCCATCGCGGATGTCTATGATGCGCTCACCAGCGAGCGGGTATATAAGGCGGCTTTTTCCTATGAAAAGGCATATCTGATGATATTAAACGGGGAATGCGGGATCTTCAATCCCAAGCTGATCACCTGCTTTAAAAAGGCGAAGAAGGAATTTGAAAAAAAAGCGGAAGAACTTCAATGAACAAAGGCTGTACACCGTAAGGGGTATGGCTTTTTTTCTCTTTCGATAATTTTCACTTTCCGTATGAAAGAATCTATGCTATACTGTCACCATAAAGGCCGCTTGACGGCCGTATTACTGTTACGGAAGGTGAGAAGATGCAGAGAATTTTATTAAAACTGAGCGGCGAAGCGCTGGCTGGTGATAAGAAGACAGGCTTCGATGAGCCCACCGTAAGAGCGGTGGCATTACAGGTAAAGCAGCTGGTGGATGACGGGATCCAGGTCGGCATCGTGATCGGCGGCGGCAATTTCTGGAGAGGGAGGACCAGCGAGCACATCGACCGGACCAAAGCGGATCAGATCGGGATGCTGGCTACGGTGATGAACTGCATCTATGTTTCCGAGATTTTCCGTTCTGTGGGAATGATGACGAACATCCTGACTCCCTTTGAATGCGGCTCCTTTACGAAGCTTTTTTCCAAGGACCGGGCGAACAAGTATTTTGAAAAGGGCATGGTGGTCTTTTTTGCGGGAGGCACCGGACATCCCTATTTTTCCACGGACACGGGAGTTGTGCTCAGAGCCATTGAAGTGGAGGCTGACGTGATCCTTCTGGCCAAGGCGGTAGACGGCGTTTATGATGATGATCCCAGGACCAATCCGGCCGCGGAGAAATATGAAGAGGTCACCATCCAGGAAGTGATCGATAAGAACCTGCAGGTGGTGGACATGACGGCGTCCATCCTGGCGCGGGATAACCGGATGCCCATGTGGGTGTTCGGACTCAATGAAGAGAACAGCATTGTGAATACGGTAAACGGTAAATTCAACGGCACAAAAGTGACGGTTTAAGGGAGGACAATATGGACGAGAGATTACAGCAGTTTGAGAAGAAAATGACAAAAGCGGTGGAGTTTTTACAGGAAGAGTTTCTGGGAATCCGTGCGGGCCGTGCGAACCCCCATGTGCTGGATAAGCTGAGAGTGGATTACTATGGCACCCCCACTCCCATCCAGCAGGTAGGCAACGTAACCGTCCCTGAAGCGAGAATCATCCAGATTTCCCCCTGGGAAAAATCCCTGATCAAAGCGATTGAGAAGGCGATCATGGCATCCGATATCGGTATCACGCCTTCCAATGACGGCAGTGTGATCCGTCTGGTGTTCCCGGAAGTGACGGAAGAACGCCGTAAAGCGCTGGTGAAGGACATCAAGAAGAAGGGTGAGGACGCGAAGGTGGCTGTCCGCAACATCCGCCGTGACGGCAACGATTATTTCAAGAAGCTGGCCAAGGAAGATGTTTCCGAGGATGAAATCAAGGAACTGGAAGAGAAGCTGCAGAAGCTTACAGACAAGTTCGGCAAGGAAATTGATTCCATTGTAGAAGCGAAGACCAAAGAGATCATGACAGTATAAAAGGATGAGGGAGAAGGGGGCAGGCGAGGCTTGTCCCCTTCAAACGGATTGGAGGAACCATGAATATTCCGAATCATGTGGCGATCATCCTGGACGGAAACGGGCGCTGGGCCAAAGCGAAAGGGATGCCCCGCAATTACGGCCATGTCCAGGGGGCGAAGACGGTGGAAGTGATCTGCGAAGAAGCTTATAAAATGGGAATACAGTATCTGACGGTCTATGCTTTTTCCACAGAGAACTGGAACCGGCCCAAAGAGGAAGTGGATGCGCTGATGAAGCTTTTGCGCAATTACATGAAAACCTGTTTAAAAACAGCGGCAAAGAACAATATGTGTGTCCGGGTGATCGGGGATAAGACTCGGCTGGATGAAGATATCCGGCGCCGGATCGACGAGTTGGAGAAGGCTACGGAAAAGAATACCGGGCTTCATTTTCAGATTGCGTTAAACTATGGCGGCAGAGATGAAATCCGCCGGGCGGTGGCGAAGATCGCCGGGAGAGTGAAAGCGGGGGAACTATCGGTGGACGAGATTACGGAAGAGGTGATCAGCGGTTCCCTGGATACGGCAGGCATTCCGGAGCCGGACCTGCTGATTCGGACCTGCAATGAACAGCGCATATCCAATTTCCTGCTCTGGCAGCTGGCCTACACGGAATTTTATTTTACGCCCGTGGCCTGGCCCGATTTTTCAAAAGAGGAATTGGAAAAAGCCGTTGCCGCATATAATCATAGGGACAGAAGATACGGCCTGGTGAAGGAGGAATAGAAATGTTCTGGAAAAGACTGATGAGCAGCGCGGTGCTGGTGGTGCTGGCGCTGGTATTCCTGATATACGGCGGGCCGCTTTTAGGCCTTGTGAATATGGCGCTGGCCATGATCGCCTTTCGGGAACTCATGCACGCCTGCAGCGTGGAGGAGGGCGGAAAGGCCGGAATCCTGGAATATGTGGGATATGCCGGAATTGTGTTATACTATCTGACGATGATTTTGACGAAGAACTTCACTATGGGGCTTGGGGTTGTGGTACTTTTGTTCCTGGCGGAAATGTTCGTCTATGTGTTCCGCTTCCCTCATTATAAAGCGGGACAGGTGATGACGGCATTCTTCTGTGCATTTTATCCCGGGGTGCTGTTTTCTTTCGTCTATCTGACCAGGGAGCTGACCTATGGAATTTATCTGGTGTGGATTGTATTCATCAGTTCCTGGATCTGTGACACCTGCGCCTACCTTTCCGGGATGGCTTTTGGCAGACATAAGCTGGCGCCTGTTCTGAGCCCGAAGAAATCGGTGGAAGGCGCGGTGGGCGGCGTGGTCGGTTCTGCACTGGTGGGAGCGTTGTTCGCGTGGCTTTTGCTGGTGCCGGCAGCGCAGGATTACAGCCTGATCTGGCTGGCAGCTGTCATCAGCGCTGCGGGGGCGGTGATTTCCCAGGTGGGGGATCTGGCGGCATCCGCAATCAAAAGGAATCATGAGATAAAAGATTACGGGAAACTCATTCCCGGCCACGGCGGCATCATGGACCGCTTTGACAGCGTGCTGTTCACTGCGCCTGTAATTTATTACCTGTCCATATTGCTGCTGGGAGCCGTACACGGATAAAGGATGGATGGGCTTATGAAAAAAATTGCGATTTTGGGTTCTACGGGTTCTATCGGAACCCAGACTTTGGAAATTGTCAGAGATAACGATGATCTGCAGGCTGTGGCGCTGGCGGCGGGACAGAATGTGGAATTGATGGAGAAGCAGATCCGCGAGTTTAAACCTGTGATCGCGGGTATGTGGAGCGAAAAAGCGGCGGCAGAGCTGAAAGCCAGGGTGGCCGATCTTCCGGTAAAGGTAGTGACCGGGATGGAGGGACTGCTGGAAATCTGTTCCATGGAGGGCAGCGACATCGTAGTTACCGCAGTGGTGGGGATGATCGGCATCCGTCCCACCATCGCAGCCATCGAGAGCGGCAAGACCATCGCGCTTGCCAATAAGGAAACCCTGGTGACGGCGGGGCATATCATCATGCCGCTGGCGGAAAAAATGGGAGTGTCCATTCTGCCGGTGGACAGCGAGCATTCCGCGATTTTCCAGTCTCTCCAGGGAAGGGCGGACAATGAAATCCATAAAATTCTGCTCACCGCATCGGGCGGCCCTTTCCGGGGAAAGACGAGAAAGGAGCTGGAAGCCATGACGTTAGAAGATGCCTTAAAGCATCCCAATTGGTCCATGGGGAAAAAGGTCACAATCGATTCCGCTTCCCTGGTCAACAAAGGGCTGGAAGTCATGGAAGCAAAATGGCTTTTCGGCGTCGGGCTGGATCGAATCCAGGTAGTGGTACATCCGCAAAGCATCGTCCACTCTGCGGTGGAATACGAGGACGGGGCTGTGATCGCACAGCTGGGGCTGCCGGATATGAAGCTGCCCATTCAGTATGCGCTGCTCTATCCCGAGAGGAGGCCCATGCGCGCGCCCGGAATGAATCTTTTTGAGATCCAAACGCTCACTTTTGAGGCTCCCGATACAGAGACCTTCCCGGGGCTTTCCCTGGCATACAGGGCGGCAGAGCTGGGCGGCAGTATGCCCACTGTTTTTAACGCGGCGAATGAAATGGCGGTAAAGCTGCTTCTGGAAAAAAAGATCCGCTTTGTGCAGATTCCGGAAATCATTGAAGCGGCCATGAATAATCATTCTGTAACTGCGGATCCTGATGTGGAAGAGATCCTGCGGGCAGAAGCAGAGACCTATGAATTTATAGAGCAGGAGATGAAAATTTGATCGGAACAATCCTCATATTTTTACTGATATTTTTTGTCATTGTCATGGGACACGAATTCGGGCATTTTCTTCTGGCGAAAGCCAACGGAATCCGGGTCAATGAATTCGCCATCGGCATGGGTCCTAAAATCGCCCATTTCAAAAAAGGGGAAACGGACTACGTGCTGCGCGCGCTGCCCCTGGGCGGCGCCTGCATGTTTGAAGGCGAGGACGGGCTGGAGAGTGCAAACGGGCAGGCGGCGGAAGGAAACTTCCAGAACGCTTCCGTATGGGCGCGGATTTCCACGGTGGTCGCAGGTCCCGTTTTCAATTTCCTGCTGGCTTTCATTTTTGCCATTATGGTGGCCGGTTATGCGGGAGCGGATCTTCCGGTTTTGGGGGATGTGGCGGAAGGCTCGGCAGCCCAGGCTGCGGGAATGCAGGCAGGGGACCGGATCACCCGGTTTAACAGCAAAATCAAACTGGCCCGGGAAATCCAGCTGGAAATGGCGCTAAACCGGGACGGCAGTCCTGTGGAGGTGGAATATGTCAGGGATGGCAAAACCTACAGTACCACGCTGACCCCTGTTTATGATGAAACACAGGGCAGGTACATGGTAGGGTTTGTCAACTATGCGTATTATAAGGAAGCGAAAGGATTTCAGCTCTTTCAATATGGCTGGTATCAGCTGCGCTTCTGTGTGAAAAACTCCGTCATGAGTATACAGGCAATGCTGCAGGGAAAACTCACAAAGGACGATGTGGCGGGCCCTGTGGGAATGGCGCAGATCGTGGATGAAGTGAAGGAAGCCGCCGAACCCGGCGGGCCGCTGATGCTGTTCATGAATATGGTGAATCTGGCCATGCTGCTTTCCGTCAGCCTGGGCGTGATGAATCTGCTGCCTCTGCCGGCGTTGGACGGCGGCAGGCTGGTATTTTTGCTGATCGAAGTGATCCGGGGGAAACCGATCCCGCCGGAAAAGGAAGGCATCATTCATTTCGCGGGTTTTGTGGCGCTGATGATCCTGATGGTGTTTGTGATGTTCAATGACATCCGGCGTATTCTGGGATGAGAAATGTACAAAACGCCGGAATGAAAAATTCGAAATGATCGGATTTGCGAATATTAAATAGAAAAAACGGGTGCTGTAGTAAAAATAACGTAATAAAAAACCAATTTTGCAGATTTTGGTCTGTAAAATTGGTTTTTTATTTGGTTATATTTAAAAAACGGGCATCAGAATAACAAGAAAAGACAATTTTTAACAGTTTTAACAGTACTACTTATTGCACAAACCCATATAATTTATATTGACAGGGTCAAAAAGAAACGATATAACGGAAAAACGTTCAAATAGGAAATTAAGTTTTCAGGCCGCAAAGGAGTGGAGCAGATGAGGAAAAGGAAGAACAGTCTTAAAGCAAAATTGATGACATCGGTCTTGATCATTTGCATGCTGACAGGCTATGTGAATACTGATTTTGCCCTGGCCGCCAGGGCGGAAGAAGGAGCGGTATCGGAAACCGCAGAGCCTTCTGATGCCGGCTCAGAAGCAGATGCCGGCAATTGCGCTGCAGAAGAAGAGCAGGAACCGGAAGGGGAAGCAGAGGACGGCGGATCCGACGAAGGCGCAGGACAGAATGAGGACGCGGACGCAGAAGGAGCCAACGGGGAAAATGCCAGCCAGGACAGCGGACAGGGATCGGAAGGAACCGGTGGGCCTGCTGAACCGGCCGGGACGGATCACGCCGGAACCGACGCTTCTGCAGAAGGGACTACAGAATCTGCGACACAGCCTTCGTCGGAAGAAACGGCGACTGCAGAATCCCATCCTTCGAAGGAAACTGAAATGGATACAGCGGAAACGGAAGCCACCGAGACTGCCGTTACGGAAACGGAAGAAACGGCTACGGAAGAAACGACAGAGACGGAAACCACCGAACCCGAAGAAACAGAAAGCGGGGACGTGTCCGGCAACGATATATCCGGCAATGATATATCCGGCAATGACGTTCCGGAGGAAACGGAAGAATCAGAGGAAGTTGTTCTGACTATAGAAGTCAACGGGATAACTGTGCGCCTGGAAGGCCTGAAAGAAGCGTTCCCAGATATCGAAGATTTTGAAGGTTTTGCGCTGAAGATTACAGAACCGGACGAAGAGAGATGCAAAGAGGCCGGCAGCGCGATTGAGGACATCCTGGAAGAGGAAGAAATCAGACAGCTGTTTTTATATGATATCACATTGACAAACGACGAAAAAAAGGTGCAGCCAAAGAGCAGCCTGCAGATTGTATTGGAAGGACTTGCCCCTGACTGTTCCGAAGAAGAGAGGATCGGCGGATATTACATAGGCGCAGACGGCGCAGAAGAGATTCCCGCTTCTTATGATGAAGAAAGCGGAGATGTGACGCTGACGGCAGAACACTTTTCCGAATATGCCGTAGCGGTTCTCGGCAAAGCCGAAAAGGAAGAGGTAAAACTGACAGCCAAAGCGGACGGCCTGACCTTCACCTTGACAGGTGGCGCAGACGCGTTTCCGGAGACGGAAGAGAAACTGCAGTTGAAGGTGGAGAAGCTGGATGGTGAAAACCGGGATGCGGCGGCAGAAAAGATTGACTCTGTACTGGAGGATGGCTGGAAGACCGAAACGCTCGCAGGTTATTCTTTAAAACTGATGGCTGGGGAAGAGGAAACAGGGCTGGCGGAAGGTAAAACAGCAAAATTGACGGTGGACGGCCTTAAGGAAGGCGGAAACGGTAAGGAACAGGAAGAAGCAGGGAGCGCCGAGGAAAAGAGCGAAGAGACTGCGGAGACGGAAAGCGCAGAGGAAAGTAAGGAAACGGCGGAGAGCGAAAGCGGGGAAGAAACAGCAGAAAGCCTGTCTGAAAATGTGGATGAAGACGGGAAGAAAGAAAACACCGGTACGGTAAGTACAAAGAGAAAGCTTTGGACAGTCAAAAAGGTTGGACTGTATGATTTGAATGAGGAAAATCTGACACAGCTTGCAGAGGGAGAAGGCAGCCAACTGCATGCCGAAATAAGCGGGACCGGCAATTTCGGCCTGGCCTGGCTGGCAGAACGGTCGGAAGAAAAAATAGAACTGAAAACGACAGTAAATGGTGTAGAGATTATTCTGACTGCTCCGATTGACACTTTTCCTGAAGATGGGAAGCTGACCCTTCATGCAGAGGAGATCATAGACGAGAGATTGGAAAAAGCGATTGAGTCTGTGCAGAAGGAATATCTGCAGGAAGAAAAGTTCATCACAGCATATCGGTTGTTCGATGTTTCCCCTTTGTTGGATGGGGGAGAGATACAGCCTCAAAAACCGGTTACGGTGGCTTTCCGAAATCTGATGCTGGAAAAGAAAGATGGCGATCAGGTAGATGCACTTTCCAAATTAAAGCAGGAATTTGTCGAGCCGCATATTCAGCCAAGAAGATTGATGCGGTCTGCATCTGTTCAGATAACGGATACTGAGACAGACAGCAGTGAGATCCGCTTATACCATTTCTGCGGTGAAGAAAATGTGGAACAGATCCGACCGGAAGCAAAAGAAGACCTGGTGATAGCGAGCTTAGACCATTTTTCCCTGATGCTGATGGCGGAAACTGAAGTATTAGGACCGACTACGGAAGATAAATTCGATGAAAAGAATTATACTTTGCCTTATATCCTGGGGAACTTTAATGTATTCGCTTCCGGAGATTATCACGGAACACATGTGGTAGGACCGATGATTGTGGGCGGAGGAACAGAACTAAAAGGAAGTCTGGGCGGTCTGACACAAAAAGACGGTGGGGAATATGAACATAAGGTTTCTTCTTATCTGAAAGGAATTGCGGAAAATGTGGATAATAAGGGGACTATCCCCAGAATAATTGTCGGGAATCCAAACCTTAAAGTCTATTTTGGATTGAAAAACAGAGCGCAGAAGCCAAATCTGTCGGATGAAGATGTACAAAGGAGATTTTTTTATACAGATGAATATGTTGGCTTTGGCGATGGATTAACCCAAAAATTAATCGATGCGGCAGAACCTTATATGAAGTATGAAGGATATGACGCTTCCGGGCACAAAGTAAAAAAGATTTCTATAACAAAAGGTGAAATTTATGGAGCTGTAGACGGAACCGCAACATCGGGAGGAACTGAGAAAGAAGGATGTAAGATTTACAAAGATTCTGAAGGCGTTAAGGTTCAACTCGATGTTGGATATAACTTTACCTTTGAAACTTTTGAAGGAATACACAGCATTTACTACCGATACGAAGATGCATCTGAATTGCAGGATACAATGACGATTGTTCAGACAATGCAAAACGGGATTGTTGGTTTCCCCAGGGTTTTTAAGACGGTAAAGGATGATATTTTTGGTAATGATTACAAGTTTGATTCGATTGAAAAGGGACCACAGTTCACGGTACTGTACTTTGCACCGAATGCAGAGACCGTCCTGGTGGGATGTGAGCAAGGAAAAACGACATCTTATGTAAAGGATGGCTTTGAATGGATTACAGATAAAAGAATTACAGTGAGTCCGAACAGCTCCAAGCTGGTAGGTCATTTGTGGGTGCCTCAGGCGGATGTGGTATTGGCAGGCGGAGACTATAACGGCTGTGTTGTGGCACAAAATGTGGATGCGGTTTGTTCCGGGTCAGAAGGGCATATGTGGCCGTTTATCGAAAAAGAATTTGAAGGTCAATTAGAACTCACTTTGAAAAAGACGATTGACGGAGAACTGCCGGGTGATAATGTATTCTCCTTTACTGAAAAGTGCTGGAAAGTAGATACGTTTCCGCAGGCTGGCGGGGATATTCCTGAGAATGCAAAGGAGAAGAATGTACAAAATACCAGCAACGGGAAGATCAGTTTTATAAATCAATTTGAGGAAGCAGGAAATTATGTATTCCGCATTTATGAAGGTGATTTGAGCCAAGAACATGTTACAAACGGGATCCAAAAAGATGATACGCAGTATGAAGTCCATGTCGAAATCGTACAGGGGACGGAGAAGCTTCAGATTAAATCTGTAACCTGGTACAAGGGGGTAAAAGAGGAAGGCGATACCTATGACTGGAGGAAGATGGAAAATGGCGGCGATCCTTCGTATGGACAGAGAGTATTTGATAATAAGGCCGGAACAAAACTGGTTGTTACAAAAAACTGGGAAGGATACGGATTGAATGTGGCAACGCTGCCGGAAGTAAAGGTCCATATCTATCAGACAAGTGAGAGGCCGACGGGACATAAGGTAACATTTGAAGTTTGGTCCAGTAAATTTCCGGGTTGGAGTCAGGCTGAATCGGTATTTACCGAAGATGGAGGATTTGTAGAAGATCAGGGAGAATTCAGCTTTATTACAGGATGTACAGATGTTCCGTCAGGTTTTTCGGGGTTTACCGCAACAAACACTGCCTGTCAGATTAATGGGGAGGATATCACCGAACAAGCAAAAAATGATGCAGAAAATTTAGTCACCTATAAGGTGACAAATGTAACAAGTGATATTGTTGTTAAGCTGCTGTATTATGAAAATGCATATGGTTATACCGGAGGGACGCCTACCCGTGATATGTTCATAATGGAGACAGGAAGCGGAGATTGGGCCCATCCTGATTTTAGAGATGAGGATTTAATGAAGAAAGATGATGGTTCGCCGCTAGAGATTGTACTAAATGCAGAAAACGGATGGAGAGGAACTTTTCTGAATCTGCCTAAGCAGGATGCTTCTGGAAATCCTTATTATTATAAAATAGTGGAGGATCCTGAAATCCCTGGATTTATCGCCAGCTATGAAAATCAGTCTAATAATGGAGAAGGGGAAGCATTTATTACTAATACGAAAAAGGATACTCCCCTGCAACTGGTGAAAATAGATGCAGATGATACAAGTATAAATTTGCCTGGTGCGGAATTTTGTTTAAAACAAATTATGCCTTCCGGATTAAAGGAAGATGTAAAATTTATTTATGATCAGGAACAGGGCTCTTATATCTATAATACCGGAGGAACCACAGAAACTCTGCTAACAGGAGATGGAGGCTCATGGAAAATCAGCGGATTGCCCGAAGGTACCTATGAATTGATTGAGACAAAGGCTCCTGACGGATATAATCTGGATGGTACTGTAAGAACGATTGTAATCAGTGCGGATAATGCAACATTACAATATGGTGACGGAGCTCTTCAGACACTGACTCCAACAGCAGACGGCATGTATCTGTTGTATGTCACGAATCAGACGGGCATAGAACTTCCCAAAACAGGAGGCAGTGGAACATTGCCATTTACTGTAGGTGGATTACTATTGATTGCAGGAACAATTCTGCTGAATGAAAGAAAACGAAAGGGCAGAAAGGAGGCAGTCGGGGGAGTAAATTAAGTTTTTTGTACAACAGAAATTATAAAAAATGGAAATGCCTAAAAAGGCAAAATGGAGGGAAAGACATGAAAAAAACTTTGAAACGATTAATGGCATTCGCACTGGCGGCGGTGATGATGCTGGCTATGACGGCAACGGCGTTCGCAGCACAGTCTGCATCAAGTGACGGAAAAATTACAATTACAAATGCCAAAGAAAAGCAGACTTATTCTATTTATAGAATTTTTGATCTGGAAAGTTCTTCTGGAGATGCATATTCTTATACTTTAAGTGCAAAATGGAAGGGATTTGCCGCATCGGATTTTTTTACAGTTGAAAATGGCTATGTGGTGTGGAATGAGGGGAAATCTTCGGAAGTTGCAGAGTTTGCAAAATTGGCTTTTGAATACGCCGAAACGAATGGGGTAGCAGCCGACGATACAAAAACTGCGGCAGAAGGAGTAAATACAGTTGTTTTTGATGGTCTTTTATTAGGGTATTACCTTGTAGACTCTACCACCGGTGCATTATGTTCTTTAAATACTGCAAATACCGATATCACGATTGAAGATAAAAATGATGTTCCTGAAGTGGAGAAAACGGTAAAGGAAGATTCAACAGGTAACTTTGGAGAGTCCAATACAGCTTCCGTTGGAGATGTGATCGAATTTGAAGCCACTGTTACGGTAAAAGCAGGTGCGGAAAATTATGTGCTGCATGATAAGATGTCAGAAGGACTTACTTTCTCGAAAGAAGTGGCCGTTTGGAAGGATGATGTCGAGGTTGATAGTAGTAAGTATGATTTCATTGTTGATCCTTCAGACGACTGTACTTTTGAAGTGGCATTTCATGAGGATTTTATTAATACGTTAACAGTGCCTGCAAAACTTGTAGTGAAGTATACAGCGACTGTAAATGAAAAAGCTATTATTGGTGATAACGGAAATATAAATGAAGTTAAACTGGGATATGGTGAAGATAAGGAAACTACAACGGATACCACAACCACATATACATATGAGATAAAGGTATTTAAGTATGCGAAAGATAAAGATGAAAATGGCGTTGAGATAGAAAAAGCTCTTGCAGGTGCTGTGTTCACATTGAGTGAAGCAGAGGATGGAAGCAATCCCATTTCTATGACCCAGAAAAAGGATGAAAGTGGTGTTGTTGTCTCTGAATATCAAGTAGACCCCAAAGGAACCATAACAGAAATTACAACACCTGAGGATGGTAAGTTTAAGATTGAAGGCCTGGATGCAGGAACCTATTATTTGACCGAGATTACACCTCCCACAGGATATAATAAACTGAGCGGGCCTGTTACAATAACGATTGAAGAAGATGGAAAAGTAACAAGTATCGGCGAAGATGGAGCGACAGTACCGGCAGATAATGAACTTGGGATTAAGATTGAGAATAAGACTGGCGCAATCCTTCCTTCCACCGGCGGCATCGGTACCACAATCTTCTACATCGTCGGTATCCTCGTCATGGCAGGCGCTGTATTCTTCTTTGCAATGAGCAGAAAGAAAAAAGAAGAGTAACACAGAAAGAAATTGATAAGTTATTAAAATAGTTATATAATTGACATCGGAAAACGGTTTACAGTATTTTTAAAATCAGGAATCATATGGCGGGAGGCTGTGCCTCCTGCCATAGATAACCGGTATCGGAAAGCCGGATTTTAAAAGAGATTATCAGAAACTTTCCTGGATGGGAGCATTATGAAAAAGAAAATTACATCTGTCGTCATCGGCCTGATATTTCTGGTTGGCCTCGGCATACTGCTCTATCCGACCATCAGCAATTGGGTGAACGAACGCAATCAGTCAAGAGTGGTTGCGGGATATTCGGAAGCAATTTCTAACATGACGGAAACGGACTATTCGCATTATCTGGATGCGGCGGTCCGTCACAATGAAAAGATCGCGCAGGCGGGTTCCTTAGCTTCGGCTGTGCACATGGAAAAAGAAGACAATCTGGAGGAGTACAACAGTCTTTTAAACGTTGCGGGAAACGGTGTGATGGGAGTCATTGAGATTCCTAAGATCAAAGTTTCGCTCCCCATTTATCATACAACGGAAGATGCGGTTTTACAGGTAGGCGTAGGACATTTCACGGGTTCTTCCCTGCCGGTGGGAGGGGAAAGTACCCACTGCATTTTATCCGGACACAGAGGACTGCCCTCTGCAAAGCTTTTTACGGATCTGGATCAGATCGTGGAAGGCGATGTTTTTTACATGGAAGTATTGGGAGATACGCTGGCTTATCAGGTGGATCAGATCCAGGTAGTTCTGCCCCAGGAGGTGGAACAGCTGGATGTGGTGCCGGGAGAGGACTACGTGACGCTTGTAACCTGTACGCCTTATGGGGTGAATACCCACAGGCTCCTGATCCGGGGAACGAGAATTGCTTACGAACCCCAGGAAAAAGACGGACAGGAAGCAGGAGTTGTTCCGGCGGTCTCGGAGAAAGTGGAAACCAGAAAGCTGCCGGTGATGCCCGTTATCGCTGCCGCGGCATTTATATTCGCGCTTGTGGCAGGGACGGTGTGCGGTAATATCAGCCGCAAAAGAGCGAAGAAAAAGGCACAGAAAAAGAATTCGGTTCCTGCAGAAAAGAATGAGAAGATTTAAAGTTCTTTTCAAGCTACTGATTGATGCAGTATCACAGCCTTGTTCGTGATAGGCAGGAGGTATAAGAATGAAGCGATGGTGGAAAAGAGGCCGTTTGACAGTGACGGCGCTGGCGGTTGGGTTACTGCTTGGCCTTGTATTTCCGGTGCAGGCTGCACAGGAAAGCGGGAATCTCACATTATGTCTGAAAAATAAAGAACATAGCGTGGAGTTTGCCTTATACAGGGCAGCGGAAATTGTGAATGACCAATACCGCCTGGTGGGACCGTTTGCCCAGACCGGAGTGGATTTAAAGCATTTGGAACATGCTTCGGAGGTGGAGGAATGTGCCGCCATCCTGTATGAATGTATCTCAGGCGGAAATATGCCTGCCGATGCCGGAGGCATTACGGCAGACGGGAAGCTGCAGCTTACATTGGAAAACGGCCTTTATCTGGTGGTCCAGGTGGTGCATGAGGATGACAAACTGGAAGTCTCTCCGTTTCTGCTTTCCGTACCTCTCTGGGATCAGGAGAAGGGCGAATGGGCATATCAGGTGACAGCGTATCCTAAGAGCGAGGAAGTAAAACCCGAACCGGAGACGGAAACTCCTGCGGTGCCGGAGACAGTGCCGGAAGAACCGGAAACAACGCCGGAAACTACACCGGAGACAGTTCCTGAAACAGTACCCCAGATTCCGCCCGAACCGGGCCGTCCCGACGAACCGGATGAACCTGACGGTCCGACGATTGTTCCTCACAGGGGAGTATTGGGAGCGCTTCGGAATAATATCGGAACGGTGATGGATAAACTTGCCGGAGTTTTGGGAGCGCGGGTGAGGACCGGGGACGAATCTTTCGGGCAGGCGGTTTTCTATATCCTGCTGGCGGCAGCCGCCATTGGATGCCTGGCGTTTGTTGTAGCCCGCCGGAGAAAAGAAAATGTCAAAAAGAAAGCGAAATAGTGTGGAGTAAAAAAGAATAGACAGATTAATCCCTGATTTGGTACCATAGTGGTACGGAATCGGGGATTTTTGCTTATGAAAGATCAGATAAAAAGAAAGAAGAAACATCTGATCCTTAACAGAAGCAGTTTTGTGATTCCTCATATGGAAAGGGAAAGGCGGTCATTCGGCATGAAAAGAAAAACAATTCCTTTGTTTCAGACGCTGTTGTTTAAAATGATTGTGATTTTTTTCGTCACATCCATGGTTCCGGCCTACATTGTGGCTTTTTTTATTCCTCGTTATTATAACAGGATCATGACGGAAAATATTGATCTTCTGACGGATACGGTGGTGAATGCCGCAGTCACTAACATCAAAACTTATGTGGATGATGTGGAGAGACTGCTCATAGCCCCTTATATTGACGAAGCGATTATGAACAGTATTTATGTGCTGAAGGATGGCTTTGAAGGAAAGGAAATTGAAGAAAAGGACATTCTGGATGCGAAGCGGATTTTAAGCCGGACGCTGCCGGGCTATACCCAGTACAGCAGGCAGGATGTGGTGGGGACCCTGCTCTGCTTTGATGATAAAAATGCAATCGCCATTTACCGGGACAGAAGCAACTTAGTGAAAGACTTTGATTTTGGGAAGGAAGCATGGTATCGGCGCGTATATGAAGCGGACGGAAAAAATGTGTTCATCAGCACACATCCCCAGAATTATCTGAGACATCAGAAAAACCGTCAGGTGTTTTCCGTGGCCAGGCTGATCAAAGATCTGGATACGAAACAGGTTCTTGCCATGATTAAGATCGATGTGGACAAAAATCTGCTGTCCACAATCATGAAGGATATCCGGTTAAATGTATCTTCTGTCATGACAGTGGTGGATGCAGACGGGCAGGTACTTTATTCCAACGAAGAAGTAGATGAAAAAGTCAGAACAGCACTTTTGCAGAACCGTGATCAGGTGGAAAGCGGGGGACAACTGTATCGGATTGTAACAGGAAAAGTGGAGGAAACCGGCTGGTCAGTCAAAGCTTTGGTTTCAGAAACCGAATATCTGGGACAGATCAGCGCCATGCAGAAGAGGGTGATCGGCATTTATCTGATTGCCCTTGCCGCTGCCGTATGCTTTTACGGCGGCCTTTCCAGCCATATTACCAGGCCTTTAAAGGTTATAGCCTCAAAAATGCAGGATGTGGAGAACGGAAATTTTGAAGTGCGGTTTCATGTGGAAAAAAATGATGAAATAGCGGTTCTGGGAAATTCCTTTAATCTGATGGTGGAGCGGCTGAACCTTTTGATCAACCGGGAGTATAAGGCGGTGATTGAAGCGCAGAAAGCCCGTTATCATGCCCTGCAATCCCAGATAGAACCTCACTTTTTATATAATGTATTAAACAGTATGGTGGGGATTAACCGCATGGGAGACCGGAAACTGCTGGAAGAAACGATCAATTCGCTGGCCGGTATGCTGCGGTATATGACCGTGCAGAAGGATTATAACAGCGTGGAAGAAGAGTTCGCCGTACTGCGGCAATATTGTTCTCTGCAGAAACTGAGGATGCAAAAGCGCCTGGAATACACGATTGAAACGGAAGAAAGAGTGAAGGAAGTCATGATACCGAGGCTTTTGATACAGCCGCTGGTAGAGAATGCAATTATCCACGGCATTGATCCCGGCGGAGAAAAAGGGGAAGTGCATGTAAGTGCCAAAGAGGCAGCGGACGGTATGCTGGAAATCACAGTTGAGGATACCGGCTGTGGTTTTGATCTGGATGAAGCTCTGAAAAATGAGAAATCCATCGCACTGTCCAATATCATCAGCAGAGTGAAGTTTATGGACGAAAGAGCCGAAGTGAAAATGGAGAGTGAAAAGGAAAAGGGCAGTTGTATCAGACTACGGATTCCGATTCAGAAAGGGGAGGAAAAGAATTGAAAATTATCGTTGCGGATGACGAATATTTTGCAAGGGTTGCATTAATCAGCATGTTGGAGGAATTTACTGGCGGCAGGGACAGAATATGCGAGGTGGAAAATGGGGAGGAGCTGATTCAAAGGACCCGGCAAATGATGCCCGACCTGATCTTTTTGGATATTAAAATGCCCAAAATGGGAGGGCTGGAGGCATTTGAAGTGTTGCAAAAACAATATCCTTCTATACTTTGGGTGATCGTGAGCGGCTATGCCGACTTTTCCTATGCCAGGCAGGCCCTTGTACTGGGGGCCCGGGATTATCTGATGAAACCGGTCAATGAGGCAGAGGTGAAACGGGTTTTGGAAAAGATGGAGGAAGAACTGGAAGCAGGAAGAGAGCGGAAAACGAGAAGCTTTTCTTCAGACATGAACCTCTGGCTGTGTCAGGGACAGTTTTGTGAAAAGCTGGCAGGAAAAATTTTCTGTGCCACTCTTCTTTGCAAAGCAGGGAAAGAGACGCCGGAAGAAGAAAAAAGCACGGCGCAAAGACTGCTTTCTTTGTGCGGACGGATGCAGGAGGATACGGTATTACATGGAACAGTCCTGCTGCCTGACGGTAGCCTTGCGCTGGTTTCCGCAGGACAGAAGGAAGAAGAACTGGAAAAAAGCCATGATGCGCTGACGGGAAAATGTACAGGCGCTGAGGAAGTAGGCGGCAGACGGAATGGCCTTTACACCGGTGTCTGCCAAAATGAAAAAGAACTTTCGGACAGGCTTTTGGAGCTTGCAGATGGAAAAACCTGCCATATCCTTTTAAAAGCGGGACAGATCATCACCTGGGAACAGGTGAAACGGATTCAAAACCAGCACCCGGAAATATTGCAGTTGTGTAATACGATTGACACCATGGCGGTGGAGTTTTGGGAGAAAGAATATGGACCTTTTGATCATGCGGTAAAAGAAGCGATAAAGATTGTGAAGGAGGAGTCCCTCCCGCTGTCGGTTTCCATGACAGAAAATATATTTGCATATCTGGTGGAAACAATGGAGAAAAATGGGGAGGAAGCATTTGAAACCCCGGCGGGACTGCGCAACATTGCATGCTGGGAAAAATTTTTGAAAAGCTGTGAAAAAACAATCCTGGAAAAGCGCAAAAGTACGACGGGAGGGAATACAGCTGAAAAAATTGCGGCATATATCAGAGAGCATTTTGACCAGGATATCAGCGTGAGCCAGGCGGCGGAACTGTTTCATATGACGCCGAATTATCTGAGCACCATTTTTAAAAATGAAATGGGGATATCCTTTGTGCAGTATTTGACGGATATCCGGATGGGAAAAGCCAGAGAACTGCTGGCCTGCGGGAATTTAACGGTGAGCGCGGTGGCAGAACGGACCGGATACCGGAATGCTGGGTATTTTGCCAGAGTGTTCCGGGAAAATCAGGGAGTTCATCCGACAGAATTTCGAAAACAGATGGGAAAACAGGATTAAAAATCACAAAAAGTACAGAAATTTTTCAAAATAAGGAAAAGTATTGTAGAAAAATACAATTGAATTGTAGAAAAGTGACAAAAGGCGGCTTCTTCTTTTTGCTATAATGAAAACTGTCAGAAAGATCGTGTTGCGGCACGGAAGAATATAAAACGGAGGGTACAAAATGAAAAAGAAAGTTTTAGCAGTAATTCTTACAGCAGTGATGACGGCCACGATGATTGCCGGCTGCGGAAATAATGAGAAGCAGACTGCGCCTGATCCTGTCACAGACCAGAACGGACAGAAAGAGGAAACCACAGCTGCGGACGACAATGGGACATCCGAAAGCAGTGTTTCCGATCTGGCGGGACAGACCATTACGGTTTGGTCCGAAAGAACCGGGGACGATGTGGAAGAACTGGAAAAACTCTGTGAAGCGTTTGAAGAGGAAACCGGGATTATTGTGGACTTCAGCGCGCCCGGTACGGATTATGAAAATCTGCTGCGCATGAAAATGGCTTCCAATGAAATGCCTGATATCTGGAGCACCCATGGCTGGGCAGTGAAGCGTTATTCGGAAGTGCTGACGGATCTTTCAAATGAAGAGTGGGTGAAACGGACAATTCCTTCCATAGCGGCACAGGTAACGGATGAAAACGGAAGAGTGCTTTCCATGTGTATCGATTCGGCCACTTCAGGAATCGGCTACAATGCGGATGTTTTTGAAGAATACGGGCTGGAAGTTCCCAAAACGATAGAGGAACTGTATGCGGTATGTGATGCGATCCTGGAAAAGAGTAACGGTACGGTTACTCCGATCCATTTAGGCGGCGGCGACGGATGGCCGGTGGCACAGATCATCGACTACTTGTCCACAACGCTGTGTGTTTCGGACGATGCCCATAATTACACAGCGTCACTGGCGGACGGCAGTTTTGACTGGGAAAATTACAGACCCATTGCAGAATTCATCAAAACAATTGTGGAAAGGGGCTACGTGAATGTAGACTGTCTGACCGCCACAAACGATGATACGGCGAAAGCCCTTGCCGGCGGCGAAGCGGCCATAGCGCTTGTGGGATCGGTCAGGAATTCCGTTAAAAATTATAATCCGGACGCGAATACAGGATTTTTTGCAATCCCCACCTTCCACGAAGGGGACCAGCCGGTGGTCATCGGCGGAGAAAGCGATGCGTTCGGGATCTGGAAGGATACGGAGCATATGGAAGCCTGCAAAGCCTTTTTAAACTATCTGGCAAGACCGGAGGTGAACCAGAAGTTCTGTGAATCCGTCAATATCCGTTCCGCATTTACGGATGTAAATGCCGATCTGGGAGACATGCAGCCTTATTATGATGCAATTTCTTCTCTCCGCGTGATGCCTTATTTTGACCGGGTATGTTTCCCTTCCGGTATGTGGGATGCCATGCAGAAATACGGACAGCTGCTTTTGACAGAAGACTATACCGTGGATGAATATTTAAAGGATATGGCCGGCGATTATACGAGGCTGATCAGTCAGTAATGTACAGGATGGAGTGCGCTGCGCCTCCTGGAGCTTGAAAGGAATATACCGCCCATTCGGTTTTATCCTGTGGGCGGTATTGTTTTCTTCAAATGAGAGAAAAGGAGCTTGAAAAATGCGTAAAAAGAAGATTTCTGCGGCTGCCGGCATCAATATCATGTATCTGCCGGCGGTGATCCTGTTTGTGATCTTCATTCTGATTCCGTTCATACGGGGGATCGGAATTTCCTTTACGGACTGGAACGGGTATTCACAGTCCAAAAATTTTGTGGGTCTGCGCAATTACCGGGAATTTTTTACCGATAAAAATATGCGGACCGTATTGCTCAATACGCTTTTATACGGCGGATTGAGCACGCTGTTCCAAAACCTGCTGGGGCTGGCCTATGCGCTGTTGATGGATACGAATTTTAAGGCAAGAGGACTGGTCAGAACGATCATCTATCTGCCGGTTATCGTTTCCCCGCTGATTATGGGGTATATTCTGTATTACGTCTTTCAGTATAACAACGGGGCCTTAAACGAGATCCTTTCCTGGTTCGGGGGCGCGCCTGTGGACTGGCTGGCAAAATGGTCCAGGGCGGTGCCCATTGTCATTATTGTGAATACCCTCCAGTTCGTGGGGCCGGCCATGATCATTTATTTGACGGGCCTGCAGTCTATATCCTCCAATTATAAGGAGGCGGCGCAGTTGGACGGGGCCACGGGAGTTCAGAATTTCCGCTATATTACACTGCCGCTTTTGATGCCCTCCATCACAATTAATGTCATTTATAACCTGATCGGGGGATTGAAGCTGTTTGATATTATCATGTCTCTTACAAAGGGAGGGCCGGGCTACAGCACCTCTTCCATGTCAACCTTCATGTATTCCGTCTATTCCGGGAGGCAGGACGCAGGATATGCCACAACCGTAGGAAACATGATGTTTATCATGATTGCGGTGATCGGGATCGCGCTGCTGACGCAGATGAGGAAGAAGGAGGTGGAACTGTGAAAAAAAGGAAATTTTATAAGAAGGCCGCAATTGCAGTTACCTGTGTTGTCATCTGTTTTTTTCAGCTGATCCCTTTTTATATGATGATCAATATGTCCTTTAAAAAATCCACGGATTATAAATCCACCATATCGATCCCCCATTATCTGTATTTGGATAATTTTGCGAAGGTATGGGAGAAGGCAAATCTGGGCAACGCTTTTTTGAATAACATTGTGATCACGTTTGGAACGCTGTTTTTTTTGATCCTGGTGGCAGGGGCGGCATCCTATCCCCTTTCCCGAAACAAATCCAGGCTCAATAAGATGATTTATTCCGTATTCGTGGCATGTCTGATTATTCCGTCCCTGACGCTGATGGTGCCGCTTTATATGATGCTCATTGATATGAAGGCTCTCAATACCCTGTGGGGAATGATCCTGGTAAATACCGCATTCGGAACGCCCATGTGCATCTTCCTGTATACAGGGTTTATCAATTCCATCCCCAGGGAAATTGACGAGGCCGGGCTGATCGACGGGGCCGGTCGTCTGACCATCTTTTTTCAGCTGATCATGCCCCTGTTAAAGCCGGTGACGGCATCCGTCGTCATTTTGCAGGGCGTAGGAATCTGGAATGAATATGGCATGGCCCTTTATGTGCTGCAGAAAAAGAACGTACAGGTGCTGACCGTTACGCTGGCCCGTTTCATCGGACAGCATCAGTCACAGATGAACTGGGTGGCGGCGGGATGTCTGCTTTCTTCCGTTCCGGTCATCTGTCTGTTTATCTGTTGTCAGAAGCAGTTTATCAAAGGGATTGCGGCCAGCGCGATCAAGGGATGAGGAGGTTTGTATGAAAACAATGAATTTGCTCCGGCAGCCGGAGCTGATTGCGGTAGAAACACAGGAGGGATGGAAGACGCTTCCCCAAAAGGGGGGTGACGGGATTGTGGTCGCGTACACGCCGGTGGAAGAAGGCATGCAGGTAACGCTGCATGCGCCGGACATCCGAGTGCGTCATATCCTGCTGCAGTGGAAAGAAACACCTCAGGAAGGCTGCAGAATTTTGGGAGATCACTGGGAAAGGGCGTACGGCGATCTGGCCTGGCGGGGAATAGAACCTCACAGGGAACTGCCCTGGTACTTTTTTGTCAGTGACGGACAGACGCTGGACGGCTATGGAGTTCTGACAGGAGGGGCCGCATTTGCGAGCTGGTATCTGGACGGAAATGTTGTCTCCCTGCTGCTGGATGTCAGATGCGGGAACCGGGGCGTTTTGCTGGGGCAGCGGGAATTGCAGGCAGCTATTGTGACTTTGTATAAAGGAGAGGAGAAGGAAACGGTCTTTTCGTCAGCGGCAGAATTTTGCCGACGCATGTGCCCCTCTCCTAGGCTGCCCAAAGAACCTGTCTATGGAGGGAATAACTGGTACTATGCCTATGGGAATTGCAGCAGTGCCTCTTTTTTGCAGGATTGCCGTATCATGGCAGAGCTGTCGGAAGGCCTGCCGGTCCGTCCTTTTATGGTGTTGGACGACGGCTGGCAGGTCAGCCACGGCTGTTATCAGGATTGTACACAGGACGCATGGAAACCGGATCCGGTCAGGTTCCCGGATATGAAAAAAATGGCGGAGGCGGCAAAAGAGATGGGGGTAAAGCCGGGAATTTGGTACCGTCCCCTGATTGCCACGAAAGCGTCCCGAGAAGACTGGATGATGCCGCAAAAGAAGGATGGGAGCAAATCTTATAAACTGGATCCGAGCAGGACAGAGGTTTTAGAGAAGATCGGACAGGAGATCCGTCAGTTGAAGGAATGGGGATTTGAACTGATCAAACATGATTTTACCTCCTTTGATATTCTGGGAGTTTGGGGCGCTAAGAGGCATTCTATGGCGCCTGAAGAGGAATGGCATTTTTTTGATGAGACAAAAACAACGGCGGAAATCATAAAGCAGCTTTATGAGATGATCAGAAAGAGCGCGGGGGATATCCCTGTCATCGGCTGTAACACCATATCCCATTTGGCGGCAGGAATTTTTGAAATGCAGCGCACAGGAGATGATGTCAGCGGCTGTCAGTGGGAGCGGACCAGAAAAATGGGGGTTAACGCCCTGGCATTCCGCATGCCTCAGCATGAAACCTTTTACGCGGCGGATGCGGATTGTGTGGGAATCACGGGGCAGATTCCATGGAGTTTAAACAGGCAATGGCTGGATCTTTTGGCCAACAGCGGGACCCCCTTATTTGTCTCTCTCGATCCTGCCGCCGCTTCTTTACAGGTAAGAAAGGATATCAGGCAGGCATTTCAAAAAGCGGCGGTAAGACAGCGCCGTGCCTGGCCTTTAGACTGGATGGATACGGCACTTCCCCGCAGATGGAGCTGTGAGACCGGAGAAAAAGAGTATTGCTGGTCGCTGCCGGGGAAAATTGAATTTTGTGAAGGATACATAGGAGAATAGAATGAGCGTGATGCATTCGGAATGGAAAGGGCGGCTCAGACACTGGATACGCACCTTAAAGGAGGACTTTTACAGTCCTCTGGGAGAAATTTTGTGGCAGGCCTGTCCGGCAGAGGGGCGGCTGAGTCCGCAGGAAGCTGCCCGGAAAGATTTTTACAGGGTAGAACCGGGTTTTACCTGGGGGAAAAGTTATGAATACTGTTGGTTCCGGGCCGTAATCGAGGTGCCTGAAAGGGCGGCCGGAGAACGGATTGTGTTGAATCTGGAGCCGGGAGGGGAATCCACGCTGTTTGTAAACGGGAAAGCTTTTGGCACCTACCGGGCCGACTGGATCCAGGAAAAACACCATTATTTTGTGGATAACACGCTGACAAATCCGGCGGTGGGCGGCGCATGTTTTGAAGTGATGATGGAAACCTACGCCGGGAATTATTATCCGGAATGTGTCGACGGAGGCTGTGCCACAGGCCCCGTGCTGCCGGGCGCATTTACGGATCCCCTTGAGGAGGGGGAACGAAGAAGGCTGGGGATTTGCACCTATGGAATCTGGAAGGAGGAGGCTTATCAGCTTTATATGGATGTATCCACGTTGGAAAAGCTGCTTTTTACTCTGGAGGAAACTTCCTTAAGAGCGGCCCATATAGCGGAAGCATTGGAGCAGTTTACGCTGGCGGTGGATTTTGAACAGGACAGGGCAGGCAGGATGGCGGATTATCGCAAAGCGAGGGAACTCTTAAAGCCAGCGCTGCAAGCGGTTAACGGGAGCACCATGCCGGTATTTTATGGGGTGGGAAATGCCCATCTGGATCTGGCCTGGCTGTGGCCCATGGAAGAGACCTTCAGAAAGACAGCCAGAACCTTTGCGGCCCAGCTGCGGCTCATAGAGGAGTATCCGGAATATAAATTTATCCAGAGTCAGCCGGCAGTCTATGAAATGTGCCGGGAATATGCGCCGGAACTGTTTGAGAGAATCCGTGCGGCAGTGAAGAAGGGGCAGTGGATTGCCGACGGGGCCATGTGGGTGGAACCGGATACCAATATGGCGGGCGGTGAAGCTTTGATCCGACAGCTTTTGTATGGGAAAAAATATTACAGGGAGATGTTTGGAACAGACAGCAGGCTGCTTTGGCTTCCGGACACATTCGGATACAGTGCGGCCCTTCCTCAGATTTTAAAAGGATGTCAGGTGGATTATCTGGTGACGCAGAAAATTTTCTGGTCTTATAACGAAGGGGAACGGTTCCCTTACCACTACTTTAACTGGGAAGGAATGGACGGTTCCAAAATCGTTTCCTTTCTGCCGACGGATTACACCTATCGGACAGATCCGGAGGAGATCAACCGCATTTGGAAAAATCGGAGTCAGACAAGAAATCTGGAAGCTTTTTTGCTGCCTTTTGGTTATGGGGACGGGGGAGGCGGACCCACTCGGGATCATGTGGAATATGCTTTCAGGCAGAAGAATCTGGAAGGCAGCGCGATAGTAAAGCTGGCCGGGCCGATGGAATTTTTTGAAGAGATGGAAGCGGCAGGAGGGCCTGTGGATACCTGGACGGGAGAACTTTATTTCACGGCCCACAGGGGAACTTATACTTCTCAGGCCATGGTAAAGAAAAATAACCGCAGGTGTGAGAACGCGCTTCGGGAAGCGGAGTTATGGAGCACGCTGGCAGTACAGAGAGGAAACGATTACCCGGAAGAAAAGCTGGAGCGGCTGTGGAAAGAACTTCTTGTACTTCAATTTCATGATATTCTGCCGGGTTCCGGAATCGGCAGGATCTATGAAGATGCAAAACCGGTGTTTTCTCATATTTTGGAGGAATGTGAGAAATTGACCCAAAGGGCGCAGGAAAAATTGCTGGAGAAAAGAAAGGGGCTGACTGTTTTTAACGGTCTGGGATTTCCCGTCAAAAGGCTGATCGCCCTGCCGGAAGAATTTGAGAAGGGCGCTGTTACGGCAGAAGGGGGAACGGTCCCGGTGGCAGGAAAAGGAGACGGGGTAAAGGCGTTACTTTCTCTGCCCCCCTGCGGTGCGGTCACCCTTTTACCGTGTCAGAACATTCCTACAAAGATGCCTTTTGCGGTGCATCTCACAGAAAACGAAAACGGGTTTTGCCTGGAGAACGGACAAGTATGCGTTGTGGTGGATAAAAAGGGAGAAATTTCTTCTTACCGTTTGAAGGAAAGCGGCCGGGAATTTGCGGCGGCTCCCATGAATCACCTGATGCTCTATCAGGATGTGGCGCGGCGTTTTGATGCCTGGGATATTGATTCCAATTACCGGGTTTTGGAGCAGCCTGGAGCCTTTGCCGTTTCCGTACAGCCCCTGTACGTTTCGGAATTGGAAGGCATTCTTATGGTGAGCGGCAAAATCGGCGTTTCGTCCTATACACAGCAGATCCGCCTGACGGCGGAAAGCCGTAGAGTGGAAATAGAGATGGAGATTGACTGGAAAGAACTGCACAGGCTTTTAAAAGTAGCATTCCCGACAGAAGTATACGCAGAAGAAGGGATCAACGAGATCCAGTTCGGCTATGTAAAACGGCCTGCCCGCCGTTCCAGGATGTATGAGAAAGAGCGGTTTGAAGTCTGCAATCATCGTTACAGCGCCTTATGCGACGGTTCCCATGGCGCAGCGGTTCTGAATGATTCTAAATACGGCATCAGCATGAATGAAAACAGCCTGGAACTGTCCCTCTTAAAAGCCGCTTCTTCCCCGCAGATGCGGGCGGATAACGGAATTCACCGTTTTACCTATGCATTTACTGCCTGGGAGGGCAGTTTTGCAGAGGCAGACGTACACAGACAGGCCTGGGAATTAAATGCACCTCCTTCCATAATGCAGGGATTTACCAATTCCTTTTCCGCTTTTTCTGTGAACCGGGAAAATATCATGCTGGAATCTGTGAAATGTGCACAGGACGGAAGCGGAGATTGGATTCTTCGACTCTATGAAGCAAAAAAGGCATCCGGAATGGCTGAAATTAAAATGCCTTCCCTGATTGGCTCCCGGGCATATCTGTGCGATATGCTGGAAAATAAAACAGAGGAAATACCGGTGGAAGAAAACAAAATCAGCCTGTTTTTCCGGGCTTTTGAAATTAAAACGGTGAGGATATCACAAAATAAATAAAAAATTTGGTTGACTTTTTGACTTTATTGGAGTACATTAATAAAAACAAAGAGAAAACCGATGAGGAAGAAGAGTACTCAACACGGGAACATCACAGAGAGCCGCAGGAGGTGGGATTGCGGTATGGGAACGTTTGACGAATGGACTTCCGAGGCTGGCCCCGAACCAACAGTAGGCGCCGGCGGGAACCGAACCCGTTACCAATCCGGCATGTATGATAGTACATGAAATGAGTGGACTTCACAGTCAATTTGAGTGGCACCGCGATAATGACCCCATTACCGTCTCAAGCAAAAGCTTGAGGCGGTTTTTTGCGCGCATAAACAAAGCCCTGCAAAGACAGCGGAAGGAGTTTTGGAAGCTCGCTTCCAAAAACTCCTTATGCTGGATTTATAGGGCGAGCAACGTAAGCCCACCGGCCGCGTCATCGGCCTGCAGGGCTGTCCTTTCGCAGACAGCGCCTCCTCCACTCCCAACCCTTCCTTTTCTTCTTTGTTAAAATATTTTTTTCAGAAAAGGAGAACTCATAATGAAAAAGAACACAATCGCAATGGCAATGGCAGTAATTTTAACCGCAGCATCCCTCATGGCAGGCTGTAGTCAGACCGCGGATACGGCGGCGGCAGCGCCGAAATCTGCGGCGGCATCTCAGGAAAATACGGAAGAAGCAGCGGCGGATCAGAAGACCTACACGGTGGGGATTTCCCAGTTTGCAGAACACGGTTCTCTGGACAACTGCAGGGAAGGTTTCCTGGAAGGGCTGAAAGAAGCAGGGATTGAAGAAGGCGTCAATCTGAAAGTTATTTTTGACAACGCCCAGGCGGATACGGCCACCGCGGGCATGATTGCGGATAACTATGTGTCCCAAAAAGTGGATCTGATCTGTGCGATTGCAACGCCCAGCGCCATGAGCGCTTATAATTCCTGCATGAATACGGAGATTCCCGTCATTTACACGGCGGTTTCCGATCCTCTGGCAGCCGGGCTGGCAGCGGCGGACGGCACGCCGGAAGGGAATATCAGCGGCACCGCGGATACGCTTCCGGTAGCTGCGCAGCTGAAAATGATCCGGGAGATTCTGCCCGATGCGAAAAAGATCGGGATCCTTTATACCACCAGCGAAGCGAACTCCGTCAGCACCATTGAAACCTATAAAGAGCTGGCCGGGGAATACGGATTTGAAATTGTGGATACCGGCATCAATACGCTGGCGGATGTGGATATGGCTGCTGCTGATATGGTTTCCAAAGTGGACTGCATTTCGAACTTGACGGACAATACGGTGGTTCAGGGGCTTCAGACCGTACTGGCAAAGGCGAATGCGGCAAAAATCCCGGTTTTCGGCTCCGAAGTGGAGCAGGTGAAAAATGGCTGCCTGGCATCGGAAGGGATCGACTATGTGGCCCTTGGGAAACAGACCGGCGCTATGGCTGCAAAGGTTTTAAAAGGGGAAGCGAAGGCGTCCGACCTGAATTTTGAAGTGTGTGAAGGCGCAAACCTCTATATCAATACACAGGCAGCGTCCGATCTGGGCATCGCCTTCCCGGAAAATTATGCAGCGGATGCGGCGGAAGTATTTGAAGAGATTACAGTGGAATAAAAAGGAACCGGAATAAACCGACAGGAGGCATAACAATGGAACTTGTCATCAGCGTGCTGGAACAGGGCATGATTTACGGGATCATGGCGCTGGGGGTATATATCACTTATAAAATACTGGATTTCCCGGATCTGACGGTGGACGGCAGTTTCCCTTTGGGAGCGGCAGTCACGGCGGTAATGATCACCAAAGGCGCCCCGGCGCTTTTGACCCTGCCGGTGTGCTTTCTGGCAGGGGCGCTGACCGGCGTGCTCACAGGGCTGGTCCACGTAAAATTAAAGGTAAGGGACCTGCTGTCCGGCATCATCATGATGACAGCCCTTTATACGGTAAACCTGCGCATTGCGGGCAGGGCCAACCTTCCTTTTTATAAGGAGGAAACCGTATTTGACAACGGCCTGACCAACAGAATTTTTTCAGGGGGACTTTCTTCATGGAAAACGGTTCTGGTGATGCTTGTGATCACCGTCATTGTGAAACTGCTGCTGGATTTATATATGGAAACCGGCTCCGGCTTTCTGCTTCGGGCGGTGGGGGATAATGCGGCCATCGTCACCGCTATGGGAGAGGACCGGGGAAAGGTGAAAATTTTAGGGCTTGCCATCGCAAACGGACTGGTTTCCCTGGGCGGATGCCTGTTCGCACAGCAGCAGCGGTGCTTTGAAATTTCGGTGGGCACGGGCACCGTGGTGGTGGGCCTTGCCAGCGTGATTATCGGCACCAGTATTTATCAGAAACTGGAAGGAAAACTGACCGGACTGCTGCCGTCCCTGCGGGTGGGAATGATCACGGCCAGCGTGATTGCAGGCTCCGTCATCTATAAAGCCTGTGTGGCGCTGGCAATCCGGCTGGGCTTAAAATCCACGGATTTAAAGCTGATTACGGCAGTTCTTTTTTTGGTAATATTGGTTTTCAGCATGGAAAAAAAGGGGAAGAAAAATGCTTGAACTCTCTCACATCGATAAATTTTATAACCCTGGATCCGTCAGCGAAATGTGTTTGTTCCAGGATTTTAATATGTCCATTCAGGAAGGGGAATTTGTATCCGTTGTGGGAAGCAACGGTTCCGGCAAGACCTCCCTTTTAAACTTAATCTGCGGGAGCATCGATGCGGACAGAGGCCGAATTGTGGTAAATGATGCGGACATCACCGGGAAAAAAGAATATCTCCGGCATAAAAAAATAGGCCGTGTCTATCAGAATCCGGCGGCGGGCACCTGCCCGGGCATGACCGTTCTGGAAAACATGTCCATCGCGGACCATAAGGGAAAAGGCTATGGACTGGGGCGCTGTGTGCAGAAAAAACGCGTGGAAGAGTACCGGAAGATGCTGGCAGGGCTGGGACTTGGTCTGGAGGATAAACTGGAAACAAAGGTGGGTTCCCTTTCCGGCGGGCAGCGGCAGGTGCTGGCGCTTCTGATGGCTACGATGACGCCCATCGATTTTCTTATTCTGGATGAACACACCGCGGCCCTGGATCCCAGAACCGCCGAAATGGTGATGCAGCTGACGGATAAAATTGTGCGGGAAAAGAAGATGACCACTGTCATGGTCACCCACAACCTGCGCTATGCCGTGGAATACGGAGACCGCCTGGTGATGCTGCATCAGGGAAAAATCGTCCTGGACAAAGCAGGGGACGAAAAAAGGCAAGTGAGCACGGAAGAAATTATGGGAATTTTTAACCGAATCAGTGTAGAATGCGGGAACTGAACTTTTTTCAGAATCAGGATAACCGCATCAGACGGGCTGCACTCTCCAGTCCCGGCGGCGCCGGATGCGGCAGCGATCAGCGTCTGCAGGCAGCGGTGTGTTTTTCTGTGACTTATCCTATATGGCTTAGAAATACTCCCGCAACCAGACGGCTTTTTGCCGTCGGACAGAAGTTGTTTGAACAAAGTGAGTTTCTTCTGTCCGGCGGCAGTTCAAAAGCCGACTGACTGCGGCTAGTATTTCTTGACGGATGGGATCGGAACAGAAAAATATACTGCTGCCTGCAGACGTTGATCGCTGTCGCAGAGGACGCCGCCGCCGGGACTGAAGAGTGTAGCCCGTCTGATGCGGTTATCCTGTGTACTACCATAAACGATTCATTGCATTTTTCTTTCTTTTATGCTATATTCAATTTACTTCCAGTCACCGGCAGCATTCTGACTGTCACCCTGGAGTACGAATCTGCAGCTTTTCGCTGACGGCCTTTCGCCGGTAACCCCTGTTTCTTCGTTTGTTATATCAGGAAGATTGCCTGTCGATGCTTTTTTCTGGTATAATAAGAAAGGAAGTATTATGCAAAAGAATAAGAGAAATGCGCGACATCATTCCTCCCGGAGGCCTGACAGCAAGGTGAATCGGGAGCACAAGGACCGGCTTTTCCGACTCCTCTTCAGCAGCAGAGAGGAATTGCTGCAGCTTTACAATGCTGTACGGGGTAGTGACTACACAAATCCCGAAGACCTTGAAATTACCACCATAGATAACACGATCTATATGACGATGAAAAATGATGTTTCTTTTCTCATTGACAATGTTTTGAACCTGTATGAACATCAGGCCAGTTTTAACCCCAACATGGGATTTCGGGGGTTCCTTTATCTGGCCGACTCATACAGAAAATATGTAAAGACCAGACAGCTCGACATTTACAGCAGTTCGCCCATAAAACTGCCGCTCCCCCAGTATATTGTATTTTACAACGGACTGCAGAAACAGCCGGACCGGATGGAACTGCATCTGACCGACCTTTTTGAAAAGTCCGACGGTCTGGCGCCCTGTGTAGAGGTGACGGCAACGATGCTCAACATCAACCGTGGCCATAACCGGGCGCTCATGGAAAAATGCCGGACTCTTTGGGAGTATGCGGAATTTATCGGCAGAATCCGGGAGAACATGAACCACGGCCTTTCTCTGGAAGATGCCGTGGACGATGCTGTGGAAAGCTGTATTCGGGACAATATTCTTTCTGTTTTTTTAAAGGCGCATCGCGCGGAGGTGAAGGAAATTATGCTGACGGAATATGATGAAAAATTCCATATTGCACAGGAGAAAAGGATCAGCAGAGAAAAAGGCAGAGAGGAAGGCAGGGCAGAGGGCCTCGAACAGGGATTAACTCAGGGAGTGGCCAGAGGCGTTGCCCAATCTGTCCTTCAGCTGCTGGAAGATATTTCAGAAGTTCCGGAAGAACTTCAGAATAAGATTCTGCAGGAAGCGAATACGGAAATTCTGCGCCAATGGCTCAAAGCAGCCGCAAAAGCGGCATCCATTCAGGAATTCCGGGAACTTGCCGGCTTATAAAAGGGGCAGGACCGGTTAAACGTGTTTTTCTGCCTGCTATTTGCACAACAACATTTAAGGAGATTATTCTCAGGATCTTTTCCGGCAGTTCTGCCGGAGGATGCAGGTTTTCTGCCTGTATGGATTCCGAAGTTTAGAGCATTTGCCCTGTGATTTTTGGAGAGGATCGGAGGGTGTATGGAATATTTGATGTCCTGGTATTGGGACAAAGGGCATTTTCGCGAGAAGAATGAAGATTCTTTTTCTATGCAGAAGGTGCGGATGCGGCATAAGGAGGCCGCGTTTCTGATCGTCTGTGACGGCATCGGCGGACTGCCGGAGGGAGAAACGGCCGGCGGCTTTGTAACGGAACGGATGACGGAATGGTTTTATAAGGAAGGAATTTTGGAAATGCGCGGCGTATTCTGGAGGAGGAAAACGGCGGACAGCGCGATTTTTGCACTTTCCCAAATCCAGCAGAAAATAGAATGCTGTGAAAGGGCGGAGGAAATTTGCTGTGGCACGACCTGCACGCTGGCGCTGGTAAAAGGCGGTCGGTTTATCGTGCTGCATAGCGGGGACAGCAGGGCTTATCTGATCGGAAAGCGGGAAAAACTGCTCACCTGTGATCACCGCCGGGGAGGAGCCCTGATACGCTGTATGGGCGCATTCGGGTTTCAGCCGCCGGATAAGATCAGAGGACGTTTGAAAAAAGGGGAAGCACTGCTGTTATGTACGGACGGATTCTGCCGGCTGGCGCCGGAAGGATTTTGGAAAGGCTGCCTTTTGGCGGAAGAGAAGGATCCGGGCCTTTTTTATAAAAGACTGAAAGGAGCGGGAAGTTTTCTGGCCTCCCAGGGAGAAAAGGATAACATGACGGCTCTCCTTTTGGTCAGGGGAAAAGGAGGAGGTCTGTATGAAAGCGCATGAGGATAGCAATGAGCGCATCATCGGGGAGAAATATGAGATCTGCGGCGAACTGGGACAGGGCGGCGGCGGACAGGTTTTCCGGGTATATGACAAAAGGCTGGATCAGTTCTGGGCTGCCAAACGGGTGGGGAAAAACAGTTCCCGTCTGGAAGAGAGGATGCTCACAAAGGCAGCAGGAAGTGCATTTCCCCGCATTGTGGATGTAGTGGAAGAGGAGAACTGCCGTTATCTGATCATGGATTGGATCGATGGGGAAACGCTGGAGGAAAAGCTTAAACGGACAGGCGCTTTTTCAGCAAAAGAAGCCCTGCAAATCGGAATCGGGATCTGTGATGCGATCGGCGCGCTTCATAAAATGCAGCCGCCCTTTGTTTACCTGGACTGCAAACCTTCTAATATTATGACGGACCGGGAAGGGAAACTCTGGCTGATCGATTTTGGCAGCGCCGCAGTCCTGGGAGAGACGGAGGCCGTGCCGATTGCTGTGAGTCCCGGTTTTGCAGCCCCGGAACTGTTTGGAGCAAAGGAGGACAGAAGAGCCGATGTGCGCACGGATGTATTCGGACTTGGCAGAACGCTGTATGCACTTCTTTCCGCCTGTAATCCCGCAAAACCGCCCTATACAGCGATTCGGTTAAAGGACTGTCGGCCGGACATTCCCCGGAAACTGGCCGCTGTTGTGGAAAAGTGTATGGAAGAAAAGCCAGAGCGCCGTTTTCAGACAATGGACGGCGTAAAAGCGGTTCTGCAGGAACAGCTGGAAGATCTGAAAAAGAACCTGTTTTGCAGGATGCTGCATCCGCTTTTCTTCTGGCTGCTTTTGATGCTTGCCGTTTGGCAGTGCCTGATCTTTTACCGGGATGTTTCGGCAGGGTTCTTAAACGTAAAAAATGCGCTGGCAAAACTTTTTCTGACGGCGATGTTTATAGAGGCAGCTTCCCTGTGGCGGTATTTCTGCAAAAAGACAGGCCCGGGACGCGCCGCTTTTGAACCGCTGCAAAGCGTGATGCGCACGGAGAAGAAGGCAGGACGATGGCTGATCGCTTTTTGGATCGGACTGCTGCTGGCACTTCCGGCGGAAGTTCCTGTAGCAGCGAAGGAGACAGTGGCAGCCAAAATACTTCCGGTTATTCTGCGGGATGATAAGATGCGGAAACTGCTGGTGAAAAAGGATGCTGTTTTACAGAGCGGAGAAAGGCTTTATCTGGAGCTGGACCCGGCGCTGTTTGAACAGGGGCGGGAACTGGAGATTTATATGACTGCAAAATCGGCGGATGGCAGGGAAATTTATGAATATGTGTTGCGCTACTGTCCTATGGGAGAGAGCGAATGAAGCGGTACATGCAGCCCGAACGAGGTCTATAAAGCGATTGCACCCCTTTTCAGATTGTGATACACTTTCTATAAATGACAGGACAGGGAGGGTATCATAATGCATAGAGACCATACACGGATCGTAAAAATCGGCGACAGACTGATTGGGGGAGGCAATCCCATTCTGATTCAGTCCATGACCAACACGCCTACGGAAGATGTGGAAAAAACAGTGGCGCAGATCCACAGGCTGGAGGCGGTAGGCTGTGAGATCGTGCGCTGTACCGTGCCCAATGAATCGGCGGCCAAAGCGCTTGCCGAGATTAAGAAACAGATTTCCATTCCGTTGGTTGCGGATATTCATTTTGACTATAAAATGGCAATTGCCGCCATGGAAAACGGAGCGGATAAAATCAGGATCAATCCCGGCAATATCGGCGGGAAGGATAAAGTGGCCGCTGTGGTGAAGGTGGCAAAGGAACGGGATATTCCCATCCGCGTGGGCGTTAACAGTGGTTCCCTGGAGCGGGAACTGGTGGAAAAATACGGCGGTGTGACCGCGGAAGGAATCGTGGAAAGCGCGTTGGATAAGGTGCATATGATCGAGGATCTGGATTATCAGAATCTGGTCATCAGCATAAAGTCTTCCGATGTGATGATGTGCGTAAAAGCCCATGAACTGCTGGCGGATCAGACAGATTATCCGCTTCATGTGGGCATTACGGAGTCGGGCACCCTGATTTCGGGCAATATCAAGTCAGGCATCGGTCTGGGACTGATTTTAAACCAGGGGATCGGCGATACTATCCGCGTATCGCTCACCGGAGATGTGACGGAAGAGGTGAAATCGGCGAAAATTATTCTGCGCACGCTGGGGCTGAGAAAGGGCGGCATTGAAGTGGTCAGCTGCCCCACCTGCGGCAGGACAAAGATTGACCAGATCAGCCTTGCGAACCAGGTGGAGACACTGGCGGCAGAGTTTCCCCATCTGAATTTGAAGGTGGCTGTGATGGGATGTGCGGTAAACGGCCCCGGAGAAGCAAAAGAAGCCGATCTGGGAATCGCCGGAGGAATCGGAGAGGGCCTTTTAATCAAAAAGGGCGAAATCATCCGCAAGGTGCCGGAGGCAGAATTTCTTTCGACCCTGCGGTATGAATTGGAACACTGGAAGGAATAAATCAGGACATGGAAAAGAGGTTTCTGGAAGTATTTCCGGGCTTGAAGCTGAGTGATAACATACGGGGACTTTTTGAAAAAGTGAGCGTGGAACGGGTGACCGCCACCAGGCAGAAGGATCTGATCCGAGTCTACATCAGCTGTGAAAGGCTGATTTTAAAGGACATGATCTTTGATATGGAAGAAGAAATCAGAAAGCAGCTTTTTCCCGGATGCAATATTACCGTAAAAATATACGAAAAATTCCGTCTCTCGGCCCAGTATGATCCGAAGAAGCTGATGGAGGTCTATTATGACAGCATTTTGCTGGAGCTGAAAGAATGCAGCCCGGTGGAATACAGTCTTTTTAAGAATGCGGAAATTTCTTTTCCCGAAGAGAAAAAGCTGAAGCTTTCCGTGCCGGATACGGTCATCGCCCATGACCGCTGCCCGGAACTGGTCCGGATTCTGGAAAAAATCTTCTGTGAGCGCTGCGGTATTTTGCTGGAAGTGGTGACGGAATATTGTCAGCCTAAGGAAAACAGGCGCAAAGCGGAAGATGAAATGATGGTTGCCAGAAAGGTGGCGGAAATTGCGGCCAGGGCCGGGGCGCGCCCGGCAGCCTCTGACTTTGATCTGTCTGTCGGACAGATGGCGGAGGCAAACAGCGGCGGTTACAATGAAGAGCGGATGCGCAGGCAGGCAGCGGAAAAAGGGAGCGCTTTCAAGCAGGCGGGGGGCATGGATGCAGGATATGAAGCTTATCTGGCATCTGTCGGTGCAGCATCGGAAGCGCCCTTTGAGGGAGGCACTGTGGTTGCAGCGGGCAGCGCAAACGGCGCGGCAGGGCAGCACGGCGCCGGCGCTCATAACGGCGGTCAGGAACGCATTCCCGCCCAGGGCGGAACAACCGCTTCCCGCAGCGGCGGCGCAAACGGCAGCGGCGGCAAATACGGCAAAGGGAAGTTTAACCGGGGAGAAGGCCGGGGGGATTTCCGGCGGGGCGCCAAAAAGAGCGACAATCCGGATGTGCTTTACGGACGGGATTTCGATGAAGAGGCGATTCCCATCGAGGATATCATCGGAGAGATGGGAGAAGTGGTGATCCGGGGTAAGATCATTGCCATGGATAAACGGGAAATCAAAAATGAAAGAACGATCCTGATTTTTGATGTGACTGATTTTACGGACACCATGACCATCAAAATTTTCACCTTAAATGAGCAGCTGGCGGAACTGACGGAAGGAATTAAGCCCGGCGCGTTTGTGAAAATTAAAGGGCTTACCATGGTGGATAAATTTGACGGGGAACTGACCGTGGGTTCCATTGTGGGAGTGAAGAAAATTTCCGATTTCACCAGTACCAGGATGGATCATTCCATCCGGAAGCGGGTGGAATTGCACTGCCATACGAAAATGAGCGATATGGACGGCGTTTCCGAAGTCAAGGATATTGTGAAGAGGGCTTATAAATGGGGACATTCGGCCATCGCCATCACGGATCACGGCGTGGTGCAGTCCTTCCCGGATGCCAACCATCTGATCGATGACCTGTGGAAAGAAGAGAAGAGTAAGAGAAAAGAAGCCGGGGATGCAAATCCGGATAAGAATGATTTTTTCAAAGTGATTTACGGCTGTGAAGCCTATCTGGTGGATGATTTAAAGGAGATTGTGACCGGAGATAAGGGACAGCCCCTGCGGGATTCCTATGTGGTTTTCGATATCGAGACCACAGGATTTTCCCCGGTAAAAAACAGGATCATTGAAATCGGTGCGGTGAAGGTGGAGGACGGTAAAATTGTGGACCGTTTTTCGGCTTTTGTAAATCCTTTAGTGCCTATTCCCTTCCGGATCGAACAGCTCACCGGCATCAACGATGAAATGGTGATGGATGCGCCTACGATCGAAGAAGTGCTCCCCCGGTTTTTAGCGTTCTGTAAAGGAACGATCTTTGTGGCCCACAACGCCAGCTTTGATATGAGTTTTATCATGGAAAATGCCAGGCGGCAGGGCATTGAATTAGACCCCACCTATGTGGACACGGTGGGCATCGCCCGGGTGCTGCTGCCTCATCAGGCCAAGCATACCTTAGACGCGGTAGCAAAAACCATGGGAGTATCCCTGGAAAATCATCACCGGGCGGTGGATGATGCAGAGGCTACGGCCGAGATTTTTGTGAAATTTATTCCGCTTTTGGAAGAAAAGAACTGCCATACGCTGGCAGAAGTGAACCGGCTGGGGGACTCCAGCCCTGACATTGTGAAAAGGCTTCCTTCCTACCATGCGATCATTCTGGCGAAAAATGACATCGGCAGGGTGAATTTGTATACCCTTGTTTCCGAAGCGCACCTGACCTATTTCCACAAGACGCCCAGGATTCCCAAAAGCCTTTTGTTAAAGCACAGGGAAGGACTGATTCTGGGCAGCGCCTGTGAAGCCGGAGAACTTTACAGGGCTCTTTTGGACGGGCAGTCGGATGCACAGATCGCCCGCATCGTGAATTTTTATGATTATCTGGAAATTCAACCTACCGGAAACAATAAATTTATGATCGCGTCCGAACGGATTGAAAATATTAATTCCGTTGAGGATATCCGGAATATGAACCGCCAGATTGTGCAGCTTGGAGAACAGTTTGGGAAGCCTGTTGTAGCCACCTGTGATGTCCATTTCCTGGATCCTGCGGATGAAGTGTACCGCAGGATTATTATGGCCGGAAAGGGCTTTAAGGATGCGGATGACCAGGCACCTCTCTATCTGCGCACCACGGAAGAAATGTTGGAAGAATTTCAATATTTGGGCAGTGAAAAGGCGGAAGAGGTGGTCATCACCAACACCAATTACATCGCGGACCAGATAGAAACCATGTCCCCGGTGCGGCCGGATAAATGCCCGCCGGTGATTCCGGACAGCGATAAAACGCTGACGGATATCTGCTATCGAAAGGCGCATGAGCTTTATGGGGAAGAATTGCCCCAAATCGTGGTGGACCGCCTGGAAAAGGAATTGAATTCCATCATCAAAAACGGTTTTGCGGTGATGTATATCATTGCACAGAAGCTGGTGTGGAAATCCGTGGAGGACGGCTATCTGGTGGGCTCCCGTGGGTCCGTGGGTTCCTCTCTGGTGGCATTTATGGCGGGCATAACGGAGGTAAACTCCTTAAGCGCCCATTACCGCTGCCCCAAGTGCCGCTATTATGATTTTGATTCCGAAGAGGTGAGGGCCTATTCCGGAAACGCGGGCTGCGATATGCCCGATAAGAACTGTCCGGTCTGCGGAGAACCGCTGATCAAGGACGGGTTTGACATTCCTTTTGAAACGTTCCTGGGATTTAAGGGGGACAAGGAGCCGGATATCGACTTAAACTTTTCCGGAGAATACCAGAGTAAAGCCCACAAATATACGGAAGTTATTTTCGGGGCCGGACAGACCTTCCGGGCCGGGACTATCGGCACGCTGGCAGATAAAACCGCTTTCGGTTATGTGAAAAATTATTTTGAAGAGCGGGGCAGCAAAAAGCGCAACTGCGAGATCAACCGCATCGTCCAGGGGTGTACGGGCGTGCGCAGAAGTACGGGGCAGCATCCCGGCGGTATCGTGGTGCTGCCGGTGGGAGAGGATATCAACTCCTTTACCCCGGTACAGCACCCCGCCAACGATATGACCACGGATACGGTGACCACCCATTTTGATTATCACTCCATCGATCACAACCTGTTAAAGCTTGATATTCTGGGGCATGATGATCCTACCATGATCCGGATGCTGCAGGATTTGACAGGCATCGACCCTACCAAGATTCCGCTGGATGATCCCCAGGTCATGAGCCTGTTCCAAAATACCTCGGCCTTAGGCATCACGCCGGATCAGATCGACGGCTGTCCGGTGGGATCGCTGGGCATTCCGGAGTTCGGCACGGATTTTGTCATTCAGATGCTTCTGGATACGAAACCTCAGTGTTTTTCCGACCTGATCCGTATTTCCGGCCTGGGACACGGCACGGACGTATGGCTGGGCAATGCCCAGACGCTGATCCAGGAAGGAAAGGCTACCATTTCCACTGCGGTCTGCTGTCGTGACGATATCATGATTTATCTGATTAATAAGGGAATGGATCCCAGCCTTTCCTTCACCACCATGGAGAGCGTGCGAAAGGGAAAGGGGTTAAAACCGGAGATGCAGGAGGCCATGGAAGCGGTGGGCGTGCCGGACTGGTACATCTGGTCCTGTAAGAAAATTAAGTACATGTTCCCCAAGGCCCATGCAGCGGCCTATGTGATGATGGCATGGCGGATCGCTTACTGCAAGGTGAACTATCCGCTGGCCTATTACGCGGCCTTTTTCTCCATCCGCGCATCCGCATTTTCCTATGAAATCATGTGTCAGGGGCAACAGCACCTGGAAATGGTGATGGCGGATTACAAACGCCGCTCCGATACCCTTTCCCAGAAGGAGCAGGCTTCCTTAAAGGATATGAAGGTGGTGCAGGAAATGTATGCCCGGGGATTTGAGTTTGTGCCCATTGATATTTTTAAAGCCCATTCCAGGAATTTCCAGATCATAGACGGCAGGATCATGCCTTCCTTAAACAGCATTGACGGACTGGGAGAAAAGGCGGCGGACGCTATCGTGGAAGCGGCCAAGGACGGCCCTTTCTTAAGTAAAGATGATTTCAGGGAACGTTCCAAGGCCAGCAAAACCATCGTGGATCTTCTGGATACCCTGGGGATACTGGGAGATCTTCCGGAGTCCAACCAGATCAGTCTGTTTGATTTTATGGCGGGGTAAAACAGTAGGGCAGTTCCAATTTTTCTGAATAATTCTTTCAATAATTAACATACTATTTTTTGTCAAATGACGCCGGGGCCAAAAGATAATTTGACCCCGGCGTCATCAAATAGAAAAGGAGCTGACTGAAATGGTGGAACCGGATACGATAAAATTATTGCATGAATGTGATGCCGGCGTAAAAATGGGAATTACATCCATTGATGAAGTATTGGACTATGTATCAAATGATAAATTAAGAAAAATACTGACGGAATCGGAGAAAGACAATCAGAAAATCGAGGAGGAAATCCGAACTTTGTTATCGGAGTATCAGGAGGAAGGCAAAGATCCCAACCTGATGGCAAAGGGGATGTCCTGGGTGAAGACAAATATGAAACTGTCGATAAATGATTCCGATCAGACGGTTGCCGATTTGATTACGGAAGGATGTAATATGGGAATAAAGTCGCTGAACAGATACTTAAACCAATATCAGGCGGCAGAAGATAAAGCGAAGGATCTCACAAAACGGCTGATTGCCGCGGAAGAAAAATTGGCGGGAGATATCCGGGAATTTTTATAGAACAATAAGAAAACACGCTTCAAGTTTTCTATTATAACGAAAAAAATTCCCGAAATCCGCATAAATACGGTATTTCAGGAACTCTCGGGTTGGGCTGTTCGTTTAAAAAACTTACAGTCGCAGCTAGTAGGGGAATCGAACCCCTGTTTTCGCCGTGAGAGGGCGACGTCTTGACCGCTTGACCAACTAGCCATCATAGTTTGCCTCGCTTGTTGCTTGGCACTTGACTAATGTACTATAAAATTCAAAAAAATGCAAGCACTTTTTTCAAAAAAATCAAAAAAATTTGCATAAAGAATCCCTGTGAGAGTACAAAACCACGGGAAAAAGCGGTCCGGAGTCGAAAAAAGGACGATAAAAACCTGAAAAAAGAAGGAAAAACGCTTGCATCTTATGGCAAAGCGTGCTATAGTTATCAAGATGATAAGATGTTACTAGAGTAAGAGTGGGTTTGCAGCCCACTCTTCTTTGTTGTAAACCGCTGTACGGAAGGAATTGCTTCATTATTAAGGATGCACATATCGGACAAAAGCGGCGGTGAATGACAAGACAACTGAATAAGGAAGGTGAAGGAATGTCAAGAAGAGAGACATACGAAACCAGGACAGAGGAGCTCCTGCTGCCTATTGCAGAACAAAACGGCGTGGAAATCTATGACGTTGAGTATGTGAAGGAAGGCAGCGACTGGTACCTGAGGGCTTACATCGACAAGCCGGAAGGGGTCAACATCGGAGACTGTGAAGCGGTGAGCAGAGCGCTGTCCGATCAGCTGGATGCGGCGGATTTCATTGAAGATGCCTATATTCTGGAAGTGAGCTCTCCGGGGCTTGGAAGGACGCTGAAAAAAGAGAAGCATCTGGAAAAGAGCCTGGGTGAGGAAGTGGAAATCAGGCTGTATAAGCCGCTGGAAAAATGCAAGGAGTTTTCCGGCGTGCTGAAAGCATTTGATGCAGACAGCGTGACGATTGATACGGTTGAAAAAGAAATGACTTTTGCCAGGAAAGAGATCGCACTGATCAAACTGGCTTTGGATTTTTAAAGCATCGGCGGGCGGCAAGAAGCCCGCGCAGCAAAGGCTGCCATAAAAAGCCGTCAGCGGCGGAATGGAGGATGAAATGAACAAAGAATTAAAAGAAGCGCTTGATATACTGGAGAAGGAAAAGGAGATCAGCAAGGAGACCCTTTTTGAAGCCATCGAAAACTCCCTGATCACAGCGTGTAAGCAGCACTTCGGAAAAGCGGATAACGTAAAGGTGGAAATTGACAGGGATACCTGTGATTTCCTCTGCTATGCGGAAAAGGAAATCGTGGCGGCGGAAGAGGATGTGGAGGATGACTGTCTGCAGATTCCGCTGGAAAAAGCCAGAGAGATTTCCAGACACGCTGAGGTGGGCGGCACCATCCATGTGGAAATCAAATCCAAGGAATTCGGCCGTATCGCAACGCAGAACGCGAAGAACGTCATTCTGCAGAAAATCCGTGAAGAGGAAAGAAGCGTTGTCTATAATCAGTACTTTGAGAAGGAAAAAGATGTTGTAACCGGTGTGGTTCAGCGTTATCTGGGCCGCAACATCAGCATCAATCTGGGGAAAGCGGATGCCATTTTAAATGAGAGCGAGCAGGTGAAAGGGGAAGTATTTAAGCCCACCGAGCGCATCAAGGTATACATCCTGGAAGTGAAGAATACGCCTAAGGGTCCCCGCATTCTGGTGAGCCGTACCCATCCGGAACTGGTAAAGAGGCTGTTTGAGGCGGAAGTGACGGAGATCAGGGACGGCACGGTGGAAATCAAAAGCATTGCCAGAGAAGCGGGCAGCCGTACAAAGATTGCGGTTTGGTCCAACAATCCCAACGTGGACGCTGTGGGCGCCTGTGTGGGCATGAACGGTTCCAGGGTCAACGCCATTGTGGATGAACTGAGAGGCGAAAAGATCGATATCGTCAATTGGGATGAAAACCCCGGCAACCTGATTCAGAATGCGCTGTCACCGGCGAAGATCGTGGCGGTATTCGCAGATCCCGATGAGAGGACGGCAAAAGTGGTTGTGCCGGATTATCAGCTTTCCCTGGCAATCGGCAAGGAAGGACAGAACGCAAGGCTTGCTGCCCGGCTGACAGGATACAAGATCGATATCAAGAGTGAGACACAGGCGAAGGATGCGCCCGGCTTCCGTTATGAAGATTACCTCGATGAATATGATGATGAGGATGATTACGAAGACGAGTACGATGAAAATTATGAAGAAGAGCCCGAAGACGCTGCCCAGGCAGAAGATTTTGCGGAGTCCGAAGATGAGACGGATATCCGTGAATAAAGGTGAAGGCGATGAATAAAAAGATTCCGATGAGACAGTGTGTAGGCTGCGGCGAAATGAAAAACAAGAAAGAAATGATGCGTGTTTTGAAAACGCCGGAGGGAACCATTGTTCTGGATTTGACAGGAAGAAAGAATGGAAGGGGCGCATATCTGTGTAAAAATCTGGAATGCCTGAAAAAGGCACGAAAGAATAAAGGTCTGGAGCGTTCCTTTAAGATGAGTATTCCGGATGAGGTTTATAACAGCCTGGAAAAGGAGTTTGGTGAGAGTGAGACCGAATAAGGTGTTTTCCCTGCTGGGGCTGGCGACAAAAGCGGGACGCGTAGTGAGCGGCGAATTCATGACCGAAAAGGCGGTGAAGGAAGGCAGCGCGCGGCTTGTGCTTGTAGGCACAGATGCTTCGGCAAATACGAAGAAAAACTTCCGTAACATGTGTGAGTTTTACCGGGTGCCCTATTTTGAATACGGGACTAAGGAAGAGCTGGGACACGCGATGGGAAAAGAAATGAGAGCATCCCTGGCGGTGATCGATGATGGTTTTGCGAAAACCTTGAAAAAGCATCTGGAAGCAACAGTGAATGAGACGGAGGTAGCAGAATGGCAAAAATAAAGGTACATGAACTCGCGAAGGAGTTGGATATAAAGAGCAAAGACATCATCAGTTTTTTACAGGAAAAAGGCGTGGATGTAAAAGTGGCGCAGAGCTCTGTTGAGGGCGACGCCATAGATTGGGTAAAGAGTAAATTTGCTTCAAAAGCTTCCGGGGCCGAAGAAAAAAAGCCGGTTCCCAAGCCTGCAGAAGCGGAGAATACAGAGAAGAAAGTGGAGAAGACAGAAAGGATGGCGCAGGTGGAGAAGCCGGAAATATCTACGGAAAAAACAGCGCAGGCAGCGCCCAAACCGCACAAAAAAGCGAAGACAATTATTGTAGTGAACAATCCTCAGAACAGCCGCATGAATAATGGCGGTTCCGGAAATAATGACAGAAGGAATAACGGCGGTTTGGGAAACAACGACAGAAGGAATAACGGCGGCCGCGGGAATGACCGCAGGAACGACCAGAACCGGAATGATCAGAACAGGAACGATCAGAACCGGAATAACGGAAATGGGAACGGAAGGCGTCAGGGCGGATATCAGGCCGGCGGCCGCAATAACGGCAGCAGCAGTGTCCGTGTGGAAAGCAGACCTTTAATCAAACCGCTCACAAAGCCTTCCCAGCCGGTGATGCCGGACGAGAAACTTCTGAGCGTGGAACGCGCGGCAAAGGAAGCTGCCGAAAGAGAAGCGGCGGCGCAGCGCGCGGCAAAGGCTGCGGAAATCGAAGCACAGAAGAAGGCGGAAGCGGCGGAACGCATGGAAAGAGCTGAAAAAGCCGACCAGGCATCCAGAGCAGAACGCACGGATCATGCGCCCCGGACAGAGAACGGCGGAAGGCAGGATTATGTGCCCAGACAGGACCGCGGATCCAGACCGGATCAGCGCAGTGATCGTCCGGAAAGGCAGAACAGTTATTCCGGTCAGAACAGAAACGACAGACCGGCAGGTCAGGGCCAGTACAACCGGAACGATCAGAACAGAGGCGGCCAGAACAGAAGCGACAGACCGGCAGGTCAGGGCCAGTACAACCGGAATGATCAGAACAGAGGCGGTCAGAACAGAAGCGACAGGCCGGCAGGTCAGGGCCAGTACGGTCAGTACCGGAATAATAACAACGGCCGTCCCGGCCAGGATAGGCAGCAGGGCAACGGAGGCAGCGGAAACAATGGACAGAGAAGAGACCAGGGCCGTCCGGGTTATAACGGCGGTACAAGGGATAATCAGGGCTTTAATCGCAATACAGGCGCTGGCCGTCCTGGTACAAATAGCGGACGCCCTCAGAGCAGCGATGGAAGGCAGGACAATCGATTCAGAAAGCCTGCGCCGGCGAAAGGCTTTACGCCGGAAGTCCCCGCAAAAGACACGGAAAAACGCCGTGATGACAGGAGAGTAACCCAGCAGGAGCGCGATAAGAAGTCTAAGAAAGACGCAATTTACGAAGATGACGCGGCGAAGCTGAAGAATAAGAACAGGGCGGGACGGTTCATCAAACCCGATCCCAAGCCGGCAGAGCCGGAAGAAGTGATCAAGGTGATCACAGTGCCGGAAACCATCACGATCAAGGAACTGGCGGAGAAGATGAGAATCTTACCCGCAGCGATCATTAAAAAGCTGTTCCTGGAAGGCAAGATCGTGACGGTAAACCAGGAAATTTCCTATGAGGACGCGGAAAATATTGCGATTGAGTATGACATCATCTGCGAGAAGGAAGTTAAGGTGGACGTGATCGAAGAACTCCTGAAAGAGGACGAAGAGAGCGAAGATGATATGACCGCAAGACCTCCGGTCATCTGCGTCATGGGCCACGTTGACCATGGTAAAACATCCCTGCTGGATGCCATCAGAAAGACTAATGTGACAGACCGTGAAGCGGGCGGAATCACCCAGCATATCGGCGCTTATACGGTTCAGATCAACGGACAGAAGATCACATTTTTGGATACACCCGGACATGAAGCGTTCACTGCCATGCGTATGCGCGGCGCCAATTCCACGGATATCGCGGTTTTAGTGGTTGCAGCGGACGACGGTGTGATGCCTCAGACGGTGGAAGCGATCAACCATGCGAAAGCGGCGGGAATTGAAATCATCGTTGCGGTGAACAAAATCGACAAGCCCAATGCCAATGTGGACCGCGTGAAACAGGAACTGACAGAATATGGTCTGATCGCAGAGGATTGGGGCGGAAGCACCGTATTTGTACCGGTATCCGCAAAAACCGGCGACGGGCTGCAGAACCTGCTTGAAATGATTCTGCTGACCGCAGAGGTGCTGGAACTGAAAGCCAACCCCAACCGTATGGCAAGAGGCCTTGTGATCGAGGCGGAACTGGATAAGGGCCGCGGCCCTGTTGCCAGAGTGCTGGTACAGAAGGGCACCCTGCATGTGGGCGACTTCGTATCCGCAGGTTCCTCCAGCGGTAAAGTCCGCGCAATGATCGATGACAAGGGCAGACGGGTGAAAGAGGCCGGTCCTTCCACACCGGTGGAAATTCTGGGCCTTTCCGATGTGCCGGATGCAGGTGACGTATTCCTGGCTCATGAGAGCGATAAGGAAGCCAAGAACTATGCGGCGGCATTCATCGAACAGAATAAGGAAAAGAAGCTGGAAGAGACAAAATCCAAGATGTCCCTGGACGATCTGTTCAACCAGATCCAGGAGGGCAATTTGAAGGAACTCAACCTGATCGTCAAAGCCGATGTACAGGGCAGCGTGGAAGCCGTGAAGCAGAGTCTGCTGAAGCTTTCCAACGAAGAAGTTGTGGTGAAATGCATCCATGGCGGCGTAGGCGCCATCAACGAATCCGACGTTACCCTGGCCAGCGCATCCAATGCCATCATCATCGGTTTCAATGTGCGTCCGGATGCGACCGCAAAAGCGACGGCAGAGTTGGAAGGTGTGGATATCCGCCTTTACAGAGTCATCTATCAGGCTATCGAGGATATCGAAGCGGCCATGAAGGGAATGCTGGATCCTGTTTTCGAGGAAAAGGTGATCGGCCATGCGGAAGTGCGCCAGATCTTCAAGGCATCCGCAATCGGCAATATCGCCGGTTCCTATGTGCTTGACGGCATGTTCCAGAGAAACTGTAAAGTGAGGATCACCAGAGAAGGCGAGCAGATTTACGAAGGCAGCCTGGCATCCTTAAAGCGTTTCAAGGACGATGTAAAGGAAGTGAAGGCCGGCTTTGAATGCGGTCTTGTATTTGAAAACTTTGACAAGATGCAGGAGTTGGATATTGTAGAAGCATATATCATGGTTGAAGTGCCGCGCTAGAACTGGCAGTGCGCCTTCAAACCGTGACGAGGAAAGGGATATATGAGAAAGAACAGTGTAAAAAACAGCAGAATTAACGGCGAAGTGCAGCGTGTTCTGGCTGAGGTAATCCGGGGAGAAATCAAAGATCCCCGGATCAGCCCCATGACCAGCGTGGTATCTGTGGAAGTTGCGCCGGATTTAAAGAGCTGCAGGGCATATATCAGCGTGCTGGGAAATGAAGAAGCGCAAAAGGATACCATGGAAGGGCTGCGCAGCGCGGAAGGGTTTATCCGCGGAAGGCTTGCAAAGGAAATCAACCTGCGCAATACGCCGGAAATCCGCTTCATCATTGACCAGTCCATCGCTTACGGTGTTGATATGTCCAAAAAGATTGATCAGGTTATGGCAGATCAGCGCGCCAGAAAAGGCGGAGAGGATGGGACGGAAAATGAAGAAGATTTTGGAGGAACTGGGCAGCAGTGACAGAATTGCGGTCACGGGGCATGAAAGGCCTGACGGCGACTGCGTGGGCTCCTGTATGGGGCTTTACCTCTATTTAAAAAAGGCGCTGCCGGACGCGCGGATCGATGTATATCTGGAAAAACCGGCAGACATTTTTTCCTGTATTCAGGAAATTGACGCGGTGAAAACGGACTGCAGTGCGGACATCTGTTATGATGTGTGCATTGCAGTGGATACCGTGAAAGACCGCCTGGGCGCAGCTGAGAAATACTTTGACACTGCGGCCAAAACAATTAATATTGACCATCATATCAGCAACGCATCGGGATGCGGCCAGGTCAACTATGTCAATCCCCAGGCCAGTTCCACCTGTGAACTGGTTTATGAACTTCTGGAGGAAGAACTGATTGACCGGGACATTGCCAAGGCACTTTACATCGGCATGATCCACGATACGGGCGTGTTTCAGTATTCCAATACCACGCCTCATACTCTGGAGGTTGCGGCAAAGCTGATCGCTTACGGATTTGATTTTTCCAGGCTGATTGATGAAACATTTTATGAAAAAACTTATGTGCAGAACCAGATTCTGGGCAGGGCGCTGTTAGAGAGCATCATGTTCATGAACGGCAGATGTATTGTCAGCTCCGTCGATAAAAAGACTATGGAATTTTACGGCGTGGGACCGAAGGATCTGGACGGTATCGTGAGCCAGCTGCGCATTATCAAGGGCGTGGAGTGTGCGGTTTTCATGTACCAGACCGGCCCTCAGGAATACAAGGTCAGCATGCGCTCCAACGGAAAAGTGGATGTGGCCTCCGTGGCCTCCTATTTTGGCGGCGGCGGACATGTGCGCGCGGCAGGCTGTACCATGAGGGGCACTTTCCATGACTGTATCAACAATCTGTCCCTACATATCGAAAAACAGCTGGGCTGAGGGCTTATTGATACATACACCTGTAAAGGAGTCAGATAAATGAACGGCATTCTCAATGTCTATAAGGAACCCGGCTTTACTTCCTTTGATGTGGTGGCAAAGCTGCGGGGAATCTGCAAACAGAAAAAAATAGGCCACACAGGTACCCTGGACCCGGACGCGTCCGGGGTACTTCCCGTCTGTCTGGGAAATGCCACAAAACTGTGTGATCTGCTCACGGATAAGACCAAGGAATACCGGGCGAAGCTGCTTTTGGGCTGTATCACGGATACTCAGGATACCACGGGCAGCATTTTGGAAGAACATCCGGTCACCGCAACAAAGGAGGAGGTCCGAAGCGCCATCCTTTCTTTTGTGGGAGAATATGATCAGATTCCGCCCATGTATTCCGCCCTGAAGGTGAACGGACAGAAACTCTGCGATCTGGCCCGGGCGGGGAAAGTGGTGGAGCGCAAAAGCCGCAGGATCACCATATACGCCATTGAAATAGAAGAGATAGATCTTCCGTATGCGGTCATGCGGGTATCCTGTTCCAAAGGAACCTATATCCGCACGCTGTGCGATGACATCGGCAGAAAGCTGGGCTGCGGCGGCGCCATGGCGGAGCTGGTGCGCACCCGTTCCGGACAGTTCGAAATCGGGCAGGCGAAAAAGCTTGCCGAAATCGAACAGCTTGCCCGGGAAGGCAGGCTGGAAGAAATTCTGCTTCCGACGGATTCTGTTTTCGCCGGACTTCCGGCGGTCAGGGTAAAAAAAGAAGCGGATTTGCTGGCGGTAAACGGCAACCCGCTGTATCCCGGGCATCTGGAAGGAGTGGAAGAAACTCCGGCAGACGGAATGCAGATACGGGTTTACGGTGAAAGCGGAAGATTTTACGGCGTTTACGGCTGGCAGGAAGAAAACGGGCGCTTTAAACCCGTGAAAATGTTTTTGGGAAAGGATGCGTAAATCGGATGCAGATTATATCCGGGGCAACTCAATTTCAGCTGGAAAACCCCTCGGCGGTGGCAATCGGAAAATTTGACGGGGTCCACCGGGGGCACAAAGCCCTTTTGGAGCGGATTTTGGAAGCAAAAGAAGAGGGACTGCAAGCGGCCGTGTTTACCTTCGACCCTTCTCCGGCAGCTTTTTTTTCAAAGAAAGTGATCAGAGGGCTTACCACAAAAGAAGAGAAGAGACGGTTTTTCCGGCAGCTGGGAGTGGATACCCTCATTGAATTCCCGCTGAACGAAGAAACCGCCGCCATGTCTCCCGAAAACTTTATCAAAGAAATTCTGTGCGACAGGATGAAGGCCGGGCTGGTGGCGGCGGGGACGGATCTTTCCTTCGGAGACAAGGGAAAAGGGGACTGCGCCCTGCTGCGGAAGTATGCACAGCGCTGCGGCTATCGGGTGGAGATTATCGATAAGGTTTATGAGGGCGGCGAAGAAATCAGCTCCACCCGGGTGCGAAGGGCTGTGGAGGCCGGGAGGATGGAAGAGGCCGCCTGCCTTTTGGGAGCTCCCTATATGGTGATGGGAACGGTGGTCCACGGCAGGCAGATCGGGCGCAGGATAGGATTTCCTACGGTGAACCTTCTGCCGCCTCCGGACAAGCTTCTGCCGCCAAACGGTGTTTATTTATCGGAGGCAGAATGCCACAAAGGGATTTTTAAAGGCCTGACCAATGTGGGGGTGCGGCCCACCGTGGAACAGGGGCCAAATCCGCCGGCCGGTGTGGAAACCTATCTTTATGATTTTTCGGATGACATCTATGACAGTTTCATCACGGTGCGCCTGCTGTCGTTCTGCAGGCCGGAACAAAAATTTGAGAATCTTGATGCGTTAAAAAAACAGTTAGAAATTGATATAGAAAAGGGCAGGCAACGCTGATCGGAGCCTGTCCTTTTTTGTTTTGGGAAGGAAAAAGGGAAAGTTTGTAGAAATTTCTTGTAAGTTTTGTGAATATAACGTAAAATATACGTGAACTGCGTAAAATTGGTGTAATAAATTTTTATATTTCCAAATACGAAGGAGAAGCTTAAAATGGACATAGGTTCTATGATTTTGTCACTGGCCGGCGGCCTGGGCATGTTCCTGCTGGGCATGAAGATGATGAGCGACAGCATAGAGAAGGCGGCGGGCGCGAAGCTGAGGGGGATCCTGGAGATGTTTACCAAGAACCGCTTCGTCGGTATGATTGTGGGCGTGATATTCACTGCGGTGATCCAGTCATCCTCCGCATGTACGGTCATGGTGGTCAGCTTTGTTAACTCCGGCCTGATGAATCTGTATCAGGCGGCCGGCGTTATTTTCGGCGCCAATATCGGTACCACGGTGACTTCCCAGCTGGTATCCTTCAATCTTTCCAAAATTGCCCCGGTGTTCCTCCTTGGTGGCGTCATTGTCATCATGTTCTGCAAACGGCAGAATATTGTGAAGTTTGCCAACATTGTGCTGGGATTCGGCGTGCTCTTCATGGGACTTTCGGGAATGTCCTCCGCCATGTCCGGCATGAAGGATATGCCCCAGATCGTCAATCTTCTGCATTCCCTGGAAAGCCCCCTTCTGGCAATTCTGGTGGGCACGGTGCTGACGGCGGTGATCCAAAGTTCTTCCGTTACGGTCAGCATTGTCCTTCTGATGGCAAATCAGGGACTGCTGCAGCTTCCGATTTGCCTGTTCATCATTTTGGGATGTAATATCGGCGCCTGCGCTTCCGCACTCCTGGCTTCCATGGCGGGAAAGAAAGATGCAAAGCGGGCGGCAATGATCCATTTTCTGTTCAACGTGATCGGAACAGTCATCATGTATGTGATCTTAAAGATTGCAATGGATCCGGTGATGGGGCTTTTGCATACCATATCCGGCGACAATCCGGGAAGGTTTGTGGCAAATGCTCATACCACCTTCAAGATTTTCCAGGTAATCATCCTGTTCCCCTTCTCCGGCTGGATCGTGAAGATGACTTATCTGCTGGTGCCCGGCACGGACAAGAAGATCAGCTACCGCGAAAGCTTTACTTTGAAATACATCGGCGACAAGGTGGTGTTCAACCCGGCTACGGCAGTGGTTGAGGTCATTAAGGAGCTGGACCGCATGGCGTCTCTTGCCAGTGAGAATTTAAACCGCGCCATGAATGCGCTGATCACCCTGGATGATGAAGATATCCAGGAAGTCTATAATGTGGAAAAGAACATCAATTTCCTGAATCATGCCATTACCAATTATCTGGTCAAGATCAACCAGACCACGCTGCCCATTGAGGACCAGAAGAGCATCGGCGCGCTGTTCCATGTGGTCAACGACATAGAACGGATCGGTGATCACGCGGAGAACGTGGCGGATTCCGCTATCCGGCGCAAGGAAACCGGGGTGGCGTTCAGCAAACCCGCTCAGAAGGAGCTGGGAGAAATGCTGGATATGGTCAACAATATCATCCGCTATTCCGTTGAAATGTTTGTCACCAGTTCGGAAGAACATATGCGGGATATTGCACAGCTGGAGGATGCGATTGACAATAAGGAAAAAGAACTCCAGAAGAAGCATATCGAGAGACTGACGAAAAACGAATGTTCTCCGGAGGCGGGAATGATATTCTCGGATCTGGTATCCGGGCTGGAGCGGGTGGCCGACCATGCCACCAACATCGCTTTTGCGATTCACAACAGTGAAAATGCAGACTTGGCAGACAAGGCATCCTGAGGGGTGCCTTGTTTTTTCATACGATAGGAAACTTCGTTTCCTATCGTATGAAAAAACACGCTTCGCTGTAGATGCGCACACTTTTTTATCGGCATCGGCCGCGCAATGGGAGAGGCTCCTGACGGGGACAGCAGCTGGAAAATATTTCACAAAAAAGGGCGTTGACAATTTTTGCTCGTTTCTCTATAATGAAATTGTTACAAAAATATTACGATTTGAGGGCGGGATATTACGATTTAAGGGAGAATGACGAATGCACAAATTAGGAAAACTTGGACTGACTGTTGCCGCCTGCGTGATGGTTGCAGGGATGACAGTGAATGCAGGTTCTGCTGAAAATACGATTCACAAAACGATCCAGTCTGCCGGAGTGGGCACGATCCTGGATGAATCGGTGGATACCGAACAGTGCCTTGCCGCGGCGGAGAACGCAAAAGAAGAGCGCAAGAAGATTTACGGATATGAGAATCTGGGAATCGCCAAGGTTAACGACTGGCTCAATGTCAGAAAGACGGCGGAAGAAGGCGGAGAACTGGTAGGAAAGCTTCCCAAATATGCAGGGGCGGACGTGCTGGGAGAAGAGAACGGCTGGTATCAGATCAGATCCGGTAAGGTGACCGGATATGTGAAAGCCGATTACATGCTCACCGGGGCAGAAGCCAGAGAGCTGGCGGACAGAGAAGCGGCGGATATGGCGGTATGCAATTCCGGCGGCCTGTATGTCAGGGAAGCGCCCAGCACGGAATCTTCCATCCTGACGCAGATTGCGGAAGGGGAGGAACTGGAAGTGGTGGAAGTTCAGGATGAATGGGTCAAGATCATGCTGGACGATGAAGAAGCATATGTTTTTAAGGAATATGTGGATATTTCCAAAAAGCTGGAGAAAGCGGTCAGCATGACCGAATTAAAATATGGCCAGGGCGTATCCGATGTGCGCGTGGATCTGGTCAATTATGCGAAACAGTTTTTGGGGAACCCCTATGTATGGGGAGGTACAAGCCTGACAAACGGGGCGGACTGTTCCGGTTTCGTTCTGAGTATTTTCAAGAAATATGGCGTAAGCCTGCCGCATCATTCCGGCAGTCAGGAGAAGATCGGGACGAAAATCAGCCTTTCCGAAGCCAAGCCCGGCGATCTGATTTTCTATGCGAAAAACGGCGTGGTGAACCATGTTGCCATTTATATCGGCGGAGGGCAGGTCATCCATGCCAGCAACCCCAGAACAGGGATCAGGATATCAAATGCTACCTACCGGACCCCTTACAGTGTCAGAAGGGTGCTGTCCTGACGATATTTTTAGAAAAAAGTCTCTCTGCAGAGACTTTTTTCTGTTTACAGGACAATGTTTCTGTGCTACAATTATCAGGTATGAATTCAGCCGATGCTCAGGTTTGGGACACTCCGACCCATATCTTAGTGTCAGGCGGTCAAATAAAAGGAGGAATTACCATGATTTCCAAAGAAAAGAAAACAGCGATCATCAAAGAGTATGCAAGAACAGAAGGCGACACAGGTTCACCGGAAGTTCAGGTTGCAGTACTGACAGCAAGAATCCAGGAGTTAACCGAGCACTTAAAGAGCAATCCGAAGGATCACCACTCCAGAAGAGGTCTGCTTCAGATGGTTGGTCAGAGAAGAGGTCTGCTGGATTACTTAAAGAAGAATGATATTGAAAGATATCGTTCCCTGATCGAAAGACTTGGCATCAGAAAATAATTCATGAGATAAGGCGGAGAACCGGCCGGTTTTAACAGCCGGCATTCCGCCTTATTTTCTCATTCCTGACTGTTAGGAGGAGGGCACAGGCCCCGGGTGGAAGAGTGCTTCCGAGACCACTGATAAGCATATCGCAGAGCGGTGTTTTTATCAGTAGTTTCGGCATCTTCTACCTGATTTTCGTACATGGCGCAGCCATGTCTGCATCACAAAGAAAAGGAGAGATGACGAAATGTACAAGACATTTACAATGGAACTGGCCGGACGCACTTTAAAGGTTGACGTGGGCCGTGTCGCTGCACAGGCAAACGGTGCGGCATTTATGCAGTATGGTGAGACAACCGTACTTTCTACCGCTACGGCGAGTGAGAAACCGAGAGAGGGAATCGACTTCTTTCCCCTGTCTGTAGAATTTGAAGAGAAGTTATATGCCGTTGGCAAAATTCCCGGCGGTTTCAATAAGAGAGAGGGGAAAGCGAGTGAGAACTCTGTCCTGACAAGCCGTGTGATCGACCGGCCCATGCGCCCTCTGTTCCCCAAGGATTACCGCAATGACGTGACATTAAACAATCTGGTTATGTCCGTGGATCCTGCCTGCCGTCCCGAACTGGTGGCAATGCTGGGTTCCGCAATTGCGACCTCTATCTCAGACATCCCCTTCGCTGGCCCCTGCGCCATGACTCAGGTGGGCCTTATGGACGGTGAATTTATCATCAACCCCAGCCAGGAACAGTGGAAGAAGGGCGATCTTCAGCTGACTGTGGCTTCCACCGGTGAAAAGGTGATCATGATCGAAGCGGGCGCCAATGAAGTGCCGGAAGACAAAATGATCGAAGCGATTTATCTGGCTCATGATGTGAACCAGACGATCATCGCGTTTATCAACAATATTGTGGCGGAAGTGGGCAAACCCAAACATGAGTATACCAGCTGTGCGGTGCCGGAAGAACTGTTCACAGCGATAAAAGAGATCGTTCCTCCCGAAGAAATGGAAGCGGCTGTTTTCACAGATGTGAAGCAGGTGCGTGAGGAAAATATCCGCAAGATCACAGAGCGTCTGGAAGAAGCTTTTGCGGAGAAGGAAGAATGGCTGGCTGTATTGGGCGAAGCCGTTTACCAGTACCAGAAAAAGACTGTCCGCAAGATGATCTTAAAAGATCACAAGAGACCCGACGGACGTGCCATCAACCAGATCCGTCCTCTGGCAGCAGAGGTTGACATCATTCCCAGAGTGCACGGCTCCGGCATGTTCACCAGGGGTCAGACACAGATCTGCAACGTATGTACTCTGGCTCCGCTTTCTGAAATGCAGCGGATCGACGGTCTGGATGAAAACGAAGTGAACAAGAGATATATGCATCATTATAACTTCCCGTCCTACTCCGTAGGCGAGACAAAACCTTCCAGAGGTCCCGGACGCCGTGAGATCGGCCATGGCGCTCTGGCGGAAAAGGCTCTGATGCCCGTGCTTCCCACAGAGGAAGAATTCCCTTATGCAATCAGAACCGTATCCGAAACTTTTGAATCCAACGGTTCCACCTCTCAGGCTTCTGTCTGTGCGTCCACTCTGTCCCTGATGGCAGCGGGCGTGCCGATCAAAAAGCAGGTAGCCGGCATTTCCTGTGGTCTGGTAACCGGCGATACGGATGATGACTACCTGGTTCTGACCGATATCCAGGGCCTGGAAGATTTCTTCGGCGACATGGACTTTAAGGTGGCGGGCACTCATGACGGCATTACCGCGATCCAGATGGATATCAAGATCCACGGCCTGACAAGACCGATTGTGGAAGAAGCCATCGCCAGAACCAAAGAAGCGAGAGAATATATCATCAATGAGATTTTGACTCCCTGTATCGCTCACCCCAGAGCGGAAGTCGGTCCTTATGCACCCAAGATCATTTCCATTCAGATCGATCCTGAAAAGATCGGCGATGTGGTGGGACAGAGAGGAAAGACCATCAACGAAATCATTGCCCGCACCGGCGTGAAGATCGATATTACGGATGACGGTAACGTTTCCGTATGCGGCACGGATAAGGAAATGATGGATAAGGCTGTGGAGATGATTAAGACTATCGTAACAGACTTTGAAGCGGGCCAGATCTTTAAAGGAACTGTTGTGAGCATTAAAGAGTTCGGCGCGTTTGTAGAATTTGCCCCCGGAAAAGAAGGAATGGTGCACATTTCCAAGATTGCAAAAGAGCGGATCAACCGTGTTGAGGACGTCCTGACATTGGGCGATAAAGTAACTGTTGTCTGCCTTGGCAAGGATAAGATGGGCAGAATGAGCTTCTCCATGAAGGATGTAGCGCAGCTGTAAACTTCGATGTACAGTGGAATATAGAACAGAAAGCTGTCACAGGCAAGAGAAACCTGCGGCAGCTTTTTTTCTCTTTTTTTATCCAACAGAATTTGTCATTTGGAAAACATATTGTATCTAATTTAATGCAAAATGTTGTAGATGTGATAAGATATCTTAAGGGAGACAAAGTTAGATATAGTTAGATGAATGAATTTACATAATTCTGCAGACCGTTTTACATAATAGAGGAGAAAGCTATGAGGAAAATTGCGATTTGTGACAGCAGTCCGGAAGTATTGAATAGGATGCAGGAAATGCTGAACGGGCAATACGGGGGAGAACTGCAGGTTGTGATATATCCGACAAACAGGGAAATGCTGGGGGCCTGGCAGAAAGATGAGCGAAAGAAGGCCGATATCGCCATTATGGAACTGAAGGAGAACGAAGAAGAGGGAATCGGAATCGCCCGTCAGGTCCGGGAGATTTTCGGTGATGTAAAAATCATTTTTTTCACGGATTCCCTGGAAAGTGCGGAGGATATTTTCGACGCGGATCCGGTGTACCTTCTGATCAAACCCGTGAAACAGGAAAAGCTTTTTGAAGCGGTTGACCGGGCGTTGGAACAGATGGAAGGAAGAGATGCGGAATCCGTAACGCTGATTTCCAAAAGTTTTATTGCCAGGGTGAAGGCGTCGAGCATCTGTTATGTGGAGAGTGAAAGACGCATTCTGACGGTACACTGCCGGGAAGAGGATATCCGGGTGAACATGAAGCTGAGCGATCTGGAGGGCAGGCTGCCGGAATATTTTCTCAGGATCCATCAGAGCTATCTGGTGAATATGAAACAGATCCGTTTCTTTTCTGCAAAAGGAGTGGAATTGTATGACGGGCGCATTATTCCGGTGAGCAGACCGAGATATGCCAGGACGAAAGAAATCTTTCTTCAATTTTTAGGAGAAAAAGAGGTATAAAGAATTCCGAATCTTCCGATACTAGAATACAGAAAACAGGATGCGGGCGAAAAGGCCGGATGCATCGGGTACGGAGGGTTTCAGTATGGATGATCGAAAAGAAGAAAAGGCGCTGGGAGAAAAAGCGATGTTTGCCTGCGGCACACAGAGCATTAAATTCCCGGTGCCTGTTTTTATCAGGGAAAGCGCTTGTATTGTGGGAAAAAAAGAAGGGGAGGGACCCCTGGGAGATCTTTTTGATATGACCGGAGAGGATGATCTGTTTGGCTGTCCTACCTGGGAAGAAGCGGAAAGCAGTTTGCAGCGGGACGCCCTGCATCTGGCGGTGAAAAAGGCAGGAATTAACACCACGGATTTACGTTTTTTATTTGCGGGAGATCTGTTGGGACAAAGCATCGCTACCAGCTTCGGTCTGGCTCAGTATGAAAAACCGCTGTTCGGGCTTTACGGCGCCTGCTCCACCTGCGGACTTTCCCTGAGTCTGGGAGCGATGGCCGTCAGCGGCGGATTCGCTGATTATGTAGGCTGTGTCACCAGCAGTCATTTTGCCAGTGCGGAAAAAGAATTCCGTTTTCCCTTAGGCTACGGAAACCAGCGTCCCCTGTCCGCCACATGGACGGTGACCGGCAGCGGTGCATTCATTTTAAGCGGCAGCAGAGGAAATAAGTCCCGGGCAATCATTACGGGACTCACACCGGGGAAAATTGTGGATTTCGGCCTCAAGGATTCCATGAACATGGGAGCCTGCATGGCCCCGGCAGCAGCAGATACTATTTACCAGAATCTGCAGGATTTCGGGCGCAGGCCGGAGGACTATGACCGGATCATCACCGGGGATCTGGGAACGGTGGGGCAGCGGGCGCTGCTTGACCTTCTGCTGGAACGGGAAATCGATATTTCCAAACAGCATATGGACTGCGGTATCGAAATTTTTGACAGCGAGAAACAGGATACCCATGCAGGCGGTTCCGGCTGCGGCTGTTCCGCTACGGTTCTCTCCGCATATATCTTAAAAAAGGTGGAGGAAGGCATCTGGAAAAGAGTGCTTTTTGTGCCTACCGGAGCGCTTTTGTCAAAGACGAGTTTTAATGAAGGACAGAACGTGCCTGGCATCGCCCACGGCGTGGTGATTGAGCATATCGAGTAAGAAGCAGAGGACGACCGGGAGGGAAGGATGAATTGTTCCCTGTCAGGCAAACAATTTAAGAAATAACTTTCTGCCAGCAGGGTATTGCCTGCTGGCAGTTTTATGTTTACCCGGTGGGGATATGTTCTAACGAGCGCAAGTCTCGAATTCACTCAGCAGTGGGAACGATATAGCTGAACACCAAGGCTCTCGCCATGAGAGTTAAGAAGGCTGAAGAGTGAAAAACGGAGGACAGAATACCCGGATATGGAATTAGCAGGGGATGTATGGAAAAAGTTTCCGGATCCTATAGCCAGAAGCGGCAGGTTCCTGCGCTTGTGGCATTCTTTGCGCAAAGGACAGAGGGGTTTGTGTTTATAATACCGGGAACACAGCGTGATGAAATGGGCAAAGAGTACACAATGGACATTCCGGATGCGGGCCGCGGACAGAACACAGCGGATCGGAAAAGGGAAAGCCATCTGTCTGGATTACCAGCAGGCAGCTTTACAGGAATACTTTGGAAATGTGCCGGCAGTTTTGGGGCTGGACAGCAAAAAAACAGGAGAACTGATAGGACAGAGAGACGAATGAGGTGGGAAGGGATGGAAAAGAGATTTACAACCGGTAATGCCACAGTGGATTCCCTGGGGAAAATGCAGTTCACGGGGAATGTCATTCCTCAGATGTGGTATCAGACGATCCGGAAGGAAACAGGTAAGCCGAACCTGACAGCGATTGTGATCCTTTCGGATATCGTGTACTGGTACCGTCCGGTGGAGATCCGGGATGAAGGTACCGGCGCGCTGATTGGGTACCGCAAACGGTTTAAAGCGGACCTCCTGCAGCGAAGTTATCAGCAGCTCTCAGATCAGTTTGTCATTTCAAAGCGGGATGCGACAAATGCCATTGTAGAACTGGAAAAACTGGGAGTGCTGAAACGGGTGTTCCGGAACCTGGTTATCAATGGGCAGACAGTTCCAAATGTATTATTTTTATCGCTGGATGTTTCAGGACTTTTAAAAGTTACTTATCCTGATGCCGGTAAAAAGGAACCTGTCATGCAATTTCAGGAGATATCTCCCAAATATAAGGGAGGTGTCCCTCAAACCGGGGAGATATCCCCTCAAAAGCTGCCGGGATATCCAACCTGTATGGGGGACTATACAGAGAATACATACATAGATTACCCAGGAGAATACCCATCCTCTTATCAACAGGCACTGGAAACATTCCGGGATCAGATCGGATATGAAAACCTGATCATAAAATATGCCGGAGACCATAGGCTGGAAGAGCTGATATCGGTTGCGGTAGAAGTTCTGACATCTCAGGCGGAAACGATCCGTGTGAATAAGGAGGAACGACCGGCAGCACTGGTACAGGCCCAGTTTGGAAAACTGACGGAAGAGCATATGGAATATGTGCTGGACTGCCTGGAAAAGACAGATAAGAAAATCACTAATATAAGGGCTGTAATGGTGACCTCACTTTACAATGCGGTAAATACGTTGAGCTGTTATGCAGGGAACCTGTATCGGTATGATCTGGCACAGGGAACGTTTGAAGGGAGAGAGATAACATAGAGCAGAAGAAAAAGAAGGCGGCCATTCTGACAGCGGCACTTCTGTTATGGTATGCCGGGGGATTTTTAGCAATTGTGCTTACCCAAAGCAGGATCACCTTAAATCCTGTTTCCTGCCTGGCAGCCGGATTCAGCCTGACTGGGGTTAAGTGTATGGGGCTGCTTGCAGCAGGGAGCATCCTGATCGGGATTGGAATCAGCCAAAGGGGGAAAGAAGGGAGCGCCGGGGAGGATGAGGAACGGAATTTCACCTATTCCCGTCAGGGAACCTATGGGACTGCAGGATATATGTCACCAGAGGAGAGAGGACAGGTGCTTGCCGAAGACAGCGATATCCGTAAAGTGGACGGAATTGTTCTGGGAACCGATCCTGACACGGAAAAGGTGATCAGCCTGCCTGCAGACAGCCGGCTAAACCGTAACTTTGCCATCTGCGGCAGCCAGGGAAGCATGAAATCAAGAGCATTTGTCCGGAATATGATTCTCCAGTGTGTAAAGCGGGGCGAGAGCATGTTTATAACCGACCCCAAATCGGAACTGTTTGAGGATACGGCCGCATACCTGGAGCAGAACGGCTACCTGGTAAAACAGTATAATCTGATCCACCATGAATGTTCGGATGCCTGGGACTGCCTGGCAGAGATTGAAGGAGGACTGACGGACATATTTGTGGATGTTGTGATCCGGAATACAACGGATAAGTTTGACCACTTTTATGACAATACGGAAATGGATCTTTTAAAAGCATTATGCCTGTATGTGTATCAGGAATACCCGGAGGGGAAAAGAACCTTTGCAGAAGCCTATAAACTGCTGTTGTATAATAGCCTGGAAAAACTGGACGCCATTTTTGAAAACCTGCCGGTCACCCATCCGGCCAGGGGGCCTTACCAGCTGTTTGCCAAAGCGGAAAAAGTCAAGGGGAATGCGGTGCTGGGACTGGGAACCCGGCTGCAGATCATGCAGAATGAATTGATCCAGAAGCTGACCAGTACAAAGGATATCGACCTGACACTGCCGGGAAAGCAGAAATGCGCTTATTTTTGTATTACCTCGGATCAGGACAGCACCTATGACATGCTGGCCACCCTGCTGGTTTCCTTTTTGTTTATCCGCTTGGTGCGGCTTGCGGACAGCCAGCCTGACCGGAAGCTGCCGGTACCGGTTTATATGATACTTGAAGAAATGCCCAATATTGGCATTATCCCATCCTTTACCAAAAAACTGGCAACGGCCAGAAGCAGGGACATCGGCGTCTGTATGATCTATCAGAACATCCCACAGCTTCAGAACCGCTATCCGGATACCCAGTGGGAGGAATTACTGGGTGGCTGTGATACAGCGCTGTTTCTGGGCTGTAACGATATGTCGACAGCAACTTATTTTTCCGAGCGGTCCGGGGATGTGACGGTGGGAGTATCCTCCATCCGCAAAAGCCTTCAGACATTGCGGGTGATGGACTATGTGCCTGAATTTGCAGAGTCGGCAAGCGTTGGGAAGCGGAAGCTGTTATTGCCGGATGAAATCCTGCGCTTTCCGTTAAGTGAAGCTCTGGTAATTATCCGGGGGCAGAAAGTGCTGAAGGTGAAGAAATTTGATTATACAAAGAATCCGGAAGCGTTGAAGTTTCAGGCGGTGAAGGCAACGGATCATGTGCCGGAGTGGAGAAAAAAAGAGAACGAGAAAGAAACACCGGTGGAAGAAGAGGGATTCTGGGGAAAGAACGATGGGGAGGAAGAGAAGGTGTTGAAATTGGAGGACTTATTTTGAATGTCTTATATGATTTTGGTTTGCACTACCCAGGAGTTAATTGAAAGCAGTTTTTTATGTAAGATACGGATTCTTTCAAAATTTTATGAGGGAGACCGTATCTTTCATACTTTTAATACCGTTTATTCAGTAGGTAATCAAATAACCAAATCCGCCCTCGTTGCTCGCGGGAATAAAAAGAGGCTTATGTAAGCCCCTGAAAAAAAGCATTAAAATCTGCATTTAAAATGATACTAAGAGCAACTAACTCCGATACACGAATGTTCATCCGATTTGTCTCAATTTTGGCATAAGTACTTTTGGATATATCAAGACCCATTAAATTCAGTTTTGCAATCACCTGGTCCTGTGTAAGCTGTCTCATTTTCCGTAGAGAAGCGATATTCTTTCCAATATCCATATCCGGACGTATCTTCTGCATAATTGTCCTCAAACTTTCTGTATAACGAAACTTTATATTGATTATAGGAAAAATAAAGTTTATAATGTTTCGTAATAAAGAAAGTTTATTGCTCCATTCTGTTCGTCAAAGATAATAACCGGTTTAAAAGCTCGATACAGGACTCAAGCTGCCGGGCATCAATCTGTATTTGAGCAGGAAGCTGTGAATCAGTTCTTGGCCATGACAAAAACAGACGATCCATAGAAAGATGAAAAGCTTCACATATCTGGATCATTGTATCAAGCGAAGGCGTTTGAAGAGCATTTTCGATTTTGACATAATAACTATAGGAAATGCCAGCACGTTCGGCCGCCTGCTCCTGAGTTAATCCTAACTGTTGTCTCGCTTTTTTTAGTGCCACTGAAATAGCTGATAATTTTTGATATTCCATAAAAATCCCCCTTTTAAAAGAATATTGCAAATATAGTGAAAGAACCATTCTCTATTTGTGCAATTAACTTTCATAAATAGGGGTATATTAATGCATAAATAGGGAGAGAAAAATGACAAGAAGGAAAATCCTGAATACACTTATAGTAATAGGAATGATATTGTTTGCTATATGGGCCGTTATTCCTGCAGACGAGAACACTTGTTATTTATGTGGGAATAATGAGGATGGTTATATGTCAATTTATCGAGGTAGAAATTCTGTGGGAGTTTGGAACCTTAACACCGGTGTTATTATGGATATTAGTATTCTTGAATTTGATGATTCAGGACGGACTACAGGCTTTAATCAGTCACAGGGAATGCAAATAGCGAATATGGGGGAAGGATACGGCATGATTCTGTTAAGAAATGAGCCAACAGATAAATCTTGCCATGTAGATATCCAATTAGAAGAGAAAAATAAGAATAACAATCTTGCTTATCAAAAAACATTATGCAGTAGATGTAGTGAGAGGATAGCAGAAATCAGCCGTATTTATCAAAATAAGTATATTTCAGATACTTATCTGATAGATTTTAAAACTGCAAAGATATATCCAATGATAGGAGATGAGTCATATTCTATTGGTGATTATTTAATACATATAAGGATGGAAAAAAATAGAATAGAGGCAGTCGTAAAATATCAGCCAATGGTACCGGAAGTGCCATAACTGGAACGCTTTACAGGATAATTCAAAGCTTGAAAAAAAGGAGACACATAAGCAGTGTGCCTCCTTTTTGAACGAATTAAGAAAAATCTTCCATCTCTTTATATATTGTAAGAAAAAGTTATTCAGCCAGTTCCCATTCGGTAACCCATTGCTGAGTTGATGTATTGAATAAACGCCGATATAACTTCCCATCAATGAATTTATATCTCCATTCTAATATATTTGCACGAATGCTAATTTCGGAAACTGTTGAAGGCGCAACGGGAACCTGGGGGTGGGCCTGAACAGTAACGGGTGCTGAAAACAAAGCAAGCGTAGCAACAGCGATAAATAACTTCTTTTTAATTTTTTTCATTTATTAATCTCCCCCTTTATAGGTATGTTGGGATCCAAGTTTTTTGTAATCGTCGTAATATATTTTTCATTAATGTATAGGTCATAGGAATTATTCCTGGTTTTAAGATAATAGCTATTGCTTTCGTCTAAAGAAAAAGTCTGCTCCTGAATCTGCTCAGGAATTGAAGATGGTTCTCCAATATATAAGTAGGATGAAAGTAAAAAAATCATAAAAACAGTAAGAAATGTTTTGCTATAGATGGAATAGTATTTGGACTTTGCCCTTATGATTATTTTATCGGCCCTGTCTCTGAGGCTTAGTGAAAATGCAGATATGTATGGAATCTTTTCAATATCAGAGTACTGATTTTTCGCTATTTTCACTAAACATTCCAGATATTCTATTTTTCCAAATTCAGTTACCGAATCGGCAACGTAGGAGTCAGTATAGTACTCAAGAGAGTTATTGATCAGATATTTCATTAAATACACAAAGGGGTTCCAAAAGTAAATATCTGAGATAAATTCCATTAATACTTTTATATGAAGATGTTTATTATAATAGTGACATAATTCATGTCTGAAGATATAAGACAATTCTTTTTGCGTGAAGGTCATTCCGGGTAAAGCTATGATCGGCTTTATGACGCCAAAAACCAATGGTGTATGAATTGCAGCTGATGAAACGAGAATAAAATTTTTCTTTTGTGAAAAAGATTTATTGACATTTTTATAAACATCAATTATCTCGGGACATTTGATTTCTTCTGATTTTAATAGGCCCTTTCTTATTTTTATATATGTCATTACAGAATTGCATATCAGGATGGCCGAAATAACAAACCAGATTGCAGCAAGCAATTGATACAGGTTGAAGGTATATGACCCGACTGTATAAGTCGTGGTTACGATAAATACATATAACGGTGGTAAAATTTTTTTAATGGGGACTGCTCTGGTAAAAGAGAATTCAAACGGCAATAGCAGACGGACTATGGTTGCTATAAAGCACAGAATAATGGTATAAGCGCTGATATAGCGTGAAAGAGGTCTGGAAGCAAGCAATATCAGTAATACCAGAACCAGCAGGTTAGCTATAAAAAATGTATTAATGATAGACGAAACCGAAATCTGCATGTTATTCTCCCAGCAATTCATCCTTTTTTGCTTTTAGCATAGCCTCAAGCTCTGCAATCTCAGAAAGCGCTCTGGCGGTATCTTTTTCCCGGCTGAGCATGGCCGAAACAAATCTGGACGTAGAAAAACTGCTTTTCGAATCATAATCGGAGACAAGTCTTTGGATCTCAAAATCTTCCGGTGTAATTGCCGGTGAAAAGGCGCGGCTGAGAACGTTGCCGCTATAGACGATTTTGTCTACTTTGATCAATTCAGCAGCCAACAGGTGTTTTAAAATAGTCTGCACCGTATTGATTGTCATTTTATTTCCGTGACGGGCAATATCAGAGGCAACCATGGGAGCAGAAGCGGCCCAGAGTATATCCATGACTTCTTTTTCGCGTTTTGTAAGATGATATCTGTTAATTGAATCAGCCATTGTAAATCCTTTCATAAGTGTTCTTCTACCTAAATTTAATACAAAAAAAAGAGTATGTCAATATTTTTTACAAAAACTTTGTGTTAATCTTGCACATAAATAAAATGCATGATACAATATTATTGTGTAAAAAAAACAGTAATAAACGTTGTTTGAATATGATTTTATATAAATAGACGAGTAATCAGCAGTAATAGAAAGAGGTGAATCCAATGCATAAAAATTAAAAATTAGAAAGTAGATTGTGTAGAAACTAATAATTGAGAAACCAAGGGGGATAAGTCATGAAAAAAATGACAATTTTATTAGTGGTGTTTTTATTAAATATAGTGCCAATAAATGTATTGGCAAAGGAAAATGATACAGCAGAGATTAGAAAGCAGATTACATCTATGTATCAAAATGATCCGGAATATCAGAGGAATTTAGCAGAAGATCCGGATTCGGCAAAGGAACTGCTGGAGAATGCAGTGTCGAAAGAAATTGCCCTTTCTCTGATGTTAAGATCTGGTGATCAGAGCAATGCTTTTTGTACAGTGCCTGATGTATGGCAGTTACCGAATCAATGTGGTGCCGCATCGGCGTATCAGGCAATTGCAGGAGCCGGTTACACACAGAATATAAATGGCAATTCAGAGAGTCTCAAAATCGCACAGCTTTGGTCCGAGGTGAATGAAAATAACCAAAGTTCTGTCGTATATAAAATCGTAAATTCATTGAATAGATATATCCCGAATGGTGGATATACATATGCAGCAGGTGCTGGACATGATGTTTCGTGGTTTGAGACAAGAACAGCAGCCAGCCTGGTTTCCAATCATCCGGTTATCTTACATGCTTTAACAGAGCATATACAATATTACGGTGGCCATAGTTCCAGGCATTATATCTGCGTTAGCAGATGTAATAGAAATAACGGAACAGTTACAGCGGTAGACTGTAATAATAATAGCAAGTATCACGGAACGCATACCATTTCATCGGGAGAGGCTTATAAGAGTATCTCTGCAAGTGGAAGGTACCTCATTTATGGATAAGTCTGGTGGTATGCAGAGGGATAGAAAGTGCTATATACTACTTCTGATAGTGACGATGATTTTAAGTACTGGCTGTGCAGGCATTGCAGGAGATCCGAAATTGAATTGGCAGCCGGAACAACTTCTTGAAGAGAAAAATTATCTCAGAATCAGTCTGCCTGAAGATAAAGAATCAGTTGCTGATATGTCTTACTGTCAGAACGCTATCTATTATTTTCAGACTTCTCCCCTGAACATGCGGTTAGACCCGGAGTTCTTCAAAGTAAAGAAATATGATATTGATACTGAATTAACAGAAATACTTTATGAAGCAAGGGCGGGAACAGTATTGCAGGATATTGTTGCTACACAGAATCAGCTTTTTTGGGTGGAAATTATATCCGAAAACGGGGGAATTTTCTGGGAATTAGTGGGATATAATATCGTTGATCAAAAAGTGGAAACACTTAGACATGGAAGATTAGGGGAAGACACCCTGGCAGAACCCGTATTAACATTGTCGGGAGGATATTTACTTTGGACAGAGACGGATACAACGCTGTTAGAACATCACTACTCTTATGACTTGTCCTCAAGAATAGTAAAAGAAGAGAGAACGGTATCCTTTGAAGGTACGAATCCATATATCGGGGATAGAATGTTGGGGGATTCACTGTTTTACCTTGTTACGGAGGATGGAAGGTCCGAGCTCTGGGAAGATGACAGATGCCTTTATTTTTCAGAAGAAGAGGTGATGAGTTTTTCTGTTGCGGACCAGGCGTTACTCTGGGTTTACCAGCCGGATAACAGTGTTAGAAGCAATGCAAGATATGTTCCGTGGACAAAGGGTAAGAAAACCGGGGCAGAAACGGAGCTCCCTTATGAGGAACTATTTACAGCAAGAATGTTTGGCAATATGATAGTTTGTATGATATCTGAGGGAGAAAATTATTATTATGCATTTTTGGATGTAAATACAGGGAAAAGACACGTTCTTTATCCAAAAAAGGAATGGAATAACGATTTTTATTATCCTTGGTATTCAGCGGATCAGACGGTATATTTGAAAGGGATGGGTGACTGTCTGATCTTAAAGAAACAGTGAAAAAACCATTATTTTATGGTAATCGGAGGTAATAAATGAAAAATATAAGTAAAATAATGATCCTTGTCAGTCTTTTGATAATGATTACAGGAGGACAGGTATTAGCGAAGGAGGGAAATGAACAAGCAAGCAACTGCTGTTCAGGAAAAAAAGCTTCAGTAGAAATGTGTCTGCGTGCTTCTGGATATCGGTGCTTAAACAGCTCGTGCAGGGCATATCTGGAGCAGAGAAGAAAGCTGAGTAAATGTGCATATTGTGATTCTGATATGTATGCTTATGAATGCACATCCTGTGGTAACTGGTATCCTATTTGTGGAAATGGCCATTATAATTCGGCAGTAGGAGATGTTAGGTAGGAGGACGATAATTGATGATAGAAAAAAGGGTATTATGTCTTACTGTAATTATGAGTTTATTGCTGCTTTCAGGCTGTATAGGTTCCGTTAAAGCGGAGAATCAGGGAAATGTGGAAGAACTGAATTCAGTTATGTATGTGAACACCGAGAACTGTAGGATCAGGACGGGACCAGGAGAAACATATGATACAGAAAATCTTTTAGCCAAAGGCGAAAGTGTCATAGTTACTGCGAAAGTTCTTGACAGCGATAATAATGCCTGGTTTCGAATTGATCCGCAGTCTTTGCCGGATGATATGAAACTGTCAGATGGTGAATATTACATACTGGCTTCTCTGCTGTCAGATCATAAACCGGATGGAGGATGAAAAATTTTTACATTCTTCTATACGATTATAATTATAGGAAAGACATAGTATTAGGATATCTCTTGTGAGAATATGTAAACGTAAAAATGGCTTTCGCCTGGATATTTTTTAGATTATAATAAACTAACACCACTTTATAACTTTTTATACATCAAAGGGCTCTGTACGATATTTTTTTGTTAAAAAAGTTGTAAAGTGGTGTTAAAGAAAAATGTTTGGTTCAATTATGCGAATGTCAATACACCAGGAATAATCAATTAGTGGAAAAAGCAGGATAAGACTGAATTGCGACTCCCCTGAAATTGACAACCGATTCCTCATATTATATACTGTTATCATCAACAAAATATAGTTCACACAAAAACAGCCTGTTTACCACAGGCTGTTTTTGTGTGGTGGTGCGCCCGGCGGCGCATGTTTCTAACCGGTGTAAGTTCGGAATCCGCCCGGTGGTGGGAAGGATATAGCCGAAGGCAAGGGTGTTCATCGTGAGGTGAAATCTGAAGGAAGCTGGATGCGGGGGACATACTAACCCGTGGGCAAACCTCTGGTCTGACGAACAGAAATCACATAGGAGGCTATGCATGAGGGTAAGGCTGCCATCCAAGCCGAAGTCCAATAACTACACGGAATCATGCGTGGTAGATGTGGCAGATAGATGGAGGGAAAGAAACGCGTGGTACCCGGGGAGGTCTGTACGGAATGTCCTGAAAGGGATAACCATTACCGTGAGGTAAGGCAGCAAGCAGGACAACCGTTCTTTGTTTGAAGGGCTGGCAATCATGGATGCCGGTGAATATTATAGCAGTCAAATGGGGCAGTAGCCGGTCATCAGTCTGTCTTTAAAGGCGGCAAAACAGCCCACTTATGACAAGGCGCTTCTGATGCTTGAAAGGCAGATCGCGGGGGAATTCTGCAGGCATGAATATGTTCTTCCAAAACTGACAGGAGCGGATAAAGACCGTTTCCTGGCGATTATGGCGGCAGAGACAGATGACGGATTGTATTTGGATGCACTTGCATTTTTGGCACGGGTATTAAAACAAATTTACCAAAAGAATGTCATTATTCTGCTGGATGAATATGATGTCCCCCTGGAAAATGCTTTTTTTAACGGTTTCTATGAACAGATGGTTGGATTCATTCGTTCTTTATTTGAGTCGGCACTTAAAACCAACGGAAGTTTAGAGTTCGCTGTTATCATAGGCTGTTTACGAATCAGCAGAGAGAGCATTTTTACCGGGCTCAATAACCTGCGGATTATCTCCATATTAAATGCGAAGTATGCAGAGCATTTCGGGTTTACAGAAGCAGAAACTTATGATCTTTTGCAGGCGTATGGTCTGGAAGAGAAAGCAGACGTGGTCAGGGAATGGTATGACGGCTATCGTTTCGGAAAAAAAGAAGTGTATAATCCCTGGAGTATTCTGCTTTATACAGATGATGTGCGGTCTGATGCAGAGGCTTATCCTAAACCATACTGGGCGAACACCTCTTCCAACAGCATTGTGCGGGAGCTGGTGGAGCGTTCGGATACCAGCGTGAAAATGGAACTGGAGAAACTGATCGCCGGGGGAACAGTGGAGAAGCCGGTCCATGAGGATATCACTTATGATGAGATTTACAGGACGAAGGATTTTTCTCCGTTATATCAGGCGCTGTTGAATCGGGATGCAGGCAGCCTGGAGAGACAGCTCGGTGATATCCTGATGGGGACTGTCAGCTTTTATGACTATAAAGAAGCCTATTATCATGGGTTCCTGGCAGGACTTTTAAAAATGATGGATGGCTATATGGTGAAGTCCAACAGGGAGAGCAGTCTTGGCAGGAACGACATCCAGATTTTATCGGTGCCCTATGAGGGGATTGCCATTGTCATAGAAGTCAAAGTAGCGGATACGGCAGAACAGCTGGACAGCTGGACAGGAAAGCGCAGGAAGCGCTTGAGCAGATACAGGATCAGCAGTATGACGAAGAATTCCGGATAGACGGATATCAAACATTTGTTCATTATGGCATTGCTTTCTATAAGAAGGCATGCCGGGTGTTAGTGGAAGGATGAAAAGGCAGCCGGGGCAGATGTCCCGGCTGAAATTTTTTGGCCTTTTGGAAAACGTTGTGGAACGGCTTGTGCGAAAGAAACCTTTCCAGAACAAGAACAAGGACTATGTACTTTCCCGGGATTGGGCCGGTCACCGGGAATGATGCATTCGACCGGATTGGCTATTGGTTTACCTATGTTCAGCATTCCGGTTCTTTTTGCTTGGTACGCTCATCTTTGGGGGCGGTCAAAGTGCTGGCCTCATTCCGAGAAGGATGGCCTTGATGATAGCCTTTAGGTTATTGGGATACCGGGCTGCCGTGTCGAACAAAATCAATTTATCATGTGCAATGGAAAATTCTTTAAGTATTGGTGTATTAAGCAATTGCGATCGGCAGACTGTAGATATAGTTTCCAAAGCAGAGCATTTTTTTGTCCCTGAACTTATTCAATATTGTAAATGAAGTTGAACCAGGTGAATGGTAACGAATTTCTTTACCAATGTTGTATGAATTGCCTGTATTCGTTATAATGGTTAATGAACTTTAACGAAAGGAGGCTTGGAGTTGGAACATCAGAAAATAATAATTGATGTAGACAAATGTATAGGCTGTGGCATGTGTGCTAAGGTGTGTGTCGCACATAATATAAAATTAAATAATAAAAAAGCAGAAACAGTGCTAGAAGATTGTCTAATGTGTGGGCAGTGTACCGCCATTTGCCCTAAGAAAGCGATTACTATCAGCGGGTATAATACCGAACAAATTGATAAGAGTGATAATATCAGTCTGAATCCTGATGATATTTTAGATGTCATTCGCTTTCGGCGGACAATCCGCCAGTTCAAGCAGAAAGAAATTCCAAATGAAATAATCGGACAAATATTGGAGGCAGGCAGACTTACTCACACAGCTAAAAACATGCAGGATGTATCCTTTGTCGTGCTTAATAAGGAGAAAAATCGTGTGGAGCAGATGGCGGTTAGCCTATTCAAAAAAATAAAGCCATTGGCAAATTTGTTTAGCCCAATGGCAAGGAACAATAAGATAGATGATGATTTTTTCTTCTTTAACGCACCCATAGCGATTGTAATTTTAGCCAAAGACAAAACAAACGGAATTCTTGCCGCGCAAAATATGGAGTTCGTAGCCGAAGCACATGGCCTCGGTGTTCTATATAGCGGATATTTCACAATGGCTGCCAACGCTTCGCGTAAAATAAAAAAGGCAATTAAAGTTCCTAAAGGGAAAAGAGTAGCAATGACTTTAGTGCTAGGTTTTCCAAATGTTAAATTTCTCCGTTCAGTACAACGTAAAGAATTAGATGTAAATTACATGTAGAGGTTTAATTATGGCAAAAGAATGTGAAGAAATGCTGAAAAAAATTGTAGAAGGATTTCGGGAATGCAGAAACGCATTTACTGCCATTGGTGATGAAACAAGGCAGTTGATTTTGCTCGTCCTTTTAGAGAGCGATTTATTAGGCATTCGCGTTGGGGAAATTGCGGAAAAAGCGCACCTTACTCGACCGTCTGTATCTCATCATTTACAAATCCTAAAAGAGGCCGGGATTGTTGCAATGCGGCAAGAGGGTACGAAAAATTTTTACTACTTGAGCGTGGACGAAACGCAATGGAAAGAAATAGCCGATTTAATTAACCTGATTTATAAAAGCGTTCGGCAGATCAGCACGCAATCAAAAAACGTAAACGGAGGGATCACATGATTTTATTTTTTTCAGGGACAGGAAATAGTGAATACGCTGCAAAACGGATTGGCAACGAGATTGGAGATGAGGTGATAAATTTATTTGAAAAAATCCGTTGCCGCGATTTTTCTGAAATGCACTCCAACAGACCGTGGGTTATCATAGTTCCCACCTATGCATGGAGAATCCCCCGTATCGTACAAGAATGGCTGGAAAATACAAGTTTAGCCGAAAATAAAAACATTTATTTTGTTATGACTTGTGGTGGAAGCGCCGGGAACGCGGGTAAATATCTTGAAAAGCTATGTAGAACAAAAAAGATGAATTATATGGGGTGCAGGGAAATTAAAATGCCGGAAAACTACATTGCTATGTTTTCCACACCGACAGGGGAAGAGGCATTAACAATAATCCGGCAGGCTGAAAGCGTAATTGATGAAACCGCCCTTATTATAAAAAACAACGAGCCTTTTTCACGCTCCCTAATGACGTTTCGGGATAAAATGAACAGTGGTATTGTGAATGACATTTTTTACCCCGTCTTTGTCCATGCAAAAAAGTTCTATGCTACTGACGCCTGCATTTCTTGTGGGAAGTGCGTCGCTGTCTGCCCGCTGAACAATATCCGCCTTGAAGACAGAAAACCTAAATGGGGAAAAAACTGCACCCATTGTATGGCTTGTATTTGTCGTTGCCCAAGTGAGGCGATTGAGTATGGAGAACATAGTAAGGGTTTGCCGCGATACAGTTGCCCAAAAACCAATTAGTTATTTGATCAGGCTGATACTGGACTTGGCCGGGTCGATGACATAAGCCGCTGTCCTCTCCCACAAGCCTGGCTCCTGTTCCAACGGAAAGAGAGCTGATTATGGATAACAGAATAGACGCGATTTACGGCAGACAATCCATTGACAAAAAGGACAGTATCAGCATTGAAAGCCAGTTTGAGTTTTGCCGATACGAATGAAAAGGCGGTGAGGGAAAGGAATATAAAGACAAGGGCTATTCCGATATGTTGTTATATTATTATCCTCCGGATTTTTTCGGTGCCCTATGAGGGGATTGCCATTGTCATAGAAGTTAAAGTGGCAGATATGGCATTGCTTTTTATAAGAGAGCCGGGTGTTGGTGGAAGGATAAAAATGCGGGGGCTGTCGGGAAATAGATAGCCTAAAATAGGGGAGGGTGTGACCGTCAACGGT
>CABSCP010000008.1 GCA_902476265.1 uncultured Lachnospiraceae bacterium
GGCTGTCGCTGACGACGGTGGGCGGTCTGGGCTTTCTGCAATCTATGGTGGCCCCGGCGCTGGCCCGCAGCCCCTTTTCCAACAGTTCCATCAGCGCGGAAAGTTTTCCTTCTTCCCATACCCCGTTCATCAAAAGCAGCAGCATGAAGGCCGGTAACAACGGAAGGCAGAGACGGAGCAGAAAGGTTTCCACCAAAAATATGAGCACCAGCGCCAGTTCATAGTACCCTGCCGCCGTCACGCTCCCTGCCGCCGGCCCCAGGGAAAGGCACAGCGCCGGCAATACCAGCCGGGAAAACTGTGTCATGGCCGCAAGTGTTTCCTTTGCCGTCTGATAGGCCGCGGAAAAAATTTTAATCAGCACTGCCAACAGCAGCAGGTAAAAAATATAATGTGCGATTTCGGCGATCTGATGGTTTTCAAAGCTTGTCATAAAGCTGGATATGAGCACGGAAAGCATTCCCAGAATCAGGATAGAGGCCAAAAGACCTCTCATTCCCGCCGCTTCCCGAAAGAGGCTGCCCGCCACTGCCTGCCACAAAAGACTTCCCGTTTCTTTCCAGTTTCCCGCCATAATCTGCTCCAGCACCACAGGCAGATTCCAGGAAAAATCCGGGAAAAACCCGTCCAGCTCCGCCATCATCTCCGCCAGATCCAGCTGCTCCAGATAGTGTTCCATTTCCCTTCACTCCACAAATCCGGCAATGGTTTCAATCAGGGATAAAAAAACCGGCATTCCCGCAAACAGGATGGCGATTTTTCCAAACAGTTCAATCTGTGCCGCCACCGCCGAAAAGCCGCTGTCCCTGCAGATCCCCGCCACAAATTCACAAAGCCAGGTAATTCCCACCACCTTAAACAGCAGGGTAAAATACCGGCCACCCGAGGAAAGATGCCGCCAAAGCTGGGCCATTTGCTGTTCCACCTGTCCCATATAAGCGGAGGTGCAGGAAAAAATCAGCAGACAGATCACTGCCCCGATATATATGCTATATTCCTGTTTCCCGCTTTTAAACTGGATCCCCAAAAGCACGCCCAAAAGCGCAATTGCCCCTATTTTTACAAACTCCAACCCTTTCCCCTTCCTTTAAAGCGAAAACAGCGTCTGTATGGTCTGAAACAGATCATAAATATAAGGTACGATCCAGCTCAAAACCAGAATGAGCGCGGCCAGCGAAAGTAAAAAGGCATGTTCTTCCCTTCCGCTGTGCTTCAAAACCTGGCTCAGAATTGTCACCAGTATCCCTACCGCCGCTATTTTAAAAATCAGCCCGACTTCCATTCCCCTTCCCGTACCTTTCCGTTTCATATTGCCGGATCCCGGCCTGCAGGCAGCATCCTTTCCTCAAATCAGCAGGATGGCTGCAAAAGCGCCCAGGGCGAGACTGGCCGCTATCGTGATCCGGTTCTCTTCCGCCGCTCTTTCGGCGGTTTTGAACGCCGCCTCCTGCATCCCTGCGGCAAAATCCAGGACCGCCGCCTGCTGGCGCTGTCCGTCCTGGTAGCACAGCGCCAGCGGAAAAGCCAGCGCCTGTTCCTTTTGCGCGGCTTTTAACCCGGTCTGTTTCAGATAATCGCCCATTTCTTCCTGCCAGACCAGAGTGATATCCTGCCCGCTGCCGTCTGCCAGCCGGTTCCCGATTTTTTCCAGCGTTTCTCCCAGTCGTTCCTGCTCCTGCATTTTCAGCTTTTCCCCGACTTCGGTGAACACCTCCGGCAGAGAAATGCGGCTGTAGGCGATTTCTCCGGCGGTCAGTTCAAAGGCCCGTCCCAACAGCGCCAGCTGCATCGCGCGCTTTTTTCTCTCAGCGCAGATGCAGGCGCCCGCCCCGGCGCTGCCAATGATCGTCAGCACAGCGCCGATCCAGGTGAGCATCATAACGTTTCCGCCAGAAGCGCCCCCTCCCGGTCCCGGATCTGTTCCACAATAAACCGCTCCTTTTTCTTTCCTAAAACCACATATCTTCCGAACACTTTCCCTTCTATGAGGGGTGACAGAAACAGCTTTTTACAGGCTTCCTCATAGGAACTGCCGTGGATGGTGGTCACCACGCTGCAGCCGCACTTTATCACCTGCTCCAGCGCATGAATATCCGCCCTCCCCCCCAGTTCGTCCACCGCAACCACCCTGGGCGCCATGGACCGTAACAGCATCATCATCCCCTCTTCTTTCGGGCAGCCGTCCAAAATGTCCGTCCGCATTCCCAGTTGGTTTCTGGGAATCCCCTGAAAGCATCCTCCGATCTCCGAGCGCTCATCCACCACGCCCACCGTCTGCCCTTCCGCCACATCATTTCCGTCGGATACCAGACGGATGATGTCCCTAAGAAGGGTGGTTTTCCCGCATCCCGGCGGGGATATGATCAGAATATTGTGAAGCTGCCCTCCTTCGTAGAGCAGAGGCAAAAGCTTCTTCGCTGCCCCTACCGCTTCATGGGCGATTCTGATGTTTAAACTGGATATGTAACGGACATTGCGGATGGTGCCGTCCGGATTTACGATCACTTCTCCGGCAATCCCCACCCGGAAACCGCCGTCTGCGCTCACATAACCCTTGCTCATTTCTTCTTCATAGGCATATAGCGAATACCGGCAGATATGTTTGAGAATCTGCCCCAGTTCTTCTTTCGACAAAGTCCGCGCTTTTTGGATATCCTGTGTCAGCTTTCCCGATTCCTCGGGATACCATTCCTCTCCCTGAATGGTTAAAATGACCGGGCGCTGCGCCCGCAGCCTGATCTCCGTGAGCTTTTCCCCCATCTGGGCCGTATTTTTCCATTTAAACCGCAGATGCTCCGGGAACAACCGTATTACCTCATCCTGCAGCTGCATGCAAAATTCCCCCTATCCACAAATCTTCCCATTTTCCTGTTGTCCTGATAATTCAGTATATTGCTTTGTCCACCCGGATATTCCATCAAGTTTGTCTGCTTTTTCGCGGGGCGCTTTAAAATCCCCTGAAAAGATGACCAGAAGCTCATGGGCCAAAAGCGGAAATGCCGCCAGCCCGGACAAATACAGCCATTCCGCTCCGGAGAGCCGGGCTGTGGAAAAAGCCTTCACCAAAAACGGCACCTCCGTCACCGCAAACTGCAGTGCAAACCCCAGCATACAGGCCAGGATCATCAGTTTATTTTCCAGATGATCCATGAACAGTACGGACTTGTGAATATCCCGCATCCCCACCGCGTGGAACAGCTGGGACATGCCCAGCACGGTAAAGGCATAGGTCTGGGAGCGCAGCAGCAGATTTTTATCCGCAAACAACGCTGCCACCCGTCCCAGGGTAAAAGGGATTCCCCGCTCATGAAGCAGCTGCCAGGGCAGGGTGAAAAAGGCGGTGAGGCTGATCAGGGCGATGAGCGCTCCGAAAAAAGCGGTCCGCGACAGTCCTCCCCGGGCAAACAGACTCTCTTCCGCTTTTCTGGGTGGCTGCTTCATGAGGCTTTCCCCGTCATTTTTATCCACCCCCAAAGCCAGCGCCGGCAGAGAATCGGTGATCAGATTGATCCACAGGATATGGCTGGATTTTAAAGGGGACGCCAGCCCGAAAAGCACCGCTGTAAACATGGTCATGATCTCTCCCAGGTTGGAGGAAAGCAGGAAAATCACGGACTTTTTAATATTTTCATACACGCCCCGCCCCTCTTCGATGGCCTTTTCGATGGTGGCGAAATTGTCATCCGTCAAAATCATGTCGGAGGCCTGACGGGCCACGTCCGTGCCGTTTTTTCCCATGGCGACCCCCACGTCCGCCGCTTTCAGGGAAGGGGCGTCATTGACGCCGTCCCCGGTCATGGCCACTATATTGCCTTTGTTCTGGAACGCTTTTACGATCTGTACTTTATTGGCCGGAGAAACCCTGGCAAAAACCCGGGCCTGTTCCAGTTTTTCCGAAAGCCGGTCTTCCGACAGCCCCGACAGTTCCTCTCCCGTCATGCACTGGCTCAAATGACTGACAATGCCCAGCTGTCTGCCGATGGCAAAGGCCGTTTCCACATGATCTCCGGTGACCATGACGGTGGAGACCCCGGCCCGCCGGAAGGTTTCCACCGCTCCGGCCGCTTCGGGCCTGATGGGATCTTCCATGCCTGCCATCCCCAAAAAAGTCAGATTCTTTTCCTCCGGGCCGCTGCCCCCTTTTCTGCAGGCCACCGCCAGCGTCCGCAGCGCACAGGAGGACATTTCAGACAGCGCTTCCCGGATCTGCCTGCGGTGTCCGGCTGTCATGGGTACCGTTTTCCCATACAGAAAAATGCTGTTACACCGCTCCAAAATCCGATCCGGCGCGCCTTTCGTATAGGTGATCCCTCCCTGAGCGGTCTGATGGAAGGTGGACATCATTTTGCGGTCCGAATCAAAGGCGAGTTCTTTCTTCCGTGGCATATCCCGTTCCATTTTTTCCCGGAAAAATCCATACCGGGCCGCCAGATCCAAAAGCGCCAGTTCCGTGGGATCACCGATTCTTTCTTCCCCGATCAGGCCGTCATTGCACAGCACCATGCCCCCCAGAAAATCCCGGCAGTCATCGGCCTTTAGCCCCCCTGCCTCCTGAAGTTGCTGATTGACAAAGCATTTCTGAACGGTCATCCGATTACAGGTTAAGGTGCCCGTCTTATCCGAGCAGACAACGCTCACCGCTCCCAGGGTTTCCACGGAAGGGAGTCTTCTGATGATGGTGTTGACCTTCACCATCCGGGTTACGCTCAGGGCAAGACACAGGGTCACCACTGCCGGAAGCCCCTCCGGAACGGCCGCCACAGCCAGAGAAATCGCGGTCAGCAGCATGTCGAACACATCCCTTTTCTGCACGATGGCGATCAAAAACAGGGCGGCGCAGATCCCCAGTGACAAAAGGCTCAGCACCTTTCCCAGCTCTCCCAGCCTTTTCTGCAGCGGGGTCAGTTCTTCTTTATTTTCACTCATCATGGCGGCGATCCTGCCAATCTCCGTCTCCATCCCTGTGGCGGTGACGATCCCCTTCCCTCTGCCCCCTGTGATGATGGTGGACATATATGCCATATTGTGCCTGTCCCCCAGGGGAATCTCTTTTTTGCCCTTTGTGTCACATACGAGAATCTCCTTGGAAACCGGCACAGCTTCTCCGGTGAGGGTGGACTCTTCCGCCTGCAGATTTTCTGCTTCCACCAGACGGAGGTCTGCGGGCACCTGGCACCCGGCTTCCAGACAGACCAGATCTCCTGTCACCAGGCGGTCTGCCAGAAGTTCCGTCTCCCTGCCGTCCCGGATCACCCTGGCGTGGGGTCTGGTCAATTGCTTCAGGGAGTCCAGGGCTTTCTGCGCTTTTCCCTCCTGTACCATGCCTACAAAGGCATTCAAAATGACCACCGAAATGATGATGACTGCGTCGCTGACCTCATGAAGCAGAAAAGAAATGGCAGCCGCCGCCATCAGCACATAAATCAGCGGATCATTGAGCTGCTCTGCAAAAACCTGCGCCGCTGATTTTTTTTTCGTCTCCTTCAGTTCATTGGGACCGTTCACACGGAGCCTTCTTTCGGCTTCCTCCCGGGAAATTCCCCGCTGTACATCACTTTTTAACATGATACAGGTTTCTTTTACCGTTTTTTGTTCAAACATCCTCCCACTCCTTGTCCTGATAATCTCGCCTGCTTAAACCTATGCGAAAACAGGACAGGTTATTCCCCCTTGTGTGCCGCAGGGATAAAACCAGAAAAGTGTCGCATTACAAAAAAGGAAGTGCCTTCCGCCTGCGCGGTGCCCTTCCTTCTCCTGTCATTTTAAATTCCGCTCCCGGTATTCCGTGGGCGTCATTCCCGTATACTGTTTAAAAACCTTGCTGAAATATCGGGGATTGTCATATCCGGCTGTAGCGCAGATATCCCCCACCTTATCTTCCGTGGTATCCAAAAGCTCCATCACTTTTTCCATCCGCACCCGGGTCAGATATTCCACAAAATTTTCCCCCGTTTTTTCTTTAAAAAGCCTGCTTAAATAATTGGGATGGAGAAAAAATTCTTCCGCCAGCATATTCAAGGACAGTTCTTCATTATAATGCCTGCGGATGAACAGCTGAATTTCCCGGATCACCCCTTTTCCCAGCTGCTGGTCGTCGGACTCCTCCATCTTTTCCGCCAGCCAGTTAAAATATTCCCTGACGGAATCCTCCACGCCTTTGATATCACTGCATAAAAGAATTTTTTCCAGCGTATGATTCAGCCTTCCGTGCAGGTCCTTCTCCTTGAGTTTCAGCCCCTGCATCAGCCCCGCCAGTTCGATCAGACAACGGATGCAGACTGTCTGCGCCCGGGTGAAATCCATTTCGTCTTCCCCGGTCTTTTGAAGCGCCTCCTCCAGCTTTTCCATTGCTTCTCCCCTCTCTTCCGGATTGGCAAGTCCGCTGTAGAGGGAGGCAATGATCTCTTCCACCTCCGGCTGCTTCTGGGAAAACAGGCTTTCGATGTTCCGGTACCAGATGATCCCCGCTTTTTGACTGGCCCGGTGATAACGAAGCGCCTGCTGCGCTTCCTGATATCCCTCCCGCAGTTCTGAAAGCCCCTGCTTAAACCGGCTCACCCCACAGGCCCAGCTGTCATGTACTTCCCCGCTCTGTTCCAGGAAATGGATGAAATCCTCCGCCTCTTCTTCCGCTTTAAAAGGCAGAATGGCAAAAAGGCCGAACACCTCATTATTCAAAATAAAGGCATCCGGTAAAACGGCTTCTATCATGCCTTTTAACACTTCTTTTCTGCCGGCGGTCTCCTCTTCGGACAGCTCCCGGTCCAAAAGGACTGCCGCAAGCCCACACCAGGACATAAGCGCCGGCAGGGCATACCGTGCCGGTTCCAGATCCCCGTATCCTCTGGCGGCGGATAACAGCAGGCCTTCGATCCTGCTGCTTCTCACTTTCCGGTCCCACCGTTCTCTCTCAAAGTCTGCCTTCAGCCGATCCAGAAGTTCTTCCACCTCTTTTAAGTTCACCGGTTTGGTGAGATAATCCACCGCCCCCAGACGGAGCGCCTCCCTGGCGTAAGAAAACTCCGAAAAACCGCTCAGAATAACGGCCCTGGTTTCCGGATAATCCTTTTTCAGCGCCTCCAAAAGATCAATCCCCGTCTTTTTGGGCATCCTGATATCGATAAATGCCACATCCACAGGGGTGTGCTCCAAAAATTGCAGCGCTTCATCCACGCCATAAGCAGTCCCCGCCACATGAAAACCATGGACCTCCCATTTAACAAACTGCGCCAGTCCCCGGCACACAATTTCCTCATCATCCACAATCAAAACTTCATATGCTTCCGTCATTGTTCTTTTTACTGCTTCCTTCCATATTTTCCGACTGCGTCCGCACCGGCAGGGAAATTTCCACGCGGGTGCCGCCCTGTGCGCTGCTCTCGATCCGTATTCCGTATGCTTCCCCGTAAAACAGCCGGATCCGCTGATTTACATTCGCCAGTCCGATACTGCCTTCCGTGGTCCGGGATTCTTCCAGGGCCGCCCGCACCCCTTCCAATTCCTCTTGTCCCATCCCTTTTCCGTTATCCTCCACAGAAACCATCAGTTTTTCCCCCAGGCGCAGAACTTCTATCTGAATGTTAAAGCCCCTGCTTGCATCTTCAAAACCGTGAATCACCGCATTTTCCATGATCGGCTGCAGCATAAACTGCGGAATATAGCATTTCTCTTCCTCCGGACCGCAGAGGATCTTGAGACCGATCTTATGGCTGTGGCGGAAATTGATGACCTCCAGATACGTGGAGGCGTGGGCAATCCCTTCCTTTAACGGAATGGTATTACCGCCTGCCCGCATTCCCATCCTGCACAGCTGGCTGAATTTTTCAATCATCTGTGTGACCCGGCTTTCTCCGTTGGCCTCATACATGGCTTCCCACCGGATGATATCCAGCGTATTATATAAAAAATGAGGATTGATCTGCATCAAAAGGGCGTTGAGCTGCGCATTTTTCCAGTTGAGGGAAACCTCCTGCCGACGGATTTCCGACAGATAAACCTGTTCGATCAGCTGGTCCGTCTTATCCGCCATCTCATTAAAGCGATCCCCCAGCACGGTGATTTCATCATTTCCGGAATTGGGATATCTGGCCGTCCACTTCCCGTCCCCGGCCTTTTCCATCACCTCAATCAACTGTTTGACCGGATCTGAAATGCTCACGGTTACATAATAGGAAATGACAAAACAGGCCACCACCGTGCCCAGCAATACCAGAATACATAAATTGCGGATCTGATAGGTCTTTGCGAACAACACCGCAATATCCGCGGCATGCACGGCAAACAGATCCGTACCCGGCACTTTTTCATAGGCAAGAAGCACCTTTTTCCCATCCATTTCCCTGCGTTCGATCCATCTTTGCTTCTGTTTCATTTCTTCCAGAAACGCTTTATCCCTGGGAAATGCGGGGGCGTTTAAGTGGGGGGAAAAGCTCAGCAGGACCCCCTGGCTGCCAACCAGGTAAGTGTTGCCGTTGGGATAGTTTTCATAGCCTTCCATGGCCCCTGCAAAGGCATTCAGGTCAATGTTAAAAAACAGCACTCCCAGAAACTGTTTTTCAAAGGGCTCATATACGGCGATGCACAAAGTTACAATATTGCTGATTCCATAAAGGCTCTGCTCATTTTTATAAAAAAATTCCGTCTGCTCCCCCGTGTCCAGCCATACGGGATAGCCCCGCTTTTCCTGAGGAAGCAGATAAAAATCCGACTGATAAAACTGTTCCATATCCCGGATCATGCCGCCCCGGTTAAATCCGTTCTGCTCCACCATCCGATACTGCCGGGTGGGTGAAACAAACTGGGTATTCACAATGAATCTCTTATTTTTTTTGATATTATACAGTTTATTTTCAATGAGGAACTTATTTTCCTCATACCGTTTGGCATCCTTGTATTCATCCAGAACCGCATTTTCTTTCAGAGCGGCAATCACCTGACTGTCATTATAAAAATCCAGCGCATCTTCCTCATATTCCTGCATGGAATCCTGCACTTTCAGCTTCACATTCTGGACCAGAAGGGAGACAGCGCTGTTGATGTTTTCGCTGATTTCAGCCGAATAGTTATAAAAGCTGAAAAAGGTCAGAAAAACTGCGGTCAAAAGCAAAAGCAGCATAAAAGAAACATTCAGCCTTTTAAAAATGCTCACCCGGCGCAGCGCTGCTTTGATCCGCCCGTCGTTTACCTTTTTCTTTCCCTGTAAAAAATCCATATTCCCTCCGCCCTGTCCCGCTGTTTTTTTTAGTATAACACAGGCTGCTTTCCGGGGACAGCAAAAAGTGCAGAAGCGGTTTCTGCACTTTTCGCCTTTCTCTTTTATGGCTGTTTATCTTTTATTCGCTTCGTTGAAAGCAGGAAGGGCTTCCTCTTCACACAGCTTCTGCGCTTCCGCAAATTCTGTTTCAGGATCCGCATTGGGATCTACCAGAACCTTCTGTACCGCACGGTCTACATAGGAACCGAAGTCCGCTTTTCCGTAAAATTCCAGACGGCCGATGGATTTTGCCCCTTCCAGTACATCCTTGTACTCTGCGGGGAATTCATAGAAATCGGTTACGCTCATATCATCTCTGGGGATGATGACGGGATTGGGAGCTCCCTTCGTCGCCAGATTTTCATACTGGGATGTGAGATATTCCTTGCTGCAGTAATAGCTGACATACTCCCAGGCCGCATCCTTTTTCGCCTGATCCGCTTTCGCATTGATGACATAACATGTGCCTGCGATTGCGGTTGCGGTTTCACCGGAAGGTCCTGCGGGAGGCAGGCACAGGCCGATCTCATCGGGATCAATCCCCGCGTTGACCGCTTCGGAAACCCAGTCGCCTGCAAACGGCATCATACCGATTTTGCCAAGGCCGAAGTTGGTCACAAGATCCGTAAATTTAAGGGTCAGGTCGCTCTGAAGGACGCCTTCTGTTCTCAGTCTCTGATAATATTTCGCCGCTTCGATGACTGCCGGGTCAGTGAAAGTCAGTTCCGCGGTTCCGTCTGCATTTTCCTTGGTCAGATCGCCGCCTGCCTGCCATACATAATACTGGAAGAACCATTCGGTCCATTCCGCTGCCAGCGTAGCGTAGCCTGTCACCTGATTATCGGGATCATTGATTAACTTCGCATCCTCGATGGCTTCGTCCCAGGTCTTGGGCGCTTCTTTGATGCCCGCCTTTTCAAACAGGGCTTTGTTATATCCAAAAAGCATGGGCGCTACGGAAGCGGGCAGTCCGTATACATTGCCGTCCTTGGTAAACATATCCACATATTCTTTGGTGAAATTGGACCATTCCTCCCAGCTGTCGGTATAAGTATTCAAAGGTTCCAGAATGCCTGCCGCCATGTAGGAGTTCATCATCGTAAAGGAACAGTTCACCAGATCCGGCGCTGTACCCGATGCCACCGCCTGATAAAATTCGTTGCCGGGATCTCCTTCTTTTACGACCTTATTTAAGGTGATCCAGGGATGGGATTCCAGGAATTTATTTTCCATTTCGGTAGACCAGTCGTCGGAATTACGGCTCGTCACCCAAATGGTCAGTTCCACCGGCTCTTTCTCCGCTGTGTCAGCTGCGTCTGCCGCCTGTGTTTCCGGCGCTTTCTCACTTTCCTTTGCCGCTTCGGGCGCCGCTGCCGGCGCTTCTGCTGCAGGCGCGCTGCCGCATCCGGCAAGAGATGCCGCCGCCATACAAACGCATAACATGGTTGCTAATACTTTCTTTTTCATATTGTCCTCCTTTTTGTGGTTTTCCCCCAAAAATTGCTTCGTTTTTGAACATATTCATCATAACAAATTTACTTCCGTCTGAAAACGGGTGAAAATTAACGGAAATTCTGTCCGATGTCACTTTTTTTAACCTCACAATATTGGAATCGGAAAAGAGATTAAAATTTGTGACCTGCCGGTATATTCCACTTATTCCGTCCCCGTTTCCTCTTCTTTATAATGAAAGTGATACAAAAATCTGACATTATTGGAGGTCTCCCTATGAAAACAAAAAAAAGCGGTGGTTTCCGTCCAGGCAGCTATCTCTTCCGAAAGAAAGCTGCTCCCTGGTGTATTCTTGCCCTGCCGATGGCCTTTACAATCTGGCTGAAGTATTATCCGATTTTAAGCGCATTTTTTATTTCCCTGTTCCGCTATGATCCCATCAACCCGCCGGGCCGTTTTGTGGGATTTTCCAACTATATCGGGATGTTTGGAATGCAGAGTTATTGGGAGGCCTGGAAAAACTCCTTCATTTTCCTGTTGCTGCAGCTGTCCATGTGCTTTTTTATCCCGCTGATCCAGGCTCTTTTATTAAATGAACTGGCACGGCTGCAGAAATGTTTTACCACCCTGTATATCCTGCCCGCCCTGATCCCCACTTCCGTCAACGTCATCATATGGAAGTGGATCTGGCATCCTGATTACGGCATTGCCAATCAGATCGTTAAGTTTTTCGGCGGCCAGCCTCAGGCATGGCTGAGCGATCCCCACCTGGTAAAATTCTGTATCATTTTCCCCGGTGTACTGGGAGGCGGCCTCACCGTGCTTCTCTATCTCTCCGCCATACAGGGAGTATCCACGGATATTATGGAATCCGCCGCTTTGGACGGCTGCACGGGATTCGGGAAAATTTTCAGAATCATACTGCCCAATATTTCCTTCATGATCTTTATTCAGCTGATCATGGCAGTGATCACCACCATGCAGCTTTTGGACGCGCCCTATATGTACGCTTCCGGCGGCCCTTCCGGCGCATCCACCACCCAGGGTATTTTCATTTACAATGCCTTTAACCAGGATCTCAATTACGGCAGAGGTTCTTCCGCGGCCGTGGTCCTGCTGTTTGTCATCGCTGCCCTGACGATGCTGCAAATGCATTTTGAAAAATCCGAAAAAGAATAGGAGTGCAAAGAGAATGAACAAGACTCATCAAAATAAGAAAAACAAGATCAAAATGGGCGCTTCGGACCGCTGGCTGAAAATCTGCGCCCTGGTCCTTTCTGTCCTATTTGCGGCACTCATGCTCTATCCTCTGATCTTCTGCATCTCCAGCGCCATGAAGGACAATGCAAAAATCTATGAAGTGCCGCCCCAGCTGCTGCCGGGACAGGCCAACAGCCTGACCGTTGTGATCGATTATACGGGACAGGAATTTGCTGACGGAGAGGCTTTAAAAGACACCGTTTTAAAAGACAGCATTCTGACACTGTTCGGGATCAATTACAAACTTGCGGACCAATCCATTATGGAAACCCATGTTTACGCTACGGTAGACGGAAAGACCGTTTTCCACACCAGAGCCCATCAGATGAAGCTGCAGATGGAACGGGACTATGGTATCTATAAAGGAAGCGCGGTGAAGACCGAAGTCCTTCTCCACGGAGACCGTTATGTCAGGGCCAGTGATTCCATCGGATATGAATTCAATGAGGCAGGGCTTTCCAAAACGTTCCGTCAGTCCCAGGATGACCCTTTTTATCCCCTGGTTGCCGAACAGCTGTCCGAAAAGTATCCCATCACAGGCACTCTCACAGGCGCCAGCCATCAGGTCAAAAACCTGCTGAACCTGGAAAGCTTCAAATATTACCTGCAGATGCCCGCTTATATCTATCCGGAAAATAAAACAATCACCCGTCTGGGTTTCATGACCTTTGTGATGAACAGTATCATCGTCATCGGCTTTGCCATGATCTCCCAGGTGATCCTCTGCTCCGTCTGCGCCTTTGTCATCAGCAGGCTGTTATCCAGAAAAGCCGGGAATTTCGTACTTCTGTTCTTCATGGGAGGCATGATGATCCCTTTTGCCAGCATCATGCTGCCCCAGTTGATCATGTACCGGCAGATGGGGGCTTATAACAATTATGCGGCTCTGCTGCTGCCCTTCCTCTACCCATACGGGTTTTTCGTGTACCTGTACAAAGGGTTTTTTGACCAGATTCCGGGCAGTTACTTTGAAGCGGCCTCTCTGGACGGAGCCAGCAATCTATACCTGTATTCCAAAATCTGTATGCCCCTGTCAAAGCCGATCATCTCTCTGATCGCCCTGCAGTCCTTCATCGGAAACTGGAATGATTTCTTCTGGGCATGGCTGGTGACGGAAAACCAGAAGCTGTGGACCTTAAATGTGGCCCTTTACAATATTTCCAACAATATGGGCACCAAACAAAATGCCCTGATGGGCCTTGCGGTAGTGACCATCACTCCTGTCATCCTGCTGTCCATCATTTTCTCCAAGCAGCTGAAACAAAGTATTGTAGCCTCCGGCGTGAAAGGGTAAATCATGCAAAGAACATCAGATCCTGATCTTGCTTTTGCTCCGCTTTTGAATGAGCTCTCCAAACTGCATATTGAGCAGCCCTGTCCGGATACCTGTGTTTCTGTGGCAGATTTCGGGGCCGAATGCAGGGAAGGTTTCTGCTGTACAAAGGCCTTTTCAGATGCGCTCTCTTATTGCCGAAAACATCGGATCGGCAGGCTTATCGTTCCAAAAGGCACTTATCATTTTATCACCTGTGACCAGAAGGCGCATTTGAATATGGACAATATGGACAATTTCCTGCTGGACGGTCAGGGAAGTGAATTGGTATTTGAGTCCTTTCATTCTTATATCTCCATCTGCAATAGCAGACAGGTCATGATAAAAGATCTGACCCTGGACTGGAACTGGGAAAAAGAACCTCTGGCAAGCGTAGGGCTGATCACAAAAATTGCGGAGGACGGTTCTTTTCTTGAGTGCCGTTTTCCTGCCTGCCCCTCTGTCACAGCGGATATGCGCTTTTCCATCGTGACGCCTTTTGATCCCATGCGTTATACACCGGGCTGTCCCGGCGGCATGGAATTTCGGCCCTATGAAAATCCGCATATCAAAAAAACCGGCAATCTTTTTACCGATTCCAAAATGCTTGAACTGGTACGGGAACTCTCCGGTATTTTTACCCACAGACAGGAAAAAGCGGATGAAAATTCCATCCGCTTCTATACTTCCGATCCGTCTTTTACCCTGCTTCATTTTCATATAGGAGATTGTTTCATGTTCCGTCACCGCGAATATGATATCACCGCCGTCCCCATCTGTGACACCAGGGATTGTACTCTGTCAAACGTCACTCTTTATTCCGCCCCCGGAAGCGGATTTGTGGGAAACGGTGACATCTGCGGTCTGCATTTTGACCGTTGCACAGTCACGGTTCGTCCGGGCACTCTGCGCTGTATTTCCACCTCTGCCGACTGCCTCCACATCTGCAATTCCCTGGGACATTTCATCATAGAGAACTGTGAATTCGGCTATGCGGGGGACGACTGCATCAATATTCATGACAATTCCTCTATGGGGATTGAACCACTGTCTGCCAACACGCTTCTCGCCAAAGGAGTGGTACGGGAATCCGTCCTTTTTGAAAAGGGGTATCCGGTAGAACTCAGAAACCCGGACTTATCCCCCACCGGCTATACCTCTATCCTCACTAATGTGGTCTGGCATCCAACGGACCGCACCTGTGAACTATCTTTTTGCGATCCGCTGCCTGCAGGACTCAGCCCGGATACGGTCCTTTGGAACCAACGTTTTTCCACACGTTCTTACCTCATCCGAAGATGCCGTTTCACCAATAACCGGGCCAGAGGCATTCTTCTGCAGGGTTCCGACGGACTGGTAGAAGATAACGTTTTTGAAAATATTCAGGGGGCAGCCATCCAGATCGAGACCGGCTGTGAATCCCGCTGGAGTGAAGGTCACGGCGTAAAAAACCTGATTCTGCGTAACAATATCATTCGGCACTGTGATCTCAACGCCTGGCAGATGGCCGTACTGTATATGGGCGTCTATCTGCCGGGCGGCCGCACCGATACCGCCGTATTTGAAAATATCCTGATCGAGCACAACTCCTTCATTGACTGCCCCCGGCAGGCCATGTTTTTATCTTCCTGCAAAAATGTAACGGTCAAAAATAATGTGATTATAAATGCCGGCCAGCTTCCGCCGGATGCCCCCTGCTATGGCTCCAGCGGAATGGAAAAGCCGATTTACGGAGAAACCTATCGGGGACTGATTCAGTTTGAAAAGGCCTCCGAATGTGTGGAAACGGACAATCTCATCTGTTCTTTTTCCTGAATTGCCCGTTATCCCTGCTCCGCCAAATAGATGGATACGGCCTTTTTGATATTGTTCACCGCATCCTCTACGGTTTCGCCGCTCTCCAGCATTTCCACGCCGTATTTGTATACGGCTTCCTTCACCATGGCGTTGCCTTCCAGATTCTGTGACAGCGTGAGCACCATTTCCCGGAAACGCTCCCCGAATGCTTCGGTCGGATAAGCATAAGAGAAATCAACTCTGGTGCCATCCTCCCGCATCCAGCTGCTGCCGGCTGAGTACTCCTGCTTCTCTTCATCTTTGCAAAAGAAATCAAAAGCTTTCCGATTCATGGGAAAACCATCCCACAGCTCCACCTTCTGGGCTTCATAGGAAAGCATCAGGCGCACAAAAGCCTCCGCCTCCTCCTGACGGGTTGTATTTTTTGCAATCGCCAGCTGATTGACCGCCAGAAATCCTGTCCCTGTCTCTCCCTCCAGCAGTGCAAAATCATAACCGTGCTTCATCATTTCCTCCAGGGCGCCCATATCCATCAGCATCGAGTTCGCAGTGCCGATGCCCACACCGGTATAGTCCAGTGTCAAAAACTCCGCTGCCTCACCAATGTTTCTGGCGCCTGTATAAGCGCCAAAAGCTTCCTTCTCATAATCTGAAATCCCCTTATTCTCCGCCTCGTAGATCCGCTTCGCCTGGGTTAAAAATTCTGTCAGCGCCCGGGTGTCCGGCTGGTTTTCTGTCAAAAACGCGCCCTCTGCCATCGGCATGAGCTGAGAAATCACCTGCCCGGCATTATAGCAGCCCAGCACAGCGCCTTCCGGCCTCTGTTCCCGCAGCCTTTCCACCAGATCGGCCAGGGTCTTCAAATCCCTGACCCCTGCAATATCTTCTTTTTTCCCACAGATCATCGACACCTCGAAGGTGGCAGGTATGACAAAAATTCCTTCGTCGGTTTTCCGAGCGTCTGCCAGATTGGAAAACAGTTCCTCCTCTCCTGTCAGATCTGCATACAGACCGCTTAAATCCAGAAGCATTCCTTTCTTTTCATAAACATCGGCGTTAATTCCGTCCATTAAAAGCACATCCGGACCGTTGCCGCTCATCAGCTCCACATTCAGGTTCTTTAACGCATCAGACAACGTGACGGCTGAATTCTCGGGGATTCCGATTTCATACTTCACATAAACATCCGTATTCTGCTTCTGAAACAGGCTGATGACCTGGCGCAAGCGGCTGTTCTCCTTCAGGCTGTACAGCTTCAGCTGCCTTTCCGGCACCGTAGGCTCTTCCGGATCGTAAGTAAACCGGATCAGCTCTTCCCCGCCGGTCAGCAGTAAAAATTCATCGGAAGGAAGCACTGCCATGGCGCATATTCCCACCGTGGGATCTCCGAAGGTGGAAAAATTGCTGTCAATCACCTGTTCCATCGCACTGCCGCCTATGACATGCCGGAAAAATCCGCCGTCATAAGCCAGATAAATCACGCCGTCTCCTCCGTCCAGCAAAAGACCGCCCACACTGCCGGAAGTATTATTGAGTTTTCCCTTCAGATTCTCTCTGCAGAATTCGTCCAACACCGGATCCTGATCCATCAGCATCCCCGCCTCCAGATCGTAAATCTCCACACATTCATTTTCCAGAGCGAGCAGCATTTTCCCGGAAAAGCAGAGCATCTGAGGCAGATCCGATGCTAAAAACAACTGTTTTAAGCTGCCGTCAGGGTTTACCAGACTGACCTTCCCTTTTCTGCTGACCACATAAAGTTCTGAATTCTTTCCGAAATAGACACCGTTTACAATATCCCCGTCCGTTTCTCCTTCCAAGGTGATCCTGTTTCCCCCGGCATCCACCCAGCTGATCCCATATTCCAGCGCATCCGTTCCTTTGCTTCCGTAATAGCTGGCCGCCACACTGCCATCCGGACCGATGGCGGAAATATCCGCCCAGTAACCTTCCGGAACAATTTCATCACTTTTCAGAAGCTGTTCCCATTTTTCTTCTCCATCTGCCAAAACCCATAGTCCGGTTTCTCCGTCAAAGTAGGCCAGTCTGCCGTCTGAAAGCATAGAAATACTTCTTCCGCTCCAGGATGCCCCTTCCGGCAGAGGCATCGTACTTTCCACATATCGGCCCATGGATACGGGCGCTGTTTCTTCCGGTTTCTCCTGTGTCGTCCGGGCGCTTTGCACTCCATTGTCAGTCTCTGCCTGTGTTGTGCCTGACCCTGAATCATTCCTGCCGCAGGCGGCAAGCTGAATGGTCAGCACGGCCGCCAGGAAAAGCGTTACTATTTTCTTACCTTTTTTTCCCATACTATCCTCCTGATATTTCTTTTGTGGTTTCAGAATAGCAATTTAGTCTCTAAGGTGTCTCTAAAAAATATCAAAAATTAGATTTAGAAAAAAACAGAATGACAGCAAGATGCCTTCACTCTGTTTTTTGTTTTTGACTTATGAATTGGTATGAGCCAATTCGACCTGTATTCCTTTTTTTCGCACATTTTCGACAAACTCTTGGTCAGCCCTGTCATCCGTTATTAAGATATCCACATCTTCCATTTCTCCAAATTTTGTAAAAGATACAAAATTGATTTTATTACTGTCGACAACCACCACCACTTCTTTTGAATTTTTCATCATTATTTTTTTGATACTGCCGGTTTCAAAGGAAGGTGTACTCAGTCCTCTCTCATAATGTACTCCGTTTGCAGCAATAAAGGCGGTGTCCACATTCAAATCCTTTAAACCATTCAGAGCCATTTCTCCCGATGTATAATGAAATCCTCTGCGTATCTGTCCTCCTGCAATAATGACATTAACACGGGTATTGCTGTCTAAATATGCGGCGATGCTGAGATCATGAGTAACTACCGTCAAATCCTGATAATTTCCCAGAAGTTTAGCAATCTCCAGGCATGTGGTTCCCGCATCCAGAGCGATTGATGTGCCGTCCTTTATAAATTGCAATGTTTGCCTCGCTATCGCTTTCTTTTGCTGAACGCCAACCACCCTTTTTTCGGTATTATTCAGTTCAAAATTAACGCTTGGCTTAATCATTGCTCCGCCATGTGTTCTCTCCAGCAGGCCGTAATCCGCCAGCTCGCGCAAATCATTTCTAATCGTTGCCGGTGAAACAGAAAATTTGACACAAAGCTCATTGACCGTTGCCTTATGGTTGCTCTTAATATATTCAACTATCATGTTTTTACGTTCTTGTGCAAAAACATTCTCCTCATTTACGATATCCTGTCACCTCCCTTTGATTATGGAAATTTTTTCCTATTCTTTCTTTACTTTATCATAGCAAATTTTACTTTTCAATATCGTTCTTTTTTCTTCACTACATATTCTCAAAATCTTCCGCACAAATAATAAATGACTGATCTTCGTTTTTCCTCCTCAATTTTTCCCGCTTCATGTATCAGGAAATTACTGAAAAAGTAAATTCATAGAAACGGAGTATTCATCATAACTATGATGAATAACCTGTAGTTTTTAACCTGGAAATATAAATTGGAATATCAGAAACAGCTATTTCTGCAGAAATTTCAGAAAAGACATGCACTGTGAAATCAAAAAAAGGAAAGCTTCTTGGATATGGAAGAAGTTACTGTCTGTATTGTATTACTCTGGAATACCTTCATCCGGCGGTTGAAAAACGATAGAGCGGGCCAAATACGCTAAATCCGTCAGGGTACCTATACAGATACCCTGACCTTGCAGCTTACTGTAAATTTTTCGCCTGTACCCCTGCTTTTACACCAGTGCTTCAAAATTTGCGGAGGGTATACTACCGTCAAGTTTAAACTCCCAATAACCATCGCCTGTTTGTAAACCCTCTAAGGTACATAAACGATTTCCATACATATCCAGTGCCCAGAATATTGGTTTTTTGAAACTGTACACTCTTATTACGCCTTCCAATGTTTCCATAAATAGCTTTCCTGCCAGATACATTTTATAATCCTTTTCATTTTCACAGACTTCATATCTGGTTTCATCCATTCCGGAACGTCCCATTGCAAAAAGCATAAAATGGCCGCTGTTGGAGCATTCCTTCCTATCCAAAGGTAATTTCCATAAGGTAATCCGGTCATTCTTACACTGTATCGTCATCCCATCCCCCAGACAGATCTCTTCTTCCGGTTTTCCGGAGAAAATAGAAATATAAGGCGTTTGAACCCTGAAACGAGATTCCTCCGGCTGAAAGATAATTTCCCCTGTGTCAGACACAATACTCCCATCCTCCAAAGCTCCCGTACCGGGTTTCAAAACTTCCCATTCTCTCAAAGCCTGGCTTACGACATCTGCAAAAGTCCTGTAGTCATTATTTTCTGACAGAACTGCAATGTTGTCAAAAATAAGATAACGCTCATTCAGGCTGATATCTTCAGCTATCTTACGGGTACCTTCTATTTTATACGGTTCATAAAATTCTCTTCCCGCATAACTTCTCCTCCATACATCCCTGTAAGGCGATTGTGAAAATAAAACTGCATGTTCTGCATTACGATAATCCCCGTTTCTTAAAAATCCTCCTGATATAACCACCTCCCCATCTCCATGATAAATATCTCCATCTGTCATAAACGAAGTTTTCAGCTGTGATATATAGGGAAGAATGCTATGTACAAGCCGGTGCGGCGAAGGTTGGGTTTTAAGTTCATTCATGGTAAATGTAACCTGGATTTTCTTTTGTGCCTTTTTTATCAGTCCATTCAGAAAAATATCAGATAACGCCCCATATTGACAGATCATAGAAGGGTCGTTAAAGGAATCCATAATATCCGCAATCACATCTCCTTCCTGATCGTCATCCCTGTCACTTGTATGATAACAGTACAAAATCAATCCGTCCCAATCTTGCAGACAAGCATAGGCTACCGTCATGGGAAATGCGGTAGAATGAAAGGGATATGCACCGTATTCATTCCATTCAGTCATCACAAACGGTTTATCCTCCACAAAAGAAGGGGATACCTGTGATATTATATTGGTTCGATGACTCATATCCGGATAGCTGTGTACTCTAGGATCATTGGACACATTTTCCGCCATATTCGGTACGAGGGTATATTTATCCGACCAGCCCACGGTTGGATGATTGAAATAGGCATTGTTTTCAATCAGATCCCCTCTGATGCAGGAATATACATCTGCAATCCCCCTTAGCAAATTTTCTGGAGCAATCGGCACCCTGCAACCGATTCCATGAAGGAAGTCTATCATTTCACTATGATATTTTTCCTGAAGAATCAAACAGAATTCCACATAGTCCCCATATCTTGCGGGGCTTTTAAAAGAGGACCAGTTTCCCATTGGATCATTTATCGGCTGGAAATACTCGCCCGGAGGCGGCAGTTTCACCGTACCGTCTTCCGGCACTTCATCCTTTCCAAGTGCACAGCTGTCCTCAAAGGTCCATGCTGCCTCTAGATTTCTCCGGTTATGATATTTCATAAGAAGAAAATGATTAAACCGTTGCTGCATTTCTTCAAAATAATATTTCCATCCCGGAAAATGTCTTACCCGATTGTTGTCAAAAAATATGGAATCCTCATTTGCCAGTTCTACAGTCATAATAGCCGGATCGTCTTTATAAGCCAATTTTGTATATGGATTTTTATGGTGCAACAATTTTTCTGCATACTCTTTCTGCAAATCAATCATTCTCTGGTTGAAATGACTCACGCATTTCAAATGGGCAGGCACGGCCTCCGGATAGTCCAGATCATCCCCCTCCAAAAACACTCTGGCTACCAGGAGATCGAGATGGATATAAATTCCCTTCTTTTTTAACTGGTAAAAGAAATAATCAAAAAGATCCATTCCTGCAGGATGAAAATTCCGGCTGGTGCCCGAGGCATAATCCAACAAAGGACTTTGCGGATTAGATGTCCATCCCCGGGGACCTGTTATGACATCTGCGGCATGGAGCCTCACCACATTTACCCCCATTGTGGCCAGTCTGCTGCTTAGTCTTTCCGCGGCCTCATGTGTCGGCATAGCCGCCCGGGCCGGAAAATTCATTCCAAAAAATTTTGCACGGATACCGTCATCAAAATACAAATGACCGTCTTTAACAAGTACGAAACCGTGTTTGCCTGCCGGAGCATCCAAAAGCCATTTAAAATCCATTGCGCCTTCATTGGGAATATTTTTATCAATTCTAACTCTCTGACGCATTATCTCCCTCCGTTTTCTCAAATGACTCCAAAAGCTCTATACAGCATTTTAACTGTTCCGTGGCATCTAAATAGGCATATCGCCCGCTCCTATCAGAATAGTATCCAGTCTGTCTTAAACTAATACCGGAATTTTCGCATCTGTCTATCGCTCTCTCCATATTGGAAACATGGAATGCAATATGATGAAACCCTTCTCCATGTTCACTGATCCAGTCCCTCCATATAGAAGGGGCTGCATTAGGCTGTATCAGTTCAATCTCAAATTCCGGACTGAACTTCAGGAATGCAAGAAGTGCCTCTGCTTCTCGGGCCGGTTTTCCGTCATATACCGTTTCCGTCATACTGTATTCCCCTGCCGAAACCGCTTTTGTCGCCTGAATTCCAAAAAACTTTGAAAACTTTTCTCTATATTCTTCAATATCTTCAACAACAAATGCAATTTGGCGGATACTGCTATCCTTTAAAACTCTTTTCAGATCTTCCATTTTCCATCCTCCTAATAGAAAAAACCGTCGGAACCGACAGCAAATGTTCTGCTCCTTTCCGACGGTTTTATTCACATTAAAATTAATATCCCGCTATTTTTGTTGCGATATCCCGTTCTTCCTGTGTCAAAGAGGAGCTGCCGCTTTTAAATATTACGAATTCACCATCTTTGATCTGATACATTGCCATGGGCTTAATCATCTGCCTCAAATCCATATCATATTCCAGAGAAGCGCCAGAGCAAGGTTCTTCTAATCCTGACAGTTCTCCCACATGATCCTTTAAAATTTTACTGTCTGTTGTCTTATATTCCTTGCAGCAATTTAAAACTGCCATTACTGTATCATAAGCCTGTCCTGCAAAGGCATCCGCCATTTCATTATATTGTGAAGAGTAGTCATTAATAAAACGTTCAAGTGTAGGAGTAACATCCATAGACTCAATTATAGAAGGGAAATATACGGGTGCGCTGGTTACTACATAAATATTTTCACCCGTATCACCTACTATATCCAAAAACTCCTCCATAGCACATTGGCCGGTGCTCAAAATTTTCAGATCATCATCTTTTAATCCCAAACTATCCATTTGAAGAACAATCGATGCTACTGTTGAATAGTCCCCACTGATCAACACAACATCAATATCTCCCTGATTAAACAGAGAAGAGATCACCGGTGTAAAATCTTTGGTTGTACCTGCTACGAATAATTCCTTATACAGATTGGCTCCGGTTTCCTCACATTTTGCTTCCAACATATGAATGCCCAGATCTGTGGTATCGGCCTGTGCTCCAATAAAGCCTACATTTTTTCCTTCCAGTTCTTCTGTTGCAATTTTAGCATACAACATATGTTCATATTTCCCTGTCATGGCAATTGCGTAGATATAATCGCCCAACTTACAGAAATCAGGATGGGAGCCTGTGGGAGAAAACATTAAAAGCTCATTCTCCACAAATATAGGTGCCGCCGCCATAGCGCATGCCGATGAAAAACTTCCCATCGCCGCTATATATTTGTCCTTGCCAGCCGCAATTAAATTAGCTACATTCACACATTCCGTTGTATCTCCTTTATCATCATAAAAATCAATCGTGACGGGCTGACCGTTAATCCCTCCATTGTCTTCGTTCCAGTGTTTAACTGCCAGTTCCATGCCTCTTTGAATGGATGTTCCAAACTGCATCATATTTCCCGTCAGAGGCAAATATGCCGCGAGCGCTGTTTTTCCGTTCTCGATCATAACCGTATTTTCCACTGCATCGGCTTCTTCAGGAATTTCAGACATAACACTATGCGTTTCTTCTTTAACTGCAGTCACTTTTTCACTCTGTAAGTTGGCCGACTGGTCTGTATTAGTCGCACCACATCCTGTAAAAATCAGCATTATTGCCAATGAAAGCGCCATTATTTTTTTCATACTTCTCTTTCCTCCTTCGCTTTTCCAGATGCTGCACGCTCCTGTGCTACTTCTTCCATCACTTCATGCCATACTCCAAAACGATGATGCGCGTTGAAATTGAAGCCACAACCGCCCGCAATGATCAGTTTATTTCCGGCTTCTTCAATGGCGGTATCCACCCGCCTGCGAATCAGCTTTTTTGTTTCTTCCCTGTCCGTTCCGGAAAAATCATCCTTACAGAAACCTGCTGCCCGGTAATCCTGTCCTTCACAGTTATGATCAATGCCGCCAACCAAAACCTTGTCCGTTACTTCACGCATTTCCTTCATACTTCTTTGCGTCAGTCTGTGAGTGTCCGACCAGTTGAAAGCATCCACAGGATAGTCCAAAAACCAGTCCGCATATTCTTTTCTGCCATTACACATATGGCACATATTAAAATAGGTCTTATCCTTTACCCTATTCAAAAGACGTACCGATGGCTTCTTTTCGTATTCTTCGAACATCTCTCTGCCCATTTTTTCTGCCATACAATTCTGAACTGCATAGAAAAATCCGGCTGCTCCTGCATCTACAAAGGCTTCCATCAGCCTGGCATTGGTTTCCTCCACTACCTCAAGACCAATCTTTGCATATTTTTCCGAATACCTGAAATGATCCACAATCTGTTCTTCTCTGAAAAATCCTCCCGTCATTTCCCCCATCCAGATAAAGGGGCTGAAAACGGTCGCAATAACCGGAACATCTCCCTGAAAATAGTCATTGATCCGGGCAACTACTTCTACTTCCCGCGCAAGGGAATTCCCCAAAATCTTTTTTGGAGTCAGCTGCGCCCACTGATGCGGATCATTTACTACAAATTTTTCTACCCCCATCCATGCCTGAAAGTTCATATCCGTAACCGGAGAGATCACCTGGCCGAAAGCTTCCGTAAAATACATGCCGCTCGGGTTATGTTTAATAAAATCAAAATCATGAACTTTCTGAAAACCGATCAGCGCTTCCGCCAGATCTTTGGCGTTTGGTTCCTCTCTGCTGTGTGCAGGTCCCCATGCTGTATAGCATGGCTTATCAAGCCATTCGCCCCTCAAGGTTGCCAAAACTCTCTCTTTGTGTGTCATCCCTATACCTCCTCTTAAAAAATTATTTATCTGCCATGGTATCCCATTTACAGTTCACCTTTTCCCAGGCCCCCGTTTTGCCGGACCGTTGTATGGCGTCCATAACCTCCATACATTTCAATCCATCCACGGCATCAGCCAAAACAGGCTGTCCGGAAATAACAGCATCTAAAAAATCCCAAACAACATCATATCCCGCTTTCTCTTTTTCAGTCTTTTCCATGCTGACATTCATCTGAAATCCGTCTCTTTTTTCCAGAACAATTTCTGACTTTGCATTGATTCTCAGTGTTCCCTGTGTTCCCAGTATTTTCGTCTCCACATCCGCTTCTCCATAGTTACACCAACTGGTAAAAAGCATGCCATGGATTCCATCCTCCAGTCTCATCAGCACCATAGCTGTATCTTCATGATGAATAAAGCTTCCATCGGCGTAACGTTTATCCAAAGCAGGAACAGCAGCCATCACTTCTTTGATGTCACAGTCAAGCAGATAACGGATCAGATCCACTCTGTGGCATCCGACATTTAGCATCACCCCTCCCACGTTTTCCAGCTGTCTGTCATAAAAGGTTTTTTCGTCCCCACATATAAAATATTCTACACCCGGATTCGTCAAGAACGAGTAGAACATAAGAGGTCTGCCTACCGCTCCCTCTCTTATCATTCTCGATGCTATTTGATATTCGCTGTAATGTCTCTGACTGAAAGCAATTGACAACTTTTTCCCTGATTCTTTCCAGACTCTGGTCATTTCTTTTGCTTCTTTTAGATTCATTCCCATCGGCTTTTCACAGAGCACATGCTTTCCCGCCTTCAGACAGGCAATTACCGTATCACAATGGTATTTTTCAGGTGTGCAAACCAGTACCGCATCTATCTGCGGGTCAGACAACATTTCTTCCAGACTGCCGAAGACCTTTGTCCGGTATTTCTTTGCAAATTCCTCCGCATTCTTTCTTATCGGATCAAACACTCCCTGCAGTATAACGCCCTTTTTATAAGCACTGCAGGCTGGCGCATGTCTTTTTTGCGCAATTGCGCCGCAACCGACTATCGCTACCTTCACCATTTCCTCTATCCTCCCAAATACGCCTTACGTACCATATCACTCTCCAGTAATATTTTTGCATCATCAGTCAATGCAATTTTCCCTGTTTCGAGCACATAAGCCCTGTTGGATATTTTTAATGCCATTCTGGCGTTTTGTTCCACCAGAAGAACGGAAGTTCCGCTTTCCCGTATCCGCTTTATCAATTCAAATATTTCCTGCACCAGGAAAGGTGCAAGTCCCAACGAAGGCTCATCCATCAGCATCAGTTTAGGCGCTGCCATAAGGGCCCTGCCCACCGCCAACATCTGCTGTTCTCCTCCTGATAAAGTACCTGCCGTCTGATTTTTTCTTTCTTTCAACCGGGGAAACATTTCATAAACTCTTTCAAATCCTTCATCCCGTTGCTGTGGGCTTGCCAGATAGGCCCCCATCTCTAAATTTTCTTTTACACTCATTTCCGGAAATACCTGCCTGCCTTCAGGGACAAGCACAAGTCCCTGCTTCACAATATCTTTTGTATTCGAATTGGTAATGTCCTTCCCCTCGTAAGTAATTCTGCCTTTTCTTGGCTTTATCAGTCCCATGACGGTCTTCATTGTTGTAGATTTTCCGGCTCCGTTTGCACCGATCATGGTAACTATTTCTCCCTTTTTAACCTCAAGATTTATACCCATCAATGCACTAATCGCTCCATAAGAAACTTCCAAATCCTCAATTTTTAAAATTGTTTCACTCATCTGCTACACCTCTTTTCCAAGGTAGGCTTCTATCACTTTCTGATTTTCTTTAACCTCTTTGGGAATTCCCTGCGCAATCTGGACTCCATAATCCAGCACATAAAGCCGGTCGCAGATATTCATAACAAATTTCATGTCATGTTCAATCAAAAGAATGGTATATCCCTCATCCCGAAGCTGCCAAATAATACCCATTAATTCCCTTGTTTCCTGCTCATTCATTCCCGCTGCAGGCTCATCCAGCAAAATCACCTTTGGCTGTGTCGCTATGCATCTTGCTATCTCAAGTCTTCTTTGCGCACCATAGGGGAGACTGTCTGCCAAATGATATCTCAATTCCCTCAGATTCATAAACTCCAGAATTTCAAGCGCTCTTTCTTCTCCTTCCTGCTCCTCCTTTTCCCTTCTTTTCGTTTTAAAAACCGCATCAAATAGATTACTTTTTGTTCTGCTGTGCATTCCTACTGTCACATTGTCCATCACCGTAAGTTTTTTAAATAATCGAATATTTTGAAAAGTTCTTGATATTCCCAATTCAGCAATTTTGTATGGTTTTTTCCCCGTAACATCAATCCCTTCCAAATAGACTTTGCCTTCCGTTGGCGTATAAATACCTGTTATCAGATTAAACAAAGTCGTTTTTCCTGCTCCGTTAGGACCAATAACGCCCACGATCTCGCCTCGGTTTATCGATATATTAATATTGCTAAGAGCTGTCAGACCGCCAAATTTTTGTGTAACACTTTCTACTTTCAGCATTTCATTTTCCGGCATTCCTCTCCTTTTCCCCCTCTCCCGCTGTTTTTTCGTTCACATTATGCTTTTCCATGTTTAATTGCTGCCTAAGGTATTTAAAATTAACTTTTCCCAGCAAGCCACTCGGTATAAAAAGCATTGTGACCACAATAATTAGTCCATAAATCAAATAGCGGTATGTGCTCAACCCCCGCGTTATTTCTGGCAAAATGGATAAAGCAATTGCTCCTACATAGCTGCCTGGAAGGCTCCCCATGCCTCCAAAAAGAGTCATGGACATAACCTTAACCGAAATTTCATTGGTAAAGCTTGTTGGGTCAATATAGGTGGTATAAACCGCATAAAAACCTCCTGTCAGCCCTGCCATCATAGTTGATATCACAAAAGTCATGGCTTTGTACTTAAATACATGTATTCCCATGGCCTCCGCAGCAATATCGTCCTCACGGATCGATAAAATCGCCCTTCCTATTCTCGAATCCAGCATAGCCTTTATTACATACGTGAATACAATAGTAATGAATAGCATTAGAAAGTAAAACTGTCGAGGTGATGAAAAAACAAAACTGCCAATTTTCAATCTCGGAATATTCATTATTCCCATAGGCCCATTTGTCAAGTTCGTCTGATTTATCTCAATTAAACGTACGATTTCCGAAAACCCCATGGTAACGACAGAAAAATAAAAACCTTTTAAGCGCAATGTAGGAAGTGCCAGAAACAGACTCGCGATACCGGCGACCAACATTCCCAGAAGCATTGCGCAAAGTACGTCCATTTGACCGGCATGCTTCGTCAGTATTCCTACACAATAGGCACCGATCCCATAAAATCCGGCATGGGCCATAGAAAACTGTCCCATATACCCTGTAAGCAGGTTAAAGCTAAGAGTAAGAGCGGTAAACATCAGTGCAACAACACTGATTCTCATTAAGTAAACGTCCGTAACCAGAAATGGATATATCACTGCCAGAACGAAAAGAACAAGCAATGTCTGTACCTGGTGAAGTGCGATATAATTAATAACTCTTTTCCCCATGTCTCTTTCCCCTCTCATACTTTTATTACATCCTGTTTTCCGAATAAGCCGGTGGGTTTCACAAGTAACACAACGATCATGATGATAAATGCAATGGCATCCCGGTAGCCGGCACTGATATAACTAGCGCCAAGCGTTTCAAAAATTCCCACCAGCAATCCTCCGAGTATCGCTCCCGGAATGTTGCCGACACCGCCGAGAATTGCCGCCGCAAATACTTTATTTCCCCACGCGGATGACATTGCCACCTCTATGGAACGGTAATACATTCCTACCACTGTTCCGGCTATACTTGAAAGCACGGCTGATACAAAAAATGTCGTTGTAATCACAGCATTAACATTAATTCCCATCAGTTTAGCAGCCTGCATATTCTGCGAGACTGCCAGCATTGCTTTACCGGCTTTTGTTTTATAAATCACCCAGGATACCATCCCCATCAATATAATTGCTATGACCAATATCATTGTCTGCAGTCCGCTGATCCGGACGCCAGCCACACTAATGTGCCCCAGATTAGGTGCGAAGGTTACTGCTTTTGCTTCACTTCCGAACCAAATTAAAATGGCATTCTCTATTACAGTCGCCACACCCATAGTCGTAATCATAGGTGCCAGTCCCGGTGCGCTTTTCTGCCTCAGCGTCCGCAATACAAACCGATCAATAGAATATCCCGTTAATCCCGTAAGTGCCATACTTCCCAGCAAGGCTACCCACACATTTCCCCCCAAAAGACTATACAGTCCGAGAGAAAAATAGGCTCCCAGCACAAAAACAGAACCATTTGCGAAATTCATCAGCTTCAGTACGCTGAATATCAGTGAAAATCCAATTGTAACAAGTGCATAGGTACTCCCGATCGTTAAACCGTTTATCAATTGTTGCAGCAGCATGTTCTTACCCTCCTTAAACTATTTTGACTTTAAATTCATATACTTTGGTATTTGCTTTTTTCCCCTTTTCGATGGTTCTATCAATTTTCCAATCCCAAATTACTACTTTCCCAAACCCAGAAGTCAATATCGCGTTCAAATTACCATCCTCATATCTCAAAATATTGTTGAATATATTCTGCTATCCCATTCTTCTTTTCTTGCATTTCTGACACAGATATCTTTATTTACTTATTACTTTTTATTTATATATATTGATAATTAATGTTTATTATTATTTATTATTGATTTTAATATATTTATTGTTTTTTGTCAATGTTTATTGTTAATTTGTTATTACTTATTATTATTTTTTATTTTATTTTATTCAATTATATCAATACAATTAATAAATGCAAAAAATAGACCTGTGAAACTGTTTTTACAAATCAGTTCAACAGGTCTATGGATAACCTTATTCACGCTTTTACTAACTATGTTACAACATGCGCTCTGTCAACCTTTTCGGAAATAATAAGGCGGGTATATAATGAGAGAAATAATAAAATTTATAAAAAGCAGAATTCCGGAAATGGTACAATAATCTTCCGCCTCCTCTCCGCTCTCTACTGCCGGTACTGTTTTGAACTTCATTGTTGTAATCCGCCTTTCTGTACAAGGTCTTTCCCTATTTCTGTCCCAATACCCGGATCATCCCCTTTTTCCAGGAGCGGTAAGGCTGATACCGCGCTGGAACATCCAGTAGTACCGATTTTTTCAGTACGCTCTTTTCATGACTGAAAGTTTCAAAACTCTTTTTACCGTGATAGGAACCCATGCCGCTTTCCCCCACGCCGCCAAAAGAAAGCTGCGGTGTGGAAAGATGCATGATTGTATCGTTCACGCAACCGCCGCCAAAAGAAACACCGTTGATGAAAAGCCGCTCCGTTTTCTTACGGGAGGTGAACACATAGCATGCCAACGGCTTTGGACGGGCTTTGATAAACTGTCTGGCCTCCTCCATGCTGTCCACCACAATGACCGGCAGGACAGGGCCGAAAATTTCTTCCTGCATGACCGGATCCTCTTCTGACACCGGATAGAGCACCGTCGGTTCAATCTGCAGGCTCTCTGCTTTTGTGCGCCCTCCGTAAACCACTTTTTCCGGCTCAATCAGTCTGCACACCCGGTCAAAATGTTTCCGGTTTACCATCCTTGCGTAGTCGGGGTTTGCAAAGGCATCTTTCCCGTACATTTTTTGTATCCAGCGCATCAGTTCCTTTAAAAAGGCATCCTTTACGCTGCGCTCCACCAGCACATAATCAGGCGCCACACAAGTCTGGCCGCAGTTTAAAAACTTGCCGAACACAATTCGCTTTGCCGCCAGGGAAAGCCTGGCCGTCCGGTCCACGATACAGGGACTTTTGCCGCCCAGCTCCAAAGTCACCGGAGTCAGATGGACCGCTGCCTTTTCCATCACAAGCTTCCCAACCGAAACGCTACCGGTGAAAAAAATATAATCAAATTTTTGTTCCAGAAGGGCCTGATTTTCTTTTCTGCCGCCCTCGATCACCGCCACATATTTTTCCGGAAACACTTCCCGCAGAATGACCGCAATCACCGCCGATGTTTTTGGAGAATAGGCGGAGGGCTTGACCACACAGCAGTTTCCGGCGGCAATGGCTCCGGCCAGCGGCTCCATGGTCAGCATGAAGGGATAATTCCAGGGGGACATCACCAGCACTGTACCGTAAGGCTCCTGCACCAGATATCCTTTGGCCGGGAAATTCGCCAGGTTCACAGGCACCTCTTTCGTACGGCTCCACTCTTCCAGATTTTTAAGCTGTTCCTTAATTTCTGCAAGGGTCAGAACCACCTCGCACATGTAACCTTCCGTATCTGATTTTCCCAGATCCGCCTGCAGCGCGGCGCAGATCTCCTTCTCGTGACGCACAATGGCTTTTTTCAGACGCCGAAGGGCTTCTTTCCGAAAACCAATTTGAAGCGTCCTTCCCGTATCAAAAAAAGTCCTCTGTTTGATCAAAATCCTCTCGATTCTGCCGGTCTGTCCCATGATATCCTCCTCATCTGCCGCTTTGGCACCCGTTTTACCCCATTTTCACCCCGAGAAGCAGCGCAATGTCCAACGCCTGCTCCACACCGATCTTCATTCCTTTCAGCTCGCTGTAGGTATCGGAAACTCTGATCCGCTCAATTTTGCAATTTGAAAAATCCATCCCGCGCAAAGGTGTTTTAAAAAAATCCACATCCGTCAGATCCGTATTTTCAAACTGCATCTTTTTCCACTTTTCCTCCTGGAAAAAAGAATGGTTCAAAAAAGCGCCGGAGATCTTTCCGCCTTCCCATTTTGCAGCCGAAAAATTGGCATAACAGTAAGAGCCGCCGCTGATCACGGTTTCCTTCCAAAAACATCTGCGAAAATCCCCTTCGTCCCCCTGACAGCGATCCAGAAGGGATTGCTTAAAATAGGCGTTCAGAAAACTGCTCTTCTGGATGCTGCAATTTAAAAAGGAGACTCTTTGAAAATATCCGCTCTCAAAGCTGCACCCCAGAAAACGGCAGTTTTCAAATGTCACATCTTCAAACTCTGCCTTTGACAAAACCAGTCCACAGCAGGTCTCCCCTGTATACTTTATTCCCGTTATGGGCATTCCCGATTCCCTGAATTCCGAAAGATCCTGTTCCAGTCCCATTCCATGCCTCCGCACCCCTGTCTTTCTTCCTATTGTAAGGAATCTTTCCCCAATAAGCAACCGCAATCTTCCTCTTTCATGATAAATATAGCCGCCAACCACGATCTACCGCCCTGTGGTCCCCTCCCGCAGCCGACGCTGCCCCGGCACACAGAGGCTCTTTTTGGTTCCGATCATATCCGTCAAGAAATACTGGCCCAGGCAATCAGCTTTCGAACTGCTGCTGGACAGGAGAAACTCGCTTCACTCAAGCAGCTCCTGTCCGACAGCAAAAAGCTGTCTGCCCGGCGCCGTATTATCTACACCGGATATAAAAAGTCACCCAAAAGAGCCTCTGTGTGCCGGGGCAGCGTCGGCTGCGGGAGGGGACCACAGGGCGGTAGATCGTGGCCGACGGCTATTTTAACCCTTTACAAACGGGAATCAGGCAGAGCAGGAACAATATCCCGATACAGCCTGCGATAATTCCAGGCAAAAACAGCTTCCACAACAGGGTCAGGCTCATCCCGATCCCCAGGATCAGGACACCGATAATGCCCCAGACAATGCCCAGCACTCCCTTTGCTGAAATCCTGACAACGGCCTTATGCTCCATTTTCCGCCACACCCCTACTGTGACCAGCGCCAGCAAAAGGCCGATAATGCCCATGATAATTCCCGGCCGAAAGGCATTCCACTCTGGCAGCAGCACCATGCACATTCCCATACCGAAAATCATTCCGCTGATTGTTCCAAGTACCAACGCTATAAAACTGCTCTTTTTCATCTCCTCACTCCTCTACTTCTTCCAAAAACCGGTCTACGAACTTCTTCTCCACTTTTTTGTAACCGTTCACCACTGTCTCCTCTACCTTTTGATAACTGCCAACCATGGTATCTTCCACTTTTTTGTAACCGTTCACCACCAAGCCTTCCACCTTCTGATAAACACCTGTCACTTTTTCCCCTGCCTTTCCTGTTTTTAATTGGTACCTGCTCATGATTTCTTCTCCTTTTCTTTATTTTGCATTTGATAGTACCAGTATGCGTCCCAAATATTTGATTCTTGTCAGAGTTTTGTTTGAGAAATGTTAAATCTTCATCGGACAAAGTTTAAATATCCCCTCCCCTCTCTAAACATCTGGACTCGTGATCGAAGAAAGAGAATATAGTTGACAATTTTCCCATATACATGTAATATAAATATTACATATGATAAAATTGTATATAAGGAGGAAATTCATCATGAATGCCGTTTTATTTAATCTCATTCCCATTATCATCTCCGCCCTTGCAGCGACTGTAATTCTTGCCGTCATTATTACTCTGATTATCGTCAATGGCAAAACCAGACAGGCCAGCAGTCTGAATCTCAAATGTTTTGAGGAACTCGCTCAGGAGCTGAAAGCCGATAATGAAGAAATAAGAAACGAACTCACCGAAATGAAAGAAGTGCTCAATTCCATCAATAAGATGATGAAAGAAATCGAATAGCATGGGCATGGAAAAAGACAATTTCACCCCTCAGGGATACGAAGATTACATCCTGTTATTTGACGCTCTTTCTCATCCAATGCGAGTCAAGATTATTGGGATATTAGCCCAGGAAAAGCAATATGTCAGTGAACTGGCAAGAATGATCCATATCAGCAGGCCTCTTTTATATATGCACCTGAAGAAACTTGAGGCTGCCGGGGTGATCACAGGCCACCACGAAATATCTCCGTCAGGGAAAGCGATCAAATATTTTGAACTAAAACCGTTTGTGATTCAATTGACGCCCGAATTGCTGACGGAATTATCGAAAGCAATTCCCAATCCCGAAGGCATGGAGGATTGACCGTAAAACCACGATTCCTCTCATGTGATGACAGGGAATGGGCGGCGGCGCTATAAAAGAAAAGGAGAAATCGGAAATGAGAAAAAAGAGGATTATTACAGGTATTATTGTCGCTGCGATTATGGTTATTGCAGTCTGTGCGTGGCTGTTGACCCGCCCAAGAGCATTGGGAAATATCAACGCTTCTTTTGATGGACAGGCAACCAGTATTTCGGATATCTCATTTACAGTGGAAAGCGGAAAGAAAATTCGGTTTTCTTTCCGGTCTGATATAAAAGCCGGCGATTTGGAAATCATCTTATATGATTCCAATGACCATGCGGTATATGTGCTGGATCACGCCAAAGCGCTGGAAACATATTATACCTTTGATCTTGCGGGTACCTACACGCTGAAAGCGGAATATACCGACTTTATCGGTAGTTTTAAAATTGCGGTTTACCCCGCTTAACGGTCAGCGCAATGTTTTCCTGGCAGTCGTTAAGGCTCCGATGGATTTTTATAACAACTGGCTTCCTTTTTCACAGATTTCATAGATTTCCTCATATTTTCCGTCAATCAGCGGAGCCAGGGCGGCCGTTTTCCCGGCCGCTATTTTTTGATAAAGAAAAAAAGGCAGAATCCATCCCGCAAAAGCGGGCAGGGCCAGAAGAATACACAGCCAGATCAGAGGCGGCTCTGCGGTAACCGCAAAAACGCTGCCAGCCATAAATGCCGTTCCGATTCCCCCGACGATAAGCGCAGCAGCTGTGGCTGATGAGGTTTTCCGGCGCTCCAGTTCCCCAATCTGACGGATACAGTCTTCAAAATGCCGCTCCAGCCGTGTGAGCTCCGCCTTATTCGGGATTTTTCGATCTCTTTTGAGACGGATCGTTGAATCCTGTCCCCCATATCCCTGTCTGCTCTTTTCTTCTGCTGTCCACCCAAAGCTTTCATATCCGTCCAACAACAGGGACACATTTTTGCCGTCCCCGGCAATTTCCTTATATTCATAGCCGATAAAATTTCTCCTTGCTTCTCCCATCATCCGATCTCCCGATTCCGTTCTGTATTTATCTTCGGAAGGTACACTGTAAATGCGGTTCCCCTTCCCGGTTCACTTTCCACACAAATACTTCCTCCCTGCAGCTGTAGCACCCGACGCACCAGCGCCAGACCCAGACCATTTCCCTGGGTTGCGCGGGAAGTATCCCCCTGATAAAACTTGTCAAAAATATGCTTTTTTGTTTCCTCTGTCATCCCGCATCCCGTATCGCTGACGGTCACGGTAATTTTGTTTTCATCGGATGTCTGCTTCAGGCAGATCTTTCCTCCCGGCTCCGTAAATTTCACCGCATTTGATAAAAGGTTGTTCCAAACCAGCTCCATCAGACTCTCATCTGCTGTCAGCATCACTCGTTCCGTAAGGTCTGCTTCAAATTCGATTTCTTTTTCCTCCCAGGCATCCTCAAATGTCAGCGCACAATCACAAAGCTGGGCGCACAGATCATAGGGTGCGCTCACCGGGGCTATGGCCTGCTTCTCCAGCTTGTTCAACTTTAGAATATTGGTGATCAGACTGGACAGTTTCCGGGAAGTCTGCAGAATCGTTTCCCCATATTCCCTCTTCTTTTCCTCCGAAAGGCCTTCTTTTTGCAGCATTTGAGCGCAGTTTTGAATTACCGCCAAAGGCGTTTTGATCTCATGGGATACATTGGAAAAGAAGTCCGTTTTTAATGTTTCGATACTCCCCAGCTCTTCTACCATGGTATTGAAATTCATGATCATCACATCCAGATAGTCCAGCCGATCCATGGTATGCAGCGGCGGCACATACACGGAAAAGTCCCCGCCCGCCACTGCTTCCGCCGCCTCGGCCAGCTTCTGCATGGGAATTTCATAAGTTTTTTCCATTTGCTTTCTGGTCACAAATGTAAACAGACCGGATACAAAAATCCAGTACAGCATGACTGATACGGTGGCTATCGCCCCATTTGCCTGCAGCACATTTAAAAACCCCACCAGACCCGCATGAATACCTGCCATCAAAAGCAGGACACCGAATGCGGGCCAGAAAATGGAGATCGGAAAATGAGACTTTTTCACCTGATATTTCTGTTCTGCAGTGCTCATTTCACCACCACCTTATACCCCAGGCCGCGCACCGTAACGATCGAAAATCCGTCACAGCCTGAAAATTTATCCCGCAGCTTGGTAATATAAACATCCACCGCCCGGAGACTGGTTTCGCTCTCTATCCCCCAAAATTCATCCATCAGCTGGACACGGGAAAAAGTTTTATTCGGATAGGACAGCATTTTATATAAAATGTTGAACTCCCTGGTTGTGGTCGGGACTTCTTCCTCCGCCACCTCTACCGTCATAGCATCCGCATCCATTTTCAGATTCCCCACAGAAATTCTGCGTTCCGTTTCAATATTTGCCCGCCGCAGCAGGGCGCTCACCCGCAAAAGCAGTTCGTCCAAATCAATAGGTTTTACCATATAGTCGTCAATTCCAAGCTGAAATCCTTTCTGTTTGGAAGCCAGATCATCCCGGGCTGACATGAATAAAATCGGAATGGTTTTATTCACCCGCCGCACGGCTTTGGCAAATTCAAAACCGTCCACTCCCGGCATCATGATATCCGAAACGATCATTTCATATCGGTTATTATACATTTCTTCAAAGGCTTCTTCTCCGTTCGCACAGCCTTTGGCATAAAAGCCGCTGCTGTTTAAACAGGAGCAGACTATTTTTTTCAGATTACTATCATCTTCCACCACCAGAATTTTGACCACCACACACCTCCGGACTTTTATTTTTATCCAGTATAACATGGAATTGTTTGAGAATTGTTAAAACGAGGAAAAAGTTTATTTTTAACCTGTATCTTTCTTTTCCTCCTGAACATCTAAGAGGTCATGGATATGTTCGTCGGAAGAGAAAAAGAACTGCAGAAGCTGAATGTTATGTGTCAGGGAAATCACTTTGAACCGGCCGTGCTCTATGGCAGAAAGCGTGTGGGAAAGGCCGGCCCGGAAACAGGCGTAAAACACTGTATCGGCTCTGTGACAACATGGTCCTCTTTTGGTATCGCTTTGTCTGACCGAATATCAGCGCAATTTCTCAGGGGTTTGGGGATATCATTTATGAAACGCATGTAAAACCCCGGCTCACTGATTTTATGGGAAATATCTTTGAAGAAAACGCTTTGGGAGAGAAGCCGGGGATGAGTCTGGTCACTTTTGAAGAAATGAATCAAATAAAGTCAAAGTGAAATTCTACCGTCAAAAAGCCCCTGAGATCCGGTCAAATCCCGTCCCCCAGGGGCTTTTCCTCACGCATTTTCGGTTAGAAAAATGTCCTATCTCTGTACCCGTCCGGAGCCGTCGCCGCCTGCCAGCTTCTCCACTTCCGATACGGAAACCATGTTATAGTCTCCTTCGACGGAATGCTTCAGGGCGGATGCCGCTACCGCAAACTCAATGGCTTCCTGGGTGCTTTTGCCGTTTAAAAGCGCATAGATCAGGCCGCCGCCAAAGCTGTCGCCGCCGCCTACACGGTCGATGATGTGCAGATGATACAGCTTGGAGAAGCAATATTCATCCCCTTTCACATCATAAAGCATTCCGCTCCAGTCGTTGTCGGAGGCGGATTTGCTCTCTCTTAAAGTGATCGCCACTTTTTCAAAGCCAAATTTGTCGGCCAGCTGTCTGGCTACGGACTTATAGCCTTCTTTATTCAGCTTGCCCGCGTATATGTCTGTATTTTCCGCTTCGATGCCGAATACATCCTTGGCATCTTCTTCATTGGAAATGCAAACATCCACATACCGGCACAGATCGGTCATGGCTTCTCTCGCCTGTTCTCTGGTCCACAGCTTCCCTCTGTAGTTTAAGTCACAGCTGATCTTCACGCCGTGGGCTTTGGCCGCAATGCAGGCCTGGCGGCAGATTTCCACCACATTTGCGCCCAGCGCAGGGGTGATGCCGGTGAAGTGGAACCAGTCTGCGCCCTCAAAGATGCTGTCCCAGTCAAAATCTTCCGGCGCCGCTTCCGCGATTGCAGAATGCGCCCGGTCATAGATACACACGCTGCCCCGGTTGGACGCTCCCTTTTCCAGGAAGTAAATGCCCACACGGTCCCCGCCCCGGGTGATATGCTCGGTATTCACACCGTATTTGCGCAGGCTGTTCACCGCCATCTGTCCGATGGCATGAGCGGGCAGCTTTGTTACAAAACGGGCGTCCACCCCGAAGTTTGCCAGGGACACCGCCACATTGGCTTCTCCGCCTCCAAAGGTGGCTTCAAAGGAATCTGCCTGTACAAAACGCAGATAATCATAGGGCTGCAGGCGCAGCATCAGTTCGCCGAAGGTGATTACTTTTCCCATTGTTGTATTCTCCTTATGTATGAAAAATCAAAGTTATTTCTGTACCAGGTGCAGCGCAAATCCAGCGATTTCATCCTTGAAATAAGCCGCTTTGTCCGTCACCGTCTCTTCCCGGAATTCATAGCCGCGGGATTTGAAATAAGCGATTGCGCGGGGAAGGGTGTTGGTAGCGATGGCGATATGGCCGTTCTTCCCAAGGTACTGCTTCTTCATGATTTCCACTTCTTTTTCTCCCACGAAAAAGCTGGAATTGCCTTCTTTTTGTGCAAAGCTAAACATCGTGGTAAACAGATCCGCCGCTTTCTTTGCTTCTTCCGCATTCTCGGTATTGATACCGATATGGGCAACCTTTAAGCCCAGCATGGTCTGTACGGCCTGTCTGGTGAGCCGTTCGATCTCGTCCCAGTTCTCCGTTTCAATCAGATCCTTTTTCACCATCCAGGTGCCGCCGCAGGCGATGATCTTAGAAAAGGACAAATAGTCCAGAAGGTTCTTTTCGTTCACGCCGCCGGTGGGCATCCAGCGCAGATTGGAATAAGGACCGGCTACCGCTTTCAATTTGGCAACGCCGCCGTTTTGCTCCGCGGGGAAAAATTTCACCACAGACAGACCCATGCTCATAGCCTGTTCCATCTCGCCGGGCGTAGCGGTGCCGGGCATCATCAGCATCCCTTTGTCGATCACATATCTGGTGATTTCGGGATTAAATCCGGGGCTGACAATGAATTTCACCCCTGCCGCAATGGCCCTGTCAGCCTGTTCTTTGGTGAGCACAGTCCCCGCGCCCACAAGCATTTCGGGCACTTCTGCCACAATGCGTTTTATGGCTTCTTCTGCCGCAGCGGTACGGAAGGTCACCTCCGCTGCCGGAAGGCCCCCGCGCACCAGCGCTTTGGCAAGCGGCACCGCTTTTTCGGCGTCATCTATCGCGATGACAGGCACGATTCCGATTTCATAGATCCGTTGTAAAATCTCATTCATTTTCCTTACCCCTTTCATTTCCATAAACTTCGATCTGGGTCAGCGCCGGGAACGGAGAAGGATCATCCGCCTTGATCAGTTTGTCAATTGTAAGCCAGCTGATTTTTTTCCTTTCAAAGGTGCACACATGAGGCTTATCGCTCTTTTCCATCGGAAAATCGATGGTACTGCCGTCTGAAAAAGTGAAGGTTGCCTGGGTCCACCAGCTGTCATGGGGAAAATCCGCTCTTGTATAGAGAACAATCTTATCTGCTTCCACCTCTCTGCCGAAGTCCAGCTTCATGCAGGCGTTGGGATCCCGGTTAATGCCCCAGGAAGAATAAGGCCATTCCCCATGGGAACGGTTCTCCACCACACCGTCAATGGCATTACGGGCTGCAAAAACAGATTCCCCTCTGGTTTCCACATTGGCAGAAGCGTGGGGATAGCAATGGGTTTCCCCGTGCTGGTCCATTGCATTGAGCGCCAGGTTCCTGTAAGCGGTGATTTCTGCTTCCGTCGCCAGGCGGACATAAAGGTAATGCTTCTTGCCAGTAAATACTTTGGGAGAATAGCAGATACGTTTTTCTCCAAAAGGAACCATAAAATTGATATTTTTCTCCGTTATGTACACCTGGGATGCCCCCAGCGCATCATCCACCTGAAAAATTAAGTGGATGTTCTTTTGGGAAGTTTCCAGAACAATCATGTCCCCTTCCCTGTATTCATCAGAAAATACCATGCAGGCCTGATCATATCCCCTGCTGACGCAGGCGGTGGAACCGTCCGCACGTATTACTTTCAATGTTAATTCTATCATACTGTATCCTTTCCAAAAACAGGAAATTTTTGTGCTGAAAAGTTAGTAAAGAAATCACCGCGCTTTCGCGCTCTTCTCGGAACCTTTTAAATTTACTCCGTAAATCGAGAAGTAGCGAAAATCATCGCGCTTTCGCGCGATGATTTTCTTTACTGCGGCTGTTTGCCGATGTATGCCAGGATGCCGCCGTCTACGTAAAGGACATGGCCGTTTACGAAGTTGGACGCGTCGGATGCCAGGAATACTGCAGGTCCCTGTAAATCCTCTGTTTCTCCCCATCTTGCCGCAGGTGTCTTTGCGATGATGAACTGATCGAAAGGATGTCTGCTGCCGTCGGGCTGGATCTCACGTAAGGGAGCGGTCTGAGGCGTCGCGATGTAACCGGGTCCGATGCCGTTGCACTGGATGTTAAATTCGCCGTATTCGGAAGCGATATTTCTGGTCAGCATCTTTAAGCCGCCCTTTGCCGCTGCATAAGCGGAAACGGTTTCACGGCCCAGTTCGCTCATCATGGAGCAGATGTTAATGATCTTGCCGTGTCCTTTTTTGATCATGGAAGGAATGACTGCTTTGGAAACGATGAAGGGCGCGTTTAAGTCCACATCGATGACCTGACGGAACTGGTCTGCGGTCATCTCGCACATGGGAATCCGCTTGATAATGCCGGCATTATTTACCAGGATATCGATCACGCCCACTTCTTTTTCAATTGCCGCCACCATGTTCTGCACCGCTTCTTCATTGGTCACGTCGCATACATAGCCATGCGCTTTGATGCCGGCTTCTTCATAAGCCGCAACCCCTTTGTCCACCAGCTCCTGTTTGATGTCGTTAAAGCAGATCGTCGCGCCTGCGGCAGCATATGCTTTTGCGATGGCCATGCCGATGCCGTAAGATGCGCCTGTGATCAGCGCGATTTTTCCTTCCAGCGAAAAGTTTTTCATTTCAAATGCCATGATAATTTCCTCCTTAAAATTGTTATGAATCAGTAACTTTTGTTACATCAGGTCCTTATTGGTAACCGCGTCCATATCCGTAAATTCCTGGTTCTCACCGGCCATGCCCCAGATGAAGGTGTATGCCTGGGAGCCGCTTCCCGCATGAATGGACCAGCTGGGGGAGATCACCGCCTCCTCGTTGCGCATCACGATATGTCTTGTCTCTGTGGGCTCGCCCATGTAATGCATGACGAACGCATCTTCCGGCATATCGAAGTAGAGATAAACTTCCATTCTTCTGTCATGGGTGTGGCAGGGCATGGTATTCCATACGCTGCCGGGCTTTAATGCGGTCATGCCCATCACCAGCTGGCAGCTTTCCACTTGGCCGGGAAGGATGTATTTATTAATCACGCGGTCATTGGATTCCTCCAGGCAGCCGCAGGCAACTTTATTCTCTTCTTTGATGATCACAACGCCCTCTTCCGGTGTGCCTTCCCGTTTGATCAAAACGGTGGGATATTCCTTATGGGCCGGTGTGGAGTTCATATAAAATTTAGCCGGATTTTTGGGATCTGCACTCCGAAAAGAAATCTCTCTGGAGCCTCTGCCCACGTACATGCCGTTTTTATGCTCCACCACATATTCTTTGCCGTCAACGGTCACTGTGCCCGTGCCGCCGATATTGATGATGCCCAGTTCCCTTCTCTGCAGAAAATATTCCGCCCGAAGCTCGTCCCCGGCTGTGAGCTTTAATTCCTTTTCCACCGGAGTGGCAGCGCCTGTAATAATCCTGTCAATGTGGCTGTAAACCAGCTTAATCTCATCTGCCTCAAAAAGGCCCTGGATCAAAAATTCCTCCCGCAGTCTCTTTGTGTCATAGTGCTTCACATCCTTAGGAGAAGCAGCAGTTCTCAATTCCATAATGAAACCCTCCTTGTCTGACGATCTGATGTCATATCGTTTTTTGCTGTACGGATGCCTTTTTTCTTTTCCGGCTGTCCCCGTCTCTTATATTTTATAGTATAGCAACAGAATTTTCAATTTTCTTGGGAATTTTTTTCAAAATACTTGTATTTTTTGAACAAATGAAAACAGGCACAAATAGAACCGGCGCTGTGTGTCTCCTTCGATGAATTTCGATTTTCAAACAGTCCGGTTCTATCCGCATCTTCATTATGAAGTTTTTCAGGTGCTTTCCTTTTATAAAAGCCACCCGCTTATATTGGACATAAGCTCTGCATCGCTCCATAAAGAATGGTGTGCGCCCAGGGCGATGTCAGGCTTATGTTTCCCGTGAAAATCACTCCCGCAGGTGACAAACAAGCGTCTCTGCAGGGCTGCATCCAGATAATATCGGGCAACTTCCTCTGTATGATAAGAAGAAAACGCTTCGATTCCGTCAATTTTTTCCGAAAGCAGGGAGAAAAAAAGCGGTTCCCCAACAGACAGGTTTTGCCCGGGATGAGCCAGCACCGTGATTCCTCCCGCGCTGTGAATCAGCCCGGCTGCGTCAGGCAGGGACAGATAATGAATGGGTACATAAGCCGCTTTTCCTTCCGCAAAAAAATCCCAGTAAAAACGCACATGGGGCATATCGCTTTTCTCCCCGCCGGGCAGATAGGGGCGCAGAATGCTGTATCGGTCCGCCCCTTCCTTTGCCAATACCGTTTCGGCGATCATCTCCCCCGACACCACGCCGTTTTTTGATAAGGCGAATACCTCCTTTTCATCCACCGGTATGCCGGAAAACCGTTCAAACAAACGGATTTTCTTCTCCGCCGCTTCCCTTTCCTGCCGGAAAATATCCTGTTCAATTTCAGAAAATTCCGGCCGCCTGTAGTCGATCCCATATCCCAGCAGATGAAAATTCCGCCCCTGATAGCTGCAGTCCAGTTCGATTCCAGCCGCCACCTTCACTCCGTCGGCGCAATCCAGCGCTTCTTTGATGCCGCGCACCGAATTGTGATCGGTGACCGCGGCCAGCCTGATTCCCTTTTTCTGACACAGGGACAGTATTTCCCGGGGCGAAAGTTCTCCGTCTCCGCTGATATTGGAATGAATGTGAAGATCAATTGCCGACATTCTTTTTTCCCTCCGTTTTTTTCTCGAAATAGAAATACCCAAGCTGCAGCGCTAAAATGCCCCCGGTGGAAATGAGATAAAGCAGGCGGATTTCCCCAAAGGGCAAAAGCTTTTCCGACACTTTTGCATTTTCCAGAAGTCCTTTCACCGCCCCTCCCGCCATAGGCCCCAACAGACAGCCCAGGCCCATTGCCGCGGTAAAGAAATTATCGTATAAAATGCGGTTGTCCTCCGGCATCAGTTCATACCTGCGGTTGAACATGGATACCACAAATCCCGAATTTGCCACAGAAGAAATCAGGAACGCCAGCGGAATGAACACATGCCAGCTGTCCGGCGCTGCAAATGCCATAAACAACATTTCTCCGATAAAAAGCCAGACAGATGTTTTGAGCACAAAAGCGTGCCCGCGCCTGTCGCTGATTTTCCCCCAGATGCCCAGCCAGAGCACCTGCGGCAGTGAAATGATCATGTACAGCCCCGTTACGGTCTGATAAGGCAGCGCCAGATATTTCATCATGTAAACCATGGTGAAGCTGTCTGCGATATTCAACAGCAGATAAAAAACGGCAATATACAGCACATACCCCGTAAAAGGTTTGTTTTTCCCCACGATTTTCGCAAACTGCCAAAAACGGTAGGACTGTTGCGGCACGGGATAGGCAGGGCCGTCCGGCGTGCGCGCCAGCAAAATAATTTCACAAGCCGCCATCAGAGCCGCAATCCCATATAAAATCACAAACCCTCTGTACTCTCCTCCCATAAAATCCATCCACCAGCCGCCAATCATAGCTAAGATCACTGTCACAATCAGGGTCAGCGTCTGGCGTAAGGATATGTAGCGGCCGCTTTTTTTCTCCTCTATAAACTGAAGCATCCATTGGTTTAACACAACCGTGGTCTGTGCCTGCAGCGCAAAAGCGGCTACCACTGCCGGAATGAATACCCACAGCCTCGCTTTTCCGGGAACCAGCGCTGGAATCGCCACAATCAAAACAGTCACCAGCCGGGACAATACCGTGAGCGCGATCGCCAGCTTCTTCCGGCTGGCAAACCGTTCAAAAAAAGCTGAAAGCGCCAGGATCAACACGCCGCAGATATTGGCGATAACGCTTAAATAACTCACAAGCACATCCCCCGCTCCCATCAAAAGCGCCAGACCGCTCAAAAAAACACCGCTGGTCAGATAGGTAAATGCCGTCCCAAAACCCGCCTGCACAAAGAAGCAGGTGAGAGGGCCGCTTGTGAGCAGCTTATCCTCCTTCTTTTTCGAAAACATGATGTTCCTCCTCTTATATCACATACTTTTATAAGTTTATGATATAAGTATATTCGGAAGCGTCCGTTTTGTCAATCTCCATCTTTTCCCACCGCTGTCCGTTGTTTCAACTCATGATATTCAATTTTATTACCGATCCAAGCCATAAAACTTGCTTTTTTTGAACAAATGGGATAAAGTGAAAACAGAAAGAAACCTTGCAAACGAAATCATAAGGAGACGCGCTATGAAAGAATTTTCCTCCTGCAAGCAGGCGATCCAGACCTGTCTGGATACAAAGTCATTCGCCATCGCCCATTTATATAATGATGAAAAGCCCATGTCCATGCACATTCATGACAGCTATGAGGTTTATTTTTCCATTTCCGGAGGCAAACAGTTTTTGATCGACAACCGCTTTTATGACATCAGGCCCGGCGATATTTTTTTCATCAATCAGTTTGAAAGCCATTATCTGACCCAGATCGACCAACAGGTGCACGAACGCATTCTGGTCTCTGTTTATCCCGATTTTTTAAAAAATCTTTCCACCTCCGACACCGATCTGGACTACTGCTTCCGTATGCGGGACATCCCTTCTCCGCACCGGATCCGTCTGGACGAAGAAGAGCAGAAACGTTTCATCTACTTCATACACCGTCTGGCTTCCACTTCCGGATTCGGCGCCGATATCACGGAGCGGGCCATTTTTGCGGAAATGATGGTTTTCTTAAACAAAGCCTTTTATAAACACGGGAAACTCACCGTGGAGGAACAGGAACTTTCCTACCACAGCCAGGTGGATGACATTTTAAGCTATATTAACCAGAACATCCAGAATCCCCTGACCATTGAAGATCTGTCAAACCATTTTTACCTGAGTTCTTCCTATTTATGCCGGATTTTTAAGTCCACCACAGGCATGACCATCAACAAATATATCACCGCCAAACGGATCACCCTTTCCAAATCCCTTCTTTCGGAAGGATGTTCTGTGAGCGAAACCTGTGAAAAATGCGGTTTTAATGACTATAGCAACTTTTTGAAGGCATTCACAAAAGCGGTGGGGATTTCTCCCAAGAAATACGCCCAGTTTAACACTTAAGCGGACTTCCTGAAATTTCCACTATTCTGCCGCTCCTCCTCATGTTATGATGTGTTTGTAACATATTTGTAATACTTTTGTAACATTTGTTTAAAGGAGGAACCGACATGAAGAACACAACCGCATTGATGATAACAGCACTGGCTGCCGCAGCTGCTTTCAGTCCTTTGACTGCCGAAGCTGCCGAAAGGAATTTTTCCGCTGTGAAAGTTCCCGTTTCGGCGGACTCCCCCATTTTGGACCACATAAAAGAAAAACTGCCTTCCGAAGGCTGGAATTCCGAATCCTTTTCCTGGGGCACTGTGCTTTGGAACAATTACTGCCCTACGCCTCCCGGAGGAGGCGGCAATTCCGGAAATGACGGCTCCGGAAACGGGGGAAATACAGAGCTGCCCGACAATGGCGGAAATCAGAACCCGGATGACGGCAATCCGGGCGGCGGGAATCAGGATCCGGAAACTCCTGACCAGGATACTCCCGGAAACGGCGGAAATACAGAGCTGCCCGATAGCGGAGAAACGGAAACGCCCGGCAGCGGAACGGAAAATACGCCCGGAGAGGACAACGATTCCGATTCCGCCCAGACTTTTGCCAAACGAGTGGTGTCCCTTGTGAATGTAGAACGTGCGAAAGAAGGATTGGGCGCCCTTTCCATTGACTCTGCCATGGAACAGGCAGCCACGGTCCGCGCACAAGAAATCCAGACCAGCTTTGCTCATACCAGACCAAACGGCACCGGTTATTTCACAGCCTTAACCGAAGCGGGCGTAGATTACCGGGCATCCGGTGAAAATATCGCCTGGGGCCAGAAAACCCCGGAAGAAGTGGTCCATGTATGGATGAACAGCCCTTCCCACCGCGCCAATATCATGAACCGGAATTTTTCCCGGATCGGCGTGGGACATCTGCAGAACGGAAACGGCGTTTCTTACTGGGTACAGTTGTTCGCAAACTGATGCGCAGCCTGCCCTGTACAGAAAAGCTGACCGACAAATTCCAGTTTCAGAGATTCGTAAGAGGACTCAGGGTGCTTTCTTTTACCAGAGAAGCACCCTGTTTCTATATGAGGATCCGGGCCATGCTGCCTATGAAGAAGCAAAGGACTTCCACCGCAGAGTGCTGGATTTTTTGACCGCCTGTGAATAAATTCCATTCTTTTTTCCTATAATAATGACAAACTTATCCCCCGCCTGCCGCAGGAAATACCGGCCACAGGCGGGGGAAATAAAAATGATTGGAGAAAATAAGAATGGCAAATCATGAACCCTCTTTTTTTGCCTGTGACAGCTGTCACATCTGCATCGAAGAAATCTGCGGGAAGGAAGGAGATTTTTCCTGCTGCGGCACCCCCTTGGTAAAACTTATCCCAAATACTTCTGACGGCGCACAGGAAAAACATCTTCCTGTAGTCACACAAGACGGCAACCGCGTCACCGTCAACGTAGGAGATGTGCTCCATCCCATGTCAGAAGAGCACAGCATCGAATGGATTTATCTGCAGACCAAAAAGGGCAGCCAGCGGATTACTCTTACGCCGGAGGAAACGCCATCCGCTGAATTTCTATTGACAGAAGGCGACAGCCCGATCGCCGCTTACGCTTACTGCAATCTGCATGGTTTCTGGAAAACAGAAATTCACTGACAGTTCCGAAGGATCTCCCTTTCAAAAGCAACCGGACGGGCAATGTATCAGCTGCCCGTCCTTTCTTTTCAGCCTTTCCCGAAGTTCTTCTCATAATCCTCATAGTTGCCATACTTCTTCCATAAATCCATCATCATTTCATAACGCTTTAAGTCCAGACCGGTATATACGCAGTTGGAGGTGGAGAAAACATACCCTTTTCCTGCCGCCATGCCTTCCCGCAGGGCCCGCAGCACATCCGCGCGGCATTCTTCGTCCGTGCCGGTCTGAAGGAGCCCGCAGTTCACATTTCCTACCAGGGCGATATCCGGTCCTACGATTTTGCGCACCTCCGGGATGGATACGCCCCCCTGCGGATCCAGAGAGTGGATTGCATCCGGTTTACAGTCTGCGATCTGCTTTACGATGGGCATGATATTCCCGTCCGTATGTTTGATGGTATAATAGCCCATTTTACGGTACTCTGCGATCACTTCCTTCAAATAAGGGACGATCAGCTCATCAAAAGTATCGGGACTGAAAAACGGATTCACGTTAAAGCAATAGTCGGAGCAGAGCGCATACCCGTCCAGCAGATGTCCCTTTTCATCCAGATAACGGGCGCGGTCTATGGATCTTTCCAGCCTTCTTTTGCTTTCTTCGTTTAACTTTTCCGGTTCCTCATACATTCTGGCAGCGAAATCCATCATATTGTCCCCGTCCGGGATCGCCCAGGTGGGATCGCCGTGCATCATGATATAATACTCGTCGCCGCTCTTTTCCCGGATCAGCTCTAAAAGCCACTGCACCTCTTCCGGTGTGCCGGGATTGGGATGTATAAAAATTGCGCTGTGTCCGTACCTTTTTGCAGTATCGATATAAAGCTGCGCCATCTCGTTCATGTGGAGGCTTTTCTCCTGATAACTCATCTGGTTCCACTGTTCATAAAACCGATGGGAAGGATGCACCTTTCCAAAGGCTTCCATGGTGAGGAAGAAAACCAGTTCAAAGGTGGGCACCTGCCCCCCGATGGGTTCACATTTCAATGTCCTGATAAATTTTTCCCTGTTTGTCATTTTCATTTCCTTTCCTGTAAAAAGTATTAAAGCAATCCGTCTCCGAAAAGCATCCCTTCCATATAGGCGTTTTTAAAAAATTCATCTGATGCCAGATTTACGGTTTCTGCCCTTTCCACCAGTGCTGCCGCTTTTCCCATCAGGGAAGCATCCCGCAAAAGCAGGACCGCCCCGGCCAGCGCTGCGTTTCCGCAGACCGTAATCTTCTCCGTATCGATTGGGGGCAAAAGGCCAATAGCAATGGCATTTTCCAGGCGGATAAAGCTGCCGAAGCCTCCCGCCGCCAGCAATTCCTCCAAATCCTCCACCGCCAGGCCGGCTCTGTGAAGCATACTTAAAATTCCGGCGCATATGGCGCTTTTGGCGAGCTGTATCTTTCGGATGTCCTCCTGGAACAGTCTGACCTTTCCTGCGATCACCGCTTCCTCTTCCTCCAGATATCCGGTTTCATCCATCTGCCCTGTCTGCAAAAGACAGCTCACCGCGTCGATCACGCCGCTGCCGCAAATACCTGCAGGCTCTGTGTTTCCGATGACTTCCGCACACAACCCGTTTTCGCCCGCCGTCACATGGGAAACGGCTCCGTCTGTCCCGGGCATACCCATTTTCAGGCCCGCTCCCTCAAAAGCCGGACCCGCAGCAGTGGAACAGCACACGATGCCGCCCTTTTTCCAAAGCACGATTTCCCCGTTGGTACCGATGTCCACCAGCAGCCTGTTTTCTTTCTCCTCTGTCACCGTCAGCATAGCCATGGTGATGTCCGCTCCCACAAAAGCCGAAATACAGGGGGGAAGATAGATCCGGGCATTTTTGCACCCGGACAGACCCAGCTGCTGCCCGGTGAGCCATTCTCCGGCCAGCCAGTCCGCCGCAAACGGTGCGCGGGAAAGCGATTTGGGATCCCTTGCGGTGAGCAGATAAAGCATTGCGGTATTGCCGCAGATCACAATCGTATCCAGTTCATCGGCACTGCGCCCGCTTTTTTGCAAAAGCGCTTCCAAAAGGTTGGCAATTCCTTCCTTCACCGCTCCGGCCAGCGCTTCCGCCTCGCCCGCCATGCTCTTTTCAATCCTTGAAATCACATCCGCGCCGAACACCGCCTGGGGATTGTCGCAGCCTGCCCGGGCCAAAAGACCGTCCTCCCCGTAGAGAGCGGCGGCCATGGTGGTCGTTCCGATATCGATGGCAGCGCCCAGCTGAAAAAACAGCGGGTTTGCCGCGCTTCCTTCTTTCTGCAGATTCTCTTTTCCCTGATTGATTTCTCCTCCGGTAAAAAAGATTCTGCAATCTCCCAGCGCTCTTGTCCGGCAGGCCAGACGGATCTTATGATTTCTTTCTTCTTCCGTGAGCAGACACCGCTCTGTCTCGTCCGGTTCACTGAGCGCTCCCTCTGCTGTCACTTTGCACTTTCCGCAAATACCGTTTCCCGCACAGGGCATTTTCAGCCCGCCCTTCTTTTTTAAGGCTCCCTCCAGCGTTTCCCCTTTGGGGATCTGTATGCCCTGACCGTTTACCAGTACCGTTACCATTTCTGTTTCCATCGGACTTCAGGCCTTTCTCTTCTCTTCATAAAACTCTCTGACAGCGTCAAAAAATGCGTCCACGTTCTCCCATTTGGACATCGGCGGAATATCGCAACCGGAGGAAATCACAAAGTTCGGATATTTGCAGCACTTTTCCATGATTTCCAACGTTTCTTTCCGGATGCTTTCCACCGTACCGTTTCTGAACTGTCCGGCAGGATCCACATTCCCCATGGCGACCGTATCTGCCGGGATATGGGTCATCATTTCGGCCATGTCAATCGCATTGCCGAAATGGTATGCCGCCGCTTTGGTATCCAGGATGGAGTCAATCATCTGGATGGTGCTGTTTCCGCAGTTATGGTAGATCACGAGGAAGTGATCATCCTGCACCGCCTCCACGATTTTCTTCACATAGGGAGAAGAAAACTCTTCCGCCAGCTGAGGGGACAAAAGTCCTGCCAAAGGTTCCGCCATCACAATACCGTCCGCCCCTGCCTCTTGATATGCTTTCGCATATGCGATCAGAAAATCCGTCACTTTTTCCAGCAGCAGATGGACCAGTTCCGGTTCGTCATAACAGTAATACATGATTTCCGTCACATCCAGCAATCTGCCCGCCAGAGAATAAGGGCCGATAATCCCGGCGAATACGGGTCTGTCCGTAATCTGCTCTGCGGCCATTTGGATCGCATCTATGTAAATTTGTGTTCTCGCTGCGCCCACTTTCGGAATCTGCAGCGCTTCCACCTCTTCCATGGTGGATACGATGTTTCCCGTCACTGTAGGGACTTCATCTTCGCTGACCGAGATCGGGGTTCCGAAGCATTCCGCTTCCACGGATAAATCCATCAGGCTCACCGCCGCCGCTGCATCCGTCCTCTCCGCTACAAGCTTCATCCCTTCTGCCTGCAGCCTGCTGTCGGAAATCAGCTCTTTTACAGTGATCCCCATCAGCTGCACAGCCGGGAATGACAATACGGGAAGCGCTTTCTTTTCCGGCATATCCCGAAGTTCATCCAGCCATTGCCTCATATTTTTATTCATATCGATTCCCCGTCGCTTTCTTCTTTCTTAAAAAACACAGCGCCAAAATAGGTCACCGTATTTTGTCCGTTGATATAACGCATCCCACTCTGCTGCGCCAGTCTGGACACATTGATTCCGTAGGCTTCCAGAGAGGACATGGCCTCCTTTGGATGTCGGCAGGCTTCTCCTGTCTTTTTCCCGCAGACAGGGCAAAGACGGCAGCCGCCGGCGCCCAGATAAAGCGCATCCTGACAGCCCAGGCCTTTCACCAGGCAGCGCACCTTCCCGGACAGTGCATTATGTTTTTCGCCTGCCTCCATCATGCCTTCAAAATCATAGCTGTCCTCCAGCGCGCTCACCGTCTGATAGATGAGGGCCATATCCCAGTGATCAAGCTCTGCGATCAATTCGTCAATCTCTCCCACATCGGGAGGACACATATAGCTTTTCCCGTAATTTCCACAGGTGTTTGCCTCGCACATCTTCCGGAAAAAAGGGTCCGTTTCGATCTTTGCTACCGGAACATATTCCGCCCTGAAAGCGCCCATGTCAAGCACCTGCCGCCGAAGCTTTTCTCTGTTTAACATGCCAGCTGTCTGCAGATTTCCACTGCCGCATCCGCTGCGCTGGCCGCATCGGAAGTATATTTGTCGGCGCCGATCTGTTCGCAGAATTTCTCGGTGACAGGCGCGCCGCCGATCATGATCTTCACTTTATCGCGGATCCCTGCCTTCTGGGCTTCCTTCACCACTTCCTCCATCACCGTCATGGTGGTGGTCAAAAGAGCGGAACAGCAGATGATCTGGCAGCCCTGATCGATCGCTGTCTGCACATAAGTTTCCGGGGCTACGTCTGTGCCAAGGTCCACCACTTCCAGCCCCTTGCCCTCCATCATCATTTTCACCAGATTCTTACCGATATCATGCAGGTCCCCCTTTACGGTACCGATGCAGACTTTGCCGGCGGAAACGTTTTCCCCATCCGCCAGCAGAGGTTTTAAAAGGTTTGCTCCCATGTTCATCGCTCGTGCCGCCACCAGGACTTCCGGAACGAATACTTCGTTGTTCTTAAACTTCTCGCCGACCACATCCATACCTGCCAGCAGTCCCTGCTCCAGAATTTCTTTTGCCGGGATCCCCTGGTCCACCGCCTGCTGCACCAGTTCTTTTACAATCTTTGCTTTTCCCTTCTGCAGATTTTCAGAAATTTCATTTAAAATACCCATCGTAAAATCCTCCTTTTGGTCCACGCCTTAATTGCCCTGATTATAGCATCCTGCTTTGTTTTTTCCTTGTACTAATTCGGTTAATTTGGTACTTTTCCGACTTGTTTTCTTGACATACCAAAACACAGCCTTCATAATGATGGCAGTGCAAACGGCGGACAGGCTTCCCGTCCGTTGCCGTGAAGCCGGATTTCATTAAAAAAGGAGAGTGATTCCATGCGGGATCATCCCGAACTGAATTTTGATTTAAAGCTTGCCGAAGAATGTGCGAAAGCTTTTTCCGTTTCCACAGGGCTTGGCTGTACCGTTTCCGATACGAAGGGAACGGTTTTATACGAATGCGGTCCCGGCTGCGCCGGCTGCCGGCTGTGCAGTGCCGCCTCCCTTCCCATGGAAAACTGCATCCGCGCCCACAATTACGGCATGACGGAGGCAGAGCGCTTCGGCGGTAAATATATTTATTTCTGCCCGCTGGGACTGACCTGTTTTGTTTCCCCCATCATCGGAGATGTGGCAAGCACCGCCAAAATTACGGTGGGTCCTTTCATGATGGTGGATCTGCAGGATTTTATTGACTGTGAGCTGACGGAAAATCTCCATCTGGAAGGCGAAACTTTAAAAAAAGTGGTATCCCTCCTGGAGCAGGTCCCTCAGATCACACCGAAAAAAGTACAGGAGCTTTCTGTCCTGCTCTTCATGGCTGTCGGTTTTATGAACAATGTTTCGGCGGAAAACAGGCTTCTGGAGGCGGAACGTTCCGGCCTTTTGCAGGGGCAGATCAATTCCTATATCACAGAGTTAAAAAGCAGTGACGGCTTCCTGCACTATCCCTTCGATAAGGAACACGCGCTGCTGCAGTCCGTGGTGCAGGGAGACCGGAAAACCGCCAAACGGCAGCTGGAAGAGCTTCTGGCGGCCCTGTTTGCCTCCGGCGGCGGTGATCTTGGCTGGATCAAAGCGCGGTCTGCGGAGCTGATCATCATGCTCTCCCGTACTGCCATTGAAAACGGTTCCGATGAGGAGCAGACCATGCTCTTTAACCTGCTCTGTCAGAAAGTCATTCCTTCTTTAAAAAGTTTCAGTTCTTTAAGCGCCTGGCTCTACGATACTCTGGGACGCTTTATGGACAGCATGTTTTCTTATCCCGATGTAAAACATGCCAGCCTGATCCATAAGTCCATCCAGTATATCGGCACCCACTACGCCGAGCATCTGACTCTGGAGGATACGGCCAAAGCGGTGGGGCTTTCCCCGGATTATCTGAGCCGTATTTTCAAGCAGGAAACCGGTTCTGCTTTTAACCGGTACTTAAATAATGTGCGTATCACAAAGGCAAAGGAACTGATCCGCAAAGGAGGCTTTCGCCTGACGGACATTTCACAGCTTGTGGGGTATGATGACCAGAGTTATTTTACCAAAGTATTCCGCCGGGTCACCGGCCTTTCTCCGGGGGAGTATGCCAAACAAATCCAGCGGCCTAAAAAATAGGCCGCTGCGGTCTTATACATATAGTGTGTAATCTTGCATTTCCTTCATAAATCCGGCTCTTTTGAGCGCTTCTCCCGCCGTCTGGGGATATTCTTTTATGATCAGCCGTTTCACTTTTCCAAACAGCCTCCGCCCTTTAAAGTCCTGCACAAAACTGTCCATCGCTTCTTCCAGACAATCCGGTTCAAAAACGCGGAGCACACGGCCTTTCCGTTCCAAAACAGCCACGGGCAGGCCGCGCTTTAAGGCCACAGCCGTGCCCGGCACATTCAGAAAGCTTCTGTCCTCTTTATGAGGAAGCACTTTCCCCCACAGCTGGGCAGGGTCGGCCCCATTTAACCAGATCACCCTCTCCTCCGGCGCTGCCAGCGCCCGGGTGACCGCCCCGTAATCCTCTTTTCTGATGAACTGGGCGCCGGAAAGGCCGGATACGAAATAGCCCCGCCTCACCTTCCCCACATACTCCCAGATGCGGAGCACCGAAAGCAGCCGGGACCAGGTCAGTCCGCAGTCTGCCGCAAGGAAGGTTTCCCGGCATAAAATCAGATTTTGGGCCAAAAGCCGTTCTGCCCAGTCCTCCGCCGTTTTTTCCTTCACCGGGTGAACCAGATCCCATCTGCCTGCCGCCTGAGCCATCACTCTGGCATTCACCCGCTGCCGGACAGTGGCTTTGGCGATTTTATCCCGGTTTAACCATTGACGCACCGGCACAAAGCTGTCCGCACAGACCAGTCCTTTCTGTGCCAGAGAGAGCAGCGGTCCCTGAACATCCCTGCTGTCCACAGAACGGGACAACTGTTTTAAAAAACTGGCGCCCCGCTTTCGCAGTTCCTCATACAATATGCTTTCATCGCCTTCCGAAAGAAAGGTTTCTTCCCCTTCGCCGGGCAGCGCATCCCAGTCCGCTTCCTCGGTTTTCTCAAAGCACAGGCTGCCATCCTGCTTAAAATGCCAGAAATAATCCCCTTCCGCCAGCAGCGCATCCAGCATGGTCTCCCTGTAGTTTTTCACTCTGGCGGGAAATAATACCTCTTCCCAGAAGGCGGCGGGGAAAGACCGTCCACAATATTCATCCACCACGTCCTTTAGTTGCTGTGCTCCGGACGCGTTTCTTAAGCTTTTGACCGCCATGAGGGCCGCATAGCTTTGGGCGGGACAGGTTTTCGCCCGGCTGCGAAGGTTGTATATCGTCGCTCTCTGCGCCTTTTGGTAAAGCTTCGCGTGATAAAAAATCCCCTCGTCCTCCACTGCGCTTTTTTCTTTTTTCAGAAATTCCAGCACCTGTTCTGCCCATTCCGGCGCAAAAAAATACCGTTCTGCCGTGTCATTCGTTCCGTGAGGTCCCCGGTAATATAGCATCCGCCGGACAATATGAAGCGCAGCCCGGAAGCTTTCTTCCCCTTCCTGTCTAAAGGCCTCCTCATATTCCTCCCGATGCTCTGCTGCGATCCATAGGCCCGGTTCCACGTAGCAGGCCAGCTGCTTTTGGGCCAGTTCCTCCAGCCACTCTACCGGAATCTCCAGTTCTCCTGCCAAAAGATCTCCTTCCATCATCAGAAGGGTGTGAAGCTGCATGCTGTCCTGAGGCAGCTTCTTTCTCTCCCCAGCCTTTTCCAGCTCGCCGGCAAAAGGTTTTCTCATTTCGATTTCCTTCAGTTCCTCATAGGCCGCCTGACGGATCCCCGGCGTTGCCGGGGTGTATTCATACATTTCCGCGGCTTCCACCTGCCACTGCAGCGGCAGCGACATGGGAGAAGGCACATCCGTGTAAACTTCCCGTACCGCCATCAGGCCGGAACGGATGGCAGAAAGCAGCCACAACACGCCTTCCATGTCCCAGATATCCTCCAGGCACTCCCGCCTGGTCTCCGCAATCAGGGGATGCCCCTCCTCCCGCATCAGGCTGTCCAGCATTTCCGTGCTGCGCAGACGCTGCATCCAAAGGGGCTGTCTGCCGTTGCGCTTCATTCCCATCATCAACGCCCTCGCCGCATTATAGCGGAAGGTCATGGAAAAAGCAGGTGTCTGGGGCAGCACGGCCTCCAGCACCGCCCGGGCCGTTTCCGGCTCAATGGCAAAAAGGATTCCTTCGGGTATCTTTTCCTCTCCGTAAGGGTAGAGCAAAAAACCGTCCTCCTCATCCACGCAGCCCACATTCAGTTTCCAGTTTTCCCGCGCTGCATGCCGGGCCAGGATGGAAAGGGGGCCGTTTATCCGGCGCCCGAACAGGGAATGGACCATCAGCTGATGACATCCCGTATGATCGCAAAAATGTTCCAAAAGAATCGTCCGGTCATCCGGCAGGACTCCCGTAGATGCGATCTGTCTGCCGATAAAATCCGCCGCATTTTCCGCTGCCGCGCTGTCCAGCCCCATATCGGCAAGCAGTCTGCACCTTTCTTCCCGGTCCGCTGCATTTCCCAGACGGGAAAGCATTTTTCCAAAAGCCCGGCTGGTCTTTAAGCTCCGCCCTTTGAGTTCCCCTTTCCAAAAGGGCACTCTGGCGCTGTCCGTATTTGCAGGTTCCACATAAACGGTGTCCTTATCCTGTCCCACGATCTTCCAGGCAAAAGCCCCCAGTAAAAAGCGGTCCCCCACATAGGATTCGTACACAAATTCTTCGTCCAGTTCTCCCAGCTTCACGCCGTCCAAAGTTTTGGCCGCATAAAGCCCTTTATCCGGAATGGTGCCTCCTGCGGCCACCGCCAGCATCCGGCTGTAAGGATCCCCGTAAACCTGTTCATGGAGGCGGTCATACAACAGCCGGGGCCGGACCGGAATTTCCCGGTTGTGCTCATAATCTCCCGCCAGCATGGAAAGAATCCGCTTCACCGTATCTTTGGAAACTTCTGAAAAAGGCCATGCCCGCTTCAAAAGCGCCATGACTTCCTCCAGCCTGTAGCTTTCCCCTGCCGGCAGGCCTCCCGCCATACTCACCAAATGCTGGGCCAGCACGTCCAGACACTGTCTGGGCGGCCGGGCTTCCTCCACTCCGCCTTTTTTTGCCAGCGCAGCGGTCATTCCGCAGGAAAGTGCCTCGGGAGCGGTCCTGGGGTACATGTGCATCACGCTGACCCGGCCCGGATTATGTCCGGCCCTGCCCAGCCGCTGCATGGTGGAGGATACGGTCCTGGGGCAGCCGATCTGAAGCACTTCATCGATATCCCCCACGTCGATTCCCAGTTCCATGGAGGAGGTGGCGCACAAAAGCCGCAGTCTGCCGTTCCGTAAAGCCTGTTCCACTTCATCCCTCTGCTCCTTGGAAAGGCTGCCGTGATGCACTCTGGCGAAATTATCCCCTGCGATCTGATTCACATAGTAAGCCAGTTTTTCCGCATACCGACGTCCTTCCGAAAAAGCGATCACACTGCGGCAGGCCTGACAGCGGTCATATACCTTTTGCGCCACCTCTTCCCAGACGGGGTCCTTTTTCCTGCCGCCGGCAGGTGTGGTTCCCACCACCGTGATTTCTGTTTTCTTTTCCATGGAAGGCGCTACGATCACCGCCTCTTCCGGAGAGAGCCAGCGGGCCGCCAGAGGCAGCGGTTCAATGGTGGCGGACAGGCCGATCCGCTGAAGCTTCCCGCCGCACAGCTTTTCCAGCCTGGCGATGGAAAGCAAAAGATGGGCGCCCCTTTTGGCGTCAATGAGGGCGTGCAGTTCGTCCACCACCACCGCTTTCGCCGTCTTTAACACCTGCTGCCCGGACCGGGAGGTCAGCATCAGATACAAAGATTCCGGCGTGGTGATCAGAATATGGGGCGGATGCTTTGCCATATATTGCCGCTCCTTCTGGGGCGTATCCCCGGTGCGGATGGCGGTCACAATTTCCGTCCGTTCCCCTTCTTTGGAAATGCCCTCCAGAGGGCGCCGTAAGTTTTCCCGGATATCCGCCGCCAGGGATTTTAAAGGGGAAATATAAACCAGCTGCAGTTCCTGCTCCAGCCTGCCCTCCCTGGCTTCCCGCTTCATGCGGTCGATAAACACCAAAAAAGCGGACAGCGTTTTTCCGGTTCCTGTGGGCGCGCTGACAAGAACGGGCCTGTCCCCTGCAATTGCCGGCCAGGCCTCCTTCTGCACTTGGGTAGGTTCCCCGAAAGTCTTTTCAAACCATTCTACCGTAGGCGCACAAAAAAGCTTCCTTATCTCTTCCTGCATATATTCTCCTTTACAGGCTGCTTAAAATCACGTTGCGCAGTTTTCTTGTGAGGGCAAAGGTCCCTCCGTCCTTTTTCTGCATTCCCATGAGGATCGTCATGTTTTCTTTCGGAAAATTGGCAAAATACATGCCCAGCCAGCCGTCCCAGCCATACTCCCCTGCTCTGGCCAAAAGGCCTGTCTGAGCCGGATTTTGGCAGATGCGCATCAGATTTCCGTAGCTGTAGCCATCCAGTCCCAGCCAGCTGCCAAAGCCTTTCTGCTGGTGATCCAAAAGCCGCCTTTGGGTGAAATAATCCACGGTCTGCGGCTGCAGAATCCGCACGCCGCCAAGGCTCCCTCCCTGTAACAGCATTTCGGCAAATTTCATGTAGTCATCCAGTGTGGAGGAAAGTCCCGCGCCCCCGGATGCAAACGCCGGTTCCTTTGCCATATCGTTTCTCACAGAAAGGTGGCTGCCGGTATAGCGGCGCAAATATCTGCGACCGTCCTCTCCCACCACCGATTCATAAGAGGCTGCAAGGTGCTCTCTCTTCTCTTCCGGCACCCAGAAAGCGGTATCCTTCATTCCGAGAGGCTCAAAAATTTCTTTTTTTAAAAAATCCCCGAATTTCATTCCCGAGACGGCTTCGATAACCGCTCCCAGCACATCCGCGGAAGTTCCGTAACGCCATCCCTGGCCCGGGGCATATGCCAGGGGGCATTCCGCCAAAGCACAGGCCACCTCTCCGGTGGTCATTTCCTGTTCGGTATCCATCCTGCTGTCGATCTGACGGAATACTTCTCCTGTCCTTCTCCCTGTATCCGTCATTTCATCCGGATAAACCAGACCGGAGGTCATCCGCAAAAGATCCAGCACCAGCATTTCCCGCTCTTCCGCCGTGCGTTCTGCTTCCTGTCCGTTCCGCCATATTTTCTGGTTCCGGTAGGCCGGGAAAAAGTCGGATACCGGCTGACAAAAATCCAGCATCCCCCGCTCCATCAAAATCATGGCTGCCGCTGCCGTCACCGGTTTTGTCTGGGAATACAGTCTGAAAATGGTGTCCCTGCTCATGGCTCTCCCTTTTTCCCGGTCCGCCATGCCCACCTGACAATAACAGATTTCCTTTCCGTCCTTTTCCACCAGCAGGCTGACACCCGCAACAATGTTGTTTTCCATATCCTTCTGCATCACCTGACGCAGTTTTTGTGACAAGTCCATTTTTTCATTTTCTCCTCAAAAAAGAGTTTCTTTTATTCTAACACGTCCCATGTTTATCTGTAAATCAGCAGTTCTACCGGACGACAGGTTTTGACCGGCACAGAAACTGCCGTATATTTCTCTGACAATTTCTGTAATTTTTTCAGTTAAAGTATTGTATATTTGCCCCTATGGCATTATACTATGTTTAAGTCGCAAGTTAGATATTGCTAACTCTCGTTAGTATCACACTATACCAGGAGGTACATATTCATGGGCGTTTTAGGGACATTAATCGTCACGACCGCGCTTTCCGGTGTCGCCGGTACCGGAATGGGCGGCGTAATCGGCGCGCTGTTTCGGAAGGACTCCAACAAAACCGTCAGTCTGCTTCTAAGCTTCGCTGGCGGCGTCATGTTAAGCGTTGTCTGTTTTGATCTTGTACAGGAAGCGATCGGTACCGGAACCGACATCCTTATTGTAATCGGTTCTATTCTTCTTGGCGTGCTCATCATCTACGCACTCAATTATCTGATCGACTGTAAGGCGAATCCGGAAGTGCCCCACATCAGCAAAGAGCATCCTCAGACAGCGGATAACCTGGATGAATTGATCCACAGCGACCACCTGGAACAGCATTGCAAAAATAAAGATAACAAATTTTCATTATTTGTGGCCGGCATCGTTATGGCGAGCGCCATCGCCCTCCACAATGTACCGGAGGGTATGACAATCGGCGCTTCCTATGCCAGCAATAACGGCGTTATGGGCAGCGCGGCCCTGATGCTCGCCATTTTGATCGGTGTCCATAATATTCCGGAAGGAATGGCCGTATCCGTTCCGTTAATCAGCGGCGGAATGAAAAGAAGCAAGGCCGTTGTGATCACCGCTCTCAGCGGAGCGCCTACTATCATCGGAGCGCTGTTGGGCTACTGGCTGGGAGACATCGGAAAGGCCGGTCTTGCTATCAGCCTTGGTTTTGCCAGCGGTGCAATGCTTTATGTCGTATTCGGGGAAATTTTTCCCCAGGCGATTCTCATGTACCGCAGCAAACGTCCTGCTTTCTTCACAATACTGGGCGTCATGCTGGGCCTGCTGATTATTTTTGTATAATTATAAAACCATTAAATGATATTCTTTTTCTTCTATCCCTTCATTGAACAACGGGACACACGCCCGAGCCATAATATTTGCCCGATTTTCAAGGCAAATATTTATGGTCGGGGTCGTAGAATCGGAAGAGGTCTAATTCGTGTCTCTTTGTCAAATGAAGGTAAATGTGAAAGTCCGCAAGTATTGATACGTTCTTATAAAATCAGGCAGCCGTCCGGTTCTTCTTTCCGCCGTACAGCTGCCTTTTTCATACAAAAAACGGCATATTTCACCGCCCTGCTTTCTAATGCTATTTCATTTTTCCTTCCGCCACGTCCCGAATCAGCGCATCCATCTGTGCCTTGGAACTGACCTGCCTGGCCTTTTCGATAACCTGCTTTTTTTCGGCTTTTCCCATGCCTGCAAAATGCTCCATTGCTTCCTCATTCATGGCCATGCCGAAACTTAATCCCAGCGGCATTTCCCGCCTGGGGTCTTCCGGATTCCCGGCTTTCTGTTTTCCCTTGTCACCCATTTTAGCCCTCTTTCTTTCTGAACGCTGCAATCCCCTCTTTGCCCCGCTGTATAAGCTGCTTCCTTTAAAGAAGGACTGCTGTTTCACTCATACTTGCTGATTTTGTTTTGGCAGCGTACAAATTCTTTTGGGAACAGTATTCCTAAACCATACGGATTTTATTCCTGTGGGAAGAGATAAAGACTGTATTTTTCATAGATTCACGAAAGGTGCATCCCAAAAGCAGATGGCGTTATTTTTGTTAAAAATGAATACAGACATTTTATAGTATTTAAATTCTTGATGACGGGAAATTTGCGAAGCCTGCTTACCACTTTTATGTGGTGATGACAGTCAGAGGGACTAGTGTGCCAGCACACTAGTTTCAAATAACGCTACCGCAAGGTAGCGACCTTACTTCCGGGTCGCGTACCAAGCGGCCCATAAATTTCAATCCACGCTACCGCAAGGTAGCGACGGAAGAAGGCACAACTTATGAGCTTTAAGGCACGATTTCAATCCACGCTACCGCAAGGTAGCGACTGCAAAACTAACCAAAACTCAGCACTATCAATTCATCACTTTTGTTACAAATCTCTAAAGTAACCTCACATGTAACCTCCTATTTCCCACATAACCCCCTTTTTTCTTAAAAATCAGTTCATTTTCCTGGTGCGAATCTCCCGGCTTTTTCATGTTCACTTGGGATTCGCACCAAGTCATATCATTATTAAAAGTCTTACAGTTCCTATTGCTTTTTTATATCTACAGTCTACTATCCTGTTTACGGCTTGTCAAATATGCCGCTATCTTTTCGCATTAAAATTTGGGGGATTTATCCGTAGGATATCGGATGGCCTCCTCTCTTTCTGCCCAGCTGACTCATAAATTGCCTAATTGCCGGAATAGCTGACTTTTTTAAGATGTTCTTTCCAAGTCGCCTCTTTTTTCAGGATTTTGACAGATTTCCTGTCATTTTCCGGGGAAATGTTGCTATCCAGATCCTGAATTCTCATGTCCTGCAGGCTCATTTTTCCTGTGCTCTCATCCAGCGTCCTGATTTTAATGTCCGAGATCTTTATCAGGACACTTCCCAGTCCATAGGGTTTTCCTCTGCCCAACTTATGGGCACAGCCTTTGTCTTCAAAATCCAGAGAGCGGCGCAGAAGTTTTTGTTCCTCTTTTGTTATACGGTCAAAATATACCCGGAAAACAAATCGGATATCTTCGTCAGGCTTTAAAGGTCTTATCCGCACATCCATTTCCTGTTTTATTTCCGTATTAGATTTCATATTATTCCAGGTGTCGCTGTGACGGTAAAACTTACGCCCTCTCAGCATGGGTTCGTCCTCTGCCAGCGGAAATCGATCAGATGAGATATCCTCTTTTTGATACCAGTATTCCGTATAATCCCAGGTCAATCTGCCTTTTTCGGGATCTTTTACCGGAATTCCTTTGGGGCGTACTGTGTAATATTTCGTTTTTTCGGGATGGGGAGACGCGGTAGGTCCTAATACCCAGGGATCCATGTAATATTCATTTATGTTTCCTTTCCAGCCTTCTTTTAACCTGGCATCTGTAAACCACACTCTGGAGCCTGCAGCGATATTCTGTTCCTTCTGTTTTGTGTCCGCTTTCTCTTTCGCAACCATACCAAAAACCGAGCAGGCCATGCACAAATGTTTTCTGTCACTGCATGGCTGATAACCGCCTCTCTTTTCCAGAATGGTATTCACTTTTTTCAATTCATCCTGACGATAACGGGATGTGGAGAGGCAGCTGTTGGACATCACTTCAAATACACTTCTGACCATACCGCGGATTTCCGATGCCGGAATCACAGGATTGCTGGTTGGCCAGGTACTCCATCCTGCCTGCTTTCGAGGCCTTTTGAGCGGTTCATAGGAAAAAAACTCAAGTACATCAGAGCCTGTTTGCTGTGCATCCCCCTCTGGGGACGGTATAAAAAGAGGGGACAGAAGTTCTATTTCACAGTCAAAATAGCCGGTGAAAAATTCGCCCTCCCCATCCTTTTTATCCTCGCTCTTTCTGTCGCATTCTTCTTCCAGAGGCACAAAATAATATGGCTTTTTTACATCACTCTTCTCCATCATTCCCCTCCTGTCCAACCACAGATTCCACAGAGTCTCTCATCGAAAAACCGGTATAACTCATCCTTTTCCGTCGCTTTCTGAAATTGTATGTAGCTTTTCACTTTCAATCCCAATTCCTGAGAAAGACCATATTTTTCTCCTGAAAATGCAGGGACCCAAATTTGTTCTCCTCTCTTCGAAGTCAGCAGCGCCCAGTTTTCCTCCAGATTTGTTACCGATCCCCATAACTTCTGAATTTCTTCCATGACGGAAATCTGATCCTTTGAGTCGTTATCCTTCCTGTCCAAAAGGAGTCTGCCCCGAAAGCCTTCGGCGCATCGGCGCACCCGCAGCTCTTTTTCCCCGTTAAAAATCCGCAGTTCCTGCACATAGGTTCCCGTAAGTTCCTCCATACCTCCCTGCTTTTCAGTATGGATCATCATTTTCTTGTCCGCCAGCCATCCGAAAACCACTCGATAATCCAATATGGCATACACATAGGCTGGCCGGCTAAAATTTTCCTGTGCCATATTTAACAGAACATCCCATGAACTGCATTCCATCGGAACGATCTCCATATCCGCTTCATGAATTTTTCCCATTATGCTCCTCCCGGTTCCTGAACCATTTTATGGCCGCAGCAGCGTTTTCAGGTTGAAAAGCCGTCCCATCCAGTTCCGGTTCTTTGCCCTTGGGACATTCAAACGCTCCCCTGCCTACGGCGGTTTCCCCGCCCACAGTCAAAAATCCTTCATACAACCCACAAATGACCCAATACAGCAATCCGTAAAGCACTTCCTGCAGGCAATCCCCCATTTCCTTGTCCTGCCATCGGATTACCAGTTCTGTTTCCCCGCCTGCCCATATCCTTTCATGATAAAGGGCTCCATTCACAGTTCCCCCAAAAAGCCGGTCTATGGAGTTTCTGGAAAGATCCGCATATCCTTCTCCTGCTTTTGCTGCCGTCAGTTTCGATTCTTCAAAAAGAAGCTTTGAGGACTCCAGTTTTTCTTTCCCCTTGGTTTTCCAGGTTCCGAAAAAAGGTTCCAGCGCTTCCTGCGCCGTTTCCCAACTTTCCATTTTTCCTGCTTCCTGAACAACATGAGCCAAATAGCTTCTGACCGCGCCCGCCCAGCTGCTGCCCGGAATCACGGCTGTTTCTCTTTCATCCTTCCGGACAAGCTGTCCGTAGTCCAGGTAAACGCCGCCTTTTCCCATGGGCTTTAAATAATAATCCCGAATCAATATGGTGTCTTTCACTTTTAACGGGATCCTGAGGCAGTGGTCTTTCCTCTCTTTTGGGACTGACTTCCTGCTTTTTTGTTCATCCGGCAGTCTGTTCCAGTCAAAATCCAGCCATTTTTGAAAATCTTCTTCCCGGTCCATGATGAAATCACAGTAGCTGACTCCGGCTATATGAAGCTTTCCATACCCTCTCCTGCTTTTTGCCCCTACCCGCAGAACACCGTTCTCCATTCCGGAAAGGCAATCACAAAGCAGCGCAAAACTCTCCTCCAAAGCCTCTTTTGCCGAAGTTTCTATCCTTCTTTCCCGCACCGTAAGTTCCAGACGAATCCAAAATTTTGCTCCCGGCTCTAAAATCTGCATATCATATCGGGACAATTCCTCCGCTGTCTTTCTGCAATCCAGACGTACACCGTTTCGTTTTGCCTTCACCCCATCCTTCAGCATGACGTCATAGACAAATATACTGCTCTGATAGTCAATTTCCCCGCCATCCCGGATTCCCTCCCTGTTTCTGTTCCCAAAAAGGAAATCCGCTTTTTCTTTTCCCAGGCTTTTGGTTAAATAAGCTCTCATGGCCCCTGCAAGGGAGCTCCCGGGAATCATATAAGTGCCCTCCGGCGCAGTGATCAGATCCATATCCGTATCTTCATTTTCTCCGGAACCCACAAGCAGCGGGGATGCCAGCTCTCCTGCCGCCCAAATCATCCGCCTGGCACAAATCCTGTTTCCTTCATCCTTCATCTTCATCCCTCCATATCGCTAACCTGTCTGCGATACTGTATCTATCAACGCTTTGGCAAAAATCTCATTGCCTCTGTTTTCGCCCCTTAAACTTCGCTTCTTCCAGGTAAAAGCGCAAAAACAGTCTGTCCTTCTCCCTGCATGGCTCTAAAAATTGTTCGATCTCTTCATATACGGACTCTCTTTCCGTTCCTTTCATGCCCTCCATTGCATACAGAATCTGCTCCCGGTCTTTTCCTTCCTCTGCCAGACGGATCAACTGCTCTATCCGCCCCGAATTCGGAATTTTTTTCGTTTCTTCTATCGCATCGCCGGCTTCCTGCTTTCTCTCAAGCTTCTCCTGCCGCTCCTCTCTCCATTTCAGAAAAGCCTTTACGAAATCACTTTCTCCGGCGGTTTGTATCTCCTGTATCTCAGGCGCTTGCGCCATACGCTCTATTTGAACTTCCGCCGGGAGAGTTTTAATTTGTCCATAGCCTTTCCCCGTCATTTCTCCCCATCGGATTTTTTCCAGTTCTAAGGGAGAACGGGCGGTTTTTACTGCCAAAACCGATCCCTGATCCAACGCTTCATACTGAGGAACCGGCAGCCGCCATCTGCTGTTATATCCTGCTGTTTTTGTACAGGTAACAATAGAATCTTCCAGCGCCTCCACGCCCTCTTCTTTCAGCATCTTTCTGAAAATTTCCGGGTCCGGATGAATCGATGCGTTTTCATCCATCAGAACCATAGGGGTCACAAGCCAGATCAGAAACGTTTTTTCATCCGCCGTTTCCTCTCTGCTTTCATCCAGTTTCCGGCCTCCTTTTGCAAAAATTTTCATTTCAGCCTGTCCGTACTCGGCCGAACGGGACCGCCCCAGAGAAATCCTGTTTTCCCTTCTTTCCAGACAGTCTGCCAGTTTCTTTAAGTCTCCTGCTTTTCCCTGAAGGGTTCCGGAAAACTTTTGCCCTTTTGACAGGCTGACATACTGGAAAAGCTGTCCCATGTCAGCGCCGGTATTTGGTACCCTGTCGTGAAGGGCATGTCCGATTCCGCGGTCCTGAGGTCTGGCATGGTGCATTCTCAGCTCTTTTTCCACCGATGTAGTAAAAAGTATTTCGTTTTCCAGGCAAATCTGTCCTTTAATCGTTGTTCTGCGCAAGTTCCCTTCTACATCTGCAAACCTGTTTGCAACCTTTCCCGTTTTCCCTTTTACGCCTGAAAGATGGGCCGGACAGGGATAAAAAATCCGATCTCCTTTTTTCAAAAAACCGTATCCGAATTTCACGCCGTCCTTTAAAAATATCCTTTGAAAATCAGGGTCTTCATGAGCGGTGTTTCCCAATCCGTAATCCTGTATGTACATCCCCGCCAGCGCTCCCAAAACGGCAGCGCCCGGTATCTGTTCTCCGCAGTCTTCATACAGTCCGTTTTCTCCCGGAAACAGGACCGGCGTTTTCAGTTCTATTTCATAGTCCATTTCCATAAAATCTTCCGGATCGAAAGGGCGCTCTGTTTTCACGGCCGCTTTTTTATCCGGATGTTTTTCCCACTCCAACGAGCAGGAAACCTCTCCCAGTCCCCTTGTGATTCCGGTTCCCAGATGCCGGAGGGCCTTGACACACCACTCCAGCGCTTTTAAAGCGTCCTGCCCGGTTTGACTTTCCACTTCTATTTCACTGCAAAAAACCAGGCCTCTGGGTATGAACTGCATGGTTCTTAAAGAAGTTTTGTGAGCCACACCTGCATCGGTATCCAATGCCGTCCTTGTCCGTTCCACCGTCAGAAACTGTTCTGCCAGCGATTCCTGAAAGTCCGGCACTCCCCTTAACTCCCGGGCCGTTTTTTCATAATCCGCAATCAAAATATCTTTATCCGGCGCGCCGACTCCCAAAGAGCCTTTTGGGATCTTTTGTAAATGCGCGTTTCCAATCCGCAGGGCGCCGGGCTTTTCCTCTCCCTGTACTCCAAAAAGTTTCTCCAGAAAATATTCGTCGATCCAGCCATTGGAAGCCATTTCTTTTCCTTCCGTCAGCAGCGCTCCTTTGATACGCCGCGCCGGAATTACCGGAATCCCGTCTTCCAATGCAATTTTCATATCCACAAGCCCGGCCTCACTTTCCCCGGAGCCTGCGCATAATTCACTTTTCAGCGTAATTTTCAGCCATCCCTTCATGCCTCTTCCTCCGTTTTTTGCCTGCCCAAAAGCCTGTCACAGATGGTTTTATCATAAAAATCCATGATTTCCAGCGCATCATATAAGCCGCTGTCCATGGTAAATACTTTTTCTCCCGACAGTTCACAAAGGTCATAGCCTCTGGACGCATATTCTTTTTCCAGCCCTTTTACTGCTGTCTCTCCCTGGTGAAATGCTTCATATAGCCGTTTCAGCCTGTTTCTGGGCCACTGCCGCTCCCCTTGTGTTTCGTTTGCCGTAACCTGATCTAAAATCCTGAGAAAAGAATCCAGGGATTTTGCGCCAGCCTCTTCCTCTGCTTTGACCAAAAACGGCCTGGCCAGAAAAGCTTCTTCCTTTTTCCGCTGCTCCTCCTGCCGTATGTAGGCCCCCCGCACCACCTGAAAATCCAGGCAGCACAGGTCTTGTTTTTCTCCTTGCGCATACCAGCGTTTTTTTGCATTGGAACAGCAGCTTTCCGCAATCTCATATGCAATCTTAAACGGGAAATGGCTATGGACATATGCAATTCCCGCACAGGCGGACAATTCCATTCCCTCCTCTGAATTGCCCAGCAGTTCCCGCAGAAACCGCACGGCCATACACAACCCCAAATCTGCCCTGCAGATAAAGGTCAGATCATCTCCGTCCTGCAGCAACGGCCGCACCGGAAGGATTGGCATGTCCATAAAGCTTTCCACGGCCTCTATTGTCCTGCCAAAAGCCTCGCTGTTTCGCCTATCAATCTGTGCCGAAAAGTTTCTCATTTCAGGAACGGCCTGATGATAGGATTGATACCTTTGAAGCGCCTTCTGCACCATAGCCCCCATTCCGTTTCCGTCAATATGGACCACAGCTACATAACTGTCTTCTCCTTTTTTCCGAATCAAATCGTTCATCTGGACGGCCAAATTCCCTTTATCGGCCTTTTCATAGGACAGCCACTTTTCATACTGCACGACAGAAGCTTTTTTGGTTCCGTCACTGCCTGTGATCAGATGCGTTACCGGAAGCCCATAAGAACCATCCTGCTCTGCCACCGGGTAGGCCGCGTATAAAAGGTGCCTTTGGGCCCTTTGCTTGCGTTTTTCCATCTCACGGTTTAAGGATTCGATATCCTGTGCAAAATTTGTGAACTTGACAGGCACCCATGCGGTCAGAAGATTCACGCCCCGGCAGTTTTCGAGCACCTTTTTTGCCAGGCATGTACTCACCTGATTATAAAGTTCTTTCTCCGCGAAAAGCACAAATGCATTACCGCCGCCGTTATAAACAGTCTCAATCCGTATTGATTCATCCTTTTCCATTTGCAGGGGAAGGCCGCCTTCCGTTCCCTGCTCCCATTCGGTGACCGCCTTTTTGCCCTGATATTCTCCAATCACTTCCCGAATGGCTTCTTTCAAAAACTCTTTTAAAATCTTTCCCACATTTTTGGAAGCGCCCACATTTTCCTGTAAGCGATTGGTCGCGAAAATATAACTTTGAATCCCGCTCACATCATATTTTGCCAATAACCAGTTATGCATCTCCATTTTCTTTCCCTCCCCCCAAAACCTCCTGAAAAAGTTGTGCATACGCTCTGTGCGGAAAGAGCATCGGATTGTTAATGAGCATCAGCAGCTGGTTTAATTGAAAGGTAAGGGATAAAATGACATTTTCACGGGTTGTGCCGTCCTCACTTTTTTCTCTGATTTGAAGATCCTCCAGCGTTCTTTCGGTAATCAGTTCCTTTTTATCATCTTTCAGTCCCTTTTTACGTTTATTAATAATTTCTTTGTTTTTCTTGTATTCTTCCCCACGCAAGTTATATTGAGGCGTAGTTTTACCCTCATATTGATTCAGTTCCATAATCCAGTCGATATATTCTTTAAAAGTTGTATTGATCTCTTTTTCAAGATAGTCGCCATTTGCATATAACAAAATATCGAACTTCTTCGCCATCTTTTCTTTTATTTTGCCTTTCAGTTCCTTGGCGCACAGTATGCGAATAGGTCTTGTTGCAGTCTGATAAATACTCTTCGTATCATTTAAAACAAAATTGTCGGTAATTCCTGTCACAATTCGTGTTACAGCATCCAATGAGGTTTCCAGGTTTTCTATTGATTCCAGCCATTCATAAATTCCATTTTCTGTTTCTCCTCCGCTTTTTACCTGGCTTTTGCACTGTATTACAACAGACACCGCTTCAATCGGAATAAACATTATTTTCCCATAACGGAATATGTAAGGCGTATACATCTCGTCGAACACGGCCAGATCCACCTCTTTTGAGATATGCCCATAGGAGTCCATAATAAAAACCCCCTGTTCAATACAGTATTTTTTCGGAATCATTCTTTCGAAGAGTTCTTCCCAAACCTGCTCCCTGTAAGTTCCGGTTGTGTACGGATGGTTTGGCGTTTCCAGCGTCAACTGCTTTACAACAGATTTTTCCAGACTTTCATAATTGTGCGCTACACTTCTGATGATATCCTCTGCTGTTTTTTTATAGTTCTTTTCCTCAGCCATTTTCTTCCTCCCCGTCAAAATAAAGTTCATAATGTCCAAATCCTATGGTGGAATTCTTCCCCACATGCAAATATCGCCCGGCTTCCAACAGCGGAACAAACCGGCTCAGATCTCCTTCATATAAAACCCAGCCCTCTTGCCCCTGTAATTCCAGCACATTATCCTTTTGATTCATGGAATAACGTTTAAAATCCACTGTTTTCCATTTCTGTTCCACGACTTGTATCATTCCTGCATCCCGTAGGGCCTCTTCTTCATTCCATTCTACCTCATAATCTGTACAGACCTCCGTCACCAGAGCAAAACGTCTTAAAATAAAGCGAAGAAGCAGCGCAAACGGCAAAGATGTGAAAAGCCTTCCTCCTGATACAATTCTGACCGGCGTATTAAAAACCACTAATACCGATTTAACTTCTCTTTTGGGCAAAATCATAAAATGAGCATTTAAATTTCTAAGATACAGATGATTTTCCAACTGGATCAATTTTTTCGTTTCATAATCACAGATCCTTTGCAGGGTAAAAGGAATGCGGGCGGCTCCCCATCCTTTCCTTCCCATTCTCTGCAATGCGTCCACATAAATCTGCGGCTTCAATGCCGCATGTCCAAATAGTGTCAGATCAAATACGCATTCATCGCCTTTTTTCCACTCTGTTTTTCCGTATGTATGAACATAGAGGACAAAGGGATTGATCGCACCGCCCTTTGCCCCTGTATTGCTGAAATTTTTTACAAAAGCACAGTGCTCTTTCTTTTCACAGTCCAGACACTTTAAATGCGGCGTATGGCACACAAAATCGCGGAAACAGTGTCCCAGCACACCTCTGACAGTGGATCCCAGATATTCCGGCAGATTTCCTTCCCCTTCTGCCACAAAAACGGCCTGTAATGTCACAACATCCATAAATTCAAACATCAAAACACCCCCTTCGCCTTTTTCTCTAAATTAGTCTTACAATTTTTTGTAAGCACTACCTCTGATACTTTCGTTCTTGTAATTACAGTATACTATTTATATCCCGCATATTGTATAAAAAGTTACAAAATATAACTATTTTTTTACCTTCCAAACTTTATATTTGTTGGATTTCAATTTTTAAATGTTTTAGTGAATGCGGGTGACTTATTTCCATTATCTTTGATATTTGAGATTTCAATCCATCCCAACTAAATGATAGAATCCGATAACGACAAAAAGACTGGCAAAATCCAGTCTTTTTTTGATATACCCGCCTTTCACTCCACGCTGTCTTACGCGGACAGCGACATCAGGAATACGAATCCATGGTTGCGGAATTACAGTTTCAATCTACGCTATCTCTCGCGGACAGCGACGCTGAGAAAAGACGACGTGCAGAACTGGGTTATGGTTTCAATCCACGCTGTCTCTCGCGGACAGCGACCGGCCGGCCCCGTCGATCGCCACCGCCTCATAAAGCGTTTCAATCCACGCTGTCTCTCGCGGACAGCGACGGCGTATAAGCAGTGCGTAAAGCGCTTGTATGAGGTTTCAATCCACGCTGTCTCTCGCGGACAGCGACCTGCATTTGCCAAAAAGGGTAACGCATTGTATGGTTTCAATCCACGCTGTCTCTCGCGGACAGCGACATCAAATCTGCACTACTATTCGCTCTACCATCCCCATTATACTACGCAATCTGCATATTTTCAAACCCGTTTTCTGATCCTTCGACGTTTTTCCGCTGTAATACAAACTCATTTTTCACAAAAATCAGGTGCGAATCCCCCTGCATTTTCATGTGCACTTGGCCTTCGCACCTGCTCAAATCTTTCTTCCAAATGAGTCAAAATCAGCTTTTCCCCTTCAAAACCACATCTTCCGCATAATCCAGCCATACAATACAAATCCAGGTTTTTCCGGGCGAAAGTTTGATGGGATTCCCGTCTTCGTCCACATAATACGCCGGATCGTCGTCCGCATATCTTGTCCAGGTTCCGCTGATTCCTTTTCCTTTTGTAAAGACCTGTACCGGAAATCCTGCGTCCCCGTGACAGCCAAAGGCGAGATAATCGTTGGAATCCCGGACTTCGCCGTTGCAGTACTGGAGAATCACGTTATCATAGCACAGCTGCTCCCCGGTTTCTTCATCTATGTGGGGACCGCCGTATTCATAACGGTAGTATTTTCCGTCTTTGTATTCAAAACGAGCCTGAACATAGCTGTACCCATTCTTTTTATCCGGAGATTCACCGCCTGGGAAAATAACGCTCACATCCGGCATTTCCTGATACAAATTCTCATCGTCGCTTCCCATAAACGAAAATTTGGGTTCAAAATTATCGTGATAGGTCAAACTATAACCGAACTTTTTCACATCCCGCAGAATGTCCGGACCGTCTGTAATCACATTATGCGGCATTTTTCTCTCCTGTACCCGGTGATATGCGTGAGGGGCAGGACGATCAATTCCCGCGACCGCCGCGCTGATATTGTCCACCCTGTCACTGTTTAACAGTTCACCCACATAGGGCGTGGCCTGTCCGAAATGACAGTAAATCGCATCATATTCCAGCGCGCAATATACAAAATAATCCCGGCTGCTGCGGATATAACCGATTTTTTCTATGTCCGCCCAATCTTCAAAGATTCCCATGAGCCGGGTAATTCTACCCTCTACAGGCGCCTCATAAATAATAGACGCTTTGGCAATTCCTGCCTGGGGACATCCTTCTTTAATGTTATTCATCATAACCGCAATGGGCCTCAGATTCTGCTTGTCTTTTTCAATCGGCAGCCCTGTCAGATAGCTGTAGGTTCCGCCATCGGAAGCCGCTGTTTTTTCGTTTTCGCTTTCCGTTTCTTCCATGTGCGAGCCGGACGTTTGTTCAGTCGTTTCCTGCATCACTGAAACATCCTGTGTTTTTCCACCGCATGCAGACAAGCTGCCTGCAATTGCAGCCAGACAAAATAATAATTTCCATTTTTCTTTTTTCATGAAAGTTCCCTCTTTTGCTATTCGATACCTTTCGGTCAAATATCATTATAACCCATATTATTGCAAAATGTACACAGCAGTATGTAAATAAAGTGTAAACTCATTTCTGCATCATTGAACCAGCAGATCGTGTCTGATATAGTATCTGTGCTCTTTTCGGCTTTCTTCTCCAATGCCCTCCGGTTCTACCATAAACCAGGCCTCACCGCTTTCGTTTATCGTTTCCCCTGTCACTCGTAATTTCTCGCCTTCCGCCGCCAGATCCGCCACATCAAAAGCCACTCCGGGGCCTTTCCGCAGCTTTACCACATCCTGCGCCACCCTCATTTCCCCAACCGGAAGTTTTTGAACAGGACACTCCCCAAATTCCACCACCCAGCTGTAAATTTCCTGTTCTTCTCCTTTTGTGTTCATAAAGGAAATATAATAGCGCTTCTCCTCTTCATTCCACGCGCACACAGTTTCTCCGCTTTCCTGATATTGAAGCCTTTCTTCGGTAATTTCAAGGACACCTTTCCGAATTTTTCCCTTTATCTCCATGCGAACAGGATAAGGCCAGTTATCCTCCAGCTTTACAAGGTAAAAAAAATCTGTATCACTCACCGGCTTTCCACTGCGGTCATAAGCCAGAGCCGCCATGCCGGAAGCATCTATCGGCACACAGCCTCCGTAAATGGCATCCCGATTTTCTTCCAGATACTTTCCTGCCATGATACCGCCTTCCTCCGGTCCCGCAACCTTTGTAAGCTGATAACGGTGTTCCCTTTTCTCCAGCAAAAGCAAACACCCGGCGCCGGCTAAGGCCAGACATGCTACGGTAAGAAGTGCAAAAGCCGTTCTTTTGTATTCTGACATCGATGTGCTTTTTTTCATTCTGCCCTCTCTTCAATCTCAATCCTGTCCGGCAGCTCTTACCTCTGTTCTTTCTTCTTTTTATAAGCTGCCCTTTCGCTGTCCATTGACAACAACCCCCGCCGGATCCTGAGTGCCGGATCCTGACACATCCAGTGTTTCAAACCGGCAAACCCCTAAATTCTCTCATCTTCCTGTCTGTCTATGAACTTTCAATTTCCCCGATCCGAAGTCGTTTTTGTTTCCTTCGTTTCTAATTCACCTTACATATGTAAGAAGTCCGGCTTCTTTTATTATAGACGCATTTCAAAGCCATTTAGTTGCATCTCCTCCCATCTTTTTTAAATAAAACGAAAAAAAGCATTTTCCCCGGAACATATACGGTTAAAATAATCAGGATCAGAGCCCCCGTCTCTCGCCACGGCTTCTATAATGTATGTTTCTTCCGGCTCACGCCGGCCTGAGCCTGGAATATCCCGGCAGCACCCGTGAAAAAAAGAAGCCGACACCGAAAATGGTGTCGGCTGTCATTGCTTTCATGCTGCCCCTATCATCTTAAATAACCAGTAAATCACGCCCAGCAGCCAGCTTGTGAAAATCCCATACAAAATGACCGGCCCCGCAATGGTAAAGATTTTGCAGCCGATACCGAACACCTGGCCCTCCTTTTTAAACTCAATGGCAGGCGCGGCCACCGAATTGGCAAAGCCGGTTATGGGCACCAGGGCCCCCGCGCCGCCCCATTTTGTGATGGAAGGATAAATGTTAAAGCCGGTCAAAATCACGCTGATCAGTACCAGAATCAGGGAACATAGGCTTCCCGAAGCTTCCTTGTCAAGCCCCATGGAACCGGCCCAGTTCAAAATGCCCTGTCCGATGGTACAAATAATGCCGCCCACGATAAAGGCCCGCAGCATCTGTACCGGCAGGCTGTGGGTAGGCGTCATCTGCTTTACATATTCCTGATACTGTTTCTGTTTTACTTCGTCCATGCAAAAATCCTCGCTTTCCTGCTGCGTCATAGGGTCAGAATACCTTTTCCCCCTACATAAATACATTATTCCTGAAAACTTCCAAATTATACACCTGTATGAACGCTGCGCCTTTTAAACCGCTTTTTCACATGCCTGTTTCAAAAAAATGAAATCCGAAATAAATCAGACTGCCCATCAGTTTTCCAAGGGCAATGCCCAGCACCATGAAACCCAGCCCATGACGGTATCCGATCCTTCTGGTCAAAATCGGGATGGAATCCAGCATTTCTGCGATGGCCAGCGCCAGGCAGCCCACAAAAATCCCGGCAAACAGTCCAAACAGCGCCATTAAAACTGTCGAAACACTCCTCCACACCGCTGCGGTTGCAGCGCCGAACAATACCTCTTCCCGCATCCAATCCCCGATGTAACCTGCCTGCGGGAAAACGCTGAAAAAATCTCCGGTCATGGTTCCCAGCACAACCATTTCCTCATATAAAAAAACATTCCTGCTGGTATGGGTCTGTCCCGCAAATCTGGGGACCAGCCCCACAGACAGCAGCACGGTAAAAACCCCGGCTGAAACCAAAATCCCGCTGCTCAACCCCAAAATTCCTAAAAAAATCTGCTGCCAAATCATTTTTATTCCTCCGCAAAGAATCCTTTGGACTGCTCTGTTCATCCAGAACAGTATTCTCTGTTCTCCTTTTTTAATGCATCTTTTTTCATATTAAAAAACGCTCTGACGAATCGTGCCGCCCGCTGCTTTTACGGCTCTTGTGGCTCCCCCCCTGACTCCGGCCGGCAGCTGCCGCGCACAAAGACGCTGAAAGAACAGCGGCCGGGTGTTTGCGGACAAAAATCACAGGGGACATTGACACTTCTCTTTTTAAAAGGTATGATTTTAACAATTCCTTCCAATACTGAGATTAATCACTCTGCAGGAGAGTATTGGATCCCCCTGCAGGCCGAACGGAGTAAAAATATGATTTTCATAGAAAAAAGCACGAAAAACCGATCGTTTCCCTTAAAACCGCTGACCGTCATACCGCCTCTTTTCGTGATGGGGCTGATTTTTTATCTGTCCGGCCAGAATCAGCTGGTTTCCGGCAATTTAAGCTACCCGGTCACCAATGAGCTGGTGAGCTGGTTTGACCGCGTTTTTTCCCTGGGGCTATCTCATGAGCAGCTGTTATATTATACCGATCTTTACCACTTTGCAGTCAGGAAAATGGGACACATGGCAATTTTCTGTTTGCTTTCCATGACCTTGTATGTACCGCTTAACGCTTACAAAATTCCTCATCCCTATCCTGTGGACTGGGTGATCTGCATCCTCTATGCCTGCCTGGACGAATTTCATCAGCACTTTTCCCAGGGCCGCACGCCCTCTGCCTTCGATGTGCTCGTGGACAGCATCGGCGCGCTGATCGGCCTTTTTGCCATATCTTTGTTTCTGATTGTGTTACACCGCTTTCTGTTATATACTGAAAGAAAAAAAGCCTTACGGAGGCAGCCATGAACATCTATGATATTTCCAAAAAAGCGGGGGTTTCCATCGCCACCGTATCCCGTGTTTTAAACGGCAGCGAAAAGGTCAGCGAAGCCACCCGCCAGAAGGTGCTTTCCGTGATGGAGGAGACGGGGTACCGGCCCAACGCTTTCGCCCGCAGCTTAGGGTTAAATTCTATGTTCACCGTGGGGATCATGTGCGCCGATTCTTCCGATATCCATCTGGCAAAAGCCGTTTATTATCTGGAGCGGGAGCTGCGCAACAACGATTACGCTTCCATGCTCTGCTGCACCGGCTATAACCTGGAAGATAAGAAAAAATATCTGCAGCTTCTGCTGGGCCGCAATGTGGACGCCATCCTTTTTGTGGGGTCCAACTTCATTGAGGACAGCGAAGAAGGCAATGATTATCTGTTTGAAACCGCAAAAAAAATGCCCGTTTTTCTTCTGAACGGACATCTGGCGGGAGAGAATATTTATTCGGTGCTCTGCGACGATTATCAGGCCACCTTTGATTTAACGGATGAAATTTTAAAAAGCGGCGCAAAAAAGCCGGTTTATCTCTACCGCTCGTTAAGCTACAGCGGGCGCCGGAAGCTGACAGGCTTTCAGGATGCCTGTCGAAAACAGGGATTTTCCCAAACAGAAGAGCAGTGCTTTGCCGGTCCTTCTTCTCTGGAGGATACGGTTTCTTTCGTCCAGGAGCTTTTGGAGGGAGATCCCGCCATTGATGCCGTGCTGGCCTCCGATGATGAACTGGCGGCAGGGGCTGTCAAGTATGCCCTCACCAATCATGTGGAGATGCCCGGGCAGCTGCAGGTGGCGGGTTACAACAATTCCCTGCTGTCCACCTGTTCCACGCCGGAAATCACCACGGTGGACAGCAAGCTGGAGTTCATGTGCATCACCGCCGTTTCCCTTCTGATGCAGACGCTTCAGGGGAAACAGGCCCCTCAGAAGACCATGTTTTCCGGCCAGATCATCCACCGGGGCACCACCCGCCGCTAAACAGATGCTGCCCCAAAAACTTCTCTGTCTGAAAAAGTGTGCGCGTTTTAACGCACACTCGAGTCTCTGTAACACACCACAGAGGCTCTTTTCGTCCCAAAGGGATCCTGTCTTACTCAGTCCACAAAATCTTCCCGCATGGGAGTGAAGATATCCAGAAGGATTCCTTCCTTTTTGCAGACACATCCATGTTCGACGCCGTCTCTTTTTAACATGGTATCGCCGGGATTGACCACTCTTTTTTCCCCGCCGATCTCAAATTCAAACTGCCCGGAAACCACATAGGTGATCTGGGTGTGGGGATGATGATGCAGCGCTCCCACAGCGCCCTCCTGGAAATGGTTTTCCACACACATCAGCCCGTCCGTATAAGCCAGCACCTTGCGCACTACGCCCGGCGCGCAGGCTTCTCCGTCAATTTCCCCATTGGGTACCCAAACGCTGTTTTTTTCTGTTTTCATGTTATGCATTCTCCTTTCCCTTTTCCATAGACAGTGTATATCTTGTGAGCCCTGCGATCAAGACCAAATCAATGATCACCACCACGACAATGGAACTCATGCCGGAAACGATCCCCGCTCTTTCCGCTATTTTTCCGATGACAGAAGGCATCAGGATAGAACCAATGCTTGCGAAGGTGAGCATAAAACTCCATGCCAGACGGTATTTCTGGATGATCAGGCCCGCAAAGGATACCGTGGTGGGATAAATTCCCGCCATGCTGTAGCCAAACCCCATGATTCCCAGCACAATAAGCCCTGTACTTCTGGCAAACAAAAGCAACGTAAAGAATGCCACAAAACCGATCCCCATCACAATCAGAAGCTTTTCCTTTTTCATTCTGGTGGACAGATATGCGGCGGTCAGACGCCCCGCCAGGATCATGATCCACAAAACACTTGCCGTCATCTGGGAAAGCGAAGCATTCAGCAGACCGGAATCCTTAAAATAAGTGATCATCCACCCAATCACCCCCTGTTCCGCACACAGGTAAAAGAACAGCGTGCCGGTGCACAGCAGAAACAGCGGTTCTTTGAAGAAGGAAAAATCTGATTTCCCTTTTTCTCCTTTCTTCGCCTGATAAGGCTCTGCCGGAAAGATCAGGTATAAAAGCCAGTTCAAAATCCCCATTCCCAGCATGAAATAGCAGGCATACATCCACCCGTCTGCGTTACCTGCGGTCATCCCCATCAAAAGGATGGGGAACAAAAACGCGCCCACGGAAAACATGGCGTGCAGTCCGTTGATCATCCAGGCTTTTCCCGGCGCCAGGTTGTTGATGGTGGTATTGTTAAAATTGCTGGAAGCGCCCCTGGCCATGCCCGTCATGAAAAAGGCCAGTGCGATGCAGGCTTTTCCCGTTCCCAAAATCAGCATCAGATAAGCGATTGCAAAAAAACTATTGAAAATTAAGATACTTTTTTTCCGGCTTAAGGGCAGTGTGCCCGCCGCAAAGCTGGAAAGTAAATTTCCACAGGAATGCAGGCTCACAAGCATTCCGCAAAAAGCGTAGTCCAGCCCTCTTGCATCCCGAATGAAGGGAAGCAGCGATCCGATGGACAACGCCAGCATTCCGTTGATTAAAAATACGACATAACTGATGCCAAACTGCATTTTCTTTTCTTTTGTATCCAGATAACTTTTCATGTTCCCGTCCTCTTGATTTCTTCTATCACTTCTTTATCATCCAGGCAATAGGTATCATACAGAATTTCCGTAGCCTTACGGAACGCTTCTCTTTCCTCTTGCGTCAACTCTGTCACCTCCACCCCTTGCGCACGGACCTTTCGGGCAGATTCTTTTTCCGATTCCACCCAAAGTTTTCTTTCATAACAGGCCGATTCCCTGGCGCAGCCGGCGATGATCCGCCTGTCCTCTTCCGACAGCTTATCCCAGGTGGCCTGAGCGCACAGCTGTACTTCCGGCACGCGGGTATGCTCGTCTAACGTAAAGTACTTTGCCACTTCGTAATGACCGGCGGCCTCATAGGAAGACCAGTTGTTTTCCGCCCCGTCCACCACACCGGTTTCCAGAGCGGAATACACATCCGCATAAGCGATGGGCGCCGCCTCCGCTCCCAGAGCTTCCACCATGTCTGCCATCAGTTCCGACTCCTGAACTCTGATCTTCAGGCCTTTCAGGTCCACCGGAGCGCGGATCGGCCCCACATTATTGTAAAAATTCCGGGCGCCCGCGTCATACCAGGACAGCCCCACCATATTTGTCCCTGCAAAATCAGCGAGGAAACGGTCTCCGATCTCTCCGTCCAAAACCTGCCACATATGCTCCGCATTCCGGTAAAGGTAAGGCAGCTGAAGCACGTTCATCCCGGGCATGGAATCCCCCAGAGAAGACAGAGAGGCCCGTGTGAAATCGATGCCTCCAAACTGTAACTGACGGATCACTCCTTTTTCATCCCCCATGACCCCTCCCGGACGTACGATAATTTTAATCCTCCCCCCGGTTTTTTCTTCCACCAGTTCGGCAAACTTCATTGCGCCCAGTGAAGTGGGGTAATCCGCCGGCTGATTCTCCGCATACGTGAGCACAAAATCCGGCTCCGGTTCTTTCCCACGCCGGCTCACAATCCCACAGGACGCTGCCGCAATGAAGACAACTGACAGGATGACCACTGCCGCCCTTTTTTTCATCCGTATCCCTCCTGTTACCGATCTTCCGGTTTCATCACCCGATATTCACTGGGCGTCACTCCCGTGATCCGTTTAAAAACTTTGGCGAAATAATTGGAATCCCGATATCCGACTCTTTCGCTGATTTCTTTCACATTAATGGTCACATCACAAAGCAACTGTTTGGCCTTGTCCACTCGAAATTCCGACAGGAAAGCAATAAAATTTTTGTCAAAGCACTGCTTGAAAAGTTTGCAGAAATAAGCGTCCGAATAGTTCATCGCCCTGGCCGCATCCTGCAGGGAAATATCCTGGGTATAATGCCCCCTGATATAATCCAGTATCAACTTCCGGGACGCGTTACTGCGGACCGCCCCGCTGTCCGAGGTTTCTTCCATGTCCTCTTCCTGCCCCCTCTCTGCCCCGGACGCATGTTTCTTCTTTTCATCTGCCAGCCGGATCGCCTCATCCAAAACAGCCATCAGTTCTTCATCGGAACCGGGCTTTAGCAGATAGTCCAGCGCCTTTACGGAAATCGCCCGCTTGGCATACGTAAATTCGTCAAAAGCCGTCAGAAAAATAATGCTGCAGTCCCTGTTTTTTTTCCGAATGGTTTCCGCCGCATCCAGTCCGTTGATCCCGGGCATTTCAATATCCAGAAGAGCGATATCACAATTTTTTTCTTCAAACAGTGTGATGGCTTCCCTGCCGTTCACCGCCTGGACAATTTCCAGCTGGTCCCCATAATTTTTTTGTATGAATTTGCTGATGACCACCCGCTCAATGGGTTCATCATCCGCAATCAGCACGCGATACATTATGTTTCCTCCCTCCATTTGCTCTGCGGAATTTTCAGCCGGATGACGGTGCCTGCCCCTTTTTTGCTGAAAATCTCCACATTCCCGTCCGGATACATGCCGCGGACCCGTTTATAAATATTGCCCAGACCGATGCCGATCCTGCCGGTATTCTCTCCTTCAAACCTGCGGCAAAGTTTTTCCAGTTCTTCCCGCGTCATACCTGCTCCGGTATCCGCCACGGTGATCATCAGATCCGCCTTTTTTTTCCAGACCCGGATGGTGATGCAGCCGCCCTCCTCTTTTCTGGCAAGCCCGTGAATGATGGCATTTTCCACCAGCGGCTGAAAGCAGTAAGTGGGCACCATGGCTTCTTTTAGATCAGCAGGACAGTCAATCCGATAGCTGATTCTGCTGCCGAAACGCATCTGCTGGATATACATGTAATCCTTTACGACGCGGATTTCCCGCGACAAAGGCACCTCCGCCTCCGGCGTATTCAGGTTATAGCGAAACAGCGCGCTCAGCGCCTTTATCATTTTTTCCGTTGTGGCAGCATCTTCCAGATTGGCCATGCCGCCGATCACGTTTAGAGTATTGAATAAAAAATGAGGATCAATCTGGCTTTTTAACAGTTCCAGACGGGTGCTCTCCAGGCGCCGCTCCACCTCCAGGCGCTCCATTTCCTCCGCATGGAGAAGATCCAGCGTATTCCGCTTTTCTTCCAGCGCCAGAATATATTCGCCGGTAGCGAATTTCATCTTATTGAAAGCGCGCACCAGGTCTCCCATTTCATCTTTGTTTTCCACCTTCACATCATCCACAAAGAAATCGTTGTCCGCTATTTTTTTGGATACTTCCACCAATTCCACGATGGGGTATAAGATTGTCCGATACATCAGCCCCGCCAGGCTTACGATAAACCATAACAGCAGACCGCCCATCGCCAGAATGAATACGGGAATGCGCCGGATGGCGGGCACTTTTTGCAGATACACCTCATTTTCATCCTCCAGGGCATACCGCATCAGCGTCCTGGCATAGTTCTGCAGGAAATCCTGCATATCATAAATTGCATACAGTTCCGGAATATAGCCCGGATCCTCTTCGCTCATGGTGAGAAAGGCATCTCTTCGTTTGGCGTATTCCTCATAACTGCTGCGGATGGACCAGGTTTTGGCATACCGGTCAATGCTCATGGAATAATAGTCACAGGGCAGATGATCCACCGCCCTTTTGGTCTCTTCACAGGCCTTTTCCATCTCCTGCTTTGCGGAGTCAATGTGGCTTTTCACATATTCCTGAAAAGTCTGGCTCTCCCGCTCGATGGTTTCCATAAAATCGCTGGTTTTGACGCTGTCGTCCAGAATTTCCCGGAAGTCCTCCAGGGAAAATTGTACCACCCAGAAACCGAACAATGCGGATAAAAGCACAGCCAGAAACACAGCCCCCGTAAAAAAAATGATCTTCTTTTTAATGGTCAGCTCCAGCCAGGCATCCAGCGCCCGCTTTTTGATATGGAAAAGCTTCATTCCTCTGCCTCCTGCCTATCATGAAATCCCTGTGAAAAGAATAACAGGAAAAAGCCGCAAATACAATTCCGTAATTGCGGCCTTTTTTATGTGGATCAAGCCTTTCCTGCTTTTAAAACCACATAATCGTAGAGCGCTTCTCTATCTTTGCCAAGCACTCTGTTGGAAAGTACATAGCCCCGGGATGCGGAAGAAAAAATCACCAGCAGGGTAGGCCTTTTTTCTACACCGCGCACCAGATTCCATTTCAGGTCGGAATGCTTTCCGCCCGCTTCCACATGGATGCCGGCGTCATCAAAGCTCATCACCATCTGCTCCGGAAGCCCCTTTACCTGCCCTTTCGCCTGTAAATAGACGCCCATAGGCTGGATGACGGGGAACAGGAAGCAGCCAAACAGCAGGACCGATCTCATAAAACTGTCGGTGCTCCCCCAGAATTTTACGGTGAGCAAAATGACCGCAGCCGTAAAAATGATGTTGCACACGCCCACGATAGAGCTGTATGTATGATACATGGACAGCTGCCAGTAATCCCACGCTGTTGTCCTGCAGGTAAATTTAAACTTCATAACCGTTCCCCTTTAACCGAATACGGAAGGCAGCCACAGGCTGATTTCAGGAATAAAGGTGATCAAAAGCAGCGTGACGATCATGCACAGGTAGAACGGCAGCGTCGCCTTTACCACCCGCTCCATGGAAACCTTGCCTACAGCGGACCCGATGAACAATACCGCGCCTACCGGCGGTGTCAGAAGGCCGATGCCACAGTTTAAGATCACCATGATGCCGAACTGGATAGGGCTGATGCCGATAGCGGTGGCGATGGGAAGCAGGATCGGCGTGGCGATCAGAATGATAGGCGCCATATCCATGATGCAGCCCAATACCAGCAGAATCAGATTCAGCAATAACGCCAGGATGATCGGATTATCGGTCAGACCGATGATGGCATTGGCCGCCTTAACAGGCACATGCAGCCGGGTCAGGCAAAAGCCGAAAATGCTGGAGGTGGAAATCAAAATCAACACAATGGAAAGCGTATCCACACAATCCGAAAGCACTCTCCATACGCCTTTCCAGTTCAGTCCTTTATAAATGAATACACTCACGATCAGGCTGTAAATAACCGCAATTGCAGCGGATTCGGTGGCTGTAAAAGCACCGCCCACAACGCCGATTACCACAATGAGAACCGCCGCCAGCGCCCAGAAGGAAACGCCGAACTGTTTGAGCAGATTCTTAAAGCTGAATTTATCCCCTTTGGGGTATTTTCTTCTTACGGATATGATGTAAGAACCGATCATCAGGGAAAGTGCCAGCAGTGCGCCGGGCAGATAACCTGCCAGAAACAGTGCGCCCACAGAAACACCGCCTGCCGATGTGGCATAGATGACCATGTTATGGCTGGGCGGAACCAAAAGTCCCTCACAGGAGGAGGTGATGGTAACCGCTGTGGAAAAGTCATCATCGTAGCCCTGGTCCACCATCATGGGGATCAGGATGGTTCCCAGAGAAGCGGTATCCGCCGCTGCGGAACCGGAAATGCCGCCAAAGAAATAGGAGGCCACAATGTTCACCATCGCCATGCCGCCGCGCATCCATCCCACGCAGGCATTTGCCAGCGCGATCAGCTTATCCGAAATGCCGCCGGAACCCATCAGACAGCCCATTGTGATGAAGAACGGAACCGCCATCAGGGAGAAGGAACTGATTCCTTTTACCATCTGCTGGCAGATCGTCGTCAGCGGGAGCCCCTGGTACAGCAGGCAGAACAGAGAAGACAATGCTACCGCATAGGCGATGGGAAAGCGCAGCAGCACCATGATCAGAAAGCTGACCAGTAAAACAATGATCGCCATAGTTTCCGCATTCATGCCTGATCCCCCTCCTTTACAAAGAAACTTTTAATATGGTTATAGACCGCTTCTATTTCAAAAACCAGCATCGCCACGCCCGCTAAGGGAATGGGGAAATACATCCAGAACCGGGAAACCCCGGGCATGCTCACATAGCTGCCCTTACTTCCGATCTGCCTTGCGTAATTCCATCCTACCACGATCATCACAACCGCAAGCACCAGGACTGCTGCATCCGCCAAAAGATCCAAAACGCGGAGCAGATTCTTTGGCAGATACCGGTCAAAGGCTGTCATACGGATATGCGCGCCTCTGCGGATCGCCAGAGCTGCCGAAAGCACCGCCATATAGGACATACAGGTTAAAACCACTTCTTCACTCCATGCCGGGTCCGGAATGAACGGAACGTATCTGCCGATTACGGACATAGTGGTGATCAGGATATCCGCCACCAGCAGCAGTTTGCATAAAAACATTACGATCTTATAAGTAATGTCATATGCCGGCTTAATTTTATCGATTTTACTGAAAATATTTGCCATGCCTTACCTCCTCCCAATGTAACTTTTCCCTTGTTAAGAACGGGGCACAGAAGGCTTTCGCTCCCTCTGTGCCCGCATTCAAGTGCCTTTCTGCCTTTTTACTGCATATCCAGAATCTTCTGATAGAGTTCTTTGTTGTCTGCCGTAGAGGATTCGATGATATCCTTGCAGGCATCCTGCCAGGGTTTGATATCATTGACTTCGATCACATTGATGCCCTCTGCCTTCAGCTCTTCCAGAACCTTGTTTTCCGCTTCTTCGGAAATCTGGCGGTTTAAGTCGGAAGCATATTTGCCGGCTTCCATCAGGATATTCTGCTGTTCTTCTGTCAGGCCGTCCCACGCTTCATCTGTGATGATCACCTGTACCGCGCCAAGGGTATGGCCGTCTAAGATCAGGTTGGGAGCGACTTCCTGGAATGCGTTGGACTTGTAGTTTGCGATAGGCTGTTCTGCGCCGTCAACCACGCCGGTCTGCAGTGCGGAATACAGTTCGCCGAAGGAAACTACGGTGGGAGAAGCGCCCAGGCCTTCCACCATGCCGTTCATGATGGGGTCATTGGACACTCTCAGTTTCATGCCCTTTAAATCTTCCAGACCGCTGATTTCTTTTACCGTGAAGAAATGGCGGAACCCTTCTTCGCCGTAGAACAGTCCTCTTACACCGCTGCCGTTGTCATGGGGCTCCATCAAAAATTCAGGCGCCAGATCGGAGTTTGCAAAATTCCAGAAATGGTCTCTGTTCACAAAAGTATACGGAACGGACAGCAGTTTGGATTTTTCGCCGCCGTAGCTGGTCAGTGCAAATGCAGAGATACGGGACATCTGAATGGTTCCGCCGCCTCCCAGCATGGTATCCAGTACGTCGTTTTCAGAACCCAGCACACCGCTGGCCTGAATGTCGATTTTGATGCTGCCGCCGGAAAGTTCTTCCACTTTTTCCTTAAAAGCGGTGGCCATCTGGCCGACGATGGTATCCAGCGGGTTTACTTCCGCATAAACCAGTGTCACTTCCGGTTCCGCTGCAGGCGCCGCCGCATCTTCTTTCGCTTCCGTTTCCGCCGCCGGTGTGGTTTCTGCCGGGGCTTCTGTCTTTGCTTCCGGCGCTGCTGCCGGTGTCTCGGGTGTCTGCAGTCCACAGGCGCCCATGGTGAGTGTCATCGCTGCGCACAGCAATGCTGCCAATACTTTCTTTTTCATAGTACCCTCCTGTTTTTTCTTACTTCGTTTCGTCGCTCTTTCGACTTAAGTTTATTATAGAGGATATTTTTCACAAACAAAACCGTACATTTTTGCGAATTGCCGTACAATCTTAACGTCATCTTAATGTGGTTTTATGTTATAGTTAAATATTTGGTACAAAAAAATGGGCTTTTGGCCCATTTTTTCTTACACTATTTATTTTGTTTCCAGATCAAAGCCGAAATAGCGGACCGCATTGTTATAGGAGATGCCTTTCACAATGTTTGTGAGCGTTCTTTCATCATCCGGATATTCCCCGTTTTCCACCCAGCTGCCGATCAGTTCACAGAGGATGCGGCGGAAATATTCATGTCTGGGATAGGATAAAAAGCTTCTGGAATCCGTCAGCATGCCGATGAAGTTCCCCAGCAGGCTTAAGTTTGCCAGAGAGGTCATCTGCTTCATCATTCCCGTTTTATGATCGTTGAACCACCATGCGCTGCCGTGTTGGATTTTGCCCACCGCTTCGTCGTTCTGGAAGCAGCCGATGATGGTGTCGATGGTTTCGTCATCGTTGGGATTCAAGCTGTATAGCACGGTTTTGGGCAGACAATCCCTTCCGTTTAAAGCATCCAGAAAATCCGCCAGCTGATCCGCCGGCGCGCTGCTGCCGATGCAGTCATAGCCGGTATCGGGGCCCAGGGTCTGATACATGCGCGTATTGTTGTTTCTCTTGCATCCATAGTGCAGCTGCATCACCCAGCCCAGGCGGTGATATTCTTCTGCCAAAAACAGCAGCAGCGCTGTTTTGTATTCCAGGATTTCTTCTGCTGTAACGGTCTCTCCCGCCAGTTTCTTTGCGAATATTTTCTCAATGGTTTCTTCCGGCGCGGGATGGTAAACCACAAAATCCAGGCCGTGGTCGCTGACTTTGCAGCCCATGCTGTCGAAGAATGCCAGGCGCTTTACCAGCGCTTCCTTTAATTCCTGATAGGCGGTGATTTTCATTCCCGCGGCCTGTCCCAGTTTTTCCACGTAGTCTGTAAATTCAGGTTTTTCCATGTTCACCGCTTTGTCCGGCCGCCATGCGGGCAGCACCTGCACGGGAAAGCTGTCATCTTCGGCGATCGCTTTGTGCCAGCGCAAGTCGTCCACCGGATCATCCGTGGTACACAGCAGGGTCACGCCGGATTTTAAAATCAGGTTCCGGGCGCTCATATCCGGCTGCGCCAGCTTTTCATTGCAAAGTTCCCATACTTCCTGGGCGGTTTCCCCGTTCAAAACCCCTTCATAGCCGAAATAACGGCGAAGCTCCAGGTGGCTCCAGTGATACAGGGGGTTGCCGATGGCCTTCTCCAGGGTCTCCGCCCATTTCTGAAACTTCTCCCTGTCGGGCGCATCCCCGGTGATATAAGCTTCCGGCACGCCGTTGGAACGCATCTGACGCCATTTATAGTGATCGCCCCCCAGCCATACTTCCGTAATATTGGAAAAATGCCTGTCCTCGGCAATCTCCTGAGGGCTGATGTGGCAGTGGTAATCCAGAATCGGCATCTTCTCTGCGATGTCATGGTATAAATGTCTGGCGCTCTGTGTTGACAGTAAAAAATCCTGATCCATAAAAGGCTTCATCTTCGCATTTCCTCCGTTTAATAAAGAAAAATCCAGTTTTCCGGGCCGTGTAAGCCCTTACATTCAGCATTATTATAATTCTTTTGCAGGAGCGGTGTCAACCAATTTCCTCTCTCCGTTTTCACAATCTTTCGTCCGATTTTTTGGTTGTTTTCCACAATTTTCTTTCGGTTCAAATTCTTTTTGCAAAACAGGTTGACGAGCCTTCAAAATCGCGCTATATTACAGTTAATGTAAGTACTTACATCATTGTGGTTATCAGGTTTTCCGTATTTTTAATACGGCGCCTGCCCACGTTTCAAACTGGAGGAGCATTTATGACTAATTTCCTGAAAATCAATCCGAAGGATTCGGTGGCTGTGGCGCTCATGCCTCTGACAGCGGGCACTGTCCTCACTGTGGACGGGCAGGAGGTGCGGCTTTTAGAGGATATTCCCCAGGGACATAAGTTTGCGCTGGTCCCTCTTTCTTCCGGCAGTCCCGTGATCAAATACGGCAATCCCATCGGCACCGCTGTTTCGGATATCCGGGCCGGCAGCCGGGTCCATACTCATAATATGAAAACAGGTCTGGGAGATTTGCTTTCCTATACCTGGAACAGAGCCGAACTCCCTGAAACTGCGCCCGTGCCTCAAACTTTCAGCGGTTTTCTCCGCAAGGACGGCAGGGTAGGGGTCCGCAATGAGATCTGGATCATTCCCACGGTGGGCTGCGTGAACAATGTGGCTGCCGCCATCGCCGAGAAGTCCCGGTCTTTTGCCACCGGCTCTGTGGATGCCGTCATCGCTTTTTCCCACCCTTACGGCTGTTCCCAAATGGGGGAGGACCAGGAGCACACCAGACAGATCCTCGCTGATCTGGTGAATCACCCCAATGCGGGAGGTGTGCTGGTTTTAGGCCTGGGATGTGAAAACAGCGGCGTGGAAGTGTTAAAAAATTACATCGGCCCTTACGACGAAGAACGGGTGAAGTTTTTAGTATGCCAGGACTGTGAGGATGAAGTTTATGAAGGCTCCGAACTGATCCGGCAGCTGTGTGAAACCGCCGGCAAAGAAGTCCGCTGCCCCATCAGTACGGAAAAACTGGTTGTAGGTTTAAAGTGCGGCGGCTCCGACGGGCTTTCCGGCATCACCGCCAATCCCACGGTGGGCGCGTTTTCCGATCTGCTCCTGATGGCAGGGGGCACCACCATTCTGACGGAGGTCCCCGAAATGTTCGGCGCGGAAACCCTTTTGATGAACCGCTGTCAAACAAAGGAACTGTTCGATAAAACCGTGAATCTGATCAATGATTTTAAGGCCTATTTCACCGGTCATGGGCAGACGGTTTATGAAAATCCTTCCCCCGGCAATAAAAAGGGCGGTATCACCACTCTGGAAGATAAGTCCTTAGGCTGTGTTCAGAAATCCGGCTCCGCTCCCGTATCCGGCGTTCTTTCTTACGGAGAACCCGTGAAAAATAAGGGGTTAAATCTTTTGAGCGCTCCCGGCAATGATCTGGTGGCTTCCACCGCTCTGGCCGCCAGCGGCGCACAGATCGTCCTGTTCACCACCGGCAGAGGCACTCCTTTTGCTTCTCCCGTTCCTACCGTGAAAATTTCCAGCAATTCCGGCCTGGCAGGGAAGAAGAAAAACTGGATCGATTTCGACTGCGGCGTTTTATGTGACGGTACAAATCTGTCCGACCTGGCGGCGCAGCTGTTTGACTATGTGATTTCTGTGGCCGAAGGCAAACGGGTCAAATCCGAGGAGGCAGGCTATCACGATATGGCAATATTTAAGGACGGCGTCACTTTATAAAACAGAATCAGTAGAAAGGATTGATTGAGATGAAAAAACTGTGTTACGAAACGCTGAAAGAAAACGGTTATGAGGGCTGGCTTTTGCGGGATGCGCCGGAACGGGTGCTGCAGTTCGGGGAAGGGAATTTCATGCGGGCTTTCGTGGATTACTTCATTGACCGGATGAATGAGGAAGCGGACTTTTGTTCCAAGGTAGTTTTAGTACAGCCCATCGCTCCCGTTCCCGGCGGCTTTGATTTAAAGGAAGCCATCAATGAGCAGAATGGCCTTTATACGTTGTATCTGAGAGGTTTTGAAAACGGAAAAAAGGTGAATCAGAAACGGGTGATTTCCTGCGTCAGCCGCTGTCTGAACGCTTATACCGATTTTGACGCCGTGCTCGCCTGCGCCGAAAATCCGGAGCTTCGTTATATTACCTGCAACACCACGGAAGCGGGCATCGCTTATGATCCATCCTGTCGGTTTGAGGATCGTCCGGCGGCGAGCTATCCCGGCAAGCTCACCCAGTTTTTATACCGCCGCTTCCGGCTGTTTGGAAATCAGCCCGGTAAAGGCTTTCTGATTCTGGCCTGCGAACTCATCGACGATAACGGAAAAGAGCTGGAAAACTGTGTGCTCTCCTATGCCCGCCAGTGGAATCTGGGCGAAGATTTCATCCGCTGGATCGAAGAAGAGAACACCTTCTGCTCCACTCTGGTAGACCGGATCGTCACCGGTTATCCCCGTAGTGAGGCTGCCGCCCTCACAGAAGAAAACGGTTATGAGGACAATGTTATGGACACCGGAGAAATCTTCGGTTTCTGGGTGATCGAAGGTCCGCAGTCCATCCGGAGAGAACTTCCTTTTGAAAAAGCCGGCCTGCCCATTCTGGTGACCGATAATCACAAACCCTATAAACAGCGCAAGGTCCGCATTTTAAACGGGGCCCATACCTCCATGGTGCTGGGCGCTTATCTGGCGGGACAGGATATTGTCAGGAACTGTATGGAGGACGATGTGATCCGTTCCTTCATGGAAAAGGCCATTTACAAAGAGATTATTCCCACTCTGACCCTGCCCAAAGATGAACTGACAGAATTTGCGGCCTCCGTCACAGATCGTTTCAAAAACCCTTTTATCGACCATGCGCTGCTTTCCATTTCTTTAAATTCCACTTCCAAGTGGAAAGCCCGTGTCATGCCTTCCCTGACGGGCTATGTGGAAAAATTTGAAGTCCTGCCGCCTTGCCTGACTGCCTCTCTGGCTTTTTATATCGCCTTTTATCAGGGAGATGCGCTCACCCAGGAAGGTCTTATCGCCAAACGTCCCGCCGGCAATGAATACTGTATCAAAGATGACAGAAGCGTGCTGGAATTTTACATGGCCCACAAAGAGGACGATGTAGCAGCGCTGACACAGGCCGTCCTTTCCAATCCGGATTTCTGGGGCCGCGACCTGACAAAAGTGCCGGGCCTGGCTGACTCCGTGGCCAAAGATCTGGAGACGATTCATGAAAAAGGCGCTTACGCCCTGATGAAATCGCTGGTTTAAGGGTGTCTGACCATTTTTATGATCGTAAAGTACGGGGATGACTGTTGCAGCAGTCATCCCCGTTTCGTTTCAGGAGTCCTTTCAGAATAATTTTTTTCCGTTTAATATGTCAATTTGAAGCGCCTTCGCCACGCCCGTCTGCTGATAGGGGTTTATTTTTTCCACCACGCTATCCCGTTTGAAACGGGAGCCGGTATTCTTAAACCAAAACGTTACATTGGCTTTTACGCATTGTTCCCGGATTTGAAGCACCCAGTCATAATCACATACACGGGCCTCCCGCCCTGTTTCACCGCCGACCGTGACATGGTCCACGCCATGCAGATACGGGGTCAGGTCGATGGCTTCCAAAAGAGGCGCACAGGCGATGAAGCGCCGTTTGATGGGATAGGATAAAAACAGCGGCAGTCTGTAGTCCGCCAGTTTTTGATTTTCAACCGTACATCCGATATTCACGTTGTCATATCCGTCGCCCCAGTCCGATGGCAGCGATATCAAAAAACGGTCGATCCGCTTGGTCAAAATGAGGAAATCGATGTCCTGTCTTTCCCGGATCATCGCCCAGACCTCTTTGCGCCATTCGTCCGCTTCAGGAAGAAAAAAGTCGGTTGCAAAGCAGGTCGCCAGGATCTTGTTTCCTTTGATATTGTACTGCCCTTTTGTATTTTTCCGTATGGGCCAGTCGAATTTGTCTGTTTTTTGTATCGTGTTCTGGCCGTAGCGTTTCGCATACGGCCCGTAAAAATAACAGTTTGTACAGCCGTCGCTGGCTTTGTAGCAGCCTGTCCATGGTTCCCAGTTCATCGGTTTTCTCCTGTTCTTCCTGATTTTTCCGTGTTTCTACAATCCCTTTGCCGCATCAAAAATGGCCTGCAGTCCTTCCGATATGGTGCCGTAAAGGGGATAGGAAATATAGTTCAGGTCGTGGTCATGCATTTCAAATTCCTGCAGGTGCAGGTTGGTTTTCCCCAACGTCCGGAAGGTTTCCGCAATTTCACGGGACTGTTCCACCGGCACGTTTGCGTCAATGGTTCCCTGAAAAATGTAGATGGGCAGGGTGAGCTTTGGCAGCGTTTCCCGGTTTGGCGCGAGTTTTCGGTGTGCCAGAAACCATGCCGATGTGAGACGGACGCCGTAATTTTCCTTCAGCCATTCGTCGTCACCGCCGTCAAAGGCCCGGAACGTTTCATCATGGGTTTCTTTCAGCATTTCCCGGAAGTCTTCCCGGTTGATCTGACCGTCGCCGTTTCCGTCCAGTTCCTCGAAAGTGCCCAGCTGTGCCGCCACCTGATAGGGGTCGCTGTCATATTCCTCTTTTGTGATATTGCCGTCTCTATCGCCGTCCAGGTAGGCGCCGACCGTCACCATGCTTGATCCGCCTGTGAGCTGCCAGTCCAGGATATCCGCCATTGTTTCGTTGCAGTAACCCGCCAGAAACAGCGCATCTACCGGAACTTCCTCACCAAGCGCCACCAGCGGCGCGATCATGGTGCCCTCACTCCAGCCCAGCAGAATCACTTTTGCATTCTGCAGACGGCTGTCTGCTTTCAGCTGTCTGATGATCGCTTCTACATCCTTTACTTCATTTTCAGGCAGATAGGTCAGGTAGTCATCTTCCGCAATATCAGCAAAATAAGGCGCTTCCTGTCCCACCGTCACACCGCGGGTATTATAGCTGAAATAGGCGATGCCCTCCTGTGTAAACTGTTGTGCAAACAGGTCATGGTAATGAAAAGTGATGTCTCCCGCCTGGCGCTTGTTGTCGTAGGTGTTTGGGCCGGAACCGTTTACATAGATCACCAGTTTCTCCACCGGATCCCCCTCCGGCAGTCGGAGTTTTCCATCAAATTTCAATCCGTCATACGCTGTGACGGTCACGATCTCCTCCCGCATTTTAGCCTGTTCCAAAGGCAGAGAGGCCGGAGAAGATTCTTCCTCTGCCTCTGCAGAGGTTATCACCTCAGACTCAGAGGAGGGCCGGGAAGCAGTCTGCTCCTCTTTCTCCCCGGGCGCAGAACAGGCGGACAATGCAACACAGGCACTAAACGCCAATAAGACAGCCATCACTTTTTTCATTTTCAAACACACTCTTACCCTTCCTGTTTTTTCTTCCCGCCAGACATATAAATGTTTCATCTTGACAGGCAGATATTGTTCATTATAACACATAATGGGATACAGAAGGAAAATATTCTTTTCCCGCAAGCTGTCAAATGCTTCCATGTCCTCATAAAGTTGTGGTTCTTCCGCCATTATATGGGTATAGGCAACAATATAGCGGTCCCCTGTAATCTTTCCACCAAAATGTTCATCTGAAGTCCTCCACTATTTTGGTCGCAATCTTATCCCGAAATCTCACATCATGTTCCACAACAAGCATTGTGGGCCGAAATTTCAGGATCAGATTTTCTATTTGCATCCTGGAAAAAACATCGATATAATTCAGCGGTTCATCCCAGAGATACAGATGCGCCGGTGTCAGCAGGCTTCCGGCAATCAGCACTTTCTTCTTTTGACCCTCCGAATAATTTTCCATCGGCTTTTCGAACTGTACCCTGTCCATATCCAGCTGTCTGAGGATTGCCAGAAATAAGCTCTCATCGAACCCTTTTTCCCTGCAATAGGCTTTGATTGTTCCATGCAGAAAACCGGTATCCTGATTGATATAAGAAATGTGCAGGCCGGAGCCCACCTTTAATTCACCGGACACAACAAACGATGCTTCCCCCATTTTTATCTCCCTGCTGCCAGGATCGTTTTCTTCAGACATTGCGAGGATCTGTTTTATAAATGTACTCTTCCCGCAGCCGTTTTTCCCCTGCAGAAAGACCCGTTCCCCCTGTTTTAAGCAGAAGTCAAAATGACGGATTAAAGGAAGCTCTTGATCTGTGAATCGAAAACTGTAATCCTTTGCATAGATCAGCGTATCCTTACCATATTTTTGCGGCATCAGTTTTAGATCCGCTGCATTTTCCATATCCAAAAGCAGTCCTTGCTTTGCTCTGATTTCACGCTCTATGCGGATATCATAGCCTTTCTTCCTTGCCTGCATTTTTTTCGTCTTTGCCCCGATATGCGCCCGGGTGTCCTTACAGCGGTCATGTTCACGGATGGGGTCAAACCCGATCTTGGTATTTTCATTTTTCTCCGCCCACCGGTCGGACCTGTCAGCCGCCCTTCTTAAAGAAGCAATTTCTCTTAAATGCTTCGCATTCTCTGCTTTTGAAAAGGAATCCTTTCTTGTTTTATTTTCCCACCAGCCGGAAAAATTTCCGGTCTGTATTTCAATTGATTTGCGGTTTAACACAAGGACATGATCCACAATCGCATCCAGAAAATCCCGGTCGTGGGATATGAGGATAAATCCGTCTTTCCCCTTTAAATATTCTTTTACCGTCTGCCTTGCATTGAAGTCCAGATGATTGGTGGGTTCGTCAATAATCAAAAACTCATTTTGTCCCCCAAACAATACTGTCAGCATCACCTTCATCTGCTCGCCCTGGCTCAGCGTTTGGAAAGGGCGGTATAAAACCCGGGCGTCAATATCCAATTGATTCAGTTCGCATATCACACGCCACTCCTGGATGTCGCTTTTCCAAATTTCCAGGAGTTCAGACGCCGTTTTATCATAGTCGGATTCTTCCGTCTGATAGGGAAAATAATCAAAAGAAAGATGGGGCGCCGTTATCCTTCCTCTATATTCGTACTTCCCAAGCAGAAGATTCGCAAATGTGGTCTTTCCTTTTCCGTTTCTGCCGATAAAGCCGAGTTTCCAGTCAGTGTCTATAGAAAATGATACATTCTCAAATATATTGTCAAAGCTTCCCTCATAACAAAAAGTGAGGTCTGTCACCTGAATCTGCGCCATACACTTCACGCTCCCTTCTCAGTCGCCAAAATGTATGCCGGACTCTGTTGCAGACCTCACATCCAATTTCTATTTCAAGCATGAAAACAGCAGCAAGATCCTGTCCCGCCTTTGTTTTACTGTTATTGCACGAAAAAAGGAGTTATGAGGATGAGTCACAACTTACCTTTGACGACATGAAATAAACTGCATAGCAAAATCAATGATTCCCCGCAGTTTGAATGACCTGTTTCATGTTCTCAAAAGTAAGTTATTTTCTCATCCTTTCACTCCTTCCGCTAAAGCTGATGCTATTATATCCCTTAAAACATTATGTTGTCAACCGTTAAGTGATCCTATTTCCGGAATATGGTAACAGTTCAGCCTTTGGTTCCGCACTATGATTTATACTTTTTCTCCACTTGAATCTATACAATCATAATTGCAAATAGATACCATATGTTTGCATCCCATTCTGTATTCTTCTTTCGCTTCATTAATCGCAGCATTGTTCTTGTATCAGATGATTTGCCCGTAAGCCGGGATTTGTCCGCGTTACGTTATATGAGTTCAACTAATATTTTGCAAAGATTTACGAGATCATAGCGGATCCCCTTGCGGCTGCGCCATCCCCTTTGACTCCATTCATCCTGGGAAAGATCATCACCGCCATAAATCAGGGCTCCATACGCAAAGTTCCGAAACCGGGAAACCGCAATGCAGCCGGCCTGTTCCATTTCCACAATCTTTGCGCCTTCCGCTTTTCTTTGTATGATCTTATCTTTTGTTTCTCTGAAAATCGCATCGGTGGTCCAGGTAAGCCCCCGAATATAGGAAATCTCATTTCTGTCCAGGTAATTTATGATTTTGGCTGTTACTTCAGGATTTGTATAAACATATCTTGACGGCGGCAAATAGTGGTAGGAAAAGCCTTCATCCCGAATCGCCCCGTCCACTACCAGGATTTGGCCGACCTCGATATTCTTATCGAGAACGCCTCCGCCGCCGCAGAACATTACTTTATTGATTCCCATGGCATGGAATAAATCCAGGTTGCCTGCACAGGCCGGACAGCCGATATACCCGAGGGTAATCAATATGTTGGTATCCGTAAAACGATACAGGAGGATCGAATTTTCTCCTTCAATCGTTCTTTCCAGAGAAATTTGTCCTTCTTCCACGAGCTGCTGCATCACTTCAGGGAAAAAAGTGATAATCAGCTTATCTGTTTCCAATCTACTTTCCACAAAATTGGAAGGATTCAGTTTGGCCTCTTTATTATCATCATATTCGAGTATCGGACAGGATGACAGTAATTCTGTTTTGCGTTCCTTCACAAAATAATGATTATATTTCGTTCCGTCATGTGCGATAAGTTGTTCCTCCGATTCCACAAAGTTCATATTTCTTAACGCTTTCCTTCTTTCACTGGCTTCGGGAATCGCTTTGGTTGCGATCTTTTCACATCCAAACATTTCATATGCACAGGGCACGATCAGGGATAATATGGCTTCTATTTCCGCTGTCCTTTCATAATCGCTCCTAAGATCAAAGCGCAGCAATCCGCATCCGGTAAAATAATCATCGGCAATTCTTTGGAAAAGTTCAATCGTTCCGACGGCTTCCTCCGATCTTTTGTCAATGACCGTCCACCTTACAAATCCTCTTTTCCGGTATTCTTCCTGCCATGCTTCCAGCATAAACCGCATGTTCTCCGGATCCGTAACATAAAAATCCCCAAAGCAGCCATCGCTGTTGAAAAAGGGGACCGCTTTTTTGTCGGAATAAACTTTTAATAAATCCTCCCAATCGGTTGACTCCAGCAATCTGATTCGATAATGTTCATTTTCAAATTCCGGGCACTGTTCATATACATCTTTCATTTTCCTGTCCTCCGTTTTACTGCGTCAATCCTCTCTTTTGATACATCACAATCTGCGGATCGGTTCCGCCACAGCCGTATTCGCACACCAGAAGGTACTGCGCATCCGCAACAATGCCGTAGCACCTGTCGCTGCCGGGTATTTCCACCTGATTTCCCCAATATACATTGTTATCTTCCAGCAATTTCACAGACTGCCCGTTCGCCAGCCGGTATTCCAGATTTACATAAAAACCATTGAGTAAATTCATTTCTTTTACCTGAAGGTCTTTTATGCCAAGCGCATTGATTTCAGCAATCACCCCGCGCTTTGCAAGTTGAAATGCGTCAACCCCTCCCTGCCTGATACATTCTGCCGCAATGCACACCCCGCCGAAAGGATGCCCCTGCGTTTTTACACAGCCTCCGCACTCCTCTTTTCTGCTGCATTCCACACAACACTCTGCCCCGCAAATCGATACCATACCTGTCCCTCCGTAAATTCATGTAATGTATAAAGTATAACAGATCTTTCTTCTCCTGCCAAGAACAATCGAATTTTTGTTCTCCCTTCCTCCCCGCCGCCGCTTTTTCCGTCCGCCGCCCACAGGGCGCGGAACGTTTTTTGTGACTCTTTTTTCAGATTTAGAAACTCCCCTGCCTTTCGGATCTGGTTTTGCTGCGTCCGGCGAGCGACGCGAGCCGCCGCAAAACCAGATCCGAAAGACAGGTCAGAGTTTCTTATCTGAAAAAACGGAACCAAAAACCGCTCTGCGCCCTGTGGGCGGCGGACGGAAAAAGCGGCGGCGGGCCAACTCTCATCCTTCCCAGCGGCTCTTGAATTCCCGGGGTGACATCCCATAGGACTTTTTAAAATTCCTGAAAAAAGCGGAATAGTCGGAAAAACCACAGCTCTGCCACACCTCGGAAATAGGCCTTCCGTCGGAAATGAAACGGCAGGCCTGCATCAGCCTTTTTTTCAATACAAAATCGTGCACCGTCATGCCAGTCACCGCCTTAAAGCTTCTGAGAAAGTAATATTTGCTCAGAGACGTGGCGCTGGCCAGATCATCCACCGTGATCGGTTCTGCAATATGGGCGTCAATATAATCAAAAACTTGTTTTGTCATAGGGTTGGAACGGCTTTCCTCCATGGAAAACTGGAAAACGGACTGCCTGCACAGGCGGTTTAACGTCACAAAAAACAGCGTCAGCCAGGTTTTTTCCAACAGCCTTTTTTCTTCCTCATCCGCATTCTCTGCGGATATGGATTCCTTCATCCAATACAAAAAACCGGCCAGCCGCTGGGCCTGATTGCCCGGGAAATGATAGGCGGGCGCTCCTTTTTGGGAAAAGCAGGCTGTCAGATCCACGCCAGGTCCCGACAAAGACTGCAGATATTCCCTGGTAATCCACAACAACAGCCGTTTGGATTTCTCATGCTTTTTTTCCACAAACTGATAATGATGCAGCCGGTCCCTGTCGATCAGAAGAAAGTCCCCCTTATGCAGCACATAAAGGCGGTTATCCACAAAACTGGCAAACTCCCCTTCTTCTATATACAAAAGTTCATAAAAGCCATGATTATGCATTTGTACCGCACCTGTGGGCACCCCGTATTTTTCCAGGATTTCAAAATTTTCCGTCAGCATATACTGCCGTTCGTCACGCGCCTCCATGGTGGGAAATTTCACATTTTTCATCGGATTGTCCCTCCTTTTTGGGTCATTTTCAGTATAGGGCAATTTTTGCAAACTTACAAGCAATCCTTGCAATTTTCAGGCATTTTAATATGTGTTAAGATAAGACTATCAAATACGTGTAACGATAACATTCACAAGAAAGAGAGGGTATTCTTATGGAAATGACTTTACGCTGGTACGGCAGCAAATCCGATTCCGTCACCTTGCAGCAGATCCGCCAGATTCCGGGCGTTACCGGAGTCATCACAACGCTTTATGAAACGACTCCGGGGGAGGAATGGAGCCGGGAAGCCATTCACAGCTTAAAGGAAGAGGTGGAGGCTTCGGGCCTGCACATTTCCGGCATTGAGAGCGTCAACATCCACGATGCCATCAAGATCGGTTCTCCCGACCGCGACCTTTATATTGACAATTACATCAAAACCCTGGAAAAACTGGGACAGGAGGATATCCATCTGGTTTGCTACAACTTCATGCCTGTCTTTGACTGGACCAGAACAGAGCTGGCCCGGGTCCGCCCCGACGGCTCCACCGTGCTGGCTTATCACCAGGAAACCGTAGACAACATTGATCCTGCCAAAATGTTCGACTCCATCGCCGGCGACTCCAACGGTTTTGTGCTTCCCGGCTGGGAACCGGAACGGATGGCAAAAATCAAAGAGCTTTTTGAACTTTATCAAGATGTGGACGATGAGAAGCTTTTTGCAAACCTGAAATATTTCCTGGAAGCCATCATGCCCGTGTGCGACAAATATGACATCAACATGGCCATCCATCCCGATGATCCCGCCTGGAGCGTCTTCGGACTGCCCCGCATCATCATCAACCTGCCCAACCTGCAGCGCATGATGAAGATGGTGGACAATCCTCACAACGGCGTCACCTTCTGCTCCGGTTCTTACGGCACCAATCCGGACAACGATCTGCCCGGCATGATCCGCGCCTTAAAAGGCCGCATCCATTTCGCCCATGTGAGAAACCTGCAGCATAACTATCCCGGCGATTTTGAAGAATCCGCTCATCTGTCCGCAGACGGCAGCTTCGATATGTATGAAATTATGAAAGCGCTTTATGACATCGACTTTTCCGGCCCCATCCGGCCCGACCATGGCCGCATGATCTGGGGCGAGGTTGCCATGCCCGGTTACGGCCTTTATGACAGAGCCCTGGGCGCAACTTATTTAAACGGCCTCTGGGAAGCCATTGAGAAGAGTCAAAAAGAGATCAAAGCGATCAGGGAGGGCAAATAAGTATGAAATTAAACGCAGAAGGCTTACAGGATCTCACCCCCTGGAAGGAAGCAGGTTATCAGGTTCCGTCTTTTGACCGGGAAAAAGTGACAGCAGCCACCAAAGCCGCCCCCTGCTGGATTCATTTCGGCGCGGGCAATATTTTCCGGGCATTCCAGGCCAACCTGATGCAGCAGCTTTTAAATGAAGGCAAATGCACTACGGGTCTCATTGTGGCGGAAGGCTTTGACTATGAAATTATTGAAAAAATGAACCGCCCTCATGACGATTACAGCATTCTTGTGACTTTAAAAGCCGATGGAAATGTGGAAAAAACCGTCATCGGCAGCATTGTGGAATCTCTGGTTCTGGACAGTGAAAACGAAACCGAGTTTTCCCGGTTAAAAGAAATTTTCGCCCAGCCTTCCCTGCAGATGGCCAGCTTCACCATTACGGAAAAAGGCTACAGCCTGGTCAATGGCAAAGGGGAGCTGCTGGATGCGGTGAGCCGTGACTTTGCGGCAGGCCCCAAAGCCCCGGAAAGCTATCTGGGCAAAGTCTGCGCGCTGATTTATGAGCGCTATGTACACGGCCGGCTGCCCATCGCCATGGTGAGCATGGATAACTGCTCCCACAACGGTACAAAATTACAGACCGCGGTGCTGGCTTTCGCCGAAAACTGGCTGAAAAGCGGGCATTGCGATCCCGGCTTCCTGGAATATGTGAAAAATCCCGACCTGGTTTCCTTCCCCTGGAGCATGATCGATAAAATCACGCCCCGGCCGGATCCTAAAGTACAGGAAATTTTAAACCGTGACAACATCGAAGATCTGGAGCAGGTGGTGACCTCCAAAAAGACCTGGGTAGCTCCTTTTGTAAACGCGGAGGAATGCCAGTATCTGGTCATTGAGGACGCATTCCCCAACGGCAGGCCCCTGCTGGAAAAAGCAGGCGTCATTTTCACCGCCCGGGAAACCGTGGATAAGGTTGAAAAAATGAAGGTGTGCACCTGCTTAAACCCGCTGCACACCACCCTTGCCGTATTTGGCTGTCTGCTGGGCTATGAACTCATTTCCGAGGAAATGAAGAATCCTGTTTTGAAGAAGCTGGTAGAAATCATCGGCTACGAAGAAGGCCTTCCGGTTGTGGTCAATCCCGGCATTCTGGATCCCAAAGCTTTCATCGATGAAGTGGTGAATGTCCGCATTCCCAATCCTTTTATGCCCGACACCCCTCAGCGGATCGCCACCGACACTTCCCAGAAGCTGCCCATCCGCTTCGGCGAAACCATTAAGGCTTACCAGTCCTCTCCTTCCCTGAAGGTGGAAGATCTGCGCCGGATTCCGCTGGTATTCGCAGGCTGGCTGCGTTACCTGATGGGCGTGGATGACGCCGGAAACGCTTTTACGCCCAGCCCCGATCCTCTGCTGGATACCCTCATGCCGCTGCTTTCCGATGTGGCGCTGGGCCGTCCCTGTGATGTAAAAGCTGTCCTCACCCCCATTTTAAAAAGGGCTGATATCTTCGGCGTTGACCTGACAGAAGCAGGACTTGCGGACCGTGTGGCCGGGTACTTTACAGAGATGATTGCAGGCCCCGGCGCAGTGCAGAAAACACTGGAAAAATATGTTTTATAAATCCGCCTGAAAAAAGACAAAACAAGAAGCCGGAGAACCACCTGTCCATGCAAGGTTCTCCGGCTTTTATTCTGTCTTTATTCAACCCATTGCGGCATCCGCTATTCTTCCTTACTCCACTCTTCCTCCAGCCACGTATGTAAGAGCTGTATCCAGCATTGACAGGAAGGTTCCTCGCCAAATCCGCCCGCCCCTTTGGTCATCCGGTTTGCCAGGGAAAGTCCGTGCCCGCCCTTTTGAAACATGTGAAATTCCACCGGGATCCCCTGCTTCACCAGCCCGTTAACAAGCAGAAGGGAATTTTGTACCGGAACGACATTGTCTTCAAACGTATGCCACACAAAAGTTCTGGGAACCGCGCTGCTGATCTGATTTTCCAGGGACATTTCCTCCTTTTTTTCCTCATAAGCCTCTCCTAAGAGATTGCAAAAAGAGTCCCTGTGGGCAAATGTGCCGGAAGTGATCACCGGATATCCCAGAATCATGGCATTGGGCTTTCGCTGTTCCGGTTCGGAAAGAAGCGCCTGTGTCATCCATTCCCGGTTCCAAAACATACAATAACTTGCCGCTACATGGCCTCCCGCGGAAAATCCGGCGATACCGATTTTTCCGGCATCGATATGCCATTCCTCCGCTCTGCTTCTGAGGGCTGAAACGGCCCTTCCCAGCTCCAGGACTGCTGCCGGAAACCGGGACGGCGCTACGGAATAGTACAAAACAGCCGCATGATATCCCATGGCGTTAAACTGCATTGCGATCATTTCCCCTTCCCTGTCAGAGCAAAATCCATAGCCGCCCCCCGGACAGACAAGGATCAGCGGACGTTTCTTTTCGTAAAAATCTTCCGTAATATCCAGAATATAAGTGTAGAGAACAGCATCCTCCCCGGAGCCTTCCCCTCTGATGTCTATCTTTTCATGGATCATTTTTTTTCTCCTTTGTTTTTATCGTCCCTATTTTAATACGGACAGCCCGTCAAATACAATATTTTCACACAAACAAAGAGAAATATTTTGCTTACCCGCAGCGCCGGGCCTGCCCAGACAGATCTTCCGAAAGGTAATGTTGCGAAGTTCATGTCCTGGCTCCTCAAAGCCGCACAGTTCAATGGCGTCACAGGGAACCCATTCCCTTTGGTCTCCCAGATATTCTCCCAGGATATGCACATCCTCAAAGAGGCATTTTTCAAAAACCGGAGGCACAGGAGCGCCTTCGCCGTCATCGTTGTAGCCAACGGAATGAAACAGAACGCGGGCCGTGCGGCAGTTTTTCACCGTCACATTTTTTACATACCCGCCTCTCTTTTTTGTTCCCTTAATTTCAATCCCGCACAGAGACTGTCCCATATCACAGTCCCAAACGGACACGTCTTTTACGCCGCCGGACATTTCGCTGCCGATGGTGATGCCATGTCCGAAGGCACATCTGCAGTCAAAAATGCGGATGTGGGCGCTGGGTCTGTTTATGCGATTTCCTTCCGGATTTTTCCCCGATTTGATCGCAATGGAATCGTCCCCCGTATAAAAAGTACAGTCAAATATTGTACAGTTGGTGGAGGAATCCGGGTCCCAGCCGTCCCCGTTCCAGACGCCCTCGGAATAGAAAACACAGCCATTGGTGACAATGCTGTCCGAATAAATCATGTGCACATTCCAGCTGGCGCCGTTTTTTAAAGAAACTCCCGATAGAACCACATTCCTGCAATTGCTCATATTAATCAGCCGGGGACGGGCCCGGCCGGGAATGGTGTCCGGTTTTTCGTATTCCCTGATTTTATCTCCCAAAGAAACCAGATCCTCCTTCAGGCGCTCCCGCTCCGTGGCGATCACCTTCTCCGCCAGACTGCGGCCGCCGCTTGCAATCGTGCCTTTTCCGCGGATCACCACATTTTCACAGTTATAGCCCCCGTTGTGATTCAGTTCCCCCAGATTTAACAGGCTGCTATAGCATTCCAGCTCGATTCCTTCAAACCGGCTCTGTATTTTGGGAAGATAGTCCTCCACCCGGTCCGTCCCCTGCAAAGTAGCGCCTTCCTCCAGATACAGCTCCATATCGCTGTGCAGCCGCAGCGCCCCTGTTAAAAATGTACCGGCAGGAATAAAAACGGATTCCCCTGCCCTGCAGTCATCTATAGCCCGCTGGATTGCGTCAGTATTCATGGTTTTGCCGTCTCCCAGGGCAAAATAAGGCGCTGCCGTGATGTCAATCCTGGCTCTTTTGGGGGCTGTGGTGAGGGAGAGGCTGGAAAGATTCTCTTCCTTTTCCCCATTTTTCAGATAGATTTGTATGGTATAACTACACTGTTCTTTCAGCCCTTCCAGTTCAAAATGCGTTCGATCCGTAGTTCCTGCCGCTTTCTGATTCACATAGATCTGATAGCAGGCTCCTTTGGGATATCCTTCAGGACGATCCCAGTATAAGGTGACGGAATCCTCTGTGACCAGACTGTTTACCTTTATCGAATTCATTTCCACCCCTCCGGCAGATATTTTTTTGTACGGTCAATCATATCGTTTACCAGCGCGCGCACCTCTTTCCTGCCGCACCCTTTTCCCTTTACCAGCGGATCGTTTAAAAAGGCTTCCACCACCATTTCCCTGTCACAGGTCAGGGCTGCCTTTAAAATGGTTTCATGGTTCTCCACATGGGGCAGGGTCAGCCGGTAAATGTTCTCCGGCATCTTTCCTGCCGATACCGGATAAATCCCATCTTTCTCAAACAGCGCATTTGTTTCCACCACTGCGCCGACAGGAAGATTGGAAATCTGTCCCGCCGTATTGGGAAGATTCACATTGCTGATCACGCGCCCCAGCCCGCAGAGTGCTTTCATCAGCATAACGCCTTCTTCGTCCGTGGCTTTCAGTTCAATTTCCTCTTCTTTCCTCACAAGGCGGCGGCTTCTTTCCATTCTCTTTTCCAGATCCTGTTTTCTCCACGATACCGGAGTCAGGCCGAATCCCCAGCTTGCCACCGTCTCCGGATCTTTCAGATATTCACAGGAGGGCATAAACTCCGCCAGATGCCTGTCTCCGGCGGCGGCGATACAGCCAAAACGCCTGAACAGATCCATCTTCACCCGATGTCTGCAGGCAAAGGAAGAATTCATCCAGTTTTCATTCTCCACCACATAGCCTTCCTCATAATGTTGATCGATATAACTTTGATAGACCGGGAAAAGATCAATTCCCTGATAAGAAGCTTTGTCAAACCAGGTGAAATGATTGATGCCCAGCACATTTACATGAATATCGTGCCAGTCGATGCCGGACAGACCGCACTCTTTTTCACAGATATCCCGCAGAAGCTTCTGGGTGCCGAATACCTCGTGACAACAGCCAAATGCTTTGATTTTCGGGAAGATCTCATACAGGGTCTTCACGCACAAAGACATGGGATTGGTATAATTGATCACCCAGGCCCCGGGGGAAAAATCCCGGACCGCCCGGGCGATTTCCACAAACATCGGAATCGTGCGCAGCGCCCGGATCATGCCGCCCGGTCCGGCGGTATCGCCCACAGACTGGTAAATGCCCAGCCTTTCCGGCAGATGGACATCCGACTCCATTTCCTCAAATGTGCCCGGCAAAATGGAAATCACCACGAAATCACAGCCTGTCAGCGCCGCCTCCAGGTCGGGGCAGGTCACATAATTCCATTTGCCGGCTGCTTTTTCATTCTGCTCCAGCCGGTTTCCGATGATCTCATTGTTTTTCGCCGCCTGTCTGTCAATATCATACAGCCGTACCGTTCCGGAAAGCTGTTTTTCCATCGCCAGATCCGTCATCAGCCCCCAGGCCCATCCCCTGGAACCGCCTCCGATATACGCAATCTGCACATCCTTCATCCCACCGTTTTCGTATTTCATACCGACCTCCATAAAATATTTTTATATTGCAAGTATACTGCAATATAGTATAATTTTCTTATATAAAACAAGCTTTTTAAGTTAAAACTTATCTGATCTGATACAGTTTTCGTCAGAAAAACGACCGTAACGGGAGGTTTCTATCATGAATGATGTTGTGTTTTCCGGACAGATACCGGGGATTATGGCGGAAGAGGTTTCCCGCACAAATGAATTTTCCATGCCGTCCCGCCATTTTCATGACAGTCTGGAGCTTTACTTCCTGTTGGAGGGAGAGCGTTACTATTTCATCGAACAGGATACCTGGCATGTGAAGTCCCAAATGGCCGTTTTAATCGACCGCAGCCAGATCCATAAAACCAGCACTGCAAACGGCTGCAGCGCCCATCGACGCTTTCTTTTGCAGCTGGAACCCTCTGTTCTGGACGGTATCTTCTCCCTTTCTTCCTGGAAAAGCCTGCGGGACTGGGGCCGCTGTTGCTGCGGCCTAGCCCGTTTTTCCTCCGGGGACTGGGAGAGAGTGCTCACCGTCATTTCTTCCATAAAGCAGGAATTTCTCCATCCCTCGGCAGAAAGCAGGGACCTGTGTGCCCTTCTCTCCATGCAGCTTATCCTTCTCTTCACCCGCTGCCGCTGCCAAAGTGCTGCCAGCACGCCAAAGCCCGTTTCCTCTCAGGCAGCGCTCCTTTCCTCTGCCGCCCCTGTGGTGCACACCGGCATGTACCAGCACGTGCATGAAATTGCCCTGTACCTGCAAACTCACTGCTCCGAAAGCTGCAGTCTGGACGAAATCGCAGCCCGCTTTTTTATCAGCAAACCCTATCTCACCAGAATTTTTAAGTCTGTCACCGGATTTACCGTAACGGAATACCTGACTGTATGCCGCGTCCGAAAGGCACAGATTCTGTTAGAAGAAACCGGTCTGAGCATTACGGAAATCGCTGCCCAGACCGGTTTCGGAAACATCACTTATTTTGAAAAAGTATTCAAGAAAATGACGGGGTTCACTCCTTTACAATACCGCAAGGGAAAAGGCGCCTTTCAGTCCGTCTCCCACGCTCCATCTTCCGGCGGCAGTTCCTCTCCCTTTGTGAGATAAATCCGCTCAAACCGCATTCCCGGATAAAGGCTGTAAACCGATAACGTATGTTGTCCGGGCGTAAGGCGGACTATGGCGGCAGGAACCCACTGATAGATCTGCTCCGATTCGTAGCGCCACAGGCTTCCTACGCCATACAGCTTCTCTGCCGGGAGCAGTTCACCGTCTATTCCGATTCCATAAAAAGACTCCTCTTTTACGGAAAACTTCGCCAGCATCCACAGCATATATTCCCCTCCGGTACATAAAATCCGGTAGTTTAAGGAGGGCGCGTTGGGGGAATATTCCCATTGCTGCCCCGGCTGTCTGAGATACAGATCCAGTCCGCTGCGTCCGAAAGCTTCTCCGGCGCAGTGTCTCCAGTTTCCGCCGTACATGTTGGCAAATTCGGTCTGCCCCAGCGCTGCGGCAAGATCGACGGGAATGGCATTCCTTTTTTCTGTAAAAATGTAGGCCGCCCTTTCAAAATACCAGTCCGGTTCCACTCTTTTTCCCGTCCCCACAGGATATTTCAAAATGCCGGTGGGTTTCACCGTGTCCCGGTCATACTCCCGGGCCGTATACAATACAGGCCGAAGAGATAAGGCAACGGGACCGTAAAAATGCTCCGTCCATCCGGCCAGGTCACGCTGCAGCGGCAGTCCCTGCTCTCCTGTCACACCTGCCAGGTTATTTTCTTTCCGCTGTTTTGTATAAACAAGCAGTCTGGAAAACGCGAAATAAGGATCGATGGCATGGAGAGTGATCTCGTGGCGTCCGGCCTGCAGAGGGGGCATTTTCCAGTACAGCCGGTCCACATTATTTAAAACATTGGTTTTCCAGTTTCCGCGCCACTCATCGGTGGACAACGATTCCACAACGGAAACGTTTCCCCCGTCCACGGAAACGCCGATCCGGATTCTTCCGGTGGAATTTAAAGACGGAAAGCGATGGATTTCCAGTAAAAATTTCCCTTCTTCCGTAAAAGAAACGGGATAGGTGAGCCCTTTTGACACAGCTTCCCGGGGGGCCTTCCTGACAGCGCAGGCTTCCGCCAGATTTCCCTCATGCCGTCCCAGCCTCTTGATGATCCGAAAGCCCGTTTCTTCCGCCGTTTTTTTGGACAGACCTGCCTCAGGGGTGCGAAACTCCAGGGCGCTGTCCGCTTCCAGGCAGACCATCCCGCCGTCTTCCGGGATGGCATCCTTTGTTTTGAGGGCGGTTATTCTGACGGTTATCTTTTTCTGCGTACCGTCGCTTTGATTTTTCACGAGGATCTCTCCCTGCCTGTCTGTGGAGACATCCGCTGCCGTCACAAGAATCCTCTCCTCGGTGCGCACCCATCCCTCTGTTTTTGAAAGGCAGAGCCACGCCGGGGCTTCCAGGCAGAACGAGAAGCTTCCTTCTCCTCCGTTTCCGATTTCCAGCCACTTTGTTCCGGGTTTTACAAAGCAAATTTCTTCCTCATCGTTCCACAGATGCAAAAGCATCTTTTGTTTTCCTACGGACAGCGGCGGCGTGCAAACCGGAATGAAGGCTGCCCGTGGCGGCGGGAATCCTTCCGGATTTAAAATACCGTCCCATTTTCCTCCCGCCATGACTTTATTGTAATAAACCAGCAGTTTTCTTCTGGCTTCATCCGCCATGCGGGAATATTCCGTATAAAGGGCCGCCGCCTGCATTTTCCCCTGCTCATAACAGAGCGTGCTCCTGTCTCCGCAATAATAGGCCAGATTTGTAAAATAGCCCGCATGGATCCGCATCAGCACCAGCTGGAAAAAGGCGTCCTTTTCCTCCTTGGGAAGTCCTTTGTAAATGGCGTTTCCTTTTTCAAACAAGGCTTCATATTTATGAATGCGGATCACCGCCTCATCTCCGTAAGCGGTCTGGGAAAAAGCATCCGAATCCATGTTCTCCAGCTTTCTCACGTTGGTAAGCTGGGAAAAATCATTGAGCAGCGCTGCCGTCTGTTTTCCGATCCCGCCGGAAAAGTTCCGGTCAATCCAGTCCGCCGCATATCGGTCCACATCCTCCGTCAACCGGTCTTTTTTGCCCGCCTCCCAGGCCAGACGCAGGAAAAATTCAATTTCCTGTTCCAGGGGTTTCATAGCGCCGCTGTTTAACACCCAAAGTTTCCGGATGCCTTCCTGCCACGCCTTCTCCAACTCGTTTTTCGTATGTGCAAGGGGAATGGAGCAGAGGAACACATAGGACATGCCGGGCGGAGCCCAATAGGAATTGTGATAGTAAATCCCGTTGCCGCCGCTGCGAAGCTTTTCCTTTTCTGAAGGGTACCGACGGATATAACCATAGTTATCATTGGCCCATACCAGCGTCATATCCTCCGGAATCTCCAGCCCGCTATCATACAATTCCAGAACCTCTTTATAGGGAATGAAGGTCATCATCGTATCCTTGCCCAACGTTTTTCTGAGAATCCTGCGCTGATCCGAAATGATCGTCTCCAAAAGCCGCACCTTCGCGCCGCGGATTTCCTCCTCGCTTTTGCCCGCCAGCTCCTTGGTTTCAAATCCGCTGTCGTGGATTCCCCGCATCCCCAGCGTATAACATACTTCAAAGTCCCGGTTCTGTTCCACACTCTCCCGCCAGTACTCCTGCAAAATTTCCCTGTTTCTTCCCGGAACGGAATAATCGTAAACCGCATCCCGATATCCTTTTTTTGCAATCCAGGGCTTCCATTCCCTGTTGTTGGAGCGCATCAGCATATCACAATGGGAAGTCCCCACCACAATGCCCATCCGGTCCGCCAGCGCTCCGTTTTCCGGGGTCATATTGAAGGAATTGACATGCATCGCCGGCCAGATATAGTTTCCTTTCAGCCGAAGCAGCAGTTCAAACACCTTTTCATAGGTTTTCACACCGATGGTATCCTCTCCCATGCGCTTCTGTACCCAGGCCTCCAGCTCTTCCTCATCGTTGATGAAAATCCCCCGGTATTCCACCGACGGGTAATCCCACTTTTCATATCCTTCGGGCAGCCTGATTTCCCGTTTTTTCTTCACCGGCACATCCGCCCAGAAATACCAGGGAGATACCCCCATCCACTGGCAAAACTCATAAATTCCGTAAACAGTCCCTCTCCGGTCCGCCCCGGCGATGATCAGCTGTCCATCCTGCACCCGGATTCTGTACGCCTCTTTGCGCAGTTTCCCCCTCTCATCTCTAAGTTTCCTGTCGTCTGACGCCGATATCGGTCCTTCTCCCACGCCTATAGTCCCCACATAAATCTGCGGGCAGACTTCCTCTGCCTGCCTTGGGTCCTCCTCTCTGTCTTTTTCCCCTCCGGCCGCTGCCCGGCACTCCAGCACCTGATACAAATCTGCCGCCAGATTGGCAGCCGCCATTTTTACGGCTTCCGTCTCATCCCTGCTGATCCGTATCCGGCAAGCCTGCCCCTGCTTTAATAGAAAATCCATCCCTTCTCCTTTCCCACTGTCTTATCCTGAATGACAGCACCTGTAACAGTTCAGCTTTCCCTCCTTCTTACTATAGCTTTCAATCGTCTATTTTTCTCCGCCGATCTTGATAAAAACATGACTTATCTTGACTTTTTGTCTCTGTTTTTGCTATGATGCTGTAAAAGGAAAATGCCCTCTTCCATCGGAGGGTTACCGAAACTGCCGGCGGGAATCGGACGTCAGGAGGCGCTTATGGTTGATGAATATATTACGGAATTTTACGGACTGGGCACCGATGCAGGCTTTGAATTTGTCTATTCCATCGATAACACTCCCAAAAACGACGCGGAGTTTAAGCTTCATAATCATGACAGCTGGTATGAATTATACCTGTTTCTTTCCGGCAGCACAGAGTTTCACATAGAGGGTAATATCTACCGCGCCCATCCCCACGATATTTTTATTGCCCGTCCCTCTGAAATGCATCACAATGTCTTTCTGACCTCCGACCGTTATGAAAGGATCATTCTTTTTATCGATCTGGACTTTTTCCGGAAGAACCACTGCGAGGAGCTGGAACGCTTTTTTCTGGAACGGACTCTGGGTATGGAATGCCAGATTCCCGCCTCCATCGTGGATCAGGAAATGTATCAGCTGATTTTTAAGATCAACCGGTATCTAAAAGAAGGGACTCCTCAGATTGCGAAATGTGTCCTGACGGAATTTCTGTACCTGTTAAACCACATCCGGGAGCCGTTGACCGAACCCACCATAGAGGATGAACGCATTCAGAACGTGCTCTTATACATCAACAGCCATCTGACGGAGCCCCTTTCCTTAGATCAGCTGGCCCAAAATTTTTACATCAACAAATACCATCTGTGCCGGATCTTCAAATCCATCACAGGTTATACCATCAATCAGTATATCAATCATAAACGGCTGCTGCTTTCCCAGAATCTGCACAAAAAAGGGCAGTCCCTGCTGGAAGCCAGCATCAACGCCGGGTTCAACAGTTATGCCCATTTTTACAGGATGTATAAAAAAGAGTTTGGGACAAATCCCCGTTCTCAGCGCTGACGCCGCTTTCCTTCTCAAACAAACCGCGCGCAGGTTTATTTCCATTCCGCTGTCAGCACATGCTCTCCGGTCATAGTCACCTGCGTGTCCGCCGTAATTTCGCTGCCGCTGTAATGCCAGCCGGCAAATTTTACCCCGTCCTTTACCGGAAGCGGCAACTCCCCATAGGTTTCCCCAAAAGTGACGGTGATGGGTTCTATTTCCTGTGCTCCGTCCACATTTCCTCCGTCGAGATCAAATTTCACTGTGATTTCCGCCGGTTTCCACTTTGCCACCAGGCTTACATCCCCGCCGACCTTATCCACATCAAAATTCCATTCTGCTGCTTTATTGCTTTCCAGATACCAGCCTTCAAACGTATATCCGGGCTTTAAGGGTATCTCCGGCTCCGTTACCAGGCTGCCGTGGCGCAGCTTCTGGGAAGCCACCTGACTGCCTCCGTCCGTGTCAAAGGTCACATAAAACCCGCCGTTGACCGCAAAAAAAACGATCATCGCCACAATTGTCACAATCACTGCAGCAATAAAACCGTCCAGCAGCCGGATCGGCACATCTTTGCTGCCGTAAATCCCCCGTCCGAACCACCGCTTCTTTATCATCGGATTCTCTGCAGGCACTGTATTCTGTGTTTTTTCTTCTTTCTGCAACTGTTCCTTTGTGTCCATCGGGCCGTTCCTCCTGCTGTTTTTCTTATTGTACCAAATTCTGTAAGTGACCGCCAGCCTCTGTACGGATTTTCTAAAGTCAGGGGCAGCTGCCCGCCGGATTCTCCCTGCCAAGCCGCTGCCCCTGTATTTTACTTTCTGACCAGGTACTTTCTCATATCAATTGCACAGGCAACCAGGATGATCAGACCCTTGATCACATACTGCATGTTCATGTTGATGGAAAGGAAGTTCAGCGCTACAAAGATGATTCTCAAAAGGAATACGCCCATCACGACACCGCTGATTTTACCGGTACCACCTACGAAAGATACCCCGCCGATAACACAGGCAGCGATGGCATCACTTTCATAGTTTAAGCCTGTTGCCGCCGTGTTGGAGCCGATACGGGCGGACTCGATAAAACCGGTAACACCGTACATCATGCCTGCCAGAGTATGTACCATGATGGTGGTTTTCATCACGTTAACGCCGGATACGTTTGCCGCTTCCGGGTTGGAACCCACGGCGAACATATTCTTGCCGAAAGTGGTCTTATTCCAGATAAACCACATGATGGCTACCACAATCAGACCATACCAGACGTAGTTTGGAACAGGAACCCCTCCAACCTTCAAAATACTGCCGGTTACAAAGTTTTTAAAGGAATCATCCAGGCCGGACAACGGCTGTCCGTTGTTGCCGTTGATCATGATGTACATCAGCAGCACGCCGTAAACGATCAGCTGGGTTGCCAGCGTTACGATAAACGGATGCAGTTGGAATTTTGCCACGAAGAAACCGTTGACCCAGCCAACGATACCGCCCACGATGATGACGATCAGGATAACCAGCGGGATCGGCAGAGGCTTCATGTTGGGGAACATCTTTGTGGCATAGGTCATGGACTGCAGCAAGGATGCGCTGATGCAGGCGGTCAGGCCTACCACACGCCCTGCAGAAAGGTCCGTACCTGTCAGGACGATACATCCGGCAATCCCGCAGGCAATCGGCAGGTTAGCAGCCGAAAGCTGAATGATGTTCATGATGGAATTCATGGACAGGAATTTATGGTTTTGGGTAAAGGTATATATAATCGCTATGACCAGCAGAATATACATCGCATTGTTGATCAATGCCTCTTTCCAGAAGGTTCTCTTATCTTTTGGATCCAGGCTTTTAAAATTTGCATATCTTGACTTAATATTAGCTATCGCATTCATCCGTCAAAACCTCCTCTATACATATTTCGCAGCAAGGGTCATGATCTCCTCCTGCGTGGTCTTCTGCGCGTCCACTTCTCCCGCCAGCCTTCCGCCGGACATCACCAGAATGCGATCGCAAATGCCCAGAAGCTCCGGCATCTCGGAAGATACCACGATGACAATCTTCCCCTTATTGGCCAGGTCAATGATCAGCTGGTAAATTTCATATTTGGCGCCTACGTCAATGCCTCGGGTGGGTTCATCCAAAAGCAGAACCTCAGGCTCCGTCAAAAGCCATCTGCCCAGAATGACCTTCTGCTGGTTACCGCCGGACAGAGAACGAATTTTTGTGGTCTGGGAAGGGGTTTTGGTGCGCATGGCATCGATCGACCACTGGGTATCCTCCGCCATGGATTTCTCGCTCAGCGCGATTCCCTTCCTGTGTTTTTTCAAACTGGAGATCACGGTATTCTCCCGGATATTCAGAATACCGAAAATACCGGTTGCCCGGCGTTCCTCCGTCAGCATGGCGAATCCGTTTTTGATGGACTCCCTGGCATTTCTGTTTCTCACCTCTCTGCCGTCCAACCGGATCGTACCCTTTTTCCGGGTGGCAATGCCGAAAATATTTTCCAGCGTTTCCGTCCGCCCAGAACCGTCCAGCCCGGCAAGCCCTACGATTTCCCCTCTTCTCACCTTAAAGGAAACGTCATTTAAAAGAGAGTACTGTGCAGTCAGGTTTTCCACTTCCAACGCCACTTCGCCTGGTTTGTTGGTCTTTGGAGGAAACTGGTTGTTCAATTCCCTGCCTACCATCAGGCGGATGATCTCTTCATTGGTCAGTTTCGCCGCCGGTTTCGTGGCTACCCAGGTGCCGTCACGCATGACGGTGACTTCATCCGCGATCCGCAGGATCTCCGCCATTTTATGGGATATGTATATAATGCCGCATCCTTTGTCCCGCAGCATGTTTATGATCCTGAATAAGTGTTCCACTTCCTGCTCGGTCAGAGAAGAAGTCGGCTCATCGAATACAATTACTTTTGAATGGAAGGAAACCGCCTTTGCAATCTCCGCCATCTGTCTCTGGGATACCGGCATTGTGCTCATGATTCTTCTGGGATCCACTTCAATGCCCAGTTCCTTAAATACCTCCATGGTATCCTGATACATTTTCTTTTCATTGACCATGACGCCGCCCACTTTGGGGTAACGTCCCAGCCAGATATTATCCATTACATTTCTTTTGAGCGCCTGGTTCAATTCCTGATGCACCATGGCAACTCCGTTTTCCAGCGCTTCCTTGGAGCTCTTAAAATCTACTTCTTTTCCTTCCAGGATAATCCGTCCGCTGTCTTTTTGATAAATGCCGAACAGACATTTCATCAGCGTGGATTTCCCGGCACCGTTTTCTCCCATCAGCGCATGGACGGTCCCCTTTTTCACCGTAAGGGAAACGTGGTCCAACGCTTTGACACCTGGAAACTCTTTACAGATATCCTGCATTTCCAGCAAAACTTCCTGCCCCATATACTAACGTCCTCCTTTCTTCCTCCCTCTCGCATAATGCCCTTTGTAAAAACCGCCTTTGTCTTTGCGGGATAAAAGAACGGCTGCCGCCAGCCGACAGCCGTTCTTCATTATTCACGTTCTATGAAGGAATCTGATCATTCTCCTGTGTAGGTAGCATAAGGGATGTAAATCTTGTTGCTGACTTTTTCAGAGATATTGAAATCCTGTGTATCAGCCATAACTTCTTTGCCTGCCGCTACGTTCTGAACCAGGTAAGCGATACCGTTCGCCATACCTTCTGCATCCTGTTTGATGGTACCTGTCATCTTGCCGTCTGCGATCAGCTGTTTTGCTGCATCTGTAGCGTCAACGCCGAATACGGGGATTGTGGTGCAGTCTGCTGTGCCCAGGTTGTAACCCTTGTCGTTCAATGCGGAAACAACGCCTTCAGCCATACCGTCGTTATTGCAGATAACCAGTTCGATCATGTTGCCGTTCTCTTCGTTGTACTGTGCAAGGTTTGTTACCATATAGTTGTTGGCTGCAGTTGCGCTCCAGTTACCGTCCTGGTCAACCTGATAGCAGTCGGAGTTGGACGGATCAAAATATTCCAGTTCCGGCTTGCCTGCTTCTGTCAGAACCTTGTTCGCATCTTCTACGCCGTACTGCGTTCTGTAGATCGCTTCCACGTTGCCCAGCTGTCCCATGAACATCGCATAGCTGATCTTGCCGTCGCCGTTTAAGTCGATCTTATCAAAATTATCTACTACATACTGTCCGACCAGCTGGCCCTGCATATGACCTGCTTCGGGAGCGTCTGTGCCGACGAATGCACACTTGTCATAGCTGCCTAAAACCTTACCTTCATCTTCATCTGTCTCAACCGCTCTGTTGAAGAAGATAACCGGAATATCCGCTGCTTTTGCCTTGTCAACAATTGCCTGAGAAGCATCCACGGAACCGGATGTTACGATATTGACAACCAGAAGGTTGCAGCCCTGCACGATAGCGGTGTCGATCTGCTCATTCTGAGTGGTCTGGTTGGAGTTGCCGTCATAGTTCTGGAAAGTGATTCCTGCATCTGTCAGCGCTTTGTCCAGAGCGGTACGCACGCTTGTGATATAAGTATCGCTGTAGGTGTAATAGAAAACGCCCACATTCAAATCAACTGCTGCCGTGTCGGTTACCGCAGCCGCTACGGATTCCGCTTCCTGGCTCGCTGCAGGTGCGCTCTCAGCAGGTGCTGCCGCCGGTTCGCTTGCAGCGGGTGTGCTGCCGCACGCTGCAAGACCGAATACCATTGCAGCTGTCATTACAAGTGCTAAAACTTTCTTTTTCATAATACTTTGCCCTCCTTGCAAAATATGGCAGTTTCAAAACCGCCTGATGTTCGGATGCGGCCTTTTGTACTGCAGCCGCTTCCTGAAAAACTAAGCCCTGTGAAATGCTGTTTCGTCATCTCACAGGACTTAGTTTACCTTTTTTTACCACAAAAGTAAATATAAATTTCCACGATTGTTGTACAAATTTCAATAAAATCCTTTTATTTTTACCAATGTTTTGTGCATTAATCTTTGATTTTTGTACAAAACCGCATTGATTTTTATACATACCGGATTATTCTGCACATAAAATCTTTTTTTTCTTATTCATTCTGCTTATTTCGGAACATTCAGCCGAACAAACCTGTGGCGCCGATTGCTTTGCAGTATTCCCTGCTCAATCAAATGCGAATAAAATTTTCTGGCAGTCCCGGGTGAACATATTTTCCCGGTTCACCAGCGTAGTCTCGGTATCCAGCTGTGTAAATGCCGGTTTTTTTCCGGTGAGCAGGCTATAGGCGGTTTCCACCCCCAGATAGCCCATGGCATACGGATTCTGTACAATCAGCGCATCCACTTCTCCGGTTTCCATCATTCCCACGCTGACCACATTGGAATCAAACGCCACCACATTGGTTTTTTCCTGCAGGGACAGATCCCGGATGGCCCAGCCCACCCCCAGGCTGGTCCACTCGTTGAAGGTGGCCACCACGTTAATTTCCGGGTGCTCCAGCAAAAGATCGACTGTTCCCTGTCTGGCATCCTCGGTGGTGGACAGCACATTGATGGTCTGAATAAAGGCGACTCTGGGATCCGCCTCCACCACTTCCCGAAATCCCTGTTCCCGCTGCTGGCCGTTGGCGGAATTGATATCATAATTGACAATTCCGATGTAAAGCTTTTCTTCGCTGCCGGAGAGGGCTGCTTTTCCGGCCATGCGTCCCGCCGCATAGTTATCCGTTCCGATCCTTGCGGAAACCGCATTGCTGTTCACATCACTGTCAATCACCACAATTTTTACCCCCTTCTGAGCGGCCTCATCAATGGCCGCCGCATTGGCGTTAAAATCCACCGCCGAAAACACAATGGCCTGGGCGCCGTCTTTTACCGCCTGCCGGATCATCTCGTTCTGGGCCTCATAATCTTCTTCCGTATCCGGGCCCTGTACCGTGAGCTTTACATTGTACTCTGTACTGGCGGCGTTTGCGCCCGCAAACACGGATTTCCAGAAGGCCGATTCCGTGGATTTGACGATCACCGCCACCAGATAAGGCTCCTTCGCCTCCATGCTGCGCATCCCTGCCGTTCCGGCAGCAATACAGATGACAAGGAGAGAAAGCAGGAAAAGGATCCTCCTGTTTCTTCTATGCTTCATTCTCACACCCCCTCCTTTATCTTGGGCATGGTGATGATCACCTTTGTGCCCACATCCTGTTCGCTTTCAATGCGCAGTCCGTACTGTTCTCCGAAATAAATCCGGATCCGGTCATTCACATTTTTAATTCCGATTCCCGTGTTGTCTCCCGGTTCGCTCTTTAAAATGCTGCGGCACTGTTCCTCGGACATACCCACGCCGTTATCTTCCACCGTAAATACCACGCTGTCGCCCTCCGAGAAAATGCGGACGATAATCTGCCCTTCGTCGATCATACGGTTTAAACCGTGGTAAATCGCATTTTCAATGATGGGCTGCAGGGTGATTTTATTGCAGTAATAGGGCAGGCACTCCTCTTCCACTTCAAAGGAATAGGTGAACTGGTTCTTGTACCGGAAATTCTGGATTTTCAGATAGCTCCTGGCATGCTCCACCTCTTTTTCTATAGGAATGAGTTCATGCCCTTTACTGATGCTGATCCGGAAAAGCCGCGCCAGGGCATTGACCATTTCCACCGCATCCTTCGTGCGCCCTTCTTCGCACATCCAGGCGATGGAATCCAGGGTATTATAGAGAAAATGCGGGTTGATCTGCGCCTGCAGCGCCCGCAGTTCCGTTTTCCTCAGAGTGATTTCCTCATTGCGGACCTTCGCCATCAGCTCCTGAATCTGCACCACCATGTGCCCGAAAGAGTCGGACAATGCCTCGATCTCACTGGTGCCCGTCACCGGCTGATAGGTGAAGGCCGCCGCATCTTTTTCAAAGGCCCCCATGGCGGCTGCCAGCCCCCGGATCGGATTGGCGATCAGGCGGGAAAGCACAAAACTGGAGACGAAGGTCACCGCCAGTACCGCCAACAGCAGGGTGCCCAGCAAAATGCCCACGCCCTTCATCCTGTCGTTCACCATTTCATTGACAAAGCTGATTCCCACAATCCGCCAGCCGCTGTCCTGTCTGGTATAAATGGTATAAATCGTGCCTCCCTGGGTAAAGCTGCCGTCCTCCCTGTCGGAAAGTTCCTCCGTCTTTTCCTTCTTCAACCCGGAAAAAATAAGCTGCTGCTGGGGATGGTATATGATGTTCCCGTCCTGATCCATGATAAAACAGTAGCCATGATGGCCGATTCCCACATCGTCCACATAGTTGGCGATCTGAGAAAAACGGGAATCCATCACCAGCAGACGTTCTTTTCCGTCCGGCGTTTTCATTCTTTTGCAGACGGAAACCACCCATGGATAATAGTTGGTCAGCAGGCTCTCCACATGTGGTTTGGAAATATAAATACCGCCGTCCTTTGTTTCTTCCAGCATTTCCTTCTCAAAGGACAGATTCACCAGCGGTTTTTCCTTCCATAAATTGCCGCCGGTCCAGGTTTCATCAATCTCCCCTGTTTTCGGATCATAACTCATGATGGCCACCACATCCGCGCGCACGGAAACCAGCCCGTTCATATCCTCTTTCCGGGTTTTGCTCCCGCCGGAAAAAATCCCTTCCACCAGCTTTAGGCCGCCGTTGATATCTTCCGTAAAATTACCCACAATGCTGGAAACCTGCACCACCGCCTGATCGCTGGAAACCACCGCATTCTGTACCACTGACCTCCGGTAAACTACCAAAAATACGGCCAACCCGATCACCATCGCCAACAGTACCATGCCCACCACCAGAATGGTCATGAGAGAAGAACTGGATATTTTTCTTTTGTTTTCTCTTTTCATACGCCCTCCCCGGACGCTGCGCTGATCTGTTGGCGCAGCATATTCGGAGAAACGCCTGCAAATTTTTTAAAGCAGTAACTGAAATAGTGCTGGTCGTTATATCCGCAGGCTTCCGAAATCTCCCTGATCTTTAAAGCAGAATGCAACAGTCTCTCCTTCGCTTCTTCCATCCTTTTCTGGGTGAGGTAATCCACAAAGCTTTTCCCGGTCCGTTTTTTGATCAGCGCGCTCAGATAATTGGGGCTGACTCCGATTTCTCCACTGACGGAAATCAGAGAGATATCCGGATTGGAAAATTCTTTTTCAATCAGCGCCAGCGCCCTGTCACAGGCGTCCATACTGGTCTTCTGCTTTTCCTTCGCGATCAGATCTGCAGCTGTCAGGCAGAATTGTTTAAAACGCTCCGACGCTTCCGGAAACGGCCTGTCCAGAAAAGACAGCTGCCGGGCAAAAAGTTCCCCGGAAAAAACCTGCTCCTCCGTTTCATCGGAAACGGCGTACAAAATCCTGCATACGCCGGACAACAGCTCCAGCAGCAGAAAATTGATTTTTTCCCGGGAGGTATCCGCTTTTGAAAGTTTGGAAAACTCAAGGTCCAAAAACAGCTCCAGTTCCTGCTTGCTGCCGCTTCTGATCAGATTTTCCACCTGGGAAACAATTCCCATCACATCTTCCATGTCCGCGCCTCCGAAAGGCTCCTCGTCGGAAATATAACGGATGGCGCTCATCGTCCGGTTCGCATACCGCACGGCATTTATGGATTCCCGGTAGGCCTCGTGCAGACTGCCCAAAAATGCGGTTTCCCGGCTCACCCCGATACAGCAGTGCAGCCCCAAAATCCGCTCAATGCTCTGGATGATATCGTCGGACAGGATATGGAGATATTTGTCAAAAGAAGAGGGGGTTGCGATCAGGAGAGCCACAATGCGGTCTTCCACAAAAAAACTCTTATATTTTATGTACTTTTTCAGAATGCTGTCCACCGCGTGAACATGTCCCGGCTCCGTGCAGTTATTCCCGTTTTCCTCCCACAGAGCCACCGTCAGCACCACATAGCGCATCATTCGGCTGCCGGCCTGGATCAGCCCCGCCGCCTCCGCTTTTTTGCGCAGATCCTCTTCCCTGCCGCTTCCTGTTTCCGTCTGGAAAGCGTCCAGCAGAAGGGGAAGCAGAAATTCATCCGCGCCCAGACTACCCTTTTTTATCTGTGCGAATTCGGAGAACAGGGTATCGATTTTTTTCTTGATTTTCACCAGCTCCGCCGTCAGCTCCTCCATGGTGATGGGCTTTAGCATGTAGCTGATGATATTATACTGTATCGCCTGCTGGGCGTAGGTAAAGTCATCAAACCCGCTCAAAAAGGCGATCTGGGTAGCGGGCCGGACCTCCCGCACCTGCCTCGCCAGCTCGATGCCGGATATAAACGGCATCCGGATATCTGTCAGCAGCAGATCCGGCTCCAGCCGGTCCACCAGTTCCAGAGCTTCAATGCCGTTTTCCGCCTCTCCCACCACTAAAAAGCCGATCTCTTCCCATTTCACCCTTCTTATAATGGCTCTTCTCAGTTCTTCCTCGTCATCCGCGACTACAATTGTATACATCTTTTGTTCTCCTTTGACGGCAAAACACGCTGCCGTTTTTTCTTCAGTTCACATCCAGTGTTTTGCCTTCCCGGTCCGCCGTCTCCACCAAAGCATTGTTCACATCATCCTCATAGTTGCGCATTTCCACCTCAATGGGCGTGGGATCTTTGGTGATACGCCTGCCCCCGATGTGATTAAAAAAGACGATGATCCCCAGAGCCAGACCGATGGAATATGCGATCTCCAGCACGGTAACCCCATCGGACATCCGCCCTGTGACCATCTCATAAATCCGGTTAAAAACCTTGATAATCCCGATATCATTGTGAAAAGCCATGATAGTAAAGGCCGCGCCGAAAAAACAGATGCCGGAAACAAAACAGATTTTTGCAATCTGCAAAGGTCCCTTATACCGGTTCGTTTTCACCAGTTCAATGACCACCTCCGACTCTCCGATATTTTCTATTTCCAGATTCTGATGCTCCTGCTGCAGCATTTCAATCAGCTTCATCACGCTGACCACCCGCCGCCCGCCGTCCTCTTCTTTAAACTTCAGCACTTTCACCGCCTTGATCCGGTTCAAAAGCTTTTCGTCCCTGCAATACAGCTTTCCCAGATCCTTTAAGTAAACGTCCTCCGCCTGCATCTCCACATTTCTTTCCAGTTTCAGATAAAGCGTCTCACTCTGCATATGCCACACCTCTGCCTGCAGCCGGTCTTTCTGCCTTATATGGCTGCTTTTTGCTTACAGTATGGCATTTTAAAGCGCTTCTTATGCCTGTGACTTCATTTCACAGCCGCTTCTGTCTCCACCAGCACGCCGTGGACCACAAAACGCTGATCGCCGCCGGAAGCGCCGTAGCAGGTGGAAAGGGTCACAATAGGCGCATCCTTTGCATAATCGATCCCGCTTTTAAAAATGCTGTTTTTCAGTATCAGGCTCAGGTATTCGGAATGGCCATCTGCATCAGCCGGACAGAAATAGGTCTTTCCCCCGTCCACCGTCACATAATAGCTGATGATCAGATACTTATAATTTTTTTCCTCCGTAAAAAGATAAAAATAGGGATTTCCTTCACAGAGCGCATCATCCCGCACAAAATTTTTCAGTTTGCCGAACATGCTCCCGTTTTTCATATTATGCCCGTAAATAATCGTATTGTAATCCGTCAGTTGCGGGGACGCTTCGCTGTCCATGAAAACAGCGCCCGCTTTATTTTCTTTTTTCTCAAAAGTGTGGGTCAGATAATAATCATTATCGCTCCCCTGTACCACCGGATATTCTACTTCCAGAGCAGGAATATAAATCCATGCCCTCAGATCATTGTTCAAAGACTTCAGCGCTTCAAAATCCACCTGCAGCTGCGGGAAATATCCTTCTTCCAACTCTGCCGGAACTGCCTGTCCTCTTTCTTCCTGCCCCTTATCCTGCGCTGTCTCATGAACGGCAAACTGTTCCGAAAGAGCGCTGTATTCATCCGTTCCCGCCTTATATTCCAAAAAAATCCCGGCAAGCTTCACCAGACTCACCGCCAGCACACAGACTGCAACAGCCATAATGATGATATCCAAAGGTTTCCACTTATTTTTCATACAGACCTCCCTGCCTGACCCATTCCTTCCGCTTGTTCTGCCTTTGATTATACAGAAAAAAAAAGAATCCCGCAATCAGGATTCTCAACAGATCTCTTTTCCCTACTCATATCCTCTTCTTTACTAATCTAAAGCACCCGCACATCACTGCCCGGCCCACTCTGTATGCAGAGGCGGGACGGCTGCCGCAAGGGAGAGGGGGCCGGGCAGCGATGTACGGGCGGATATTTACTGCCGGGTAGCGTGTTCGCGCATACGGATGAGGATCCGCTTTTCCAGACGGCTCACCTGCACCTGGCTGATTCCCAGTTCTCTGGCGATCTGGGTCTGGGTCTTGTCTTCGTAATAGCGCAGCCAGATCAGTGTCCGCTCTTTCTCCGGCAGTTCCTCCAACAGCTGTTTTAACAGCATCCTGTCCAAAAGCCTGTTTTTCTCCATATCCTCCCACTGTCCGTCCGCCGGTTCCGCCGCCACCTTGTCCAGCAGCTGGATTTCTTTGCCGTCGCCTTCATAAACCGTTTTATAAATGGATTCCACCTCTCCTGCCGCGCCGATCGCCATGACCGCATCCTCATAGGGTATCTGCGCTTTTTCACACAGTTCATGAAGGGTGGGTTCCCGTCCGTTTTCCGCTGTAAAAGCATTGGCCGCCAGATGCAGCTTATAGTTGGCATCTTTTAAAGAGCGGCTCACCTTCACCATTCCGTCATCCCGCAGAAACCGCTTGATTTCTCCCGCAATCAGCGGTACCGCATAGGTGGAAAATTTCACATCATAGCTCAGATCAAAATGGTCGATGGCCTTCATCAGCCCGATGGTTCCTGTTTGAAACAAATCCTCCATATCGTATCCCCTTCCCGCAAACCGCTTCACTATGTGGTGAACCAGTCCCAGGTTTTCTTCGATCAGTACGTCTCTGGCACGGCTGTCTCCTGCCTGCGCCTTCGCAATCAATACTGACACTTCTTCCATGGGCTATTCCTCGCAGCCTGTCCAGGGGATGTTCCCCAGTTTTTTCTCCATGACGACGCAGGTTCCTCTGCCGGGTATGGATTCCACCTCCAGGCCGTCCATGAAGGCCTCCATAAAAGCGAATCCCATGCCGGAGCGCTCCAGGTCCGGCCTTGTAGTAAACAATGGCTCCATGGCCTGTTCCACATTTTCGATTCCCTTCCCGCTGTCCTCAATCTCCATATGTAAGAGGTCCCCTTCCATTCTGCAGCGGATGATGATGGTTCCGCCCTTTTCCTCATAAGCGTGGATGACCGCATTGGTGACTGCTTCCGAAACCGCTGTTTTTACGTCGGAAATTTCCTCCATCGTCGGGTTTAAAGGAGTGACAAACGCCGCCACCGCCACTCTCGCAAACCCCTCGTTTTCCGGCAGCGCCTCAAACTCCAATTTCATACTGTTTTCCATCACTTTCCTCCTAATCCATGATTTCCACTATATTTGACAGCCCGGACATTTCCAGGATTTTACGGATACGGCAGTCGGCATGAATGACATAAACTTTTCCTCCGAAGCAGGAAATTTTCCGGTACCGCCCTGCCAGCACACCGATCCCGGAACTGTCCATAAATTTTGTGTCGGAAAAATCAAACACCACATGGCTGACGCTGTTATCCAGAATCATGTGATCCGCCTTTCTTGATATTTCCGTGGAATGATGATGATCGATCTCCTCCGGCAGCCTGATCATCAGATAATGGTCAATAACCTTAAACTCTTCCATATTGCCCTCCTTTTGGGATAATAAAGAATTTCGCTTTGCGGAATTCTCCGCCTGCGGCGGATCGCTTCAGCGATATGATTCCGTTCCGCCGCAGTGCGATCTACAGCGGAGCGTCTTTTTTATACGATAGGAAACGAAGTTTCTTATCGTATAAAAAAAGAGAACTCGAGCGTATTTAAGCTCAGGTTCTCTTTCGTAAGTGTTATTATCTGTAACGGTAAAGGTTTTTGGTCAGCTTCGTTCAATCCTGCAGCTGATTGATATATTTCTGGGACTGCCGGGCCTTTTCCGTATTCGGGAAAAGCTCGATGACCTTTTCATAAGTCTCCACCGCCATTTTCTTATTGCCCTTTTCCTTGTAGGAATTTCCCAGCGCAAAGAGCGCTTCTTCATTCCGGGCATCATAAGTGACCGCTTTATTCAGATTTTCAATTGCCGTCTCATAATCCTTTGCCTTATAAGCCTTATATCCGATGTCATAATAAGACTTGGCCATATCCGTCCCCGTATCCTCCAGAAGTTTCGTATAGAGGCTGCGGGCCGCTTCCGAAGTATCCGGATCTTCCATGGCTTCCCGGTCAATCTGTTCAATGGCTTCGGAAAGCTTTTCCACATCATCCGGGGTTTCGATATAGACATAGGCCGCGTTTAAAAGCGCCTCCACCGTGGTCATCCGCCCGTCTTTGCCCGCCAGCGCCTCAGTCTGTGCCTTCAGATCCGTATTCTCCCTGGACAGCGTGTCCACCTGCTGCGTAAGGCTGACAATTTCCGCGTTCTTCCGGTCCACCTCTTCCCCGATCTTCACCAGATTATCATTGAGCTGGGCCTTAGCTGTCTGCACCCGGGCAGGCAGAATCAAAAACCAGGAAACCGCTACGCCCACCGCCAGGCCTGCAAAAAGGCTCCACAGCCATCCGGTGTTCTTCCTGGGTTCCAGCATGTTCACCGGCTGAATGATGGTTTCATTGCCGCTCTGGTACTTTACCACCTCTTCGGCCTTATTCTGCCTTCTGGCGAGTTTTCCTTCCTCCTCCAGCTTCAGCGCGACTTCCACCTCTTTCATGTAGCGTAAGGCCATCGTATTGGCCTTATCAATGCGCAGGCAGCGGTTTAACTCCTTGCGGGCTTTTTCCCATTCCTTCGCATCGATATAAAGCAGTGCCAGCAGCAAATGGGCCTGAACAAAATTCGGGCTGTCAGACAGCACCTTTTTCAGCTGGATGATCGCCAGATCCTTGCTTTCCTGATGGCAATAGGTCAGCGCCTGATTGAACTTCTTGCTCTTCTGATTAAAAGCCTCCAACTGGGAAGGACTTTTCTGGACCGCATCCATATAATCATCCGCCACATTTTTCTCCGGACGGAAATTCTTACTGATGACCCATTCACTCAAAGCGGCCACCGTTTCGCCCATTTCAAAATAAACAAGACCCAGCAGGTTTCTTGCCTCAATATGGTATTTATTGAACTTCAGGCACTGTTTCAGGCTTTCTATCGCTCCGGACAGATCCCTGACCTGCGCCTTCTCCAAACCTTCATTATAATAATAGTTGGAAAAACTGATCAGCTTTTTATACCGGGAAACATCTGCCCTGCAATTGGTGCAGAAATCTTTCTCCGTCAGCTGCGCCCCACAATTATAACATTGCATATGTCCGCTCCTTTACTTATTTGTTCTCCTTTGCCTCTTCCTCATGTTCCTTCACCATCTGTACAAGGATATCCGTAAAGTCTGTTAAATTGTGGTTTATGATGACATCCTCCGCCTCATCGATTTCAAGGCTGGGATGAAATTTCTTCAATTCTTCTTCAAAATTAATCATGTGAAACCTCCATGTCCTCATTCAAACAACACTTGATTTCACCCGCAAGATAAAGGGAACCGACAATATAGATTCTGTCCTGCTCCTTCTTCTCTTGGGCCAGGTAACGGTAAGCGGTGCGCACATCGTCAAAAACCGCCGCTTTGCGGCCGGCTTTTTCCATCCTGCAGGCAAAGGCGTCCAGTTCCTGCCTGCTAAGGCTCCTGCCGCTCCGGATACAGGTCAGCGCTGCGTTGTCAAAAAGCCCCGACTCTGCCAGAATAGAAAACATCTCCTCTACGGCCTTGTCCGACAGGGCGCCGAACAAAAGATACCGCCGTCCTCTGCAGCCGTCTGCCGCCATGCTTTCCAATAAGGCCCTGATTCCGTCCGGATTGTGTCCGCCGTCCAGATACACGTCCGGCAGGATTTCTTCCATCCTCGCCTCCCAGCGCATCCGTTCCAGCCCCTCTGCTATATGGGTTTTATCCAACGGGACAAAACGTCCTGCAATCTCCAGCGCACGCACGGCAACCGCTGCATTGCAGACCTGATAAAGGGCCTCCGTGGACAGTACGGCCTTAATATCTCTATCATACGCAGACTGCATGAAAAAATCAATCTTATTTTTCCCTATTTTTGAGAAAGCAACTTCCTTTTCCGACACCAATGTGAGCGGAACCGACAATTCCCGCGCCCGTTTTACAAAAACAGCGCTGACCTCTCGGTCCGTGTCCCAGCACACCGCCGGCGCTCCTCTTTTCATAATGCCCGCTTTTTGTTCTGCAATTTCTTCCGGGGAATTGCCCAGATAAGCACAATGATCCAGTCCGATTTTTGTGATCACCGTCACAAGCGGGGCAGGAATTACGTTTGTCACGTCATGAAGTCCTCCCAATCCGGTTTCCAGCACAATGAAATCCGGCTTTTCTTTTTCCATCCAGAGCATGAATAAAAAGAACAGCGTTTCAAAAAACGTAGGTTTCCATGTTCCTTCCCGGTACCTTTCCAGCCATTCCCAAAAATCTGCTGCAAGTACGGCAAAATCCCCTTCCGAAATCTGTGTCCCGTTCAGCACAAAACGTTCCCGCAGACAGACAAGATGAGGCGAAGTAAACATGCCGGTCCGATAGCCTGCGCAAGTGAGGACGCTGTTTAAAAAAGCGCACACGGATCCTTTCCCGTTGGTGCCCGCCACATGAAAAATCCGGCTCCCGCTTCCGGGGGATCCCAGCCATTCATAGAACGACTTTACCTCCGAAAATTCATTCTTTTTCGTATGCAGCGGCAGCTCTTCTATCCGTAAGACCGCTTCGCCATAGGATAATCTTTTCATACAGACTCCTTTCCCACCGAACATAACAATGATGTCTGACTTCTTCCTGCCGCATAAATGCCGCCCCGGGCGCACAGCGGGTGATTCACCCACTGCCGTACCTGCAGGGCGGCAGCTGTTATGTTCTCTTATTTTTTCAGCTGTGCCAGGCGTTCTTTCACCTGTTCCATCATCCTGGTATATTTTTCCAGTTTGCTTCTCTCTTCCGCGATCTTATTTTCCGGCGCTTTGCTCATGAACTTTTCGTTTTTCAGCATGCCGTTTACCCGGGCGAGCTCACCGTTCAACCGCTTTTCCTCTTTTTCCAGACGCTCGATTTCCTTTGTGATATCTACAAGTTCCGCAAACGGAATGTAGAGGGTGGCATTGGGAATCACCACGGAAACCGCGTCCTCCGCAATGCCCGTCTTATCCGCCTGCATGGTCACATCAGAGGCGCCGGACAGGGACGCAAAGAAAAGTTTTCCTTCGGTAAACACATTCCGGATTTCTTCCTGACTGCTGACCACAAAAATGTGGGCCTTTTTACTGGGCGGTACGTTCATGTCCGTGCGCACGTTACGGATTCCTCTTACCGCTTCCTTGATGATTTCGATTTCTTTTTCTTCCCTTGCAAATTCCCGCTCTGCCCTGTACACCGGCCAGGAGGAAATCATGATGGATTCTTCTTCCGACTGGATGGTACAGAAAATTTCTTCCGTGATGAAAGGCATATAGGGATGCAGCAGTTTTAACGCGTCGATCAGCACGGTTTTTAAAGTCCACAGCGCCGCTCCCTGGCTGTCTGCATCATCCGCCGCATACAGTCTGGGCTTTACCATTTCAATATACCAGTCGCAGAATTCATCCCAGATGAAATCATAAACCTTTTGTACCGCAACACCCAGCTCATAGCTTTCCATGTTGTCGGTCACTCCTTTTATCACGTTATTCAGTTTGGAAAGGATCCATTTATCGGCCGGTTCCAGATGCTCACAGGCATCCGCCGGAATTTCTTTTCCTCCCATATTCATGAGGATGAAACGGGATGCGTTCCAAACCTTATTGGCAAAGTTACGGTTCGCCTCCACTCTTTCCATATGGAAACGCATGTCGTTGCCGGGCGCATTGCCGGTGATCAGCGTCAGGCGGAGAGCATCCGCGCCGAACTGGTCGATGATCTCCAGCGGATCAATGCCGTTTCCTAAGGATTTGCTCATTTTACGTCCCTGGGCATCCCGGATCAGGCCGTGGAACAGCACGGTATGGAAGGGCTTTTCTCCCATCTGTTCAAAGCCGGAGAAAATCATGCGGATGACCCAGAAGAAAATGATGTCATAGCCGGTCACCAGCACATCTGTAGGATAAAAATATTTCAGTTCTTCGGTCTGTTCGGGCCAGCCCAGCGTGGAAAAAGGCCACAGCGCGGAAGAAAACCAGGTATCCAGCGTATCCAGGTCCTGCGTGAAATGGGTGCAGCCGCATTTGGGGCAGACAGCCGGCATTTCCTTTGCCACCACGGTTTCCCCGCATTCATCGCAGTAATAGGCAGGAATCCGGTGCCCCCACCACAGCTGTCTGGAAATGCACCAGTCCTTGATGTTATCGGTCCAGTTGAAGTAAATCTTTTCCATACGCTCCGGGATCAGCTTGATTTCTCCCTTTTGAACCGCTTCTACCGCAGGCTTAATCAGTTCGTCCATCTTCACGAACCACTGTTTTTTGATCATCGGCTCAATGGTGGTATGGCAGCGGTCATGGGTGCCCACGTTGTGGGAATAGTCTTCAATTCCCACTAAAAGGCCCATTTCATCCAGTTCCTTCACGATGGCTTTTCTCGCTTCATAACGGTCCATCCCCTGGAATTTGCCGCCGTTTTCATTGATGGTGGCATCGTCGTTTAAAATATTGACTTCCGGCAGATGATGGCGTTTGCCCACTTCAAAGTCGTTGGGGTCATGGGCAGGGGTGATTTTTACCACACCGGTTCCGAATTCCATGTCCACATAGGAATCTTCCACAATGGGGATTTCCCGGTTTACGATGGGAAGCAATACCTTCCTGCCCGCCAGATGCCGATATCTTTCATCTTCCGGGTTCACCGCAACGGCGGTATCGCCCAGCATGGTTTCCGGACGGGTGGTCGCAAATTCCAGAAATTCCGTTTTGCTCACGCTGCCGTCTGCTTCGATCAGCGGATATTTAATGTGCCAGAAATGGCCGGCCTGTTCCTCATATTCCACCTCCGCATCGGAAATGGAAGTTTTGCATACCGGACACCAGTTGCCGATCCGGTTTCCCTTATAAATCCAGCCTTTTTCATGCATCTTACAGAAAACTTCGGTAACAGCCTTATTGCAGCCCTCATCCATGGTAAAACGTTCCCTGTCCCAGTCGCAGGAGGAACCCAGCTTCTTTAACTGATTGATGATGCGGCCGCCGTATTCTTTTTTCCAGTCCCAGGCCTTCTCCAAAAAGCCTTCCCTGCCCAAATCGTGTTTATCGATCCCCTGCTTTTTCAGGTTTTCGATAATTTTGACTTCCGTTGCGATGCTGGCATGATCTGTGCCGGGCTGCCAGAGGGCGTTGTATCCCTGCATCCTTTTAAAACGGATCAGGATATCCTGCATGGTTTCATCCAGGGCATGTCCCATGTGAAGCTGGCCCGTGATGTTCGGGGGCGGAATCACAATGGTAAAGGGTTTTTTGCTGTAATCCACTTCGGCATGGAAATATTTCTTCTCCATCCATTTTTCGTAAAGTCTGTCCTCAATCCCATGGGGATCATAGGTCTTTGCCAGTTCTCTGCTCATGATTTCTCCTTTCATCATCGCGCGGCCGGAAATAAAAAAAGCCCTTCAGCGAGCCTTCACTCACCAAAGGGCGTTCATATCCTGACGCGGTACCACCTTTGTTCGCTCTCCTGCCTGACGGCGGACAGCCTCTGCGCACAGTTCCCGGCCTGCCGGAAACCGCCATCCTGTAACGGGGATCACCGTGAAAACCTACTGAGTTCCTCCTGCCTTTGCAAATGCCGGCAGACGTACCGTTGGGCCTTCCGATTCCGAAGCTACCTTCCGCACTCTGTTGCTGAAACGTCCTTGCAGCCGGCGGGACATTCTCTCTGACAGCCAGGGGATGCGTACTCCTCTTCCTCTTCATCTTTCTTTTATAGAATAAAACAACTATATAGAATACATAAAAAATTGTCAAGGGATTTTTTTATTCTCTTTTTCAAAGTATGAGAGTCTGGCAAAAAGAGGACAAAAAAATACCGTTTCAAAACAATTGCAATAAATCCCTATCGTGATATAACCTGTCTTTCGGAATAAAAATTAAAAAGTAGTGCTAAGCCACAAATCAGAACCTG
>CABSCP010000009.1 GCA_902476265.1 uncultured Lachnospiraceae bacterium
AACTATATATCTGATTCTATTGGAGCTCATATTACATTTTATACTATTTTGTAATATAAACGCACAGGTGTCTCTTTTTATCATCACCTATTTTATAAGCCAAAGGAGAATATACCTGATTGAATCGACAATTTGACAGCAGCGCATGCCCAACGCCTTTCCTTACAATTGGAATCGCCAGCTATAATTATGCCCGGTACCTCCCCCGCGCTTTTGAGCAGATAAAAAGGCAAAGCTTTCAGGATTTTGAAATCCTGTACTGCGATGATGGATCCACTGATGATTCACAAAAGATTATATCCGAATTCATAAGTATGAATCCGCAAATGCGGATTCGACTTATCGCTGGAGTTAATAAAGGTATCCTTGAAAACAAAAACCGTATTCTGGATGAGGCACAAGGAAAATATCTGATGATATGTGATGCGGATGATTACATGTTAAATGAATGTATTGGAGCCTTATGTTCTGCCGCCAGTCTATATAATGCAGACTGTGTTATCGGAGGATTTCAGGAGGTGGATTCAAACGGACGTATTTTAAAAAAACATGTCCCATCAGCCAACTCCTGTAAGTGGCTTTATACTTGGCACCATGCTCAGATTTATAAAACAGAATTATTCCGGAAGAATAACATCCGTTTTGAAGAATTGCCGGACGATGTATTTTTTTTGCAGCAAATTCATTTATATTGCTCAAACACCATATTTATCTCCAATGTGCTGTATTCATGGGTACGACACGACAATTCAACAAGCAAAAATTTTACACTTTATACCGACTGGATACCATACAAAATATGGGCCAAATTATCCTCTTTCACTGCTTCGCTGGCAGCTTCTCTTTCCTTAAGCTCAGATAAGCAGGCTTTGTATTACTATCTTTACAAATGGTTTTATTTTAATATAGCTGATTTACCTCTTTGCCCTTGTTCGGCACTGAAAGAAAATATAACAATTATGAAAAAACAAATGTATCTGGTTTTGCCTAAATACCGCAACCTTTCCTTTTTTTATGGTGCTTTAAAGACACCAGATACGCTTTTCGCCCGTTTGGCCGTATTTTTATGTTGGATTTTAGATCAGATCGGCATGTTGTCTTTTATTGTCATTGTGCGGAATTTTCAATCAAAAATCAGAAAATGGAGAGAACTCTTTGGAAAAACTTAATGTGTTATATATGTGTGACAATGGTTTTGCAGGCGTTACAGGTGTTTCTTTAACCTCTCTCTTTGAAAATAATCCCTGTGATAAAATCTCCATCACTGTTTACCTTTTGCTTGTAGGGGTAGATGAAGAGAATTGTCGAAAGTTTAAACAATTATCTCAAACATACCATCAAACAATACAGTTGATAGATGCAACTACAACATTTGCAGAACTTACAAATACAAATATTCCTACCTATCGAGGTTCTTCAATGACAAACTTGCGTCTGTATTTTGACCGTTATATTCCTGAAGATATAAACCGCCTTTTATATTTGGATTCTGATACATTGATCTGCGGTTCGCTGGCAGAGCTCATTCATATTAATATGGAAGGAAAACTGCTGGGTATGGTGATGGATGCTTATGGAGATCTGTTAAAAAAAGAGGAGGGGAAGAATTTTAATTATTATAATGCCGGTGTCTTGTTGATTAACTGTCAAAGATGGCGATGCGAACACTGGCATTCTAAAATTATGGAATATGCTCACAAATATGGAAAAGAGTTCTCTCATCCTGACCAGGATCTTTACAATATAGTCTGTAAAGAAGACATTATTTCATTACCCATACAATATAACTTTCAGACTATACACCGTATGTATCCTGAAAAGCTATATTTCCGCTATATGTCAGCCCGGAATTACTATTCGGATGATGAAATTGCAGCGGCTCGAAAGAAACCAATAATCCTCCATATGATACGTACTTTGGGCTGCAATCCATGGAATTCCTGCAATGAGCATCCGGACAGCCCTCTATTTTTAAAATACAAAAAAATTTCACCGTGGAAATCGGAACCTTTCATACCGCTGAAACATGACCCGCTAATAACCATAGAGAAAATTTTATATAAAGTTCTTCCTCAACGGCTATTTTTCCCGCTTTCACTTTGGGCAATGAAATTAATACAACTCATCGATAAAAAAAACAGATATTAGGAAAGTTCAATTTTAATGAGTAAAAAAGCAAAAATTTTATATGTGATGAACGTAGACTGGAGCTGGATCAGGCAACGTCCTCATATTCTGGCTCAATTATTGAATCAGCACTATGATTTGACAGTATTGTACCCTCAATATCTGACACGGCCCTGGAGGCGCCAAAAAGGGACATCCAAGCCCCCAAAATGTAAAGGCATTTTTCAGATTCCTTTTTCAGATCGTGTCGATATATTAGAAAAATTGGAATGTCAGATCATCAAAAAGGCTTTTAAACATCTTGGCGAATACGATATGGTATGGCTTTCCACGCCTCTTTATATCGAGTTCATTCCCGACGAATATAAAGGGTTCATTCTTTACGATGATATGGACGATATTGTCAGTATTCAAACGAATTTCAGGCTGGCCAAACGATTAGAACAGGCTCAGGAAACCATATGGTCCCGCTCAAATATAGTTTTCGTTTCGAGCAGGTATTTATTTAATCATCTTCCCCCAGACGTTCAAAGCAAAGCTTTTTTGATTCGGAATGGCGCCTTTTACCGGCAGCTGCATCCCGTTTCGCCGGGGAAGTCTTTGAAACATAATTATTCCATTGGCTATATTGGCACGATTTCTGAATGGTTTGATTTTTCACTGTTACAAAGTTGTCTCAAGACCTATCCTGCTCTGCGGGCAGAACTTTATGGTCCCAACATTGTCAGTGTGCCGTCACTTCCAAGGCTCCATCATCACGGCATTATTGAACACAGCAAATTATTTGAATCTGTTGAAAATATAGATTGTCTGATCATGCCATTTATCATAAATAAAATTACCCTGGCAGTTGATCCGGTGAAATTATATGAATATATCAGCTTTGGCAAATGTATCATTTCCGTACATTATCCGGAGATAGATCGTTTTGAACCATTTGTATACTTTTATGAAACAGAAAACCAGTTATTAGCACTTCTTGGGGATCTGATAAGCAGAGGATTCCCGCCCAAATATAATTCGGATATGCAAAAGCAGTTCCTGTCACAAAACAGCTGGGAGCAACGGGTTTCAGATATAGATAAAGCACTTACAGAATTATTACAATAAACAGAAGGAGAATTTTAATGAAGATTATATGTGTTTTTGGTACAAGACCGGAAGCAATCAAAATGTGTCCTTTGGTAAAAGAATTAAAATCACGCGAACACCTGCAAACGTTAGTATGTGTGACTGGTCAGCATCGCCAAATGCTGGATCAAGTACTGGATGCTTTCTCCGTCACTCCGGATTATGACCTTTCCATAATGAAAGACAGACAAACGTTGTTCGATGTCACCATTAATATTCTGGACCGGATTCGCGAGGTCCTTATCTTGGAAAAACCGGATATTGTATTGGTGCACGGCGATACCACCACCACCTTTGTAACGGCTTTGGCCTGCTTTTATCTGCAGATCCCGGTCGGCCATGTGGAAGCCGGGCTTCGCACACACAATATCTACTCTCCATATCCCGAAGAGTTTAACAGACAGGCTGTCGGAATTCTTGCGCAGTATAATTTTGCTCCTACAGAAACAGCAAAGAATAACCTTCTTCAGGAAGGAAAAACCCCGAAATCCATTTATGTTACCGGTAATACTGCAATCGATGCGCTAAAGACAACCGTACGTCCAAACTATACACATCCCGAACTGGAATGGGCAAAGGGCAGCCGTCTTGTTCTGCTGACCGCGCATCGCCGTGAAAACCTGGGGGAACCTATGCACCATATGTTCCGGGCCATAAAAAGGATTGTCGATGAAACGCCTGATGTTAAAGTAATCTATCCCATACACATGAACCCTGTTGTCCGCCAGGCTGCAGCAGAAGTTTTTGGCAATGATGACAGATTTCATATTATTGAGCCCTTGGATGTCCTTGATTTTCATAATTTCATGGCACATTCTTATCTGATACTGACTGACAGCGGCGGTATTCAGGAAGAAGCACCCAGCTTGGGAAAACCCGTTCTTGTAATGCGCGATACGACGGAACGTCCTGAAGGAATTGCGGCAGGTACTTTAAAATTAGTTGGCACAGAGGAAGAAACCATATATTGCGAGTTTAAGCGGTTACTTGCTGATAAAAACGAATATAACAAAATGAGCACAGCATCCAATCCTTACGGAGATGGCTTTGCAAGTAAGAGGATTGCAGATGTACTGTGTAAATAAATATAAATAACAGTTACGAGGAAAATAGATGAAAGCATTTTTGCAGACAGGAAGAATTATTGGTGATATTTTTAAAGACAGAAGATTGCTCATGTCTTTATCATATAAAGATTTTCAAAGAAAATTTACAGGCACTTATTTCGGATTATTTTGGGCAATTGCCCAACCTTTACTTACCATTATTGTATATTGGGTTGCCTTTCAATACGGTTTTCGCAGTGGTGATGTATCTGGTATCCCTTATGTTGTATGGTTTATATGTGGTATCGTTCCATGGCTCTTTGTGATGGAGGCCTTTAGTTCTGCCAGTAATAGCTTTATCGAATATAATTATCTGATAAAAAAAGTGAAATTCAATGTAAATATACTACCACTCGTAAAAATTCTATCTTCTTTTTATGTGCATGTATTTTTTTGTGTTATTGTGATGATTGTTGCGTGCAAATTTCATATATGGCCAACAATATATTTGATCCAACTTCTGTATTACATGCTGGCTAATATTATATTGTTGTTTTCCCTGTCATTAATAACTTCTACTCTCGTTGTTTTTTTCAGGGACTTAAATCAAATTATTTCTGTAATTTTATTAATCGGGATGTGGGGAACACCAATTGCATGGTCACTGGAAAGCTTCTCTGAAGAAACTCATATCTATTTCAAACTCAATCCTTTCTTTTATATTATAGAGGGATATCGGGATGCGATCATTGGCCGATGTTGGTTTTGGGAAAAGAAAGAGCTCACTATATATTTCTGGTGCTTTGTACTTTTTTTATTATTGGCCGGCGGAATTATTTATTCAAAGCTTAAGCCTCATTTTGCAGATACGGTTTAATAAAGTGGAGGGCGCAATGGAAAGCGTTAATGAATATAAAATAGTTGTGAATCATGTCTCAAAAACTTTCAATATGTATAATTCTCCGACAGATAAGCTGAAAGAAGCTTTTAGCTTATCCGGAAAAATTCTTCATACAGAGTTTCATGCTTTAACCGATTTAAGTTTTAATGTAAAAAAAGGAGAAATCCTTGGAATTGTAGGAAGAAATGGCGCCGGTAAATCTACGCTGTTAAAAATTATCACAGGAATACTTGAACCTACAACCGGAAATGTCCAAGTTAATGGAAGGATATCTTCACTGCTCGAGCTTGGAACAGGTTTTAATATGGAATATACAGGAATAGATAACATCTATTTTTATGGTACATTAATGGGCTTTACAAAAGCAGAAATGGATGCAAAACTGGATGATATTATCACTTTTGCCGAAATTGGAGATTATGTGGGGCAGGTAGTTAAAACCTATTCCAGCGGTATGTTCGCGAGGCTTGCATTCTCCTGTGCAATTAATGTTGAACCAGAAATTTTAATTGTAGACGAAATTCTCAGCGTAGGAGATATGAGATTTCAGGCAAAATGTTTTAATAAATTCAAGGAATTTAAGGAAAAAGGTGTAACAATTCTTTATGTAGGCCATGATGTGGGACTTATGCGAACATTTTGTGATAATTGTATCTGGCTGAATAATGGGGAGTTAATAGCATCAGGAGACCCCACTTATATTACCGCGCAGTTTACAGAATTCATGTATTTAGATGATATTTCTGATTTGACATTATATAAAAAATATAGCAGTAAAAAAAATAATGATAGTGATAGTATAACGGAAACGCCTGTTAAAGATACTTCAAAATTAACTGAGACATTGCCAGGTAAATCAACGGATAGTGCCCAAGACGCTCCTGCTAATTCGGATAGCGTTCCTAAAGTCACTGTGAAGCCACAAGTCTCCGAAAAAAGCCATTTTAAAGACTGTCTCGCCCATTGGGGAACTAATGTCGGCATGATTACAAAAGTGTTACTTACGGGTGCAGACGACATAGAACGAAATCATTTTAGCCCAGATGAAATAATAAAGATAAAAATATTTTTTAATGATGAGTTAGATATTGATCATAGTAATTTATCAGTAGCTTTTTCTATAAAAAATAAGGAAGGTACTGATTTGTGTGTAAAAACAACATATGATGAAAAAGTTTCTATTCCTGGCGCAAAAAAGCATTGTGTTACGTTTAAGTTCACATCTATGCTTGCAACTGGCGAATATTATCTGGTAGTTGCGCTTGAAAATAGAGAAAATCTAAATCCCACATATTTTGAATACATTGAAGGGATAAAATATTTTAAGGTTTTTTCTGATAAAAAAATTTTCGGGATTTTTGATGTTAACGCTACAATACAAGTAAAATAGAATACAGATCAAGGAGAAAATTGATGATAATAAACTCTAAAGAATACTGGAATTACAGATTTGAAACAGACTGGCTTGATTATGCGGGTGATAAGCAAACGGCTTTTTTTGCGAAACTTCTATGTGACATGCTCCCCTCTTCTCTCATAAAGGAAATTATGACAGAAGAATATACGGTATGTGATATGGGATGTGCTATGGGAGAGGGGATTCCTATATTCAGCCGTAAATTGGGAGTGGATGTCGATGGCATGGATTTTTCTGCAGAGGCAATCGGTAAAGCAAAAACGCTTTATCCGCAAAGTAATTTTCATGTGGGAGATTTGTTAAATCTTGATTCCACTATTCGTTATGACGTTGTAATCTGTTCCAATGTTTTAGAGCATTTTTCAAATCCCTGGAAAATTTTCAGAAACCTTACCAGCATAATAAATAAATATATTATTATCCTAGTTCCCTACAAAGAAAAGCTCGATATATCCGAACACGTATATCAATTTTCTGAAGATGTGATACCTACGCAACTTTCAGGCTTTACTTTGAATTACGTCAGAACTATTGATGGAAAAGAATTTTCGGATACTTACTATCCTGACCAGCAGATATTGCTTATTTATAAAAAAGAAAACAATACAATACAAATGCTCAGTGATCTTTCTACTGGAATTACAGAATCTCTTCAGAGAGAATATCAAAATATATTAAATCAGAATAATGAGCAAACTGCACAAATTATTAACCAGCAAAAGGCCCAATTTGATGAACAGGAAAGAAATTATAATAGCATAATTAATCAATATAAGTGTGACATTCTTACTCTTAACAATAAAATAAAATCATTAGAAACAGAGTTAAATGATCAAGAACAATTAAAAGCTTATATTTCTGAAATTGAGGCAAAGAATGCTGCTTTTAGCAATAAAGCTTTACAGGATCAAAAACAGCTGGACACGGCTTTAAGCGAACTAGAATTGTGTAAATCCACTATTCAAAACTTAACCTTACAACTTCGAGACAATGATGCGAGATTTAGTAATGAACTTAGTCGTTTAACCTTGGAAAATCAAAATTTAAGGAAAGAAATGCAGGATTTAATAGATGCTGACAGTATAAAGGATGGCGAAAATACAAAAAATGAAAATAGCATTAAAGAATCTGAAAAGAAAATTCAGGAATTAATATGTGAATTGCAGAACAAAGAAAATGCTTTATTAACCGTTGAATCTTCTATTTATAAAGCAAAGGCAAATTGTAATCGTATTAATTCCAAATTGTCGTATAAATTTTTATGCTTAATTATACGTTTTTGCCACCAATTTTTAATGGGAACACGGGAAGAAAAGAAGAAATTTCTTGCTATTTGTAAGTGTTTCTTAAAACGCCAACCTGATACATTTTCACGAAATGACGGTTATAATATGGTTCTAAATATATCAAATATGTTAGAGCTTCCAACACATAGTTCAACTGTGGCGCTTCCTTCAATATCCGAATCAGCATCGCAGACTGCAGATAAAAATTGCAGAGACAATGCAGAAATTATTTTACCAAATTCAATTAGTAACATAACTGCGGAATGTTTGGACAAAAAATATGATAAACCGGATATCATAATTTTTTCTGTAATCGACTATGATTTCAGGTATCAACGCCCACAACACTTTGCATCACGTTTTGCACAAAATGGACATAGAGTTTTTTATATTAATGCAAATTTTATTAATAAAGATAATATAAGAGAGATCTCGTCCAACCTTAATACTGTGGACTTTTTTTGTAAATCTTGTAATGCCATTTATTTTGCTTCTGAATGTCCTGAATTTTTAGATTGGTTTACTAAGAAGATGGACTCTTTAATAAATATCTATGCCATCCGGGATGCAATGATTATACTTGACTATCCAAACTGGATACAGGGAGCCCAATATCTACGAACTAAGTATGGATTTAAAATCATAGTTGACTATATGGATGACTTTACAGGTTTTTTAGGTACTACTTCAGAACAGTTGAAAAATAATTGTCTTCATATGTTAAAAAATAGTGATCAAATTATTGCAAGTTCTCAATTTCTTTACGACATTGCGACACAATATACCGAGCATGTCAGTATTGTAAGAAATGGCACTGAAGTTGAGCATTTCTATCAGGCTGCCTTAAATAAGGAGAAAAAGCAAAGACCTGTAATAGGATATTATGGAGCTGTTTCCCATTGGTTTTCATGGGAAAAAGTCTGCCACCTCGCCGCAAATAGGCCCGACTGTGACATAGTAATTATCGGAGAAGTGACGGAGCACAGAGATAAACTTGAAAAATTTGCGAATATTAAGCTTTTAGGAGAAAAGAATTATAAGGAACTGCCACAACATCTTGCATATTTTGATGTATGTCTAATTCCTTTTGATACTTCCACAGATCTCATCAAGGCCACCAATCCGGTAAAATTTTATGAATATTTAAGTGCCGGCAAAAAAATTGTAGCAACTGAAATTCCAGAATTAGCTCCCTTTAGGGATAAGTTTGTGTATATGTCAAACGATAATAATACATTTTTGGAATATGTAAACTTATGCTTATCAGGTCAAGATTCCCTAAAAAGTGAGGAAGAAAGTATTTCTTTTGCCAGGGAAAATGACTGGCAAAAACGATTTGAATCTTTTGCATCCGTATGTATGCAGGCAGTTCCCAAAGTGAGTATTGTTGTATTAACTTATAACAATTTGGAATTAAATAAAGCCTGTATTAACAGTATTTTATTTAAAACAGCTTATCCTAATTACGAATTGATCATTTTAGATAATATGTCCTCCGACGGTACCATTGATTACCTTCATAAAATAGAAGATTTGAAAAATGAAAAAATTAAGATCATATTTAATGGTAAAAACAGTGGTTTTGCCGGAGGAAATAATCTTGCTATAGCTGCTGCTACAGGCAAATATGTTTTACTTTTAAACAATGATACTCTTGTCACACGCGGATGGATCACAAATTTGGTAAAACACATGGAAAACGACGAATCCTGTGGAATGTGTGGTGCTGTCACAAATTCCATTGGAAATGAGGCAATGATTCCAGTAAACTATAAAAACTGTAAAGAATTAGATCACTTTGCATACCTTTATACAAACTCACATATTAATGAAATTTATACTGATGTTGACCGTCTTGCGATGTTTTGCACCTTAATCCGGAAGAGTATTATAAAGGAACATGGTTTTCTTGACGAAGGATATCAGGTTGGTATGTTTGAAGATGATGACTATGCAAAGGTTATTGAAAAGGCAGGATACTGTTTCTATGTTGCAGAAGATGTATTTATACATCATGTTAATAATGCATCTTTTAATAAATTGGAGGCAAAAGAATACCAAAAGATATTTATTAAAAATAAGGAATATTTTGAGAAAAAATGGAATACGAAATGGCGAATGCCTAAATACAGGAATGGTGTTACATCTAACGTAAATATGGAAATGATGTCTAATCCCAAATAGCCACTGGAGGATAATTGAATGATAAGTTTCGTAAGAAAAAAACTAAATCAAACCAGACAATTGTCGATTTATCCAATTGAAATATCCTGTTATTCATTTTGGATATTTTTTCTCTTTTTACTATTTGTTACAATGATAGAATTTATCGATTTAATTGCGTTTTTATTAAACATGCCTCAATCCACATTAGTATCTAGGCTATTCGTTGGATGTATTTGGATTTGCGTAGCATTTTTATTATCAGTTAATGCTAAAATTTCTTTTGAAAAGCAAACTGCAACAGAACACTTTTTCTTTTACCTTATACTCATATTAGGAATTATAAAGAGTTGTTTTCCGGATACTGCTTATGATACCTTACATTATCATATTATTTCGCATGATTCAGGTTTCAAAAACTGGTTTTCCGATCCCTACGTTGCACTTGGAAATTTTCAGATATGGGGGTTTAGACTAGGTGATAGAGCGCTAGGAATATTTCATAAATACATGGGTTATCGAATGGGGACAATATTAAATACATTCGTATTACTTATAATATACTTACAAATTATAAGTATTATTAAAAAAGTATTACTACCCTCTATTAATAACACACAATGCACAGATTGGATGAAAAAATTGGTCAATCCTGCATTACTATCCTTTTGTATTGTAACAGGACATGATTGTTTAATGATGCTTGGTTCTTACTATGTGGATATACTAGGTATTCCTTTTGCTTTAGAATGTATTAGGATTCTTTTAAAAGGTATGGATAAAGAGACTACACCTGCCACTACTCTTATATTTGCTTTATTTAATGGTCTATGGTTTGCACTAAAAATGACAAATATTGTATTTATTTTTCCATTAGTAATTTGTTATATTTGGATTCATAGAAAAGAAATGTCATGGAAGATATTTATGCTCTCATCAGTACTGGCAGCATTTCCAATGAGTATATACATGGTATTTAATACTGTTTGTACTAAAAACCCTGTTTTTCCATATTATAACAGTTTTTTTGAATCACCTTACTTTTGGATAACTAATTGGAATGACGGACAGTTTGGTGGAATAAATTCATTTGAACGTTTTTTCTGGATATTTAATGCTATATTTAATACAGGTTATAGATTAAGTGAAATTCCCGATAAATATACCTATATCTATATTATTGGGCTTATAGGAATTTTGTTTTTTGCTATTAATTGTCTAAAAAACAAATTCGAAGCCTTTAATAAAAAACGCATTATTCTATTATTACTTATTATCTTTTCAAGTTCTCTATTATGGTCATTTACCACAGGTATTGCAAGATATTATATTCCAGGAATGATATATATTTCATTTATGTCAGTTTTCCTAATTTATTGGCTTATTCAAAAAAAATCTCTTATTTATAATGCTATATCTGTTATACTAATAGGAATTTTTCTTTTAACCAGTTTTCTACAGATTAAAGACGTTATGGGTGGTCGAGAATGGTCATGGAGAAGTGTTACTCCCCAGCTTTTAGCGGATAATTTAACAAAAATATTTAAAGACTACTCACTTGAAGATACATCAGTCATTGATGTTAATACATTTTGTCTTACAGATTCTCAATATGGCGGATATGCATATCTGTATCCGGGAAATAGTAAAATTATTAATGCAAGATATATAGGATACATCAGTGATCCAACGATTCAGCAAATGTTTAGTGACGAGCTACAAATGTCTTTCAACGGTAATGTATACGACATTCGAAAACGAAATTTTGACGATGTCGAATCATATATATATCGATTAAATGAGATGGGATTAACAGCATATAGTTTTTCTACATGTACAGGAAATATATCCCCATATTTACTCATAAATATTGGTTTTACTGGTCAACCACAAAATACAGTTACATGCTTGTATGATAAGAAAACAATTGATTCATTAGAAAATCAATCAGGTTCTAAAATGCGTTTTATTATAGGGAAATATTATTTACAAAGTTGTAACGAATACATATTGAAAATATATGAAAAAAGAAATAACCAAGATTTTTTATTATATCAAAATATATTTAACGGAAATAATTTAGAAAATGTTGAGGTTTCATTTAATCACAAAGTTACTGGTAACAATCTTTATTTTGAAGTCTTAAACACTAATAAAACAGTAATTTCTGAATCAGATAATAATAGGATAATTATTATTAATCCATACCTATTTGACTAAAATGCTAAAGGAGAAAAATCATGAACAAAATTGCAGTACTAATTCCATGCTATAATGAATCAAAAACAATTGGTAAGGTTATTAGAGACTATAAAAAATATTTACCTGACGCTACTATCTATGTTTATGACAATAATTCAACAGATGATACCGCCAAGATAGCTCTACAGGAAGGCGCTATTGTAAAATATGAGTATCAACAAGGAAAAGGAAATGTTATTCGCCGAATGTTTCGTGATATAGATGCGCAATGCTATTTAATGGTAGATGGTGATGATACTTATCCTGCAGATTGTTCTATGAAGTTATGTGAAAAAGTATTGCTTCAAGGCGCTGATATGGTAATAGGTGATCGTCTATCCTCTACATACTTTGCAGAAAATAAACGACCATTTCATAATTTGGGAAATATTATTGTTCGAAAGAGCATTAACTTACTATTTAAAAGTGATATAAAAGACATTATGACAGGATATCGCGCTTTTAGCTATAATTTTGTTAAAACATTTGCTGTTTTGTCAAAAGGCTTTGAAATTGAAACAGAAATGAGTATACATGCCATCGATAAAAATATGAAAATAGAAAACGTTATAATTGACTATCGGGATCGCCCGGAAGGAAGCGAGTCTAAACTGAATACCTACACTGATGGTTTCAAAGTATTAAGAACTATTTTTAAGTTATTTAGGACATACAAACCTTTTTCCTTTTTTGCCACATTAACTACAATATTATTATTATTATCACTCTTTTTTTTCATTCCGGTTCTGATAGATTATATACAGACAGGTATTGTATTAAAATTTCCAACTTTAATTGTTTGTGGTTTTACTGCTCTAAGTGCATTACAATCTTTTTTCTCGGGGCTTATTTTATCAACATCTGTACAAAAAAGTAAGCAAGACTTTGAGTACCTGTTAATTAAAACTAACGAAAAATATATAGAAAAACTTTCTTTAACTTCAGAAAGAGGAGAATAATACCATGTTTAAGAAACTAATTTCAGGATTTTTAGGTATTTTTATTTTAATTAATATTTCATTTTTCCTTTTTTATATTGGAAGTTTGCATTGCGAAGAGCTATTCCCTATATATATAATATCATCCATAATATTATTACTAAATAGCAATTTTCCAAACTTTACTTCTAAAATCAGGATAAGTCATAAAAAAAGTTTTTTCTTTTGGGATAGTTTATTCTCTATATTCATTATTTTGGGATCAATTTTGTGGGATAGAAAAGATAACTTTCCCAAACCTTATGAAATCATTATAATTTACTTAGGCTGCTTTTTTCTTGTGCATGTTTTTTTGTGCGTTATAAACAGTATACTGGATAATTATTTTCCAAGTTGTTTTACGATTAAATTCTTTGAAAAATCCTATATGTCATATTTATGTTTAGCATTACTTTTCTTTTTATGTTGGTTACCTGCTTTTTTGTCTAATTTTCCAGGCATAGTTACTTCAGATGCTGGCTGGCAATGGGGAATGGCAACAGGAATATATCCGATAAGCAGTCACCACCCACCTTTACACACCTTATTAATTTGGTTGTCTCAACATATTAGTATGCTTTTTACAAATGGTAATTTAAATTCAACATTAGCTGTAAGTATATATTCTATTATACAGATGCTAATATTGTCTTTAGCCTTTGCATATACAGTAAAATTTTTATATTCTCAACATATATCAAAATACTTATTTATTTTTTCAATCCTATTTTATGCTTTATTTCCTTTAAATGCGCTTGCAAGCATTGATATGACGAAAGATGTTATTTTTTCTATGTCCATACTTATTTTAACTGTTCAAATTTACAAAATTTATCAAACAGATGGATTCTGGATTAACAACAATACACATTTTATTTGTCTTTTCATATCTTTTGCTGCTGTTTTACTATTAAGAAGTAATGGATTTATGGTAGTACTAATAACTGCTTTTATATTGGACATATCTTACCATAAAAATGTAAAACGATATTCTACCATATTTATATTAATTTTAATCCTCTGTTTGGTAAAGGGTCCTGTTTATAACAATCTGGGGATAACAAAAGGCAACATAACTGAAGCGTTAGGTATGCCTATTAATCAAATAGCTAATATAATAGTAAATGAAGAATATATCGATGAAAATGACCTTAAACTAATCAATGAGGTATTACCTATAGATACTATAAAAAATATTTATAGTCCCTACTATTCTGATCCAATAAAATTTCACGAAAATTTCAATTCTCAAATTATCGTGGAAAATAAATCTGCTTATTTTAAATTATGGATAAAGCTACTACTCAATTATCCCCTGAGATGTTTAGAGGCCTCGGCAAACTTAACAATCGGATATTGGTATCCTGGTGTAAGTAAAGGTGCCATTAGCTATGATGTCTATAATAAATCTGCCACGCTTTTAACTATTGATGCAAAAGCTCACCCTACAATATTTAAAGAAAGTTTGTATGATTACTTTATTGGAATTGATGTCCGTAATAATGTATTCCTTTCCTGGATATTTAGTATCGGAAATATCGTAATTTTAGTTTTCTTTTGTTTACAACGCTTATGTTATAAGAAAAGCATAAGAAAAATTACGATTATACTTCCTACTATTATAGTTTGGCTTTCTCTACTATTCGCAACTCCATCTTATTGCGAAACAAGATATGTTTATTCATTATTTTTTTGTTTGCCTGTCTACTTAACAATAATATTGAATGAACATTGTATAAAAAATAAATATAATGAGATATTTGCACCAGACAATTAACTCTTTATGTTTTCCCCCTCAAAATTAATCCTCTCCTCTTCCACCACCGTAGGTCTGCCGATCACCCTGGTATTAATATTCAGAATATATTCTCCCAGCAGTCCGATGAAAAACAGCTGCAGCGATCCGATCACAAAGATTCCGATCAGCATGGGAACGCTGCCTGCCGCAAAGCGGTCCCACCAGATCAGCTTCATGACCAGATAAACAAGGGCGATCAAAAGGCTAATTCCGGAGGAAAGAAAACCCAGAAAGGTTGCCAGCCGCAGTCCTACCTTGGTGTAGGAGGTGATGGAAAGCATGGCAGCGTCATACAGGCTGTAGAAGTTGTTTTTCGTCTTTCCGGCCCTGCGCTGCTGCTGTTCATAAGGAACTTCGATCCGGTTAAAACCGCTTCCGTATTCGGCCACAATCCCCCGCAGGAAGGGGCAGGGATCATGCAGTTCCTTCATCAGATGAATGAAGCTTTTGTCATAGAGGCCAAATCCGGTAAAGTGCTCAATGAATTCCGTTTTGGACATACTGCGGATCACCCGGTAATAAACGGTCCGCAAAAAGTAGATAAAAGAATTTTCCTTACTGGAAGTTTTAATCGCGCTGACAATCCGGTGTCCTTTTTCCCATTCTTCCACGAATCTGGGGATCATGTTCACCGGGTCCTGGAAATCTGCGCACAAAAGCACTGTGCAGTCGCCGGTGGACTGGCACATGCCATAGTAGGGGGAATTGAACTGTCCAAAATTCGTCACATTGAAAATCGCTTTGATTTTCGGATTGGCTTTGCACAGTTCTCTGATTTTATCCCTCGTCCCGTCCTCGGAACAGTTATCAATAAAAAGGATTTCATAGTCATATTCAGGCAGCTTTTCTCCCATCATATCGATCACTGCCTGACTGATTGGCACTACATTTTCCACCTCATTATAACAGGGAATCACAACGCTGATTTTTTTCATAAATGATCATCTCCAGGTTCTTTGTCCATTTTTCACAAATTCTACGGTTTCCCGGATCCCCTCCTCAAAGGAGACCCTGGGTACAAATCCGGTATCTTTCTGCAGTTCTTCAATATCCGCGCAAAGGTACATGACCTGTCCTTTGGCATAAGGCACTTCTCCAATTCCTGCGACTGCAGTTGGCGCCACCGCATCCCGAATCTTAAGAATATATTCTTTCAGCGGTCTGGCCTGTCCGCTGCCCAGACAGTAGGTTTTCTGATCGATTCCTCTTTGTCCCAACCGGTAAAGAGCATCGGCGGCATCCCTGCTGTAGAGATAATCCCATTGCTGTTCTCCCGCTGTAAAGGATGCTCTTTCCCCTTTTAAAAACCGTTCTATAGCGGTCATCACCATGGACTGTTTCCCGTCCCAGGGACCGTAAACACTCAGGATTCTCGTCCAAACGTGCCGCATTCCCAGCTGCCTGCAAAGCAGGCGGCTCATCTGTCCTGCTGCCAGTTTGGCGATGCCATAGCCAGTCTCCGGATGTGTCGGCGTCATGGCGTTCAGGGTCCCTTCCGTCCTGCCGTATTCCGCCTGAGATCCCGCTCCCAGAAACGCTGTGCAGCCAAATCTCTGTGCCAGATACACCGCATCCAGGGTAGAGGCCGCATTTTTCATCTGCAGCGCCGTGTCATTCCGGCTTTCGCCTGTAGTCCCTTCCCAGGCCAGATGATAAAAAACATCCCATTTTTTTCCTGTGGTATTTTGCAGGGAAGCGAAATCGGCAAGATCGGCATATATTTTTTTCACAAAAGGGTTGTTGGGAATTTGGTAGGACCTGTGGGAATTTTTCCGACACAAAACCAGCACTTCCGTCTGTTCTTCCATGCACTTTTGAATCAGAGCCATACCCAAGGCTCCCGTAGCTCCTGACAGAATCACTCTTTTCATACCGGTCTCCGTCCTTTGACAAAATACCTATCGCTCAGTGCTCTTCTACCGGAGCGATATACAAATTCTTTTTCAGCTCTTCCCGATCCAGGAACGGCGCCAGATCCTCCAGGGGCGGCGAAAACAGGCTGCCGTCCTCCAGCTTTTTGGTAGCGCTTTTGGGTTCAAAGTTCTGGTCACAAGAAACAAAAATCTCACAGAAAACCGGGCCTTCCATAGCCAGGACGGCGTCCACTGTCCGTTTCATTTCCTCGTTGCTGTGAGCAGCAAAATAGGCATATCCAAATGCCGCCGCCAGTTTCCCATAGTCCGGAAAGGACAGATCGCCGCTTTCCGGTCCGATCCCCACCTTAGTATGTTCCGAAAACAGGTTATTCTGGGTCTGCCGGATGGAATGATATCCCTGATTGTTAATTACAAACAGTTTTATGGGAAGGCGGTTCGTGAGAACAGTCTGCAATTCCTGCAGATTCATCATCAGGCTGCCGTCCCCTTCAATGCAGATGGTATCCTTCCTTCCCGCCGCGATACAGGCGCCGATGGCGGCCGGGAGGCCGTAGCCCATACTGGCAATGGCGCTGTTGATCAGAAAACGAGCGTCTTTTTTAATCACGTAGTTATGGCTGCCCACCACACAGGCGCTGCCGTTTGAGACCACCGTCAGATTCCCATCCGGCAGGCTTTGACTCAAATATTTGATAAAGGCGTATACATTGGCATGTTTTCCGTCCTCTTCCCAATGCTTTGGAAGCGTGACGGGATAATTTTTCTTCCAGTCCTGACAGATTTGAATCCATTGGACATTCTGAAACAGGGGGCGTACTTCATCCGACTCTCCGGCTTCTGCACTTCCTGCTGCCAGGCACCTGTTCAAACCTGAAAAAAAATCCTTTGCATCGGCACAGACCGGCATTTCCACATGCAGCGTATGCTTCTTTAATTCCGCCGGATCGATATCTACCATTATAACATAAGCTTCCCTGGCCCAGGTGCTCCAATTGTATCCAACCTGCCGGATGGAAAGGCGATTGCCCACTGCCAGCACAAGATCCGCATTCTGCACCGCGAAATTGCCCGGCCGGTCTCCCATAATTCCGCCTCTGCCCACATAGAGGGGATGTTCATCCTCTATGGCGTCGATGGAATCCCAGCAGGTCACAACGGGAATACCCAGGCGCTCTGCCGCCTCCCGGAACTGGCCGTATCCTCCGGAAAGGCGGATGCCGTTTCCGGCATACAGAACCGGCCTTTGGGCGCCTTTGATTTTTTCGATGATTCCCTGAAGGGTTTCTTCGGAAACCGAATCCGGCACACCGGATTCTTCCGCCGTAGGATCGTATCCGTCCAGTTCTTCCGTTTCGATGATACATCCCTGAAAATTCACCGGAATGTCCACCCAGACCGGCCCTTTTCTTCCGTTCATGGCCAGATGGTATGCTTTTTCCAGCACATATCTGATCCGCATGGGATCTTCCAGCATGACCGCATATTTGCACATGCAGGATACGGCTTTGACAATATCGAATTCCTGATCCCCCACGCTGCGAAGGGGCAGGCCCTGTGCAAACTGCATGGTATAACGGGCCGTGGTATCATAACGCACCTGGCCGGAAAGGATGAACATGGGGACAGAATCCAGCCATCCGCCCACCACGCCCGTGATGGCATTGGTTCCGCCAGGGCCTGTGGTCACACAGCAGACTGCCATTTTGTTCTCCACCCTGGCATAGGCCTCTGCCGCCATGGCACAGGCCTGTTCGTGATGATGGTAGGTACAGTGCAGTCCTTCTTTATGCCCCAGCGCATCGTTTAAATGCATGGCACCGCCGCCTGTTACCATAAAGCAATCGCTGATTCCTTTGTTTACCAAAAAATCTGCCGCATAATCCGCCAGTCTCTGTTTCATATTCCGCTCCAGTCCGCCCTTTTAAACAGGCCATCCAATTCCTGCTGCTTAGCGATGTCTATCGCAGAGCATTCTCCATCACGGCTTCCCTGATCTTTTTTATCATGTAATCGATCATCTCATCCGTCATGCCGGGATAAACGCCCACCCAGAAGGAATCCCGCATGATGCGGTCGGTGTTCTCCAGGCTGCCTGCCACCCGGTATCCCTCCTGTGCGTTACGCATCCCGTCAAAGCAGGGATGCTTGATCAGGTTTCCGGCAAAAAGCATTCTTGTCTGAATGCCCGCTCCTTCAATGAACTGCACCACCTGATTTCTGTCCAGCCCGTTTTTACAGGTGAGCAGAAAGCCGAACCAGCTGGGTTCTGTGTTACTACAGGGTTCCGGCAATATGAGCCATTCCTCCAGGCCTGTAAGCCCTGCTTTCAGCCGGTTGAAATTTTTGCTGCGGCGCTGTACAAATCCCGGAAATTTATCCAGCTGAGCACAGCCGATTGCCGCCTGTAAGTCCGTAGCTTTTAAATTATATCCAAAATGGGAATATACATATTTATGGTCATATCCTAAAGGAAGTTCCCCGTACTGTCTGTCAAACCGGTGTCCGCACAGGTTGTCCTTTCCGGAGGGACATACACAGTCTCTTCCCCAGTCCCGAAGGGAGCGGATGATTTTGTGGAGCAGCGGGTTATCCGTATAAACCGCGCCGCCCTCTCCCATGGTCATGTGATGGGGCGGATAGAAGCTGGAAGTTCCAATGTCCCCGAAGGTTCCGGTCAGTTTCTCTTCCCCGTCCAGCGTGTAGACAGACCCCAGCGCGTCACAGTTATCTTCCACCAGCCAGAGATGATGTCTCTCACAAAATTCCTTCACCGTTTTCAAGTCGAAAGGATTGCCCAGCGTATGGGCGATCATCACTGCTTTTGTCCGTTCCGAAAGGGCCCCTTCCAGCTGATCCGTGTCAATATTATACTGGGGTATCGTCACATCCACAAATACCGGAACCGCACCGTACTGGATGATGGGGGATACCGTGGTGGGAAAGCCCGCCGCCACCGTGATCACCTCATCCTGCCGCCTGATCTGGCGTTCCCCCAAAAGCGGGGAAGTCAGCGCCATAAATGCCAGCAGATTTGCGGAAGACCCGGAGTTGACCAGCGAACAATAACGAATACCCAGATACTCTGCCAGCTTCTTTTCAAATTCTTCCGTATAGCGGCCGGAAGTGAGCCAGAACTCCAGAGCGGAATCCACCAGATTCGTCATTTCCGCGCTGTCATAGACTCTGGACGCATAGGGTATCCGCTGTCCTTCCTGAAAATCCTTTTTCTGATTATGGTAAGTATCGCAATAGGCTTTCACCATCTGCAGGATCTCCTGCCTGGCCTGGGCCTCATTTTTTCCTTCAAACATCCGCTTTTCATCCTTTCCTGCTGTTTTATCCGTCTGCCCGTATTTCTTCCCTGGCCGCAAAAAATTCATCGATCTGGGCTTTCATGCAGCCTTCTGCATCTTTCCCATCCCTCCAGGCTTTTGCCCATTCCACCGTCTTATCCACCGCCGTTTCAATGTTCCATGCAGGTTTCCAGCCAAAAGTGCGCTTCAATCTGGAACAGTCTAGTTTAAGAAAATTTGCTTCGTGGGGCTGCGCTGCAGTTTCATCCTGTACCCTCCAGCGCTGTCCTTCTCCCCATTTCCGGCAGAAAATCTCAGTCAGCCGCCCTGTTGTGATACAATCGCTGTCGTCGGGCCCCACATTATAGAATCCCGCATATTCCCTGTTTTCATACTGCCATGCCCCAATCAGGAGGTAGGCATATAAGGGCTCCAGCACATGCTGAAAGGGCCGGATGGAATAAGGATTCCTGACGAGAATCGTCTCCTTATTGACAGCCGCCCTGATACAATCCGGAAGGATCCGGTCCTTTGCAAAGTCTCCGCCGCCGATCACATTTCCGGCGCGGGCGGTGGAAACCGCCACCTGCATCTGGTTATAAAAGGATGAAATATAACTATGGGTCACCAGTTCCGAACAGGATTTGCTGTTGGAATAAGGGTCATATCCGTCCAGCGGATCCTCTTCCCGGTATCCCCATTCCCACTCCCGGTTATAATATACTTTATCCGTAGTGACATTTAAAAAGGATTTCACGCATGGGTTCAGCCGGACACATTCACAGATGTTGACCGTCCCCATCACATTGGTTTCATAAGTAGAAACCGGTTCTTCATAGGATGTGCGCACAATAGGCTGGGCCGCCAGATGGAAAACGATTTCAGGCTGCGCCTGGGCAAATACCCGCTTCATCTGTTCTAAGTCCCGCACGTCACCGGTCACGGAATCCATCCGACCCTCAAGCTTTAAAATATCATAAAGGTTCGGATTGGTAGGCGGTTCCAGGCTGTAACCTGTCACCTTCGCCCCGGCTGCCAGCAGGATTTCACACAGCCAGCTGCCTTTGAATCCGGTATTCCCTGTCACCAGCACCTTTTTATTTTTATAAAAATCAAACAGTTTCATTTATCATCCACCCATCCCGGTTTTTCGGCAGACTTCTCCCAAAAACGGCCTGTTATATGCATTCCGGCTTTCCCTATATATTATCACCTTTTTTGGCAGCTGACAACCTGACGCTGGTTTAATAATTCCATTCGGAAAGCAAAAAATCTGCACGCTTTATTGCAAAATCTTTCATTTCTTCAAAAGCTTCTTCGTATGAATTTCTATATCTTTGTTCCGTATTATTTTTTTCTTCCTCCCTTTCATGATTCCACCGTGTCCAGTCCATCATAAAAGATGCCTTATATTTTTCTTTCCATTTGTCAAGTTCCTGTTCTGCCAGTTCATTCATGATGGGCAGTACCTCTGTGCAATATTTTTTCGCCACACAATTGCGGAAAGAATCTTTTTGATACAGGTTGGTCCATATAGAATGCGGATATACATGTTTCTTTACATAAAATCCTTCCGGTTCACGTAAATCTAGTCCTTCATCAAGTTTTCCGCCGTTTCCCCATGCCTTATCATAGTCCCATATAGGACCGGCAAATATTTTTGAGCTGATGCTGTCATCATATTTATAAAAAAACTGACTTGTTTTATTCGCATCGATATTTTTACATAGTTCTTCCAGCAAGTACTTATTTGCAAAACTATCCAAATCAATATAATCCAAGTAACCATCAGAATCCTTTTCATCCAGAATGGTATTCTCCAATTTTTGGAACAGACCGGCGATATATCTCACTTCATCCACTGTTGCATGTTTCGGACTTTGGATGATCACCGGCTGCCCATCCTCTGTAATAAACCCACTGTTCTCCTCCGGCCATCTTTCCTCCAGTTCAAATTCTACCAGATATCCTCCTGTAATATCTTTGGGAGATTTTGCCTTGAACCCTTTTTGGTCATCGTCATAAAAAGGATATCTTTTTAACAGTTCAAAACCATTCTTATTGATATTCTCTGTTTCAAGGTCTCTGATATTTACACGCTGCCGTCCGACTTCAACCTTTTCCCCTATCAAATAGTTACCAATATAATGGCCGTCCACATATAAATCTGCAAAACAGGCTTCAGGAACAAAGCTCATTCCCATTTTTTGTGCTAATTGTACCGTAAAATAATTACGTAACAATGTTTGATCGAAGTAATTGGATGTTAAAACCCATTTTCTCGCTTCTCCCATTCCAAAAAAATCTGTATCTTCATCCATTTCCAGTAAGTATGATTTCTTAGGTGCCAGGTCGAAAGATACATTTCCGCGGGCATGCATCTTTCCTTCTGATATTTCTGCACCCGATCCCTGATTCCAAATATTCACCGTGACCTTTTCTTCATGCTCTTTCGATCCATTTATTTTTTCAAGATCCTCATTTGCCGTATTTATCCATAAAACAGGGATATCCGACGAAAACATCACCCTGAGTTCTCCTGGTACCCCCTCCCGTCTGAACTCCACGCTCTCCTTATTCATTATAATAGAATTTCCTTCCAAGGCCTCAGCATTTTCCACCTCGATATCTTCTGACGTATAAACGCGCAGTTCTTCTTCATCTTGAAAACAAAATGGAAGAAAAAGAACATAATGGTTCTCTTTCTCTTCCCAGGCTTCTATAACGAAAGGATTTCCGTCTTTCTGAACCATTGCATAAAATAATTCATGTTTTACCTCATAAGGCCCCTGTTCCTGCAGGGCGTCCTCTTTCGTTCCTTTTTCTATAGTCTGCTTCTCAAATGTAAATAATAGAAAGAGCATGAAAATGCTTAAAACAAAAAGACCTATATATTTTCTCATAATTTCTTCTCACTGTTTTCAGACAATTCTGCCTTTTTCATCTATAATCACCCAATTGTCCCACAATTCATGTAATTCTTCCGGAATTATCTGTTGACTATTCTTGTGTTTTGCCGGACGGATCATGATTTTGTCCGGATTGGGATTCAGTCTGGCGCCCCAGAAGCTGAAGGTGGAATTGGCACAGATATTATGTTTGCAGCTGCTCATCAGGCGGATATCATAAAAGCTGTTCTCCCCGGTATTCCAGTCCACAACAGTATACTGAGATCCGCAGTATCTCTCTTTTACATAAGGGATATCGTCTGAAAAGATGTAAAAATGGGCTGCCGGACAGCGCTTGAGGATGTAAGCCATCGCTGCATCATAATAAGGCTCCGTGCAGATGCCGCCAAACATGGCCGCGTTTTCCGGATCCAGATAATCGCCGCGGCGGATGTGAATACTGACTGACAATTCCCGTTTCATCTGTTCTATTATCTGTCTATTCTTCTCTACAATTTCTTTATTCTGAATTTTCCCGCTTTTTTCACCAAAATCACCTTTTTTCAGAATAGCTTGAACTTTCTCGCAATTCAGGCAACTCTGATTTTTCTCCGTTTTATGTTCTTCTGTCTGATTTTTCTGACTATGATCTGTTTCAGGGAAAATTATCTGTTTTCTCAGCATGGGGAGAATATCGGCATAATATTTCTCACAGGCCCAGAAACCGGTCAAATATCTGTCTTCAAAGGTAAATATTTCCGGATGGTAAATGCCGCTTTCATAAAAGTGCCGGTCTGTTTTGGGAAAGATACGGCGTTTCACCTTGCCTAAAAAAGTATCCGGGCCGATGAGCGCTTCCTTTTCCGCCTCGGTGCAAATTTCCATGGGCAGGTTTTCGAAATACAGAAGTTCCAGTCTGCGGGCAGCCAGCACATTTTTCTGTCTGTTTTCATCCGTAAACCAGGAGATATCCAGTTTTGCCTCTTTTCCCAGGCTTTTCATTTTCTGATAGAGCGCATATTGCTGAAGCTGGTTTCCCAGGCCTCCCATCACTTCGATAATAAGCATGACAGCCTCCCTTTCACCATTTTATACAGATACTGAAACTCTTCTGATCTTCCGAATACCACAAGGAAGATGCCGTTAAAAATCACGGTGATCAGAAGCGCCATTGCGATAAATTTTTCAAAAGTCACTTGAGGCATAAATGCCTTCTGCAACGGGATCAGGATCAGAAGCGCTGCAGCAATGACCGCCAGATATTTCAGGGATTCCCGGAAATAGGAGTATGCGTTTTTGTCAAAGCATACCCGGTATATGATGACCGGTTTGGTGATATTGGCGATCAGGCCCGATACCACTGTGCCGATAAAGACGCCGGTCATGCCGATTTTCTGCACCAACACGATGGAAATCACCAGATTGACGGCTCCCTGGATCAGCGTCAGGTACTTATCCTGTTCAAAAACTCCCGCCGCTGTTTTAAAATTGGATAGCACCACCCGTTCCCCTTTTAAAAAGTAATCGATCAGATACCAGGTGATGACAGACATGGCCAAAACACGCTGTTCCCCCATCCACAGGCTCACCAGAGGAGAGAGCAGCAGGAAAAATCCAACCGCGGAAAACCCGTAAATCCAGATGCCGAAAAAACGGTATACCTTAAACAGTTGAAACTGCCGTTCCTTGCCTTCCGTGGCGATCAGATTTCCGAAGCTGGATATGACCGAATTAAAAAAGATGTTCACATAGTTGGACACCGCATTGACGATCATTTTGTAGGTGCCGATCAGACCCACCATTTCCACGCCCAAAAAGGAGGAAATGATGATGGCATCCGTCTGCAGACGGGCCATATCGCCGATCCGATGCAGCATCAGTGCTTTTGTTTTTTTCACCACCACGCTGCTCTCTTCCTTTGACAGAGGAGCGACCCCTTTTTCCTTCAAAAGCGGATATTTCCGGTTTAAGTACTGGCTGATAAAGATTTTCTGGGCCAGGGAAACACCCGCCTGGATCAGCAGATACAGCATATAATTGGGCAGGACAAACAAGGCGAGCAGCTGCAGCACCACCGCCGCCATTTTGCTGATGGTGTCCGCATTGGTCTGGATATAGTTCTTCTGTTCCGCATTGGCCAGGCTGTATTTATAGGCCACAAAATAGGAACTCACGGTATTGAATAAAAAGACCAGATAATAAATTCGCAGCTCATGCAGCGTCAGATACCCGGGATTTCCCACAATGACCGGCAGAAAGGGGATCAGCGCCACCCCGATCACAGCGATCACAATCGCAATGGCCCGATATGCTTTTTTATAAAGCTGCATATAGGACTTGATCTTTTCCCGTTCTCCTCTGGCCACCAGGCCGTATAGACTGTAATTTAATGCAGTCCCCACTCCCAGCTCCGCCAGGGAAAGCATGGTCAGCACTTCCGTATACAGGTCCTGGACGCCGATCAGCGTATCGCCCAGCCGCATGACAAAAACCTGGCGCAGCACAAAATTTAACAGAGTGGTGGCCACGCTTCCGATCAGTCCGAATATGATATTTCTGGTCGCATATTTTACTCTTCCCAAATTATTATTCTCCTAACGCAGCAGCGAATAAAAAGGTTCTTTTTTGCTCTTATATACGATTGCGCATAATACGGTACACAATACAGATAAAATAACAAAAACAATTATTCTGTTCATATCCTGCAGACCAAATACGCTCAGTATATACATCAGGCAAGTCAGAAGCGGACGATGCATAAAATAGATTCCTGTACTAAGATTACGCAAAATAACAGCATTCTTTCTCTCAATCTCACATTTACAGTTAAGCAAAATTAATAAAAGCATTGGTATAAAAATCAGCTGTGATAAAAATAAAGAGTGATCATCAGCAGTTGTTCTGTTCTGTATCCATATAATTTCAAGTATCATAAGAATACCGGAAGAAAGCAATAATATCCAGATGTACTTTCTGTCTCTTGAATAATCAATTTTTTCTTCTTTTTGAGCAAGTACAATTCCAAGTCCCAGAAGTAAAAATCCGACAAAAAATCCATTCCTTGCCGATGTTGTTATTTTTAGATAAAGATCAATAATATTCTGAACCGGGGTTCCTTCAATAAGAAAGTAGTAGCTGTTGCACAACAATGCAAACAAATAGAGTATAAATCCTATTCCAAGCGCCTGAGTCATTCTTTCCTTTTTCACAAACCAATACAACAGAAGCATACCGATCATACTTGCCCAGACATACCAAAGCGCTCCATACGGATAAAAAAGTACGGAACGTCCAACCCGTAAAATAATCCATAGTATGCTTTCACCTTTGCTGTACATATCAATAATTGCCAATATAATATTAATTGCACTAAATACGCAAAATGGATATAAAAGCCGCAATTCATACTTTTTTACCTTAGCCTCTAATGATATTTCTACATTTTTTAATCCCTTTCCAAAAAAATAACCTGATACTACAAAGAAAAAGGGAACCGCCAAGCAAAAAACTCCATGCTGAATATACCAACTGAATGGTATTTCATGATAAGCCCCTGTATGTCGAAACAAAATGCAAAAACAAAAAAATAATTTTGCAACATCTACTGCAGCATACTCCTTGTGTTCCATAATATAAAATTCCTTTCATCTCTTGTGATAGGATAAAAACTCCAGCACGCTTCCGGTTCCCCATGGATAACTGCCGTATCTCTGGGGATATTCCGCAAAGCCTGTGCATTCCCCGGAACAGTTCTTCACTACGCCGTCCTCCAGGGAGGCACACACAGCCCCTGTCAGCCCTGTCAGGATGCTCTGCGTTTTTTCCTGCATTCCGCTGGGAGGCGCGTTTTTTTCATCCCGCAGCAGCCCGCTTTTCAAGCCTCTGATCAGCGCGGCTCCGATCATGCCCTCGGCCGAGGTGTCACAGTGTCCTTCCAGGGCCTCCAGCTGCCAGGAGAAGCCGCCGTCGGGACGCTGGTATTTCATCACCGCACAGGAAAGCTGTCGAAACAGGGTCAAAAGCTCCTGATACCCCTTTTCTTCTGCCGGGATCCAGGGGAGGCTTTCCGCCAGCCCTTTCATCATCCAGCCGCAGGCCCGTCCCCAGCCGATGATACCGTATTTCATGCCTGTTTTTTCTTCGTATCCGTGATAGGGCAGTCCGGTAACCGGGTCCATCCCGCATTCCTGAAACAAAAGGAGCTGTCCGATGCCCTGGCGCAGCAGTTCTTTATCGCTATGCTCTGCCCCATAGCGGCACAAGAAGGGGCATACCATTCCCAAAGTGTCTGCAAAGCCCCAGCCCGGATGGTGATTCCGATAGGGCAGAATCCCCCGCTCCGTTTTGGCGGCGGCTCTGACCCAGTCGGCGCAGGCTTCCTGAACTTCCAGACAGAGTTCCTTCATTTCCCGGCGTTGCTGCAGGTTGCAAAGAGGTTTTACACAAGAACCGTCCAGTAAGGAAGAAATCCACAGGGCCAGCCATCCGTTCATGATATTATCCACATAATGGATGGGATATCCTGCTTTTTTCCACCTGTTTAAATAATCTGCCACAGCCTGCAGATACCTTTTTTCTCCTGTGGCTTCAAAAGCCGCCAGCAGTCCTTCCCCCAACATGGCATTGGGCCAGGAAAAAGAATCTGCGGGAGCCAGTTTTTGGCGGAGCAGTCCTGCTTTTATGAGCCGTTTTACTTTTTCTTTTCCGGTCACAGCAGGATACGTTGCAAGCTGCTCTGCCGCCCGATCTGCGATCTTCCTGATTTCTTCCATATCAGTCCTCCTGTCCGCCTCCCGCTCTCAATGTTCGCTTTGAAAGCTGTGTTCAAACCGCTGCTTCCCGGGCCATTTCCCGGATCAGCTCCCCGGCCATGGCCGCCTTTTCCCGGTATGCAGGCATCACTGACCGAAGCTGTCTGCGCATCTGTTCTTCATGGTCTTTGAGCCATTCAAACGCATTGATCAGATCTTCTTTGTGTTCCAGCTGCTGCACCGGCAGCACATAGTGCTCCGGCGTACCGAACAAATCCTTCGCAATCCCTCTGGCCTTCACCGAATAGCCCACCACAAGCGTGGGGACACAGGAGGAATAGGCGGCGATGGTGGCATGGGTCCGGGCCCCGATAAACATCTGTAACCGGCCAATATAGCCTTTTAACACAGGTGCGGAAGCGTCGGGAAGCTTCACCACCCGTCCTGTTTTCTCAAATGCAGCATAAAGCGTTTCTATCGGCTTTCTGTCGTCATTGATGTCCCAGACCACGTGGGGGATCAGGGCCACGGAAAAATCGGTGGTATCCAGAATATGGGCGATCAGCGCCCTGTAATTTTCCATGGTGATGCCGGGTTTTGTTTCGTTTTCCATGATCATGGGACTGATGTTTAATCCCAGCATTTTTCCGGCAGTCCAGCCTGTCGGCAGGGGCAGTTCTTCTTTTTCCAGCAAAAAAGCGGGATCGGGATAAAGATGAATATTTTGAGTAATTCCGGCATTCTGCAGGGCCTCATAGGTGATGCTTTCCCGGGCCACAATAGCGTCATAGCGCTTCATGTCCGCAGCGATATCCGGCCGTTTCAGCAGCTCCGGTTCGATGGAACAGCCATAGAGCATGGTTTTTGCGCCCTGGCTGTGGAACATCCGGTTGGCCAAAATCAGCCTGTCCAGCATATTTTCATAACAGTAGTTATCCCCGCCGATGGAGATGTTCAGACTCCGCACATTTTTACCGCACACCGCCCTGTAGCGGTAGCGCATGAAGCTTTCGGGATCCCGGAAAATCTTTCTCCACAGATAGTACCAGGCATGGATCAGCACATTTTTTTCAATGCTTTTCTCCTGTATGATCTCACTGCACAGACCCTTTAAGGAATAGCGCTCATCCTCTTCCTTCCGGTTTGTGATCAAAACGGCTGGTTTTGGCAGCATTTTGCACAGGCTGTTCACAATGGCCTCACAGCCATGATTGCCGCTGCCTGCGTGCATATATAAAACGATTTTGTCATCCTTCATGATCTTCCACCTTTCCACAGATGATACAGGCCCAGATACAGGCCAGGGCAGGCCGAAAACAGGGCGGTTTTGACCCCATAGCCTTGCGGCAGCTTACGTCTTGCGCCGGGGATTTGCAGCGCCTCTTTCACCGTGCTGCGGCAGGTTTTCACACAGTCCCCATAAGGACAGCGCTCTTTTGCGGATAAACGGGACAGTTTTCCTGCCACCAGCATGGCGGAAACCGCCAGAATGCTGGATGCTCTGGCTTTTTGCTCCGGATACGCCCTTTCCACCATGCTGCAGGCCAGCTTCCAGGCTTTGATTTCATCCATGTAAGAAGGGGTAAAGGGGCGCAGCATGGCGCCGGCTTCGTTGATCCGGTAATAATAGCCTTTGTAATCCGTAATGCACACCCGGGAAAGATGAGGCAGCAGATCCATCAAAAACATCATGTCCTCCCCGATGGTGAGATCCTCCCGAAAACGGACCTTCCCAATCCTCTGTCTGCGATAAAGAACGCTCCAGCAGCGGGTATTTCCGCAAAGTAAATATTCAGACAAATACCGTTTTCTGTCCACAATTGTCATGCGATATCCGTCGTTTTCAGAATTCTCAGACTTGTCAGGCTTTTCAGACTTTTCCTGGTTTTGTCTGAATTGCACCTCATTTCTTCCATTCCATCTATAATAATCACACAGTACCAGATCCGCCGTTACTTTTTTCATCAAATAATGCAGACGTTCCAGCATTTGTGTATCCAATTTGTCATCTGCATCCACGAAGGTCACATATTCTCCCAGGGCTTCCGAAAGTCCCTGGTTGCGGGCGGAGGAAACGCCCTGTTTTTCCCGGCAGAACAGGCGGATGCGAGGTTCCGTTTCCGCCATCCTGCGGGCGATTTCGGTAGTGCCGTCCGTAGAACTGTCATCCAGGATCAAAAGTTCCCAGTTTTGCCAGGTCTGACTGCAGACGCTGTCCACGCACTCCGAAAGCCAGGAGGCCCCGTTATAAACCGGGAGTATGACACTGATTTTATCCTTCTCCAACCTCACTGTTTCTCCTCCTTCACGGAATTTCATTGCCGCTTTCCTTCTATCCTCAGCGCTTCCGCTTCCGGTCATGTACCAAAAACAGAAGCTTCAGCCCTGCAAAATACAGGAAATGGGGATGCTTCACCGTCTGATACAAAATCCGGTTCTCCACAGCTTTAGGCGCAAGCTTTGTTTTCGCCGTCATTTCCCGCACTTCCCTGTCACGGCAGATATCGGACAGTCGGTTCATCCAGCCTTTTTGTCCGCTTCGGACTTCGTTTTTGATCACCAAAAAAAACAGCAGCACAAATTCCCGGTCTGCCTGTGCATCCCGCTTCTGAACTCTTTTTTCTTCCAGAATTTTTCTGATAATTCTATCTAATCTCCGTATATTGTCGTACAATTTTGCATCGTACCGGTGAGCCATGGAACTATTTAGGTACAAATAATGATAATGACAGGCATCTTCCAAAATCACGATCCGCTGTGCATCCAAAAGCGCCGGCAGAGTGATGTTCACATCCTCCCCCATGACGATGGCAGGATCGCAATAGTGCATATTTTCTTCAATCAGACTTCTGGAAAACAGCTTCATACAGCGGGACAAGGTGACGGGACGGCGTTCCTCTCCCAAAAGCCTGCCAAAAACCCTTTCCGGGAGGGCCGTTCCTGTATAAATGCCCGGTTCCAGCGCCTGGATCACCGGAAAATGCCTGTTTTCCTCTTCCTGAATATAATTGCCACAGATGACCTCTTTTCCACAGTCGGAGGAAAATTTCAGCATGTTATCGACCATACAGGCGTCGATCCAGTCATCGCTGTCTACAAACATGAGATACTCTCCGGTGCTTTTTTTCACACCGTCCATCCAGGCCGCCATCAGCCCTTCGTTTTTCTTATGAATCACTACAACCCTTGAGTCCTTTTTGGCCCATTGGTCACAGAGGGCCGGGCAGTCGTCAGGCGATCCGTCATCCACCAGGATCACCTCCAGGCAGGGATAGGTCTGCTCCAGGATGCTTGTGACACAGCGTTCGAGCCACTTTTGCGTCCGGTAAACCGGAACGATCACGCTCACTTTTTTATCCATGGCCTTCCTCCTTGATTTCCCTGTAATATTCTGTCAGCCGGTCCACATAATTCCGGATATCATAGCGGCTGCACACATGCGCCCGGGCGCTCATTCCCAGCGCCTTGCAGCGCTCTTCCTCCTGCAAAAGACCGGTCAGGGTTTGGGCCAGCAGCCGGGAATCATGAGGTTTTATCAGAACCCCCGTACCTTCTTTCATGATCTGTGGAATGCCGCCCACGGCAGAAGCCACGCAGCACAGCCCTGCCGCCATGGCTTCCAGTAAAGACACGGGCTGTCCCTCAAACCAGGTGGGCAGCACGAAAATGCTGCATTCCGCAAACAGCCGCTCCCGCTCTTTGGGAGAAACCCATCCGGGACAGAACACTGCATCTTTCAGACTCTCTGCCTGCTTTTTTAAAGATTCGTTTCCCGCCTCCCAAAAGCCGCCCAAAATGAGTTTAAAATCCGGCACCTGCTCTTTGATGACCGGAACCGCATCCAGAAGCTCTCCGATCCCTTTTTCCCTGCAGAGTCTGCCCAAAAACAGGACGTTATGGCTGCTGTAATCCGTCTTTGCGTTTTGAGGGACAGGCACCGCATTCTCCAGGACCCGGATTTTTTCCGGCGTCACGATGGCTGCGAAAAATTTCGCCCATTCGTCTGACAGTACCACGAACAGATCCGCCAGATTCAGCGTCTTTTTGATCCGCTCCCGTTTCCGGTCATCACAGCGATTTTTATAGAATCCTTCAAAATCGCCGCCGTGCTCATGGATCAGGATTTTTTTGCCAAAAAACCTGGCCGTGCGAATGAAAATCATTTTCCGAAAACAGCTGGCGTCGGCCGCCATATTTACATGCACCAGATCCGTCCCCCAGAGGGCCGGCACGAACCGCACAAACGCCCATAGTGCCTGCAGAAGCTTCCTCGGCTTCCCGCCGTCCACCATGGTGCCGATATAAGTCAGATCCACCCGCCCGTCAAGTCCTGCCTGGTATAAGTTGTTCACTACCGCGGAAACGCCGCCCTTCACGGAACGGTCCGCGCCGATCATCACGACTTTCATGGTTCTTCCCTTTTTTGAAACAATGTCCAAAAATGCCACCAGTAAGCCTGTCTGTCCCCTTTGGGAGAAGGCAGCATATCCGTCCAGTAAGCGCCCATCAGAAACAGGACGTAATTCCTGGCGATATAGACGGATACCGCGTGGGCCTCCACCACCGTAAAGATACAGAAGGAAAGCACCAGCACAAATCCCATGTAATCCCGTTTTTTTCTGCACTGCCGGATCAGCAGACAGAGCGCCAGGATACAACAGATTCCCGGAATGATTCCATACCAGAAAAACAGGCGCACAAATCCCATATCGAAATATTCCACATAATCAGGGTCGCCGAACAGCTTCCAGTTTTCCAGCACGCCGCCGCCGTTTTCAAAAGCATAAATACTGGCGATCCGCCCGGTCAGCATCCGGTTGATTTTCTGTACCCAGCCCGGCATGAAATCCGGCCAGTCGGAAATATAGGCGGCATAAACGGAAAAACCCACACAGCCAAACAGTGCCGCCACTCCGGCCAGATAGGGCCAGGCCGCCTGCTGCAGCTTTTTCCCATACCGCATCAGCACTGCCGCCGCCAGAGTGAACAGCATTACCAAAAGGGCGGTTCTTGCAATGGTAGCGCGGTAGACCGCAAACGAAAATACCGCCAGAAGGCCATAGTGCCAGAGCTTCATTTTCTCATAATACAGATAGATGCCAAGGGTCATCAGCGCCCAGTACAGGATGGCCAGGGCGTTGCTGTTGCCCACGCCCAGGCAAAGACGCCGCGTGCCCTCCTTGACCCCGTAACCCGCTCCCGCGTCCCAGACTTCTCCCAGCACGCCGGCAAAGGCCAGACCTGCCAGCACCGTCATCCCGGCCAGGGTTCCCCAGAATACGGTTTTCATGGCTTTCTTATAATCCACACCCTTCATGCAGGCCACAAAGACCACCACCCGCACCGCCTCGTCCCGGGTGGAAACCAGATAGCAGATCCCCGCGATCAGGCCCGCAAAGAGAATGGCGCCCCACTCCTTTGTGGAGTATTTGGTGAGACACAGCTTCAGGGCAAACAGCACAAAGCTGATGCGGAACAGCTGTCCTTCCACAGGATTGATCCAGGAGCTTTTATCCAGGATCAGAATGAGAATTTCCAGAAAAAGGCCCAGATAAAAGCACAGTTGTCCGATTTTTTCTATATTTATTTTTCTGTTTTCTGTCAGTTGTGCCATACTCGCTCCGTTCTGTGACAATTCTGTCATTTTTCGTCCGCTGTCTTACTTTTTCAGAAGTTTTTTCTTTGCCACACCCAAAAGGAATTTAAAATCCGCCCTTCTTTTCTCTCCGGCTGCCCGGGAAAACTCTTCTTTGGGGATTCCGTACTGTTTTACCGCAGAAAAGGGCTGCTTATATTTGAGAGCCACTCCGATCAGCCGCTCCCGATATTCCTTTTGGCCGGAAAGTCCGAATTCCTCCATGAGATAGCCGTACTCAAACACATTTAAGTCCCCGTCTGTACGGCAGCTTTCGGTGAGCTGGCTGTCGCTTACGCCGATGCACACCAGAGGATCTGTGGTATGGGAAAAATGAGAATTCTCCTGCAGCAGACCCATATAGTATTCCGTATCCATCACCCAGGTCAGCTTTGGTTCAAACTCCCGGCTGTTCCTGCGGTAAATGGTGGCGCTGGGCGCTCCGATATAGTTTCCCAGATAGAGATTGCGCCAGTCTTTTTGAAGAAGGGCCAGCTGTTTGTCGGTGATGGCTCTGGCAAAGCGCGCCCCTTCCCCGTCTTTTGTGAGGGACACCTGCCAGGTGCCGGAGAAGGCCAGCATCGCCTCCGGCGCGCGGTCCAAAAGCCCCACAAACCGTTCCAGGCTTTCCGGGGTTGAAAACCAGTCATCATGGTGCATCATTTTAATATAAGCGCCCCCGGATTTTCTCACCGCTTCATTCCAGTTGCCTGTGGCTCCCAGACGGGATGCATTTTTATAGTAATGCAGATTTTTCACGCCGCTGTTTTCGGCCGCCGCCTTCACGCTGTCGTCCGGGGAGTCGTCGGTGAGCACCACTTCATAGTCCGTGAAGGTCTGTTCCTTCACGGAAGAAAGCAGCCGCGCAATCCCGGAAGGGTTCCCGTAGGCGGGCACGCAGATCGATACCTTCGGCATATCAAAGCTTCCTTTTTGCAAATAGTTTGTCCAGAACCGATTTCTTTTCCGGATACATCAGATACCGGTATTCTTCCAGATGCTCCCTCAGATAAACGGGAAAGCTTTCATCCACGGGAACGATTTCAAACCGGCTCTCCCTGCCCAGGATGTCCTGATGGTTTTTGATGTTTTTCTTCACCTTGGAAAGGGTGGAACGGTTATTGTATTCCTGGTGGGCCGCGCTTTTGATCTTATATTTCACCCGGTCCTCCACGGATTCATTCTTGCCGCCGCCCATGTAGGAAAAATGCCAGCCGCCGTCGGGCACCCGGATCATGATCCCTTTCTGTTCCTTGTCCCGCAGCTGTTCGGTGGTATACTTTTTGAGCATACTGTATTTACAGATCTTGGTCCCCAGCCATCTTCTGTTTTCCCCCGTAAAGCCTTCAAACTCTCCGGTGATGGAAAGCAGGTTTCCGGAGGTTTCCTCCATGTCCAGATAGCAGTAGAAATTCCGCTGGGCCAGCGCATAGATTTTGCTGCTGTCAAAATGCTCCAGCACCTGTTTCACCGCTTCCGGGTTGGGGATTTCATCCACATCGGAAAAAATCACCACATCCTCCTCTTTTGCCCCTGCCAGGCCCCTCGCCACCGCGCATTTCTGGTGGCTGTCCCGCATGAAAGCATTGGTGTCCATGGGTGTGTCGTCCACCACCTTATGGATGATTTTATCCGCAAATTCGGCGAACATTTCCTTATTCTCTTCAAAATACAAAGGTTTGGGGTCCCCGGAAAAGGTCACCGTGGATTCGCTCACCACGAACTTGTCCACAATATCATTGAGCACATGCATCCGCAGCTTTAAAATATCCAGTTCATTGAAAAATTGAAAGCAATCATATACCATATCTGACTCCTGTCCGCCGCGCCTTGCGCCGCCTTTTAAAATTTGGGATAGTCCGCATTCGTCCCGGCCCATTTATGGAATGCGAAGGGGGTGATCCCCTCAATCTCCGGGATCATGCTCTCATGGGCAAAATATTTTGCCACCTCCAGGGGCGCCACCTTCATCCCCGCCGCTTCCACCAGATGCCGGTTTTTCACGCATAAAAAGCCGTCCTCATTGAAGTAACCGTGATCCGCCTCGAAGGGGATCCCCGCCTTTTTGGGGAAATCGATCAGTCTTTTGCTCCGGATTCCCACACTGTTTCCCACCCGGCACAGGTTTCCGTTGATATCCCGGTAGGAAAAGTCGTCCTTTGGCAGGGGCCAGGGGGAACCGATATAATCGTAGTCCAAAAATTCGTCCCGCCACATCTCGGGATGGACCACAAAACCGTCATAATGGACGATCATCACAAAATCCGTATGAATGTAGTCCCCCAGCTCATAAAGCATCTTGTAGTTGAAACAGTTGATGTCCGTCAGCTTTGAAGTATGGGCATACCGGATGGTTTTGGGCAGAAACAGCGGTTTTCTGTGGGTGATGAGCACACTGTCCCCGAAATCAATTCCCCGCATGCTGTATTCCATGGCTTTGATCGTTTCTTTCACCTTTACACTGGTCATGGCCATCAGCGTCACATCGGGCAGCTGCAGCCTTCCGTTTTTCATTTCCATACGCATTCCTTTCCCCTGTCGCAGGACTGCCTGCAATCCGGCATCATCCCTTTTTTACCGCCATGCAAAGTTTCCGCCGCACGCTTCTTGCCAGGCGGACCACATGGTATTTTTCATATAAAATCCGGCTCTTTAACTGCCAGAGTTTTTTCGTCATCCCTTCCGGCTCCCGGTTCAGGCGGGCATATTCCCGGGAAGTCCTTTTATATTCCTCAAGTTCCTCCCTGCACTCCCGGGCCGTAAACACGTTCCCGTGCCGGTCCATATAGTGCCAGCCCTCATAAATATTCTGTTCCGAAGCCCAGTAACCGTTTGACACATTGTGCCGCGCCCAGTATTTGGGGGCCAGGATATAGGCCGCCCTTTCACTGCACAGCGCGGGGAAATACGTGAAGGAGGAATTGGACAAAAGCAGGTATTTCGCATTCTTTATGATGGAGTAATCTTTGGCCAGATCAAAATTATAAGCCGGAATGCCGGGCAGAATTTTGTTGGCCTCCTTCACCTCATTGGTGATGATCATAAATTCCATTTCGGGATCGATCCGCTTCATCTGTTTCATCCCGTCCGTCCAGTATTTCCGGCGCAGAAACAGTTCCGGGAAATCCATATAGTCGGAACAGCGCAGGTGCAGGATGCAAAGATGATCCCTGGAATAATCATAGCAGTCATATTCCGGCTTCACCTTCAGCCATTGCCGGATCTGATCCTTATATGCATAAAAATAGTCCTCCGCCTGCATGTTGCCGGAAAGCAGGGTACCGTCGGGCACCTCAAACATCTTCGGATCCGTTCCGGTGACATAACAGCCGTGGGCCATGTCATGCCGGGAATTGCCCACATACAGCCGGTCTTCCCGCTCTGTGTAAACATTGCTGAAATCCGACACTTCGGCGGGCTTTCCCAGATCCAGATCCATGAAATACAGACCGCACCGGCTGTGGATATTATTGGCCAGGGTTTCGCCGCCCAAAATGGCGAAATCCAGCCCTCTTTTCTCCGCGATACATCGGGTCGTCACATAACAGAACAGCTGGTTTCCCAGCCCCTGTCCCTTTGATAAAACAGTACCGATCATTCCGTTTCCTCCACAACAGTCACGCTGTTCTTTTGATAATAGTCCCGGATGGAAATGTTAATCCAGTAATCCTGACTGCCTTCGTTTCCCACATCCGCTTTAAAGAGCAGATAAGGCTTCGCCTTCAGATAGGAAATTTCCACATCTTCGATATCCGCATCGTTGTAAAGCGCCAGGCGGGCCGCATTTTCTTCGTAATACTGCGCTGCCTCCCCGTTTAAAATCGAGCGGATGGCGGAAACGGAAACGTAGGTATTTTTATCCGGAGCCAGCAGAAACACCGCTCCTGTCACAAGGCAAAATACAGCCAGCCAGGAGAGATACTTTTCTTCCGCGCAGTCCAACAGGCGACACACCAGGCTCTCCTTTTTGTTCCGGGCAAACCAGCCGAAAGCGTTCACCAGATTCAAAAAGACAAGCAGGTAAAAAGCCGCGCACATGATATTTTTACACCGGGGCGGCCCGTCGGAGGAGGAGGCATACAGAGTGGGCGTAAACATGGCTGCAAACACACAGAAGCTCAACCCCGCTGAAAGCAGCGGATGAAAAAACTTCGTTTCCGCCTTTTTTACCATTTTCCATATCACCGGACACAGCAGTGCAAACCCTGCCAGCACGATGGGGGACAGCCATTCTGTGAGATAAGACGCCGCCCAGTAGAAGGATAACAGGATGGCGGGGATCGCCCCCATTCCCTCCGCAGTGGTCTCCCGCACAGAATTGCCGGGCGCCAGCACATTTAACCCAAACCCGGCCAGATTCACCAACAGCGGCAAAAGCACCCATAGCTGCTTTTTCTCCGCCGTCACATCCGCCTTCTTTTTATTCCACAGAATAAAAAGGCTGTAAAGCATCAGAAACGCGGTCAGAATACAAGACTGCAGACCTGTCAGCAGATTGGCCCCGCCCAGCACGAAAGCGAGTACTGCAGAAAGCAGCAGATATCCTGCCCTGGCCCCTTTCTTTTCCGCCTTCCGGAAGGAAAGCAGCACCGCCGCCTGGAAAAAGAGCACCGATTCCATGAACACATAATGCAGCGCCCCGTTATACCAGAACAGCCCGTCCGCCGGGGCGATCATGGTCTGGAACATCAGAAACAGGATCGTCAGGATACAGATCCCCCGCCGGTAAACCGATACCGTCCCCACGTATTTTTTCAGCACCACAGAAATAAGACAGGCAGTGCTGATCCCCAGCATTCCGGTCATCACAAAGACCGTGAGAAAATACCATTTTTCGGAAAGGATTCCCGGCGATAAGGTCATCAGGAAAATGGAGGAATAAGTCCCCTGCCAGTGAAACCAGTAGTCCACCGTGGTATCAAAAGCCGCTTTTAATACCTCCCACAGAGAACCGGTGGCAAGCCAGGCCCCATGGGTGGCCACACCATAGGTATAATCGTCGCAGCCCGGCACAATATACCGGGAAAGGTACCATATGGGAACCATACTCCCCAGAAAAATGACCAGCAGAATCCGGAAAAACCACTTGTCCGGCTCCTTTTTCATTTTCATCCATACATTCTTCATTTCAGTGCTCCTCTGCCGCCAGGGTGGTGCGGGTGATTTTGCCCTTATCCACCTTATAAATGATGTCACAGTTTGCGATGGTGCGCAGGCGGTGTGCGATGATTACCAGGGTTTTGCGGCCGTGGAAGCTGTCGATGGCCTCCATGATAGCGCTTTCCGTATCCGTATCCAGGGCGCTGGTGGCCTCATCGAATACCAGAATGTCCGGGTTATGATACAGCGCTCTGGCAATCCCCAGACGCTGCCGCTGCCCGCCGGAAATGCGCACGCCCCGGTCGCCGATGGAGGTGAGGATCCCCTCCGGCAGTTCCTCCACAAATTCCTTCATCTGCGCCTCTTCCAGCACCTGCCATACCCGGGCATCGTCAATATCCTCTTTTGCCACGCCAAAGGCGATGTTCTCCCGGATGGAGTCGTCGGTCAGATAGATGGTCTGAGGGATATAGCCGATGTGGGACAGCCAGGATTCATAATTGTCAAACACATCCCTGCCGTCGCACAGAATCTTCCCGCTCTTCACCTTCAAAAGCCCCATGAGAATATCCACCGCCGTGGTTTTTCCGGCACCGGAAGGCCCCATGACGCCCACGGACTTCCCTACGGGAACCACCATTTCCGCCTGATCTAAAATCAGCTTGTCGGTTTCCGGATACAGATAGGAAACATCCTGCATGCGGATCTCCTTTTCCAGGGTCATGGGCGCGCTGTCTGTTTTGGTATCCTTTTCGTATCTGCCGTGAAGCTTATAGGAAGTGAAATCCACATTTTCATATACATAATTCACGCTGGGCTCATAAAAGGCAATGTTGGTCATATGGGTGTTGATCCGGTTCACGGAAGGCATCAGCCGCATGGCCGCCACCGCGAAGGCGGAAATCTGGGGCACCAGCTCCGTCAAATCCGCGCTGTTTACGATACAGATTGCCAGATAGCCCAAAATACCGCAGATGCTGAAGGTTTCAATCAAAAGACGGGGCATGTTGTTTAACACCGCATAATCCGTGGTCAGCTTCGCATTGCGCCTGGAGTATTTTCCGAAGCTGGATGCGAAATAGTGCTCTTTATTTAAAATTTTTACGTCCTTAATGCCGTAGATGGACTGCAGCCGCCATTTTCCCATCTGGCTTTGCAGCTGCTGGGAAGTTTTTCCCAAGCGGTTCAAAGTGGGCTTTAGCACCTTGATGACGATCACCGTCATCCCCACCGCAATCGCCAAAAGCATGAGGGTCATGCCGGGGCTCACCACCAGCAGGGTGATGCCCAGCACCAGGGAAACCATCAGTTCCGTGGCCAGCTGGATGAATTCCATCAAAGTTGTGAATACCTTGGGCACGTCTCCGTCGATGGTTCTGAAGATGGTGGGAATATCCGCATTGAGGTAGTATTCGTAAGGACGGTTTAAGTATTCCTCCAGCATATAGCTGATGGTATCCGACTGGTTCCGGTTGACAAACCGGGCCTGTACCCAGGTCTGCAGAAGCAGATAGGCGTTCTTTACGATAAAAACCCCGATGATGGCAAAAATCAAAAGCAACAGCCACTGATTGGCGGTGTCCAGATGAATATATCTGCCCATCAGCTGAATGTACCACTTATCCAACAGGGCATCCGGCGTCATCACGCCATCCACCACAGGCATGATCAGGCCCACGCCCACCATTTCCAGCAGCGCGCCGATAAAGATCATGATGCCCAGGCCCACCACCTTTTTTTTCTGGTCTTTATTCAGGATGTGCAGCAGTTTTTTCAAAATCGCAAGCATCGCTTACCCCTTTCCGTTTTGTCCGGCCAAAAAGCCTTTCTCTTACAGTAATATCATTTCTTTTGTATAAATATCCCGGCAGTCACGGCCGTTTAACCACCGCTTTGGAGCGATCACTTTTTTATCCGGCGCATCATTGAGCCAGGCTCCCCACCAGGAAAAAGAACTGTTGGCGATGATGTGATGTCTGCATTTACTCATCAGCCAGAGATCGGCATAGCCCGTATCCTCGCCGTTTCCTTCCACCGCCACATAAGCTTCCCCGCTGTAGTGTTCCTTCACCCAGCCGATGTCATTGGAGAAAAAGAAAAATACAGCATCGGGCAGCAGCGCTTTCATCTGCCGGATCGCTCTCTCATAATAGGCCTCGTCGCAGATCCCTTCATACAGGCCGCTGTATTTGGGATCCAGATAATCCCCCCTGCGGATATGCACGCTCACCGAACAGCTTTCCGTGATCTGTCTTTCATAGTCCCGCGTCCGGGCATTGGGCGCGAAATTCCGGAACCGGAAGGCTTCCCGCACCTCTTCTGCGATATCTTCAAAATACCGTTCTGTCTGGAAACATCCCTGTAACAGGACAGGCTCCGTTTCCAGCACTTTTTCGTCAAAATTGATATCGGCTTCCCGGTAGGAAAGGTCTTTTCTGCCGGTGAGCTTACGGCGCAGTCTGGCTGCCGGCTGCATGGAAGAATCCGTCAGCTTTTCATATTCTTCTCTCGTCAGACGATCATAGGACAGGCCGAAAACATCCAGCTGTTTCGTCCGCTGTCCCGAACCATAACAGGTGAAATCATCGATTTTCACTTCTTTTCCCAAAGCCTTCAGCTTCAGATAAAGCGCATATTCAAACATCTGATTGCCCAGTCCTCCGGACAGCTGCACTGCTACCATGTTCCCTTCCCTTCCTTCAAATTTATTTTTGATCCCAACCCTTATTTTGGCATGAAGCCATCCTCAATTAAGCTCCCCCGCATTTTGCTGCGTTCGGCCATGCTCTCATAAGCCGTGCCCGGGAACGCATGATAACTGATATTATCGCTGTCTAAGGGATAATAAACCGTCAGGGAATCCACCTTTATTTCTCCCACCCGGACACGGTCATAATCCTGCTGGACGATCCAGGCAGGAGAAGTCAGATATTTTTTGGCCCAGACGATGTCTGTCAGCACATAATAATCCCAGTACATTCCCAGACTGAAAAAGACGGCCGCACACAGAAATCCCGAGAGAATACGGGCCGGTCCCATAGGCATCGGACGCATCCAGGTTCCGAATGCCAACAGCGGAAACAACAGCAAAAATGCCAGACCGTACCGGATGAACGGCGCCAGGAAAAACCATCCCGCCAGGCCGCCGATCACCGCAGCATGCAAAATCAGCTCTTCCCAGACAATCTTTTTTCTTTTCCCTATCTGCACGCCCACGGCCAGAAGTTCCAGCGGCACCGCTATCACATTTGCCAGAAGGAGCATCTGCTCATAACGGTCCTTTGCCTCCCACCATAAGGGCAGCCATTGGGACAGGGGCATGTCGATTTGGGCCACGTCAAACACGCACCTGCCCCAGACCTTGATCTGGTCGGCATCATGCTGCAGATAAGTCAGGGGAATCTTCCAGTCCACATCAAAAAGATCCAGCGCCCCAAAAGGGTAGATCAGCCAGCCGGACAGCAGCACGTTTCTGGCAAGCCAGGGCAGAAGGACCAGAATCCCTGCGCCCAGATAAAGGGCGATCCGTTTCCACTGCTTCTCCCGGATCAGACACACCGCCGGATACAGCGCCAAAATCACCAGCATACCGGCCGACAGCTTATAGGTGGTCACGCAGACCACCGCCACACACAGAAGGCTGTAGCTTTCTGTCCGGTCTTCTCCCTTGTGCTCGCATGCGTTCTGGGCCCACAGCAGGGCGATCCAGAGCACCAGAAACATGGCGCCGAAATCGCTGGCCGGAGACAGAATCCCTTCCGCATTCGCCAGCGCATAGAGCAAAACGGCAATCCGGCAGGCATCCGCTCCGTGATTTTCATGCTGTCGGATCTTTTTCAAACCGTACAGCGCATACACACATAAAAACGCCTGCAAAAAGCCGGTGGTTGCATGAAGGGACTGTCCTGTCAGCCATTTCATGGAAAAAACGGCGGCATAGGCCAGATAGGCGCTGTTATAGGCGAAGTGCTGCTGCAGATTTCCAAGCCCCTTCACCAGCCCGTATTCCTCATACCACCGGATCGCCTGGGCATGATAAATCCCGGTGTCCGTATGCTGCATGCCCCTGGAAGCGAAATAAGCCGTGATCAGCACGAAAATGAGATAGAGCATCCCCTCCCAGGAAAAGCAGATCCTTTTTAACTTCTTTCCAAATTCCAGCGCTGAATTCCTGCAAAGCCACAGACAGGCACAGGCAGCTGCAAGCAGAACCAGATGAGCCGCCATTCCCACTTTTCCAAAGAGGCTTATGGTTTCGGCATAGACGGTGATGACCACCACTCCCGCCAAAACAGCCGGCGCAAATCCGGCTTTTGTGCCGCCTTTCTTTCCCGCTAACCGATGGAAAGCGTTCAGGACGCCCAGGCCTATCGCTGTATTCACAAAAAGCATATAGCCCCAAAGTATCAAAATCTCAAGCATTCTTCGTCCTCTTATCCCTTCCGCTTCTGTTTGGCCGGAATCACCACCGTATCATTCAGATACATCCCGATGCGGTACAAAACCGGAGATGCCAGAAACAGCTTCATTTTCCGGTATTCATTGGGATTTGCCAGCGGAATGGAAAAAATCTTCTCATAATATGGCCTGCCTTCCCTGAGTTTTTGCCGCAGGAAAGCTTTATGTTCCTTTTTCTCCGGATCATTGCTGCGCACCACCTTGGTATAAAATAAAAGCAGTCTTTTATACAGGTAATAGTCCTGCAGAAGCGCCAGATCCTCCCGGCCGATTTTCCGCAAATACACGCTCCGGTCGTAGAGATTCGGGATCAGGTCCGTGAAAATCCGGCTGTTGATTCCTTTATTCATGATGCTGGTGCTTCTGTCACAGATGTAATTATAGTAGGCCTGATCCAGATAGACGCTTCTTGCCGGTTTATTCAAAAGCTGTATGGTGTAAAGCATATCCTCATACCAACGCTGTGGAAACTGCAGATCCCCCAAGATGGAACGCTTATACAGTTTGTTCCAGGCCGCGTTCTGAATCTGGTATGCCTCATCCTCCTCCAGGTATTTGGCAAGCATTTCCTGGCCTTCCATCACCACCGCTTTGCCCGTGGACTTGTCCACCGTACCGTCCTGATACACCCATTTGTAACGGCAGACCACCAGATCCGCATCCTGATCCTTCATACAGGAAAGCATGGATTCATACATGTTTTTATCCAGCCAGTCATCCCCGTCCACAAAAGCCAGGTACGTGCCGGTGGCAGCCTGCATCCCTGCATTGCGGGCGGAAAACAGGCCCCCGTTCTCTTTGTGGATCACCTTTACTCTGGGATCCTCATCCTCGTATTTATCACAAATGGCAGGGCAGCCGTCGGTGGAACCGTCATCCACCAGAATGACCTCCAGATTCCGGTAACTCTGGTCCAAAATGGACCGGACCGCGCGGTCCAGATAGGCCTCGCTGTTGTACACCGCCACCGCCACGGAAATGGTTTCCGTCTGATGTTTTAACAGGATCGGTTTCGGTTTGTAATTTTCTATGGTTTTCAAGGAAACACCCTCTTTCTCATGGGATCTGCCTGCAGTCCCCTTCGCTGTTTTCCCGGTAAAATTCCACCAGTCTGCCGATGCCCTGTTCCAGCGTCAGCCGGGAGGCAGGGCCAAAATCCTTTTCATAACGGCTCACATCCAGCACATTCACCGGCACATCCACCGGACGGCCCGGCAGGAACACCGTTTCGGGACTTCTTCCCAGCACCTCTGTGATGGCGCCGATCACATCCAGCACCGTGTGTCCTTCCCCCCTTCCCAGGTTATAGAGCCGGTGGCTGCCGCATCCTTCCGCGATTTTGATGATGCCGTCCACCGCGTCCGCAATATAAATATAATCCCGCACCACGGAACCGTCCCCATACACCTGAATGGGCAGCCCCTGTAGGGCCCGGTATGTAAAAGTGGTCACCACTCCCTGCACGCCGTTCGGCCTCTGATAAGGCCCGTAAGGATTGGACAGACGCACAATGCGGTAATCCAGGCCGTGCATTTCATGATACAAATAGAGCATTTTTTCAATGGCCAGCTTCTGCACCCCATAGGAAGTGATGGGAAATGCTTCCTCCTCTTCCCGGCAGATTCCTGTATGCTCCCGGCCGTATACCGTGCCTCCGGAGGATAAAAAGACCACTTTTTTCACCCCCGCCTGCACACAGGCGTCCAGAAAGCGGATGGTGGCCACCAGATTTTCTTCCATTTCCTCCGCCACATCCCGGTTGGAATTGGTGGGACAGGTGGTGCTGACCAAATGATAAACCGTGTCCACACAGGAAAGCAGGGGAAGCATCTCCTGCCATCCGTTTCTGTCCTCTACGCCGGAAAAAGAACCTGTCACCGCCTCTGCCTGCCCTTTTTGCAGCGCGGCCTGTACCGGTATGGCCCACCGCGCGCCCGGCCGGTCAAACAGGAGCAGGTTATATCCTTTTTTTAACAGGCGCAGCGTCAGGTTCGTGCCGATAAAGCCCGCGGCTCCTAAAATCAATATGCGGTTTTTGAAAGATGAAATTCCCTGCGTCATATATCCTACATCCGAGGCCGGCAATCCTGCCGGTCACCCTTTCTTTTCATTCCTTCTTTTCCAGCCATTCCTCAAACTGCAGCAGATGCCAGATCTGTTTGCGCCAGATCCCTCTCTGTGTAAAATCCTCCCACAGTTTGTTTACCGCCCGGGGATCAAAATAGCCCTCCCTGCGGATTTTATGTTCTTCTATGAGCCCTTGTGCCCAGTCCTGCAGCCCCGGCTCCATCAGCCATTTTTTCACCGGAATGGAGAAGCCCTTTTTGGGCCGGTCCATCATTTCTTTGGGCACATAGCGGTACAATACGTCTTTTAACACCAGCTTGCCGTTTCCGCCCTCCCATTTCATGGAAAGGGGCAGGCGCCAGGCAAATTCCACCACATCCCGATCCAGCATGGGCACCCGGCTCTCCAGAGAAACCGCCATGGCGGTCCGGTCCACCTTCACCAGAATGTCATCGGGATGGTACATGAGCAGATCCATGAGCATCAGATTATTCTGGATCCCCGGCAGAAAACCGCTCTGATAAGTCTGGAAGATGCATTCCCCATGGCCCGGCGTCTTTGTCAGCTTCCCTAAAAAAGGCTCCGAAAGATCCGACAGCGCATACAGCGCTTCCGGCGTTTTTGCGGAAAGCAGCATTCCCCGGACAGTATTGGCTTCCTTTCCGGACAAAACCCCGTCCGTCAGCATATGACTCATTTTTTTCCGCAAAGGATACGGCACTTTGCTCATTCTCTCCCAGGCCCGGCGGACGGAGCTGTAGGTGCCGTAGCCGCAGAAAAGTTCATCCCCGCCGTCCCCGCTCAAAGAAACCGTCACATGCTCCCGGGTCAGCTTGCTCACCAGAAAAGTGGGGATCTGGGAAGAATCCGCAAAAGGTTCGCCAAACATATGGGCCAGCTGCGGCAGCACCTCTTTGGCATCCTTTTCGGTGATATACAGCCGGGTGTGTTCCGTTCCCAGATGAGCTGCGATCTGCGCCGCATATTCCGCTTCGTTATAGGCTGCGTCTTCCATGCCGATGGTGAAAGTTTTTACTTTTTTTTCGGACTGGGCCTGCATCAGGGAAACCACAGTGGAACTGTCGATACCGGCGGAAAGGAAGGCTCCCAGAGGCACATCGGAAACCATCTGCTCCCTGACCGCCGCCTTCAGCAGCCGTTCCAGTTCCTCGGACGCTTCCTGCCTGCTGCCGGTAAACAGATTTTCCTGGCCCCTCTTTGCGGTCTCGGCCATGGACCAATAGGTATCTTCCACAAACTCCCGGTACGGATAAACGGTACGCAGGATCTTTCCCGGCTCCAGCTTGAAAATCCCCTCGTAAATGGTATGAGGCGCAGGAATATAGCCGTGAATCATATAAAGATCCAGCACATCCCGGTTCACATTGCAGGCAAAATCCGGCAGGGCAGTGATACAGCCGATTTCCGAAGCGAACACGAAGCTGTTTCCCACGAAGCCGTAATACAGAGGCTTCTCTCCCACCCGGTCCCGCAAAAGCCAGAGTTCCCGTTCTTTTTTATCGTAAAGAGCGATGGCAAACATTCCTTTACACAGGCAGATGCCTTCTTTCACTCCATAGGCTTCCAGCGCCTCCAGCAAAATCTCCGTGTCGGAGCTGCCGTGTAAGCCGGACAGATGCCCTTCCCGCCGCAGCTTCTGCTCCACTTCCTTATAATTATAAATTTCCCCGTTATAAGCGATCACATACCGTCCGCTGTGAGAAACCATGGGCTGGGCTCCGCCGGGGGAAAGGTCCAGAATGGAAAGGCGGCGGTGCCCCAACACCACATCCTGCGTGTCGCTGGCCCAGGTTCCCTGTGCATCCGGCCCCCGGTGCTGTATCCGATCCTTCATGATTTCAATATCCCGCCGCCAGTTTGCCGTCCTGTTGCAAAATCCTGCAATCCCGCACATAAGCCTGCCTCCTTTCTGTTTCCTGTCAGTCCGCCACTTCGGGCGCCCAGTTTTCGTTTTCGATATCGGCAAGGCAGTTTTGTTCCGCCTCCGCCTGCTTTTCCTGATACAGACGGTACGCTGCATCCCAGCTTTCATATCCCGCCTGCCCTCTCCGGTCCGGCAGGTCATAATGCTCTGCCAGATAACTTCCTAAAAAAGCCGTACATTTGGCTTCTCCAAGGGCGTTTACATGGCTGCCGTAATCATAAAAGTCCGTGGAAAAATCCAGCCCGATCTCGTCGATATGGCGGTTTAGATCCAGCACCGGATAGCCCGCCTCTTCGATCCTGTCGATCAGATCATTGAACTGAAGTCTTGCATCCTCTTCCATCACATAGGGAGAGATCAGAAACAGCGCGTCCTTTCCTGTCTCATCGATGTAGCGTAAAAGATCTTCCAGCACTGCAATCTGTTCCGCCGCCGGTTCCTTTTTTTGTGTCACCGCCGCATAATCCGTCCACTCTGCAGGACCTACGCCGGGTTTGATCTCCAGCCCTTTTAAAGGGTGCGCTTTCTCATAGCGCCAGCAGGCCAGCTGGCTTGGCATCACCATGGTTTTCCAGTTGGAATGATATTTGAAAATGTCAAAGTAATAGGTATAGCGTTCCTTTTTATCGCTGACCAGCGCATTGATGGCCTGCACCCGGTTTAAGGAATATTTCATGTTGTCGGTGACGCCTCTGGTGAAAACCATGGTGTCCTCCCACTCCTCGTCGGGCATGGTGAACATCCGCAGTTCTATGAGAAACAGGGACGGGTCCTGGGTTTTCTGCGCTTCCTTCAGCAGATATTTGATGGCTTTGGGCCGCTGGTTGTTGGTGGAAAGCGGATAGGACGCAATTCCCAGCTCTCCGTACAGCTTGGGCGCGCTGTAGTAGGGATAAACCGGGCTGGACCCCACCATGATCATATCGATGGTATTTTCCTTTTCCGCATAAAACCCCACAAACCGGTCCTTCACATCCCCGTTGGTACGGATGATATAAGTCACCGTGATCAATATGAAGATGAAACCGGCCACAAAAATGACCGCTTTTGCCGCCTGTTTTCTTGTCATCTAAGTCTCCTGTGTCATACTTTAAAATTCTGATAAATAAACTCCGATGCGCTGTAGCCGGGCCCGTATTTGCCAAGCAGGATCACATAAAACAGCAGCGCATAGAGCACGATCCAGCGAAGGATCAGCGGTTTTGCTTCCAGACGCTCCCGCATGCTTCCCTTTTGTTTTAACACCGTCACCCAGGACGAAAGCAGCAGGGAGATCACGGCTATGGTCCCTTCAATCCAGTCTAACCCCAGGGCAAACAGCGATCCGTCCAGGAAAAACCGGAGCTGAAAATCGGAAAAGCCTCTGCCAATCATGGAAAGGGCGTCCCCCACCGTACTGCTTCTGAAAAAGATTAAACCAAACATCACCAGAACAAAAGTCCGCAGGCGCTGAAAGAAAATAAATCCTCTGCTCTCCGTATTGATATGGAAAAAAGCGCGCCACTTCACAAACAACGGCTCGGCCAGTTCGCCGGATACGATATAAAACCAGTGCAGAAGTCCGGAACCGATGATAAAATTCCAGGTCCCGCCATGCCAGTAGCCGATGGTAAACCACAAAAGAAACATGGCCGTAAATGTAGTGATCTGTTTGGCTCTCTTTTTCCCCAGCTTAGGCTTTAACTTCTTGGGAAGTTCCATGAAAAACCTGGTGCGCAGAAGCGGGTAAAACAAATATTCCCGCAGCCAGGTCCCCAGGGTGATGTGCCATCTGCGCCAGTATTCGGAAATGTTTCTGGCCAGAAACGGCCCGTTGAAGTTCTCCGGCAGCCGGATGCCGAAACATTCCGAAATCCCCAGAACAATATCCATGCAGCCGTCAAAATCCGTATACAGCTGGAAGGTAAAGGCGATTGCCCCGATCCATATGGGAAATCCCCTGTAATTTTCGTAGTTGTTAAAAACCTCATTGGCCACCGCCGCCATCCGCTCGGAAATCACCAGCTTTTTGAAAAAGCCCCAGAGCATCCGCTGCATCCCGAAGGTCACCTGACGGTAATCGAACTTGTGGCCGCCAAACATCTGCCCTTTCATTTCCTTAAACTTCATGATGGGCCCTGAAATCATGGTGGGAAAATAGCAGCCGAACAAAAGCAGCTTAAAATAATTGTACTCCGTTTCCCCGATTTCATAATAAACATCAAACAGATAGCCCAAAAGGGTCAGCGTATAAAAAGAAATCCCCATGGGTACCAAAAGCGGCAGACGGAAAAATTTCAGGGTACACAGAAGTCCCACACACAAAAGGACAGCACAAATAAGAGCAGCCCTCTTTCTCTTCTGCTCTTTTGTCCTGTCAATCACAATTGCCGCAAAATAAACCGCCGCCACCGACATCGCCGGATAAAGGGCCACATACCAGCCTTTGCTGTCCGCTGCCTCCGGAGAAGTCATGAAGTAGGCCAGGCTTGTCAGCAGTAAAAATCCCCACTGTGCCTTTTTGGGGATCACATAGTATAAAAGAAGTGCCAGCGCAAAAAAGCACAGGAAGTAAAAGGAAGTAATACTCATCCTTTCTCCACTCCTCGGCTCAGACTTTCTGCAGGATGATGTCAGCCATTTCTCCCACATTTTTCATGGACACCACCTGCCCCATGGAAAACTTGATGGAAAATTCGCTCTCCACAGCCGCCATCAGATTGATGTGCTCCAGGGAATCCCAGTCCTCAATATCATCCGCAGTTGTTGTATCATTCACAGTGATGGAATCGTCGTCGAAAACATCCCTGAAAACTTCATTCAGCCTTTCAAATACTTCTTCTCTGCTCATAGCTTACAATTCCTTTCTGAAAGTTCTCTTCTCAAAAATGACACTTACGCCACTCTATCGTATCAGTATAACATGGATCCCTCCGTTATGCCAGCCACTTTTTCCCCACAATCCCGGCAAAGTATGCCTCCCAGGCGGCATTCACCCGGTCCGGACGGTAATCTTCCTGCAGTCTGGCCGCTTCCCTTCCTATTTTATCCGCCTTATCGGGGTCGGACAGGAGCTCTTTTAACCGCTTCGCCATGGCCTTGTCATCATCCACCGATACCAAAAGGCCGTTTCTGCCGTCCTCAATCAAATCCCTTGGTCCGCCGCAGGGACAGTCCGTGGAAATGCAGGGCAGCCCCAAGGACATGGCTTCGATCAGGGTATTGGGCATGCCTTCCGTAAAAGAGGTGAGCAAAAAGGCATAGGCCTTTTCAATGCGGTCCGCCACGTCGGTAACCGCGCCGGGCAGAAGGATCCTCTCCTCCATCCCCTTCTCCCGCACTTCCTTTTGCAGCGTTTCCCGCAAAGGTCCTTCCCCGTAGAGAATCAGCCTGCTGTCCGGAAAGTCCGCCGCGATTTGCAAAAAGGCCCGAATCGCCATGCGGTGGTTTTTGTTCTCATCCGTCCGTCCCACCGCCACAATGTCCCGGCGGCGGGTCCCTTCATAGCGGGGCCGCACAAAAACAGGGTTCAGGGAGTTTTTCAGGATCACGCTTTTTTTCCGAACCCCTTTTGGAAAAAATTTCATGGCATCCGTGGTCTGCAGCACGATTCCGTCCGCAAAATGAAACAGGGTCTTTGCCAGAAACCGCATGAGCCTGCCCGGATATTCCTCCGTAGGCTCCGCCACCACGGAAACCACCACCTTCGTGGGCAGAAAGGCATTGGACAAAAGCGCCATAAAATTATTTTTCCCGATGGTGGAGAGCACCACATCCGCCTGCAGCTCCTTAAAAATACGGCGCAGTTTGCGGTAGCGTCTCCACACATTTTGGATCCGGCCGCCTTCCTCTTCCTTTGTGATGTCGGAAATCACCCGGTCCGCTCCTTTGGGCAGCTCATATTCCTTTTCTTTTTGATACTGGGTCACCATGGTCACTCGATAGCCCCGGGAAGCGAAGTAATCGGCCAGGTTCACAAAAACCCGCTCCGCGCCCCCCTTTTTTAAGGAACCGATATAAAAGGCCACATGCCGGTCCCTCTTTTGATTCACGCTTTTCCTCATTCAGACCGCCTCTCAAAATACTGCTCATACCACTGTTCAAAAATGAAAAAGGCCCATAGAATCCTGGAGTAATTGCTCCCCGTATAGGCGCCTCCGTCTCCCTGTTTCAGCCAGTCCCGCACCAGTTTTTCCGTAAAACGTCCGTCAAAAAGCCCCTGACGGTTCAAAAATCCGGCATCGGCATAGTCCGTCAGTTTTTCCCTCAAGGGTCCTCTGAGCCACTTGTCCATGGGCACGGAAAATCCCGTTTTCGGCCTCTCCAGCAGTTCTTTGGGCAGATAATCGTAAGCGATATCCTTTAAAATCCGCTTTTTCACCCCGTTGTGGTATTTAAAGGAATGGGGCAGGCGGAACGAATATTCCATCACGTCTTTATCCAAAACAGGACATCTGGCTTCCAGGGAATATTTCATGGTAGCCCGGTCCACCTTACAGAGAATGTCCCCGGGCAGATAGGTGTCCATGTCCAGAAGCATCCGGCGGATCTGCCAGTTGTCTGCACCATAGTCTCCTTCCCGGTCAAAACGAACGGCGTCGGAGCCGGCCATATTTTTCACACATTCCAGATATTTATCCGAGCACAGCTGTGTCTGATATCTGGGATCCCTGTTTTGGGCGATGGTGCGCACCTTGAAGGGCAGCCTGGATAAAAGATCTGCCTGCCGGATGCCGGGCAGGCTGCACAGCCCGTACACCAGCTTTCCCAAACCGTCCAGTTTCTGAGCCTGGGCCAGTTTATCATACATTTGATAACCGCAGAAAAATTCGTCCCCGCCGTCGCCGGACAGCGCCACGGTCACCTTCTCTTTTGCCAGCGCCGCCACCAGCATGGAGGGGATCTGGGAGGAATCCGCCAGCGGTTCATCATAGTAACGGGGGATGCTCTCCACCAGATCGAACATATCCTGTTCCGAAATGATGCGCTGGGTATGATCGGTTCCCAGATAGCCGGCTACCGCCGCCGCATATCCGGCTTCATTATATGCCTCTTCCTCAAATCCGATGGAAAAAGTTTTCACCGGACCGCTGCTCACATCCTGGGCGATGGCCGTGATCAGGGACGAATCATAGCCGCCGCTCAAAAAAGCGCCCAGAGGCACATCCGCGATCATCCGCCGCCGCACCGATTGGCGCAGCAGTTTTTTGAGTTCTTCTTTTCCCTCTTCATAATCCGCCACGGGGTCGGCGATTCCTTTTTGATAGCTTTCGGCAATGCTCCAATACCGGAAGGTTTCCGTCCTGCCGGCAGCAAAACGCAGGACAGCGCCTGGCATCAGCTTCTTTACTCCCTCAAAAACCGTATCCGGCTCCGGGATATACTGTTGATAGAGAAACAGGGGCAGAATTTCCCGCCGGACCTTTTTTTCAAAACCGGTACAGGTCATAACGGCCTTCAGTTCCGACCCAAATACCAGATTTTCTCCGTCCTCCCAATAATAAAGCGGCTTTTTGCCGATCCGGTCCCGCACCAGATACAGTTCCTGGGTCTTCCTGTCAAAAAGAGCGATGGCGAACATGCCGTTGAACTTCTCCAGGCAGGAAATTCCCCACTTTTCATAGGCAGCCAGGATCACTTCCGTATCACACTGGGACCGGAACGGATAGCCCTTTAATTCTTCCTTCAACTCCTGAAAGTTATAAATTTCGCCGTTAAAGACCACGCTCACCCGTCCGTCTGCCGCATGCATGGGCTGATGGCCTGATGGGGAGAGGTCCAAAATGGAAAGACGGCGCTGCGCCATCCCCACACAGTACCCGTTTGCCGCCTCAAAAATCTCTGCGCCGGCATCATCGGGGCCTCTGTGTGTCATGGTGTCATTCATCGCCGTCAGAGTCTCTGTTGTGATTCTTTTTTTACTGATAAAACCGCAGATGCCGCACATAAGGCTCCTTTCCCTTTACAGCTGATCCTTCACCAGCGCGAAATGCCTGCATTCGCTGTCTATGGTTTCCAGCAGTTCCGCATTCCGTTCTTTGATCAGATACCGGAAATTATTCAGATTGTCATAGCCCTCTTCGGTCCAGGAATAGGGATGGGTTAAAATCTGGATTTTATCATACTTTTCCAATGTTTCGGCATCCGGTGTAAGCCCGTAGTTCCACCGGTGCTGGGCATCCGAAAAATACCGGACCTTTAAAGGCGTATCCAGGGTCACGTTTTCCGCAAAGGTGAAAAAATCATCCTGATAGGCATTGAGTACGCCGGGCAGATGGATGTTTTCACGAAGCAGCGCTGCGCTGGGCCGGTGGATGGAAAACTCCGAGATTTCAAACTCAAACATCTCGCTTAAAACCCGCATTTCTTTCGCAATCTGGGATTTGATCTGTTCCATGTCTGTCAGGCCGCACACCGCATAGTGCAGACCGATTTTGTGGCCGTTTCGATACATCTCCTTTATTCTGTCCATATTCCGTTTGGATAAAATGTTATAGGAGTTGTTGGTCCACTGGAAAAAATAGGTGGATGTAAAATCCAGTTCGCTTTCCAGCTTTGAAATCGCATAGGCCCTGTCCACGGAAAACTCCACGTCATGCCGCATGATGATGAAGCGGTCCATGGAAAGCGCTTCCCGGAAATTCGCGGCTCTGCCGCTTTCCTTTACCAGCCTGACAATATTTTTATAATCTTCAAATGAAAACATTCGATGTCCTTTCTCTTCTGTCACAAATTACCTCATTCTTTTTTAAACCGTTCTTCCTTTATAAAGACTCCAGATAAGCCCTCCATTGTTCGAAAACGGCTTCTCCGTTGGCAATTTCTCCGATTTTGGCCGCATTCTCTCCCAGCCTTTCCGCCAGATCCCGGTCCTCTATGAGCAAAAGGATCGCTTCCGTCAGCGCATCCTCGTCCATGATGGGCACCAAAAGACCGTTCTCCCCGTTTCGGATCACGGTTGCCGGGCCGCCGCAGGGACAGTCTGTTGCCACCACCGGCAGTCCCATAGCCATGGCCTCTAAAACGCCGTTGGGAAGTCCCTCCCAGTCGGAGGAAAAGGCATAAACGGAAGCTTTGGGCAGAAGTTTCTCCAGTTCGTCGCTGCCGCCCATCAGTTTCACATATTCTTCCGCATGAAGCTTTTGCACCAGATTTTCAATGATCTGTTTCGTGCCGTCCCCGGAATCGGAACCGTACAGCTTCAACACATAATCGGGGTGTTTTTCATGCACCCGGGCAAATGCCCGGATCAGCAGAGGGTGATTTTTAAAATCCACCAGCCTGCCCGAATGCACCACTTCCTTTTCCCGCTTTTCCGGCCTGGGGAGGCCGATATATTTGGGATTGACCGGGTTTAATATGATGGTGGATTTTTCCCTTACATAGGGAGGGAAAAAGTCCCGCTGGCCCGTGGTCTGAAACACAAACCCGGCGGCCCGGCGAAACAGCAGAGGAATCTGGATTTTGTCCGCCGCAAGATCATAATGGCCTTCCGGATTGGTGCGCACGCACACAACCACCTTCTGTTTCATGAAAAGGGTGGCGGTGAGCGCCCGGTAGTTGGCCTTTCTGCCGAAAGCGATCAGCACATCCGGTTTTTCCGCCTTCACAAAGCGCCGCAGCTTGGCATAGCGCAGCCATATTTTTGCCAGACGTCCCTTTTTTTCCTCCTCGCCTTCCGGTCCCACAATCACCCGGCGCACCCGGCCGTCCAGTTCGTATTCTTCTTTTTCCCGCCATTCCGTGGCCACGATCACTTCATAGCCTTCCCGCGCGAATTGGGCGGAGAGATTGGATACCACCCGTTCCGCACCGGCCCGGGCCATGCAGTTTAAATGAAATGCAATTTTTTTCATGACTCATTCTTCCTCAGCTTTGCCTGTTTCATTTCCGGCAATCTTCAAAAACTGCTCAATATAGGCCTCTTCACTGAATTTCTGCGCCCGCCGCTTCGCCTGTAAGGCATAGTGGGAAAGCTTTCCCGGATCTGTAAGAAGCCGTTGTACTTCCTCTGCAAACAATTTTTCCCGCGCTGTAATGTGATTGGCGTCAAAATCCTCTTTCGGATTCACCGCTGGGATCAGCACCCCATACTCCCCTTCCAGGATTTCTTCCGCCTGAAGGGTTTTTGCATAATCCTCCGTCAATATCTCCGCGGGCCCGGTCATACAGTTGGAAGAAATCACCGGTGTTCCCAATGACATGGCCTCCACCAGCGCGTTGGGAAAGCCCTCATAGACAGACATCGCAACATATAAATCCGCCCGTTTCAGCCAGGGGAACGGATTTTTCTTCAGGCCCGGCATGCATACCACATCTGCAATACCGAGTTCTTGCGCCAACTGTTTATATTTTTCGAAACTGCCGGCCCCCACGATCGCCAGCCTGGTATCCGGCAATTTTTTATGGATCAGGGAAAAGGCCTTTAAAAGATGCCAGAACCCTTTGGATCTGTCCTCTCTGCCCAGAGCGATCAGCATTTTCTTTCCTTCCCAGTCCGGAAGGCCGGTATCCGAGGCTTTTGCCTGTTCTTCCAACTTGTCCGTTTGGAAGGGATTGTACAGCACCCAGGATTTTTGGATGCCGCATTTTTTCTCCACTTCCTCCGCCAACACCTTGGAACAGCAGATCAGCCGGTCCGCTTTCTTTGCGATCAGGCGCAGCTCTCTTTCCTTCTCCAGATCCGCCGAGGAACGCAGGCCGCACCAGATTTCTCCCCGTCCTCCGGCGGCCACATTCGCCCGGTTGGCCGTGGGACCGAAGCTATAGGCGATATCCGTCTGCAGTTCTTTTTTCAGCCTGCGCAGGCGCTGTGCCCTCTGCAGCACCCGGAGCACTTTTCCTACCCTGCCGGGCGCGGCCGGCGCATGCAGATTTCGCACATCCAGCCCCTCAAGATCATACGCCGGATGGGACGGGTCAAAGGCGGCTATGGTGATGTGAAACCAGGGAGCAAGAATCCGGGCGGTCCGCACACAGACCCGCTCCAGTCCCCCCTGATCCAGTTTTGGCACGATCAGCAAAAGATTTTTCTTATCCATTCTCTAAAATCCTTTCACCTTCATGGCCAGGATCGCCAGTTTTCCCAAAAGGGTCTGTCCTGCAAACACATTATAATAGGTGGTCAGCTCTCCGCCGAATTTCATTTTGAATTTATCGATTCCGTTGGGTTCTTCCAGGCTGGAAATTCCGCCCCAGTCATAGTACTTGATCCCCAGGGCTGCAAACAGCTTCATATCCTCCCAGTGCAGCCTTTTGTTGGAATGGGCGATCAGATTGGCATCCTCCCGCTCTCTGAAATCGGAAACCGAGTGCAGCAGCCTGGCATTTTCTCCGTCCATGGTGTAGGAATGATACACCAGCGCTTCCCCGTCCTTTTCCACACAGGTGATGTACAGGCCGCCCGCCCGCGCATAGGCTTTCACCTGCTCCCGGTTCATGGTTTTGGCTTTCCCCTTGGAGGCGTACATGGCTTCAAACATCTGAGCCAGCGCTTCCAAAACCCCGGGGTCCTCCAGGATCTGCCGGCTGTTCCAGGTCTTCACCGTCACATCCTCCCGCATATTTTTACGGATCTGATACCGTTCGGTCTTACTGATTTTGGAAAACAGCTCTTCCTCTGTCAGCGTCAGGTCGCTGATCTGGGTATGAAAGGTCTGACAGATAGTAAAGGCGCCTTTTTCCGGTTCCTTAATCCCGTGAAAAAAAGCGATATCCGCCTTTTTGGCATCGGAAGTATCCCCGTTTTCCTTTCCCGGGAAGTCCGTTCTCTTTTCATAAAACCAAACCTGCGAAAGCCGCAGCATTTTCTTTTGATAACAAATGTACATCACAGTTCCCCCGTTTCATAAAAGCGCTGCATAAATGCCGCCTGGGTTTTTACATCGAATCCGCTCTGCCGGATTTCCTCTGTCCTGCCTCTTCTGGGCAGTTCTGCCTTTTTGAGGGCTGTTTTTGCCCACTCCTCAGGAGATGCCGTAAGGGGCAGAAAGGTGACCAGATCCGTAACGCCCACCTCCCGGGTGACGGTATCCGATACCACACAGGGCAGGCCCGCCGACTGGGCCTCCAGCACCGTGCCCGGCAGTCCTTCATAAAGGGAAGGGAATACAAAACAGTCCATGGCCTGGTAATAATCGGAAACGGCGGCCCGGTTTCCCAGAAACTCCACCCGGTCCAAAATACCCAGCTCTTCCGCCTTTTTGCGGATTTCCTCCATCCCGCTTCCTTCTCCCAGAAGAAACAGACGGCTGTCCGGATGCCCTGCACAGACTGCTCCAAACACTTCGATCAAAAAGCCATGGTTTTTACAGGGATGAAACCGTCCCACATGGCCGAACACATAAGAGTTCTTTATGCCCAGCCTTTCCCGCATCTCCTGCCTTTTTTCCCTGTCATAAGCGTATTTCTCTGCCTCAATGGCATTGGGCAGCACATGGACTTTTCCCTGAACCACCGCCTTTGTCCCGAACACCGCTTCTCCCGCCAGAGCAGAGGCCGCCAGACAGTAATCCGCCTTCCGTTTCAGGGACTTTCGCAGAATCCTGGTGAGCATTCCTTTCAGGCCGCCGTCCACCCCCGCGCTTCTGGCATGGGCCGCCGTCGTCCTTACCCCTGCCTTTTTTGCCAGCGGAAGATACAAAGACGCAGTGCTGGTCATATGTCCGTGGACACAGGCATACCCCGGATGTTCTGCAAAAAACTGTTTCCATGCTTTCCGATAAGCGATCCAGTTATATCCCACAAAGCGGGGCAGACTGTAAATGCGGCCGCCCAGCGCTTCTATTTCCTCGTCAAAAAATCCTTTGTCCCGGGTATGTACCGCAAAATCAAACTGTACCCTTGTCCGGTCTATGTTCCGGTACAAATCCATGACACGGCTCTCGGCGCCGCCCAGATTTGTGCCTCCCAATACCTGTAAAACCCGGATCGGTTCTCCCATGTCTTTTCCTCCTGCCTGTCACCTGAACTTTCCCGCCAGGCGTTTTCCTGTCGCCATCAGATATTCCAACACCCGGCACAGTTTCCCCTGCCGTTTTGCCGGCGCGCGCAAAAAGGCCTGATAGGGAACAAAGCTGTCTTTCTGTGCCGCAAACATCTCCTCATAGCGCTTTCGCTCTTCTTCACTGCTGTGGTTACAATGAATGACCAGCGTAGTGAACCCTTCCTTTTTGGAAAACATTCTGCTTCTCAAAAAAGAGATCGGAAGGAAGGTCATCCCTTCATACAGATAAGGCATTTTTCCGAAACCGTCCGTCACATAGGAAAAGCGGAGTTCCTTTAGAATCCGCAATGTAGTCTTATCAAAGGTATGCCCCGGAGCCATGAAAATATCCGTATGGATCCCGTGGGCCGCCAGCTGTTTTTTCCCTTCCGTCAAAAGCGCCCGCTGTTCCTTTTCGGAAAGCCCGGCGAACTCCGATCTGCCGTTTAACGGAAAGCAGCCGCACTTTTTCGTGCTGTATACATGATGGCATCCGTGCATGGCCAGGCACCAGCCCTTTTTCTGGAGCTGCCGCATTTTATCCCAGAATTCGTTTTTTGCCGGATCCACGGACAGCTTTTCGTCCCGGTTATCCGGCACGATGCCCAAAAGAGGTCTAATTCCGTATTTTTCAAACAGCTTTTCAAATGCCGCAAAACTTTTCCAGTCCATATCCGGCGTGATATCGTCCATTCTGACCGTAACCTTCATGTCTTTTGTCTCCTCACTCTGCGCCAAGAATCATGCCCGCGCACAGGCTGCCCTCATACTCATATTCTTCGATCAAAAGAGAGCCGTCCACCGTGCGGACGATCAGTCTGCCATCGATCACATCGATGATTTCTCCCGGCGCATACATGGAAAAATCCAGCATTTCATCAAAAGGATGGGCGCTCCAGACAGTGACCTTCTTCCCGCCGCAGAAACAAAATGCCCCGGGGAAAGGCCTGGTCACCCCACGGATCAGGTTATAAAGATCCCTGGTCCTTTCCTTAAAATCAATCCTTCCGTCCTGCGCCGTCCTTTTTTCGTACCAGCCGTCAAAATCCCTGGACTGCCGCCGCACTTTTATACTGCCCTCTTTAAAGGCGCCGATCAGCTTTGCGATCAGGCGTTTGCTCACCAGGATATTTTTGTACTGCAGGGTGCGGATGGTATCGTGGGGATTGACAGAAAACATCTCGTTGGCAAACACGTTGGGGCTGTCCGCTTTTTCATCATATTGGAACAGATTCAAAATAAACCGGGTATCCCCTTTGATCACCGACCAGTTTAACGGAGAGCGGCCCCGCCCGAAAGGCAGATATCCGCAGCTGCCGTGAAATCCGAAAACCCCGTGTTGAAACCGGCTCAGAACTGCAGAAGGAATCAGCCGCTGCCAGCCCATGGAAATCCCCAGTTCAAAGGTATTTTCCTGAAAAAACCGGACCGTTTCTTCATCCTTTAATCCATAGGAACGGGCCTCAAACACTTCAATCCCGTATTCCTCTTTCAGGTAAGACAGCCCCTGATAACCGGAAACCTGGTTGCCGGAGAGCACGTCCGGATGGATGGTCACCACCAGATCCACAGGACACAGATTTTTATGCACAAATTTTACAATTTCGGCCGTGGTATCCTTCACACCGAAAATCACTACCTTATAATTCATAGCTGTCTCCTTTTCTCTCATGTATCACGGTCTGTGCCTTTTATGGAAGGAGCCGCCCTGTCATCTGCACACAGGGCGGCTTCTCTCAAAACGTTACCTTTTACAGCTACTCCTGCAAGAAAATCAATCTGTGAATCGCAGCGAAAAAATGTCACTACAGATTCTTCTTATACCAGTCGATCGCCAGTTTGATTCCGCTCTCAAAATCGTAGTCCGGATCATAGCCCAACAGTTCTCTGGCCCTGGTAATATCCGCATTGGAATCTTGCACATCCCCTTTTCTCGGAGGTCCGAAAATGGGTTCTACTTTCTTCCCCAGCGCATCACAGAGTACATAATACAAATCAATCAGGAATACTCTGCCGCCGGAACCGATATTGAATGCTTTGCCGGCCGCTTCGGAAGGCGCCAGGCAGGCTTTTAAGTTCGCCTCGATCACATTATCAATATAGGTGAAGTCCCTGGACTGTCTGCCGTCCCCGTTGATGGTGGGCACTTCATCATTCAGAAGGAGTTTTAAAAATTTGGGAATCACGGCCGCATACATGCCTTCCGGATTCTGTCTGCGCCCGAATACATTGAAGTAACGCATTCCGTAAGTATCCAGACCATACAGAGAATGGTAGAGCTTTCCGTATTCCTCGTCCGTCTTTTTGGTCAGCGCATAAGGGGAAAGGACATTTCCTTCAATGCCTTCCTTCTTGGGCAGGCCGGGATGATCTCCGTAAACGGAAGAACTGGAGGCATAGACAAACTTCTTCACCTTGCACTGTCTGGCAGCTTCCATCATATTCAGCGTGCCCACAATGTTGGTCTGGGCATAGAAAACGGGCATCTCAATGCTTCTGGGAACGCTGCCCCATGCCGCCTGATTGAGCACGTAATCCACCCCTTCACAGGCCTTCATACAGGTATCAAAATCTTTGATATCCCCTTTGATGAAGGTATAGTTCGGATGGTTCAAAAACATGTCCACATGTTCCTGTTTTCCGGTGGACAGATCGTCCAGACAACGCACCCGATATCCCATATCCAGAATCGCTTCACAAAGGTTGGAGCCGATGAAGCCCGCGCCGCCTGTCACCAAAAACACACTGTCCTTCTCAAACACCAGATTCTTATATCCCATTTTTTTCTCCGGCCAAACGGCCGCTCCTTCCTTATCAGTCATCGTATTCAATGGCGTTGCCGGAAATCTGCCCGGGCTGACCGTACAGCAGGCACGCCACAATTCCCCGGGCGTAAAGGTCCCGCCCTTTCTCATTCAGATGCACGCCGTCTTCCACATATTCATCCGCATTATAGGTGTTGATTCCCAGGTTATTATAGGCGTCCACGCACAGGGTCTTCTGCCCCCTGGCCACATCGCAGGCTACGCTGGCGTAATTATACAGCGCCTTCTCTCCCATGTTCTGCACCGGAATCGTAAAATAAGAAGCATAGCTGGGCGCTGCGATCAGAATCTTTGCCTGAGGACATGCGCTCCTGACCCCCAGCACACCGTTCGTCAGCGCCGTGCCAAATCCTGTCCAGGGATCGTCGGAACTATTGATGGGGACCTGGCTTAAGAAATCGTTCATCCCATAGGCGATGATCACCACATCAATATCACCCTTCACCTCCAGCGCCGCCTTCATATCTTCATATGCCGCCTTGCCCTGGAGCAGCTCCACGTCCGTTTTCCCATTCAGCACGGAAACCATTTTGGCCAGGGAATTATCGCTGGCAGGGCCGAACTCATAGGGGTTGTCCTCCGGATCCAGGGTGGCCCTGGTGCCGCCGATGGCCGCATTGTACACCTCTGTCCGATAGCCTTCCCGTTCCATATAATGTTTCACTTTCGCAGCCACACCGGTATCATCCCGGTAGTTTCCCCAGATACTGTCGCCTAAAACCAGTATCCTTCTTAAATCCTCTTCCTTCTCCGGCTCTTCCGGATTTTCCGTCTGCACAGCGCCCTCGCTCTCCGCCGTCACGGTTTCTTCTGCACTCCGGGTCTGTGTGACGGTTTCACTTTCCGTCTCCGTTTCAGCAGCGCTGCCGCTTTCCGTTTCCGACCCGGTCTCCGCAATCCCCAGCTGGGCTTTGAGTTCTTCGTTTTCTGCCGCAAGGGATTCCAGCCTGCTCTGATACTCCTTGATTTCTTCCGTGTAATTCGTGCTTTCCGTACATCCGGAGAGCACGGTTCCCATCAGCACAACAGCCGTCAGCACAAGACTGCATGCCAGCTTTGATAATTTTTTCATACTCCTCACTCCTTAAGTTCCATTTTTCCATTGGACGGATTCTTTTATTGGTTCAGTATATCCTTTTTTTTCGTCTGCCGCAACGGACTTCATAGAATCTTAATGAAAATTTGTAACAAATCGTGCTACTGTTCACTCCGTGTCCGGCAACCCGCTGCGCCTCTTTTCATACACCCGCGCGGCATTCTCATAAATCAGTAAAAGAACGCCGATATAAAAAAGCGGGAGCCCGTAAATCATATATCTGGACAGGCACATAATGATCAGGGAGGTGGCATATACGTTGGCCGCCACCGCCAGAACGGCGAAGGCCGCAAACCGGGCTGCCTTTGAAGTTCTGTCCTTAAAAAAGGTGACTCCGGCAAGCCCCAGGGTCCCCAGATAGAGAAACAGCGCATACCAGTTTAAAAGGGGACGGACCACCGCCACGGAGCGGATCAGTCCGTAGGCGGAAAGGGCCAGATAGTCATACAGCCACCGCCAAAATACCGCCGGGAAAATCCCCTTCATAATCACCCCCGCCACCCGGTCCGACTCCACATTTTCCGGGATATAGTCTTTGAAACCGATGCGGTCGTGGTAATCTCTCCAGGGCTCTTCAATGAGATCAAATTTCAGCGCGTCATGCCACTTTTCCAGATGGGCGGCTCTGTTCATAAAACCTTCCGGCGCGAAGCGGTAATTGGCTTCCTGCTCCCAGGCCAGATCATAGGACAGGTAAAACAGTTCTCTCGCCTTTTCATCGGCGATCCTCTCCCCGTCCTCCCGGTCGGCTGCATAGAGCACATTGGCCAGCATTCCCACGCTGCCGAAGGTATTATTGATGAAATGGCCGTTAAAAGCCAGGTTGTAGCTTCTCACCAAAAAGGTCCTGCAGGAAAAGGCCAGCAGCGTGCACAAAAGCACCAGGCCAAGCTGTTTATACTGCCTGGCAGCCAGCTTCATCACGCCTGCCGCCGCCATCCATAAAAGGATCGCAATCATCATCTGCCCTCTGGTGAGGGCCAGCAGCACCGCAAGCGCCAAAGCGGAGAGGGCCGCCCCCCGCCGCTTTTCATAGATCATTTTCAGGCACTGGGCCGTGAACAGATAGAACAGCGGCAATCCCAGCGCCTCGCTGATGATCCCGTTTGAAAGCACCAGACCGCTGGCGGAAAACAGCGGCGTGATCACATGGGGGGCCAGCTGCAGCAGACAAACGGCCAGGGTCATGATGTTCTTCAGCCCGAACTGACGCCGGATGCAGTCCGTCAGCCAGATCACGGAAAATGCCGCGAAGGCGTTCTGTAAAAAACGCACTGCTTCCAGAGAAGTCTCCTCTCCCAAAAGGGACCGGAAGATCCACAATAAAAACGGATACAGCGGTTCCCTGTGGATATGCATGGCGATATACTGGTTGCTGTCGTTATAGATCCCCGTCTTTCCAAACAGCCACAGTCCTGCAAAAAACAGAACCGGGATCAGGAACACGGGGGAAAATCTTATTTTTTTTCCGGTCATCGCTTCCCCGCTTATAATCTCCAGTAGAGATACTCTTCATTCAAATAGGTCTTCCGGTCTAAAATCCCCTTCACATCCACCAGCACCTTTTTGGAATTGGAAGGATTGAAGCAGGCGTCGATTTCTTCTTTGCCCAGACCGTCAAACTCCTTGTGGGCAACCGCGATCACAAGCGCATCCACATCGGCAATGGCGCTTCTGTCCGCCAGTTCTACCCCGTAAAGGCGCTTCGCTTCGTCCCGGTCTGCGGTTTCATCCACGATCACCGGCTCAATGCCGTATTCCCGCAGCTCCTTCACGATATCGATGACCTTCGTGTTCCGGGTATCCGGACAGTTTTCCTTAAAGGTAAAGCCCAGAATCGCCACCTTCGCGGTCTTTACCGCCACGTCGGCCCTGATCAGATTTTTTACCACATTTTCGGCTACATATCTGCCCATGTCGTCGTTGATCCGGCGGCCCGCCAGAATCACCTGGGAATGGTAGCCCATCTGCTCCGCTTTATAGGTCAGATAATAGGGATCCACGCCGATACAGTGGCCGCCTACCAGGCCGGGGAAAAATTTCAGGAAATTCCACTTCGTGCCCGCCGCTTCCAAAACACTTCTGGTATCGATGCCCATTTTATTGAAAATGATGGATAATTCATTCATGAAAGCGATGTTGATATCCCGCTGGCTGTTTTCGATGACCTTTGCAGCTTCCGCAACCTTGATGGATTCCGCCCGGTAAACCCCTGCTTCCACCACCAGTTCATAAACTTTTGCCACGGTATCCAGCGTCTCTTCATCCATGCCGGATACGATTTTGGTGATGGTTTCCAGACGATGCACTTTATCGCCGGGGTTGATGCGCTCGGGGGAATAGCCGATTTTAAAGTCCACGCCGCAGGTTAAACCGGATTCTTCCTCCAGGATGGGCACGCAGACTTCTTCCGTCACGCCGGGATATACGGTAGATTCAAAAACCACGATGCTGCCCTTTGTGAGATTGCGTCCCAGAATCCTGCTGGCTCCCTCCACAGGGGTCAGATCGGGGGTATGATCGTCATTAACCGGAGTGGGAACCGCCACGATGTGGAATTTTGCTTCCCGCAGCTTCGTCTCATCCGCTGTAAATTCCACCGTCGTATTCCGGATGGTTTCGTCTCCTACCTCACGGGTAGGATCGATGCCGGATTTGTACAGCTCGATTTTCGCTTTGTTTAAATCAAAGCCCACAACATTGATCTTTCTGGCGAAAGCCACCGCGATGGGCATCCCTACATAGCCCAGCCCCACCAGGGACAGCTTTTCTTCCTTTGCCAGTATCTTTTCATATAATCCCATGCTTTTATCCTCGCTTTCCTCCTGCCGCCGTCAGACCGGCAGATATGCTTTTCACCTGATCAGCTCCCGGATCGTATCCAGGTAAACCTGCACTACTTTTTTACGGTCAAACCATTCCTCCACATATGCCCGGGCCCGCTTTCCCATGGAAACGCGGTCCTCATAGGACAGGGACAGAAACGCTCTCAGGGCGTCCGTCAGCGCCTGGGTATCCTTCGGTGCAAACGCGATGCCGGATACGCCGTCCTCAAAAATTTCCCTGCAGCCGCTGATATTTGACGCGATCACGGGACGCCCCGTGGCCGCCGCCTCCTGCAGGACATTGGACATTCCTTCATGGTAGGAGGGATGGATCACTGCCTGACAGTGCTCATAAAATCGGGGCACATCGTCCCGGTATCCATAATACTGCACAATCCCCCTGGATTGCAAGTCCTCAATACGCGGTTCATAAAGATTCCGGGTTTCTTCCTCGTAAGCGCCCAGGATTTCAAATACGGTCTCCGGGTTCTCCCTGTGGATGGTTTCGGCCGCTGCCAGCAGTTCTTCAATCCCTTTATCCTTCATGATGCGCATGACGGAAACAAACCGCACGGGTTCTTTTGGAGGATAGGGATGCAGGGCATGTTCCTCCAGATTGACGCCGGAACCGGAAATCACTTTCGTCACTGCCTCCCGCCGGATGCAGCCCTTTTCCAGCATGAAATCCCGATTATACCGGTTCTGGAAAAAAATACAGCCCGCCGCCTGCAGGCTCACCCGATACATCAGAACGATCATTTTCTGCAGCGGCCCTTCATGCTCCAGCGTGGTCCCCAATCCCGTTATGTTCACCAGATAGGGCACCTTTTTCAACCGGCAGGCCATCCCGCCGTAAATGTTTGGTTTGATGGTGTAGGTGAGCACCGCTGCAGGACCCACCTCTTTTAACAGACGCAGATAAAACCGGAAAAGTTTGAAATCCTTTGCGGGATTCATGCCCCGCCTCTCCATCACCGTCTCATGGCAGATGCAGCCCAGCGCCTTTATTTTTCCCACATATCCCGTATCCGGCACGGACACATGCACCGTATAGCCGGCATCCATCAGGGCCGTCAGCACTTCCTTGCGGAAATCAAACAGGCCGGAATCGCTGTTGCCTAAAATCAATATGGGCTTTGACATGTCACCCTCCTTTTCGGTTTCACATACGGCCTTCCATGTCTTCCAGTATCATAATCTCATTGTATTTCATCATCGCGGTGCCCGCCCGGTAAGCGCCCACACAGGGCTTATTTGCGCGCCCCTCCAGATTGTTCACGATCATGGCCGGCACATTGACGCCGCAGGCATAGGCATGGGGATAGCCGCCGCCGAAACGGGGATTCACTTCGGAAATATACCATTTTCCGCCGATCTCAAACAGATCGATGTCAATGATACCCGTAAATCCCATTTTCCCCACAAAATCCTGAATCAGCTCAAAAAGCGCTTCATCCTTTACGGAAATGGATTTATCCGTTTCCCCGGCCCGCATCTTGATCTTCTTTTTCACAAAAACGGAAACCACTTCTTTACTGATCATGTCGATGTAAACATCCGCGCCGTATTCCTGTCCGTCCATAAATTCCTGGATCATCAGGTCGTCGTTTCGTTTGCATAACAATTCCACTTCTTCCCTGCAGAACACTTTATTGATATTTAAACTGGCGCTGCCGCAGACCGGTTTTAAAAAGACCGGATAGCAGGCTTCCCCACGTTCCAGCGCCGTGAAAAAAGCATTTGCATCCGAAAAACATTTTCCCGTCAGATACCCCAGTTCCGTCAGCTTCTCATACATGGCATATTTATTAAAGCAAAGTTCCACCTGTGGGGCATCCGGCACGATGGGCACGGTTCCCAGGGCCAGAAATTCTTCCTTGTGGGCCGCCAGGAGACTTAACTCCGGATCGATCAGGGAAAGCACGCCGGTGATCTGCTTTTCTTTACAGATCGAAAGGATCTTTTCCAGATAACCTGGTTCCGTAATCCGGGGCACGATCACATACTCGTCCGCCTCATAAATGGCCGGCGCCAGCTCGCTGCAGTCCGTGGCGGTCACCCGCCCTTTTCCCGCCAGTTCCTTTTTAAAATACTGCACCACCTTATCGCGGGTGCCAGCGCTCAAAATCAGAATATTGGTCATCACATTCTCCTTCCTCACTCATGCTTCCAGCCTGCCGGTGCGCTCCAGCCGTTCCCTGCGGATCCGGGCAAAATTTCCTTCCGCCTGATTCGTGTCCTCCGCCACATCGGATTTTCCGAGAACCACCTTCACCGTCAGGCAGAGCACCTTTACATCCATTCCAAAAGAAAGCCCCTTCACATACTCCACGTCCTTTGCAAGGCGCCTGTCCCAGTCGATGAAATTCCGGCCGGAAACCTGGGCCAGCCCGGTCAGGCCGGGACGCACCGTATGGCGCTGGGATTCTTCTTTCGTATAATAGGGAAGATAACTCACCAGAAGAGGCCGGGGACCGATAAAACTCATATCCCCCTTTAAAATATTCAAAAATTCAGGCAGCTCGTCCAGGCTGGAGGAACGTAAGAACTTTCCAAAGGAAGTGAGTCTGTCCTTATCCGGCAGAAGCTCCCCCTTTTCATCCCTTTCATCCGTCATGGTGCGGAATTTATAGAGCGTAAAAATTTTTTCATGCAGCCCCGGCCTTTCCTGCTTAAAAAGCACCGGACTGCCCAGCTTGATCCGCACCAGCGCCGCCAGCACCAAAAGAAGGGGGCTTAATACCAAAAGAATCACAAAGGACAAAAGGATGTCCAACAAACGCTTACCAAATTTTCGATACAAGGGAATGCCTCCTTTATCTGGAAAACTGTTTCCGGATGACGGAAATAATGAGTTCCATATCCTCTTTTGTATTCTTAATATCGCTGGGCAGACAAAGTCCTCTGTTGAAAATGTCCTCTCCCACGCTCATGCCTTCCTTCACCTGAATGAAATCGCAGTCCGCGAATACGGGCTGTAAATGCATGGGTTTCCAGATGGGCCTGGTTTCAATATTATATTCCGCCAGCGCATCCATCACCTGATTGGGCGTCACCGGACATCCGGGCGCAATGGTCATGCAGGAAAGCCAGTTGTTCGCCTCCCCGTCCGGGTTCATGGGGTTCATGGCAATTTCCGGGATATCCGCAAAGGCTTCTTTATATTGGCGGTAAATCGCCTGTTTCAAGGCCTTATGCTCTTCCAGATGCAACAGCTGTCCCCGGCCGATGCCCGCCACCACGTTGGACATGCGGTAATTGTAGCCGATACAGGAGTGCTGGTAATGTCTGGCGGGATCCCGGGCCTGGGTTGCCAGGAAGCGCGCCCTGGCGATGGCCGCTTCCTCCTCCGCCACCAGCATGCCGCCGCCGGAAGTGGTGATGATTTTATTACCGTTAAAGGAATAAATGCCGAAGTCACCGAAGGTTCCGGTCATCTTTCCTTTAAAAGAAGCGCCCAGGGATTCCGCCGCATCCTCGATGAGGGGCACCTGATGTTCTTCACAGATGGCTTTTATTTCGTCAATTTTCGCAGGCGTGCCGTATAAATGCACTACGATCACCGCCGCCGGATGAGGGTACTTTTCAAAGGCCCTGCGCAGAGCCGCTGGATCCATATTCCAGGTTTCATATTCCGAATCAATAAAGACCGGAACTGCTTTTTCATAACAGACGGGATTGACGCTGGCGGAAAAGGTCAGGGAGGTGGTGAACACCACATCGCCTTCCTTCACGCCGGACAAAATTGCCGCCAGGTGGATGGCCGCCGTTCCGGCAGAGATGGCCGCCGCATGGCCGATGCCGGCATAGGCCGCCATTTCTTTTTCAAATTCGTTGACGTTGGGGCCGAGAGGGGCCACCCAATTTGTGTCAAAGGCTTCCTGTACAAATTTCTGTTCTTCCCCGTGCATCGTAGGGGAAGCCAAATAAATCTTCTTTCTCTCCATATCCATTCCTTTCTCCCTTCGAAGGGGGACGCTCATCCCGCAGAGGGTGGTCACAGGGCCGGGAGCCGTCGGGCGCTGTTCCATGCAGTGCAGCGAAAAACGCGGTCCGGCTTTCTTTTCGTTCCGGCTTCGTTGTAAAATTTGGAAACTCGCTTCGCTCAAACAGTCCAAATTTTACAACGGGAACGAAACGCTGCGCCGGATGCGTTTTTTCGCGCTGCACTGCATCAGTCACAGATCCCGACGGCTCCCGGCCCTGTGACCACCCTCTGCGGGATGAGCTGTTTTCCGGCTGGCCGGAAAAGACGCAAAACCGAAACCTGAATTTGCTCACTGACTTGAGGCAGGATAACGGCTTGCCCAGTGCACACAACTAACTCAGCTTTTGACCTTCCTTCCCTGCGGCGCAGCGACAGCGCCCGCCGTCCGTGGCTGACCGGGTTTCCGCCGATTTGACGGGCTGTTTCGGAATTCCTTCCGGGCGGCGGTTCGTTCCCGGTGCGCGCGTATGGGTTGTCTGAGCGAAGCGAGTTTCCCATACGCACACACCGCGTCCGGAACGAAACGCGCACGGATTGGAAGTCCAAACCGGCCGTCAGGGCGGCGGAAACCCGGTCAGCCACGGACGGCGGGGGGGATCACTCCAGCACCTCAATCATGCCCAGGGCAGGGTTTAGGAAGAAGGACACACGCCGGTTGTCGATGGCGGGCGCTGTGGTGGGCTCATCGATCCGCATATAACCGTTCTGCTCCAGCCACTCTGCATCCCTGCCGAAATCCTCCGCTTCATAACAGATGTGATAAGGCGCATTTTTATAAGTCTTGATCAGGCCCGCCACCACGGAATCCGGGGCGTAGGGACTGACCAGTTCGATCAGGTAACCGTCCTTTTCCAGAAACAGGATGTCCACTTTCCGGATTTCATCGTGGGTCATCTCTCCTTTTCTGAGATAGCCCAGCGCTTCAAAGGAAGCGGCCGCCTTCCCGATTTTTTTGACCAGATAGCCGATATGATGGATCTTCATACACGATTCCTCTCTCTGCTGTCACTGTTCTTTTTTCTCATAATGATAGGTGGGCACAATTTCCTGAATCAGCGGCCGGATATCCGCAATTTCGCTCTTGGAAGCATCCTCCAGTTTCTTGAGCTGGACGAAAAACTGCTGTTCGTTCAGTTCGATGGGGCGTCCGATATGGATCAGCCTATTGTCCGTATCCTGCAGGCCTTCCTCGTCCATCAGAAGCTCTTCATAGAGCTTTTCTCCGGGGCGTAAGCCGGTATAGACAATCTTGATATCCTCGTCCACTTTATAGCCGGACAGACGGATCAGGTTTTTCGCCAGATCCAGGATTTTCACCGGTTCTCCCATGTCCAGAATAAAGATTTCCCCGCCTTTGGCATAGGCCCCCGCCTGGAGCACCAGGGAAACCGCCTCCGGGATGGTCATAAAATACCGGATGATGTCGGGATGCGTCACGGTCACCGGGCCCCCCGCCGCGATCTGCTTTTTAAACAGCGGAATCACGCTGCCGTTGGAGCCCAGCACATTACCGAAACGCACCGCCACGAATTCCGTATCATAATGACGGTTGAAGGTCTGGATGACCATTTCACAGATGCGCTTGCTGGCTCCCATGATATTGGTGGGGTTCACCGCCTTGTCCGTGGAAATCATCACAAACTTCTGAGCATTGTTCTGGGCCGCCGCCATGGCGGTCTTAAAGGTGCCGAACACATTGTTCTTGATGGCCTCGTTGGGACTGTCCTCCATCAGCGGCACATGCTTATGGGCCGCCGCATGGTAAACAATATCCGGTTTATAGGTTTCAAACACAGAATTGATGCGGTTGGTGTTCCGGACGCTGCCAATGAGCACCACAAGCTTCAGTTCCGGAAAATTCTCCTTCAGTTCCTGCTGCAGGTCATAGGCATTATTTTCATAAATATCAAAAACGATCAGCTGGGCGGGTTTATGGGTTGCGATTTGTCTGCAGAGCTCGCTGCCGATGGAACCGCCGCCCCCGGTGACCAAAACCACCTTATTCTGCACATAGCTCAGAATGGAATCCATATCCACGCGGATGGGCTCCCGTCCCAGCAGATCCTCCACCTCCACATCCCGCAGTTTGCTGACGTTGACTTCCCCGTTCACCAGCTGGTAGAGTCCCGGAAGGCTGCGCAGCTTACAGTTGGTATCCTTGCAGATTTCCAGAATTTCGCGGATCTGGGTGCGGGAAGCGGAAGGAATGGCCAGGAAGATTTCATCGATATCATAAAGGTCGGCGGACTCGATGATCTTATCCCTGCCGCCCACCACCTTGATCCCCTGGATGAACTGCCCCCATTTATTCTTGTCGTCATCGATGATGCAGCGGATCACCATGGTGGAATAATTGCTGGTCACGATCTCCTTAATGATCGTGTTCCCGGCCTCCCCGGCCCCGATGATCATGACGGAAATGCTGTTTTTACGGTTCTGCATCTTATGCTTCCTGCTGCGAAAGAAACGGTAGGAAAAACGGCTGGCAAACATAAACATCAGCAGGAAAAAAAAGTAAACGAAGTAATAGCTGTCAGGTACGGCCTTTCCGGCCACCTTAAAAAAGTTCAGCCCGATACCCGTGACCACGCTGGACGTCAGGCAGGCCATGACCAGATTCTGCAGCTCCGTTTCTCCTGCAAACGCCCATAAGCTGTGATACAGCTTAAAGAAATAAAAAATGAGCAGCGTCAGCAGAATATTGATCCACAGGTAATTCTGAATCGGTCTGAGGAACTCTTCCTGCACCTCATCCACTTTAAAATCATAGCGGATCAGAATCGCCAGAAAGCTGGCGGCTACAATGCTGATGATATCGTAGGCGATCAGCGCCGTCCTGCGGTAAAACAGCTGATAGTTAAATGGATTTTTCTTTTTTTCCTTCATTTGATAACCTCTGTCTTCTATTAGCCCCTCTTTTGGGATTGAAACACAGCAGCGGCGCGAACACCGCCATTGTGGAAAATCCCAGTGGATTGCAGGGGTGGAACAGCCATTCCACCAGGCTGGCTACAGCAAATCCAATAAAAACGGCCAGCGGAAGCGCCGCGTTTTTATCCTCTTTTGATTTTTTTACCGCATATACAAACATCATGTAGGCGCTCACCGCGCCGAAAACCAGATACAGGCCGCCCACAAGCAAACCGTGATCGTGAATGACCTGCAGATAGGTATTGTGCGCATGCACACTGATGGAACCGTCTGGCAGCGGCACGCCCATTTCGTCATGCCCGGTCAGGTTCCAGTGATCCATATAACACTTAAAAATTTCAAACCGCCCATTGGAAAAATCCTCTGCCTCTTCCGGCCCGAATTCCCCGTCCCCTGCCACCAGGGTTATTTGGGGCTTTACATAAAGCTCCCTGCTCATACAGAGCATGAGTTCCTCTGCCTCTTCCTTTAAAAGAGACGCATCCGCGAACAACTTGTTGTCCATCACATACTTAAAATAAGAAACCGACATATATCCGGTGGAATCTTTCGGGTCATCCCTGTGGATTGCCGCCGCGGATTCTTCCACTTCATAAATATAGGGATCGTTATAAATGGCCGGCAAAATCCGGATCCCCGTATAGGCCGCCGGCAGACACAGCACCGCGGCCAAAATCATGCAGGCCATATTTTTAAAAAATGCCGAAGCCTTCTGCCTGCAGCACCAGAAGGTTACAAAAGGCACCATCACCACAGTCATCACGATCACCGCCAGATAACCGGTGCGGGAAAGCGTCAGAAACAGAAAGGACACGCCCATGCCGTACAAGACAAAAGTTCCCCACAGATCCGTAAACCGCTTTCCGTCCTTTAACCGCATCAAAAGCCGCACCGTCAGCACACACACCACCAGCGTCAGATAGGTGGCCGTAATGGTCACGGTGTGGAATACGAAATTATAGCGGGAATAAATCCATGCCCGAAAAGGTCTTCGGGCCAGGCAGAACAGGATCGCCAGGGCAAAATTGAGCATGACGCCGCTGCTGAAGTTGAAAAGCAGCCTGTCCCTGTTATCCCATCCGATATAGAACAGATAAAACAGCCCGAAAACCACCGCCATGTATACGGGCCATCCACGGGTATTACGAAACAATACCAGTAAAAGGAGAAATACGGCCAAAAGCCCTGCATAAAAACGGTTTACCAGCCCCCATGCAAACTGTCTGCGGCGGATCTTATCGATCAGGGAAAACAGCACCAGACCGGCCGCCACAACGATGAGGATTTCCGCTTTCAGCATCAGCAGCTTCTGCCCTGCCTGATCCCCGGCAGGCTTCACCCAAAACCAGGCCTGTCCCCCTGTTCCCAGGAGACTGCACTTTTGGTACTGGTACCAGCACAGGCCCAAAATCCCTGTTACGGCGGTCCAGATGATGTTCCTTTTGCAAAACAGCGCCTTCGCCGTTCCCATGGTCAAAAGGATCAGGGCGGACCAGAGGAGCACCTGCCGGTAAGCCATATCCTGATAAAACTGATACTGGGCATTCATGAAACGGATGCAGCCCCAGAGCGCGCCCGCAAAAAATACAGTCTGCAGCCAGTCCATCCCGCGCTCTTTCAAAAGCGCTTTCATGGGCTTCACAGGTCTGTCCTGACGCTTCGCAAAAATCACCCAGGCAAAACAGGCGGCAAAAAGGGCGATCCCCAGGCCGTAAACGGCTTTGTCATCCGCCTTTCCGCCGAACGCATTCCGCCAAAACACTTCATATATCAGATACAGAACCGTAACGCAAAGAGCGGGACCGGCGGTGAGCCGCACTGCCGTCTGCACCCGCACTTCTTTTATCAGTTTTTGCTTCTTTCTCCCCTGATATTCCGCTGTTCCGATAAAGATTGCCGCCAGCACAAAAAGGCCGGCATAGAAAACGGCCATTTTTTTCACCGAGGGGCTGTCCGTATAAATCAGCCGCATCACAATATTCTGAGCCTGCTGCACATTCGACACACCATTAAATGAAATATAATAGTTGCCAAAGGAAGTCAGCCCGGTATCCCCGGTATTTTCAAATGCCAGATCCATGGGGGTATCCGTGCCCTGCAGCTGCCATACATAAGGCTGTCCCGGTATGGTCTTGATCCCCACCGGGATCCGCAGAAATCCAGGGACCGCCGTCTCCGGCATGGCTATTTCCCGGTTCACCAGGATCTGATTGTTTCCGTCATAAACCAGCAGATGATATTCCTTTCCCGCGGATTCCTCCGAAGTGACATACACCTCCAGATAACGCAGATAAGTTCCGTCCGCCAGAAACACCTGCTGAATCTGCTGATCCAGCCGCACCTGCGCCGTACCCGCTGCCGCTTCGTTTCCCGCCACCATCCGGTCTTTTTCCAACACACCTGCAGGCCCCAGCAGAAAAACCGCTGCGGCCAGATAAAACAGGACAATATATGTAATTGCATGACAAGCTTTTATTTTCCGGTTCATTCAAGCCTTTCCGGGAAGTGTCTTTGCGCCCGCTGTTTCTACAGGGCAGATTTTCCCACTTTTTAATTCTAATGCAGTATAGCACAATCTGACGGGGATTGACAAGGGTACGTTACCGCTTCCTGAAAACCACCGCCGCCAGAAGGGGCAGAGCAAACCAGAAGATCAGCACATATCGCACCAGATAAGTGGGGCCGAGCAATACGGTCAACCAGTTGAGACCGGCCGGGAGCAGCGCAAGAAAAGCCTTTGTCCGCCCAGCTGCGATCAGATACAGACCGGCCAGAATCCAGATCCAGCACAAAAATCCGGGCGAAAACAACATGGAAACCACAGGGATTTTCTGCGCTCCGTTTTCCCAGGACAACTTCCGGTACTGCTCCTCCAGCCAGGGGAAATGGCTTTCCCGCTGCCCGGGCGGTTCCGTTTCGAAGCTGAAATAAGAGCTTTCTTCATAATTTCTCCAGCCGTTATAGACATCGATCACCGTGTCCGGATACCAGAAGCCATAGGAGGTCATCAGCCAGGCGTTGACATAGGTAAAAGGAGCTTTCAGTCCCGTCCTGATCCACAGGGTCTGATATTTTGCAGGATCCTTTTCATAATTTTCCGTCACAAATCCTGCTTTCACCAGATCCGACAGCTTTGGCGTATACAGTTTCAGGGACTCCTCCGGCAGAATTTCAAACAATGCAGCGCGGTCCTCTTCCCCGAACACCTCCGGGCTGTAGGCATAGGTCCTGGCCAGCTGCTGGATGGGCACCGTAAAGGTTTCCGCTGCCCCGGTGTCCGCCGGTTTTAAGGCGCTGTTTAACGCTGTCACTGTGCCGCCGTACAAAACCAGCACCACCGCGGTCAGAAGTCCCATTTTCCTGCGATATCCCTTTCCCGCCAGAAAACAGAGCACGGGAATCATGAGCACAAAAACAATGAATCCGTTGTTGCGAAACAGCGCCGTCACAAGCAGCGCTGCCCCCAGACCGGCAACGGAAGCCTTTCTGCCAAAAAACCGTTTCCGGTCCTCTGTCATTTCATAAATCAGCACCATGGCGGCCAGCAGCCCTGCCGTATAAGGCATGTCCTTACTGGTACAGAGCACATACATAGGAATCACGGGAAACAATCCCAGAAACCAAAATCCCATTCGGCAGACTGTTTTTCCCGCTCCCGGCTCCTCCGTTTTCTGCAGCACCCAGGAAAGCAAAAGCGCTGTGACCACCATCTGGACTGCCACATAAACTGCGATTCCCGCATTATGGCTGCCGGTGAGCTGTCCGATTCCCTCCACCGTTTTTCCCAGCAGGAGCACATGCACCAGGGGATGGCGGGTGACATAATCCCCCGTCAGCACTTCCTTCCATTCATCCGTGGCATCATAGGCAAAAAAGCCCGGATACACCGCCAGAAAAACCGGAAGCCACAAAAGCAGCAGCCCGATAGCGGTGAACAGCCATTTCCGCCATCCAAAAGCGGCGTTTTCCCTCTCTCCTGTTTTCCTGCCCTCAATGCGCTCTTTCAATGAAGTGAACAAAAGCGCAAGCACAGGCGCAGCAAAAAGCGCCATACCTGCCGCCGAAAGCCAGGTCACAGGCGCTTTAAAATCCACATTTTGAACGGTATCCAGCTGCTTTCCCCACTGACAGAAGAAACCGAAAAGCAGGCCTCCTAAAACCGAGCAGATCCAAATTTTTGCCGGATAAGGCCTCCTTTTGAAAGCCTCCAGGCAAAGCTTCCAGAATAAGGCGAATAAAAATACCGATCCTGCGCTGTTTGCCGCGGTCAGACCGTCCGGGAATTTCGCCGCCGCCAGGCAGCCCCAGGTTCCGGCAAAGGCAAGCACTGCCGCCGCCAGAATCCGTATGGTTCCGTTCTCAAGCCTTCCCGCTGTTTGATTCTTTCTCCGAGTCCTGCTCCTGTTTTCCACCGACAATCTCCCTCACCACAAACTGCGGCGCATGATTCATACAAATGTACATTCTTCCGATATATTCCCCGATCATCCCCAGCATCAGCATCAGCATCCCGCCGATGAACATGATGGCGGACATCAGCGCGGAAAAACCGACGGGGACATTCGGTACCACCAGCTTTTTAATCACGGTATAAATTCCGTATAAAAAACCCAGGCCCGCACAACACACACCGGTCAGCGTGGCGATGCGCAGGGGTTTTTCTGAAAATGCGGTAAATCCGTTAAACCAGAGCGCCAGCAGCTTTCCGAAGGTATAGCCGGAAGTGCCTGCTTTTCTGTCCCGGTGCTCCACCGTCACATTCACAATGTTCCGGGTGGCCCGAAGCACCAGCCCGATCACATAGGGGAAGGCATTCTCATACCGCAGCATCTCATCCAGGACGAAACGCCTGGCTGCAAAATAACTGGAGATGAACAGATCCTTCGGCTTATGCAGCATGAAGCACAACATCCAGTCATTCACCCGGCTCCCGAAGTTCCGGAATGCGTTGTGATGCTTATGCTCATATTTGGCATAGACTACGTCCGCCCCGGCTTCCACTTCCGCAAGGAGTTTTCCCACCTCATCGGCAGGCGTTTGCCCGTCATCGTCCAGACACACCAGGATATCGCCCTTCACCTGATGAAAGCCCGCCATCAGCGCCGCATGCTGTCCGAAGTTGCGCGCCAGGTTAATTCCCGTAATCCTGTGGTTTTTCTTGCACAGCTCCCGGATTTCTGCAAAAGTTTCATCCGGGGAACAATCGTTGACCAGGATGATTTCATACTCATAATCGGCCAGCTTTTCCATGGCCCCGTCGATTTCCGCAACCACACCGCCGATGGTCGCCGCCGACCGATAGCAGGGGATCACAAAACTCACCAGCTGTTTCTTCATTTCCATTTACCTGTTTTCCTTAAAAATAACTGCCATGAGCAGCATATCCCGATATTTCCCGTCCTGGAAAAATTCGTCCTTTAAACGGGCTTCCTGCACAAACCCGGCATTCTGATAGCTTTTAACAGCCGCCCCATTGTCCGCAAACACCCGGAGCATGAGTTTATGCAGCTTCAATACATCCCGGGCATAGGCCACCGCCAGCCGGGCGGTTTCGGTGCCGATCCCTTTTCCGGCCGCATCCGCTTCCCCGATAAAAATGCCGTATTCCGCCTTTTTGTTCTTCCGGTCAATGTCCCGGAAATAGACGCTGCCCACAGGCCTGTCCGTCTCTTTTTCGTAAATCATGAACTGAACCACGCTGCCGGTTTCCACTTTTGTGCGCATCCAGGCTTCATGCCCTTCCTTCGTAAAAGGCTCCTGGTAGACAAAATTTTTCCGGACCCGCCCTTCGTTTCTCCAGGACACAATATTTTCCGTGTCCTCCATAGAAATGGGACGCAGATAAATCCGTTCCCCTTCAATCCTTTCCATAGAACATTTCCCCCTTTCCTTCTCCTGTTTCAGGCAGCACCTGATACAAATCCACGCTTTCTGCAATGCTGCCCGTCTTCACCACCCGGGCGTCCACCTTTTCCTCCGCAAAATAATCCGTCAGCCACCCCATATCCGATTCGGCGGCGGTGAGCAGGCACACATTGCCGCCCGCCCTCACGGCCTCCCCCATGGAACGGTAGCCGTACCGGAAAAGCTTCTGCGCTGTCAGCGGGCTTTTCACCAGCCAGCCTCCCAGCAGATCATAATTGACGGGTTTTCTGCGGTCCACCGTGATTTTTTCCGAAAAGTCCACGGTGGAATATACATCCTCCAAAAACAGGGTTCCCGGATGCGCGCTGCAATACTCCATCACCGCTTCATTTATCCGGTTCGTCTCCTCCCGTGCGGCCGTCTCTTCGCCCATGTCCGCACAGGTTTTTAAAACCGGGATCAGGCAGATGCACAGCACCAGCACTGCAAGGCTTCCTGCCGCCAGACCCGCCGGACGTGGGAAAGGAAAAACGGTCTCTTCCGTTTCTTCTTCTCTGCTTCTGTATTGCAGGAGCAGTCCTGCAAACAACACTGTCATTCCCAGATAGAGCGGGTGGGTCACCCGGGGCATGGGCCTGTCCCGCAGCAGCAGATATAAAAAGAGCACGCCGCCTGTGCAGAGGCTCAGCGGCGCCTGCCATGCGTAAGCGCGGAAGCCTTTCCTGACACACAGGGAAAATACACAGGCCATGGCCGCGATCCATACGAAATTAAAAGGAAAGTCCCCGGCCCCCAGCCAGTTTTCATGCACCAGCTTCCAGACCGCAACGGAAAGGGAATTTTTAGAGATTCCTCCTTTGGGCCTGTCCACCGCCTTTTCTTTCAGCGCCGCCAAAAATGCCGTGTCAATCCCGTCGTCTACGCCAAAATTATAATTGGCCAGAAGGGTCTGCCTGACTTTGGAAACGCCCAGTTCCCCATAGGCTGTGCTGTTTGTTTCATAGTCCTCCACGAAATCCCTCTGGTAATCGTAGAGTTCCGTGCGTTCCTCAAAAAACTGCCGGAAATCAGACCAGTCCTCCCCGGCATAGGCCAGGCTGTCCGCTCCCCAAAAGAGCCCCATCCCCAACATCAGCGCTCCGAACACGGAAAGGTAACAGGCGGCATTTTCCTTTGTGAACCCCTTTTTTTCCCGGCTCCACCGGCACAGCCCTGCCACCCCGGCCAGAGGAAGCAGCAAAAGTGCCATTTCCGTGCGCAGGTTAAAGGCCGTCCAGTACAGCGCCAGGGCGGGCAGATTTTTCCTCAGAAAAGCCACGGACAGGACTGTTCTCTTCTGCCCTCCGCCCCCTTCCGGCGCATCTTTTCCCGTCAGCACCCAGAAAATGGCTGCGCAGGCCAGCATCCCTGCGGTGACCGTATACTGTAGAAAGACCAGATGGCTGCCGAAGGCCGCCATAAAAAAGATGCCTTCCGCTGCCAGCGCTGCGCCCTTTTCCTTCCGGTTTCTGCACAGCCCTGCCGTCCGGTATCCGATCACAAAGATGCTGCCAAACTGGCAGAGCACCAGAAAAATGCCGAAAACGGGGACGGATAACGCCCGGTACAAAAGCGCCAGCAATCCCCCCAGCGGATATAAAAGCTGTACGGCGTGCCCGTCAGGCCTTCCTGTATAGACGCCTGACAAAATATCCTTGATCAGCACATCATCGTTTAAATCATAATAAAAATCAAATCGGAACACGATGGGTAAAAACAAGGCCAGCACCATCAAAAATGCCGCTATGCTGTTTTCATGTTTTTTGACAAAAGCTTTAAGCTCCATAAAATTCTTTTACTTTCTCCGTCACAAACGAAACTTCCTCTGCGGTCAGCCCGTAATACATGGGCAGGCGCAGGAGCCGTTCGCTCTCTTTTGTGGTATAGACGTCTTCCCCGGAAAAACGTCCGTATTTTAGTCCCGCAGGCGCGGAATGCAGCGGCACATAATGATAGACCGCCAGGATATCATCCTGCTTCAAAAGTTCAATCAGTGCCGCCCGTTCCTGTTCATCCGCCGTCTTGATGTAGAACATATGGGCATTGTGCACGCAGCCTTTTGGCACCACGGGAAGTTCGATCTTTCCGGCCTCTGCCAGCGGCGTGAGCTTTTCATAATATTCGTTCCACCGCGCCAGGCGCCAGTCGTTGATTTCTTCCGCCAGTTCCAGCTGGGCGTACAGGTATGCTACGTTGAGTTCGCTGGGAAGATAGCTGGAGCCGTAATTCTGCCAGCGGTACTTATCCACCTGGCCCCGGTAGTATTTGCTCCGGTCGGTCCCCTTTTCCCGGAAAATCTCCGCCTTTTCAATATAAGCAGGATCCCGGATCAAAAGCGCGCCGCCCTCGCCCATGCTGTAATTCTTTGTTTCATGAAAGCTGTAGCAGCCGAAATCCCCGATAGCGCCCAGCGCTTTTCCCTTGTAGGATGCCATGACCCCCTGAGCGGCATCTTCAATGACGATCAGATTGTGCCTCCTTGCAATGTCCATGATGGTGTCCATCTCACAGGCCACCCCCGCATAATGCACCGGGACGATGGCTCTTGTCTTTTCGGTGACGGCGGCCTCGATCAGCTTTTCATCCATATTCATGGTGTCCGGACGGATATCCACAAACACCGGAACACCGCCCCGGAGCACAAAAGCGTCCGCTGTGGAAACAAAGGTGAAGGAGGGCATGATCACTTCATCTCCCGGCTTGATATCGCATAAAAGCGCCGCCAGTTCCGTGGCATGGGTACAGGAGGTGGTCATCAGGCATTTCGCCGAACCGGTGCGCTCCTCAAACCACTGGCTGGCCCTTCTGGTAAATTCCCCGTCCCCGCATATTTTTCTCATGTCCACCGCCTGGCGGATGTATTCATACTCTTTTCCCGTAAAAGGCGGTACGTTAAATCTGATCTTTTCATGCCCGGTAAAGGGCGGTTTTTTTTCTGCCATAAAAATCCTTCTTTCTGCACTGCTAATTGATATCAAAAACCTGGTAAGTGCCGTTGTCCATTTTTATCTCATAACCGTTATTTGCCAGATAGTCCTGTAAAGCCGCCCATTTCTGCGCTTCCTGCGGTTCTTCAAGGTCCACTTTGGAAGGATTGAGGACGACCAGAGGCGGTTTGCTGTTCCGGTAACGAATCTGCTCCAGATCCACTTTCATCTGCTCTGCGGAATAGGTATTCATATCCGGCCAGTCATGGGAAAGTCCGGAAGGCATCCCGTAAAGCCAGTTCACTCCCGGCAGATCTCCAAAGGTGATCAGCCCTCTGGACCTGACCGTGTCCTCTTTCAGTCCGTTTTCATTATAATAGTCGATTAAGCCCTGCAGGGCGGCCGCATTGGCGGCGTTGGTTTTTACCCCTGCCAGCTTCGCTGAGCCTGTCACCACGCTGTCCCGCTTCTGTCCTTCGATGCTGTCCCTGAAAACTGCCCGGACTCCGAATCCCAGGCTCTGGATCATGAAAAAGCCGCCCACAAACAAAAGCATCGCCCTCCAGGCAAAGGTTCCCTTTCTGCCTTTTAAGACCAGATACAGTCGGTAGCAAAACCAAAAGGTTACCGGGGCTGCCAGGAAAAGATTGTTCATATTCGGATAGGTTTCGTTATTGCTGCCGATAGGAGTGATGAGGATGACCAGAAGCACCAAAAGCGCCAGAAGCTTATCCCGGCCAAATACTCTTGGATCCGCCAGCGTCCAGATGCACAGCCCCATGGCCGCATATAATAAAACCATCATCCATTCAAAAACGCTCCAGTAAAATGCATACTGGAAGTTGAACATACCCCGTCCCCACAAAAGCCGCAAAAGCACCGGAAACATGCATACATAAACCGCCATTTTTGCTTTTTCAAAACGGCCCGGCAGAAGGAGGAAGAGCACTCTTCCCATAGCGGCAGCGACCACCAGAAGCAGCACCCATTTAAAGGACCTCACGTAAGCGCCAAAAACCGAGGTGACCATGGAGAAAGGGGAATAGGTGGCATCCGTAGTCTGATAGCCGGTCAGTCCTTCTATCATCTGTACGTAGGCCCCGAAGCCAAACTGGAGGCTGATAGCCAGAAAGCCTGCCAGAAATACGGCCAAAAAGCCTGCCACACAGGCGCCGACATCCTTCCATATTTCCTTCGCTTCTTTCTTTTTGAGGATTCCGTAATAAAAAACAGCGATGATCAGGCCGCATTCCAGGATATTCGGAAGACGGGTGAGGACCGATGCCCCCAAAAATCCCCCCGCCAGCGCCATCAGTGTCCGCTTCTGCCATACCAGCCCCCGGTAGAGAGTGACGGTGCCCGCCAGAAACAGGGCAAAGGTCAGATAGTTGTATAAACTCGTGGTAGGAATCCAGCACAGGCTGACCGCCGCGATCTCTCCCAGAAAAGCCAGCCAGGGCGGCATTTTCCCTTTCAGAAAATAATAGGAAAGCAGCGCCATGGCGCTCACCAAAAGCCCCGTATACACCCGGATTCCGATCAGCGTTTCTCCGAAAGGAAGCCGCACAAGGATCGCGCCCAGCACATTTGCCAGATAGGTGGCCACCGTCCATTCCTGCCCCGCATATGGGAAAAACTGATAATTCACCAGACCATAACAGGAATCCGTCAGGTCGATTCCCTGGTTCACCTTCAGCAGCGGATAGAAAAGCAGCACCGCCGGAAAGATATATTTAATTAAAATCTTTTTTGCTTTATCGGACATTTTTTCTCTCCACCAGCGAAAACAGCAATCCTCTCGCTTTTTCTATCACAATACATACTGCGAAAACAATCAGGGTGTGCAGGAGCAGCAAAACCAAATATTCGGATACCGGATACCCCGGCGCATCGGGAGGCATGTTCCAGCTTCTGCCCAGGTTCCCCGTCAGCCCGTTCACCCAGCCATACCAGCGCTGCGCCACATCCGCCTGCTCATGAATGAGATAGACGCCGAACACCGCCGGGCTCACCCAACGGATGAAATCCGCGCCCTTTCCCTCCTTCACATTTATATGAAGAAAAGCATAAAACAATCCCACCGCCCCGGTCAGGCAGAGCAGAAAATTATAGTGAAACGGCACCGACGTATAATAACCCAGTCCCGGGATTGTTCTCTGTAACAGGATCAAAACCAGCTGTATGACCGCCGTTCCGATCACGGATCCCAGATAAATCCCGAAACTTCTGCCTGCATTTTTAAAAAAAGGAATCCCAAACCGCCGGATATAACCGCCCAGCAGATACAGCACCAAAAACCAGCCGAAGTCGTATCCGTACCGGTCCGTGGCAAAAGGCAGCGGGCTGAACGTTTTCCCGATGCAGAAAAACAAAAGCAGCGCTGCCAGCACCTGCTGGAAACGCTTCTGCTCCAGATTCTGGACCGCGGCATTTAAAACCGGGGAAAACAGGCACATCACCACATAGGCCGTCACAAACCAGTATTGGCCGGACTGGATGGGAAAAATGCTGTTCCAGAGATGATAAAGATCGGTGACATCGGAAAAAGGCAGCACGCCGCCAAACGCCAGGATGAGCGGGATCAGCACCGTATAAAACAGTGTCTGAGCGATCACCCGGATCACCCGCCGCCAGGAGAAGGCGGAGACAAAGAGAAAATAGCCGCTGATGAGCACGTACACATTGACGGCCACAATGCAGAAGGATTCCAGCACTACAGCGGTCACGCCGACGCTGTCCAGCACATGGCCGTTTTCCGGCAGGACCCGGCTTTGGTATAAATAATGCATCACCACCACCATGAACATGGCAAGAATGCGCAGTAATTCGATATTTGCCCGGCGACCGGACCGTGACTGCTTCTTCTCTTCCCGCATTTTCTCTCCTTTCCTCAGCAACCCGTTCTCTGTACGGATGCCTCAGCGTTCCCTTGTGATTTCCCCGTTTTCCACCCGGTAGACCATATCGCATTTTTCTATGGTCTGAAGCCTGTGGGCGATGATCACCAGCGTCTTATGCCCGTGCAGGCTGTTGATGGACTCCATGATGGCCGCTTCCGTTTCGTTGTCCAGGGCGCTGGTAGCCTCATCCAGCACCAGCACCTCCGGATCCTCAAACAGTGCCCGGGCGATGCCGATCCTCTGCCGCTGGCCCCCGGACAGGCGGATGCCCCGCTCTCCGATTCCGGTATCCAGCCCTTCCGGCAGCCCCCGCACAAATTCGTCCAGCCGGGCTTTTTTTAAGGCTTCCCATACTTTTGCATCTTCAATATCTTCGTCCGCATAGCCGAAGGCCACATTTTTGCGGATGGTGGAATCCACCATAAAAATGGTCTGAGGAATATAGCCGATATTTTTCAGCCAGGATTCATAGTGATCCCGGACTTCCACGCCGTCCGCCGTGATCTTCCCCCGTTCAATTTCCAGAAGTCCCAGCATGATATCCACAATCGTAGTTTTCCCGGCGCCGGATGTCCCCACTATGCCCACGGAATTGCCCACCGGAATCTCCATATGGGCACCGTCAAAAATCAGTACCTCGCTGTTGGGATATTTATAAACGATATCGTCCAGCACAATTTTGTCATGTACCGGCAGCTTCTCCACATGCTTTTTCTTTCTGTAAGCCTCTTCATCGTAAACCACGTTTTTATCATGAATTTCATCCTGCAGATTGTCCGACACGCCCATGAAAAACGGTTCAAAATAGGAAATCTGGGTGAGATAATTGTTGATCCGGTTGGCGGAGGGCAGAAGCCGCATGGCAGCCACGGAAAAAGCGCCGATCTGGGGCACCATGCTGGTGACGTCGGCCCCGGATAAAATCATGATGATCAGGTACAAAATCAGGCCCGCCATGCACACCGTTTCAATCAGAAGGCGGGGGGTGGCGTTGAAGATGTTGTAGCGCTGCACGGCGCTCACATAGCCTTTCCCGCATTTTCCGTATTCGGTGATGAAATAATTTTCTTTGTTGGCAATCTTAATTTCTTTAATGCCCATGACGGATTCTTCAATCCATTTGTACAGGCCGCTGTAATAATCCTGGTTCTCGATTCCCGCCTGGCGCATGATGGGTTTTAACACACATTTGATGATCAGCAGCACCACGATCAGCAGGGCGGCAATGGTTAAGATCATCTGAGGGGCCTGGGTGGTCAGCGTGACGGTCAGAAATACGAAGATGATCACTTCACTCATCAGCTGCAGACAAGCCAGGATCAGCCCGTACATGTTGTTCACATCGGAGGTGATCATCCGCTGGATCACGGAAGTATCCGCATTCAGATAGTATTCATAAGGGCGCTTCATGAAATTGATCATCATGCGCTGTGAAGTTTCAAACTGGTTGGTATATACAAATTTAAGCTGTACCACATTTTGAAAATACAGAAAAACATTTTTTAACACAAATCCGAGAATGATCAGGCCCAGAATCAAAATCATGAAATAGGTGGGACTTTCCAGTCCGGTCCAGCGGTATACCGCGGCCACCGCGCCGTCTCCCTGCAGACTTTCCGGATCAATGATTACCTGGATGGCCGGGATGACCAGGCCGATACTGGCGGTTTCCAGCACGGCGCCGATGACCATCATGATCAAAATCTGCACCATTTTGAGCTTTTGCCGACGGTTCATCAGAACCATCATTTTCTTCCAAATTTTTTTCATCACTATTCCTCTCAGTAGATCTGTTCGTTGAACCTGTGTTCCTCGGGCTTTTCATAGCGGTCCATAAAATCATCGCCCAGGAAGATCTTTTCTTTCGCGAAATGGATAGAATCCGGCACCGTATAGACGGAAACCACCTTGTCAAATTCCAGCCCTTCGATAAAATTCAGGATTTCCATGGGAAATTTCGCATCCAGCACGATATGCTGAGGGAAAATCTCCCTATAATCCAGCACATCCCTGGGATGGGGCTTTATGAGCACCTGGGCATCTTTGCCGTATTCCTCCACCAGATCCGTGAAAAGCTGCTTTCGCACATCGAGGCTGCATAGAGGCTCCGACAGCACCAGAACTTTTTTCTCATGATTGGCGCCCGTTTCCAGCTGCCTTGTCAGTCCGTCCATATCCTCCATGAACACCCGCAGGATCACATTCTTATCCTCCTGGGTCAGACGCCGCACCAGCACTTCCCGGGGCTGCTCGATATATTTGGGACAGGGATATTTTAAAATGGAAGTATTGTTCACTTCCATATCGACGCAATATTTACTGTATCCGTTCTGGATAAAAATCAAATTTAAAGAAGCCAGGAACGCTTTCAGCTTAAAATGTCCCCGGTTATCATAGCGGGCCGTATCATAATAACAGATGCAGTCCAGCCCGTCTTCCAGCGCGTGATACCTGATTTTCTTATAATTCAGATAATAGCCGATGGGATCGGAATCGCAGAATACATAGATATCCTTATATTTCCGGAAGTCCACGGGGACAAACGCCTCCTGCAGCTTTCCGTAAAGCTTTGTAAACTTCATCCTGGAAAACAGGTTTGCCAGAAGATTTCCATGATCCGTATGATATTTTGCCAGCTGCGGAAAATAATGCTCTTCTTTCTCCTCAAACATCAGCACTTCTTCAAACAGTCCGCTCTTTTCGGCTCTCTCTTTCAGATTCCCGAAATCGTTGGACATGGTGCTCAAAAGGAGTGAAGCGTGTCCCCGCATGGGTCTGGGAAGCGTCAGTTCTTTTAAGCAGGTCACATATACATGATAATACGTATGGCAGACATAAATCCTTTCTTTCACACCCATTCTCCTCATAAGCTTTGCGAAATCTCCGATCCTGAAACAGACACACTCTGCGGCTTCCCCCTGCCGCCCGTTTTTTGCCGTTCCCTTTCAGGCGTCCCCCGGCACTATCGTTATATTTTACCACATCCTGCCTGTCCAATGCAAGTTTTGCGTCAACGTTGCAAAGAACCGCCTGTGAGGCCGCCGGACGGCGGAGCGCAGGCGGTTTTCTCACCGCATATCCTGCCAGGCAGCTTCAAAGGCCATGTCCTGGTAGACCGGCTTATAGGGATCGTATTTTTTCCCGTCGTCACGATACCATCCGATGAAAAGATGATCGTTTAAAAACGGTGTAGGTAAATCTCCCAGAAGACCGCCGTCTTTCACGTAAAATTTACGCCAGTCCACCCCCTGGACCTGCAGGGACACCGTATGATAAATTTCCCCGTCCATCCACACTTCCTTTAAAAATTCCGTCCTCTTTTCCACAAAATACTTCAAATAACGCAGGTTATCTTCATAACTTTCATAATACTGGAAACGGTTATCCATTTCCGCCCACCGGATATGGTTCATCTGCATGGAAGCGGCGGTCTGTGCTGCCAGCCGGTCCAGTCCAGTGTCGAGCAGTTCCTCTAAAAGAGGATAATAAATCTTTTCAAAGCAGTCGAAAACTGCCAGACGGAACTCTTCCTGATCCATCAGGGCGCTGTACAAATCCGGGCCATATAAATGATCCGACAATTCGGTGATGCCCTTCGGATCGCTGTTCATTTCATCCAACGCAGCATTTCCAAAAATAGCGTCATAGTCCCAGGCCGGTCCTGCATAGAGTTTTTCTTCCCCTTCCGGGATATAGTAATAAGCGCTGGTAACGCCGCCGTCATAATTTTTCGTAATTTCTTCCAGCAGATATTTGCGCACGAAGGAATCCAGGTCAAAATAATCGGTCCAGCTCCTTTGGGTATCCGGATTCTTTCCGTCCACCGCAAAAGCGGCGTCTTCGGCTTCCTGCACCAGTCTCTGTATCCACTCCATCTGCCCCTCTTCGGGATTTTCGGGGCTTTCTATCAGATAATACTCTCCTTTGTCCGTCACAAAACCGCGCTTTCCTTCCGTATATACCGCAATTTCCCAACGGTCTTTCAGTTCCCGTTCCAGTAAAAAACCGCCGCCGATCTCCACTCTGTTTTCCCGCGCCTGCACTTTTTCACAGAGTACATAGCTGCCCTGATACTCTCCGTTGCAATACAGATCCACGGGCACACTCTCCGGGGTATAGGAAAGTCCGACTTCCCGGGCCAAATTCAGAGCGATGGTGTTGCGGATTCCCGTTTCATCAAATCCGTTGGCCAGAAGAATCCAGGTTTTCGCCTCTCCCATCCCAAACAGATCCGCTTTTTCCGACAGCTTGATCTGAAACGGTTTTTTCTCCAGCGACCAGGTGGAATTCCCCCGGCCCTTCATTTCCTCGATGACTCCTTCATAGACCTTGGATCCGTCCGCCAGTGTAATGGTGATTCTGCCGGCTTCTGCAGCCTCCTTATCCTCCCGCAGCCTGTCCAGGGAACCGCTCTCTGTGGTGATTTCCAGGCTGGCAAGATTTTGGGACTGCAGCACCGTAACCCCTTTTCCTTCGTACCTTTTTTCTTCCGCCGCCCGGTTGGCCCAGGAGGGAAGAAAAAGATATTTCTCCCCGTCTTTCGCTTCATAGAGTTCCACATCCGCATACTGATAAGCGCGGGCTCTGTCCGTCTCCGCCAAAACGGAAACCACCCCGGCCGCACACAATAGCCCCATCAGTAAAAACAGCTTCTTCCAGTTTCTTTTTTCTATCACGTTTCTTCACTCCGGTAAATTTATTTGGCACAAAAGCAGTGTCTCGGAATCAGTATACCGCAGCTTCCCCTTCTTTCACAATCAAAAAGGGCGGGCTTTTTTCGGAATCCATTTCAGTGAAGAACAAATTTTTTTGAAAAAAGCGGATCCGCTGTGTTATACTATAAAAATACCGGAGAGACAAAAGGTATTTTACCCCTGTCATCCAAAAATACAAACAGCAGGAGGTTTCTCATGTCCGCACTCGCTATCATCACCGCCCGGGGAGGCAGCAAAAGGATTCCCCGCAAAAATATACGCCCCTTTTTAGGAAAACCCATTTTAGTTTATTCCATAGAGGCCGCTCTTTCCTCCGGCGCTTTTTCAGAGGTTATGGTATCGACAGACGATGCCGAAATTGCCGCCATCGCCCGCAAGGCAGGCGCCAGGGTGCCGTTCATGCGCAGCGAAGGCGCATCCAACGACTATGCATCCACGGATGACGTCATCCGGGAAGTTCTGGATTCCTATGCCGCTTTAGGCAGACATTTTGATGCCTTTTGCTGCATTTATCCCACCGCCCCTTTCGTCACAGCCCAAAAGCTGTGCGACGCCATGAAAATGCTGGAAACAGCCGAATCCGTCATGCCCGTAGTCCCTTTTTCCTATCCGGTGCAACGGGGCCTTTCCCTGGACAAGGAGGGGCATATCGGTTATAAATGGCCGGAATTTGCCTGTTCCCGCAGCCAGGACCTGGAAAAACTATATCATGACTGCGGCCAGTTCTACGCTTGCCGCACACAAGCTTTTCTGCGCGAAGGCACCACAGACGTAAAAGAAATGGTTCCTCTGATCCTTTCCGAAATGGAGGTCCAGGATATCGACACCCTTGAGGATTGGGAAATCGCGGAACTGAAATATCAGAAAATGATGGAGAAACATGCATGAATAAGGAAATTTATATCGGAGGAAAGCGCATTGCCGCCGATTCCCCCACCTTTATCGTGGCGGAAATGTCCGCCAACCACTTACAGGACTATGACCGCGCGGTGCGCATCCTGCACGCGGCCAAAGAGGCCGGCGCCGACGCCATTAAGCTTCAGACCTACAAAGCGGATACCATCACCATAGACAGCGATGCCGAATGTTTTCAGATCACCGGCGGCACCCTTTGGGACGGCACCACGCTGCATAAACTTTACGAGGAAGCCTACACGCCCTGGGAATGGCACTCATCGCTGATGGAGGAGGCGAAAAAGCTGGGACTGATCTGCTTTTCCTCTCCTTTTGATTTCACAGCGGTGGATCTCATGGAAGAGTTGGACATGCCTGCCTACAAAATCGCTTCCTATGAAATCAATGATATTCCTCTGATCCGCAAAATCGCCAGGCTTCATAAGCCCGTGATTTTCGCCACCGGCATCGCCAGGCTGGAGGACATCGAACGGGCTCTGGCTGTCTGCAGGGAGGAAGGGAACGAAGACGTGATCCTTTTAAAATGTGTCTCCGCCTATCCCACCCCTTATGAAGATGTGAATCTGAGAGTCATTCCTACACTGGAACAGACCTTTGACTGTCTCACCGGGCTCTCCGACCATACCATGGGAACGGCAGTGGCCTGCGGCGCGGTCAGCCTGGGTGCAAAGATGGTGGAAAAGCATCTGACGCTAAGCCGCGCCGACGGAGGTCCGGACGGCGCATTTTCCATGGAACCCGCAGAATTTAAAGAAATGACGGACAACATCCGCATTCTCGAAAAGGCGCTGGGACGTCCCGCTTACCGCCTCACCGAGGTTCAGGAATTTGAGCGTTCCGGTTCCCGCTCTCTTTTTGTGGTGAAGGATATGGAGCAGGGAGAAGCTTTTACTCCCGAAAATGTGAAATCCATCCGCCCCGGCTGCGGACTGCATACCATGTATTACGAAGAAATTCTGGGCAGAACAGCTTCCTGTCCCGTCAGAAAGGGGACTCCGCTGTCATGGAACATCATCCGTTAGTCTATATCCGCACGGACGGCAACGAAACCATCGCCACCGGGCACCTCATGCGCTGCCTATCCATCGCCCGGGCGCTGGCAAAACGGGGCGCCAGAACCGCCTTTATCCTTTCCGACTCCGTGTCCTCTTCCATCCTGCATCATATGCTCATGCCGGAAGAAATTTCACAAAGCGTATACTCTATCATCCAGTTACAGACGGATTATCGTAATCCCGACAATGAAATTTCCCTTATGCAGGGGATTCTCTCTTCCCACAACGTGTCCTGTCTGCTGGTGGATTCCTACTTTGTGTCACAGAAATATCTGTCCGCCATGAGCCAAATCTGCCGCACCGCCTATATGGATGACCTGCAGGCCTTTGACTATCCGGTGGATATCGCCGTCAATTATGACATCATTGTGGATCGGGATTTTTATAAAAGCGCCGGACTTGTGCTGGCCGGAGGCGCTTACGCCCCTCTCCGGGAGCAGTTTTCCCTGCACCCCTACCATCCCTGGGATCAGGTGCAGGATATCCTCATTTCCACCGGGGGAACTGATCCTTTCAATATCGCCGGCGGGCTTCTTGGCCGGATGATTTCTTCCGATTTTTGGAAAGACGTTTCTTTTCATGTGCTGACCGGCCCTCTGCATGTCCATAAAAGCGAACTGCAGTCCATGGCACGGCAGGAGAAACGGATTCACCTGCACGAAGGGATTTCAGAAATGGCCTCCCTGATGGCGGAATGCGATCTGGCTTTCTCGGCCGGAGGCACCACCCTCTATGAGCTGTGCGCGGTGGGCGTGCCTTCCGTCAGCTACAGCATGGCCGACAATCAGGTGCCGGGCGTCAAAGCCTTCGACCAGGCCGGACTGATTCCCTGGATCGGTGATATCCGGAATAACCCGTCCTTCTATGACACCGCCCTGGAAAAACTGGTCTCCATGGTTCTGGATCCGGCCGGCCGCCGGGAGCAGTCCCTTCGGATGCGCATGGCGGTTGACGGCGCGGGTGCGGACCGGATCGCCTCTTCCCTGATCCGGATTCCCGGTTGAAAATCTTCAAATTCACAGACAAAGGGAACCCTGCTTTGAAGGATTCCAACCTGATAAAAAGCCCCTGCCGGCCGGCAGAGGCTTGTTCTTTTTATTCCGTTTTAATTCTGGCCTGACATCCGTTTACCTGTACATTCGGCAGATACTTGAAATACCATTCCCCCAGCTTCTCGGAATACTGAAGGATGACAGGGATCCAGACTTCACATAGATAGATGTACAGCTGCTGTCCCGCTTTGATCAGCCGTTGCAGACAACTGCGGGAGTCCGCCAGCACATATCCGTGTTCTTTATTACTGTACACAAGTACACCTTCCACTTTGTTCCCTCCTTTCATTTTCCTGATGCAATCCCCCTTGCTGATTCCATTCTATTGAAAAAATGTGAGGAAACTATGTCCAATTTCTGGATATTCTCTTAAAGAAAAGCAAATTTTTATTTTTGTCTGCGAAGGCTCTTCCTGAAATTCCGGTAGGCCCAGAGCAGTTTATAATATGCCATGAAAAACAGGGTGGATTTCTGCTGCATGGCGATCAGTTTTTTCTCTTCCGCATGTACCCGTTCCTGATAATAGGGATTTTCCATGAACTCCGGAAACGTCCGGCGCATTTCATCTCCCATCTCTTTTACAAAACGGCCGGATTTATGCCCCTTTCCCACCATATAGGAAAAAAGAGTATTCACATAAAACAACACCGTAAATTCAAAGCAGATTTCCGGGCGGTATTTTTCCAGATAACCGAAGCGCAGCGCCTCCCGCACGATGCCTCTGCCCGCTTCCATTCTGTCCTCACACCGCTGCTTTGTGATGGTATGGACCGTAGAAGTCCCATGCTGATAATAATAGTACATGGGTTCGGGAATGTATTCATAATGCCGGGCATGCAGCATGATCGCATCGCCCACGGCATTGTCCTCGTAAAAAATATGCTCCGGAAAGCGGATCCCGTTGTCTGTGAAAATCTCCCGCCGATACACTTTTACCACCAGGCTCCCGCTGTCCAGGATCAGGGCGCGGTATTTCTCCTCGGTCAGCACGCCGCACTGTTCCGGCCTGCTGTTTGGGACCACCTGTCCGATTTCCATGCTGTGTTCCTCTGTCAGATTGTAGTCACAGCCCACCATATCCGCGCCGGTTTCTTCCGCCTTTTTCAGAAGCTTTTCGTACATGTCAGGGGTGATCCAGTCGTCGCTGTCAATAAAACCGATCCATTCCCCTTTTGCCAGGGAAAGGCCGATATTTTTTGCCCCGCCCTGCCGTTTATTCACCTCAGAATGGACAGCCTTGAACTTCTCCGGATATTTTTCCTCATAATTTTTTAAGATGGAAAAGGAATTGTCTGTAGACGCATCATCCACCGCAATGATCTCATAATCTTTCACCGTCTGACGCACCAGTGATTCCAGGCAATATTCCAGTTTCCCGCCGGCGGCCATATTATAAACCGGCACGATGATACTCAGTTTCATAGTCGGCTCCCATCTGCGCGCCATGGCGCAAATTTCCGTAAGTGGTCACTCCAGGGGCTGGGGATTTGGCCCCTTTGTCACCCTGTAAATGTCAAATTCATTATGCTCGATCCCAAAATGGCCCATGTATTCTATCTGCAGGTCATAGGGCAGAATCTGGGGCGGGACAAATTCCCACTCTCCCGGGGTGTTCAAAAACCAGATATTGTCAAAATCCTGATCCAGGTCCACATCCCGCACATAGGACAGCTTCTCTTCCGGGAAATAGTAGGAATAACAAAATTCATACACTTCAAGATTATAAACGATGAGGTCGTTTTCTCCCACATTTTCCCGCCAGAAATCCACCGTCTGATCCGTCAGCGTGCTCTTATATTCCTGACGCCAGGTTTCCAGATACTGTACCGCGCCCAGAAAAAGAACAAAAATACAGACAGGAATCAGGATTTTCTTCCGGTCCGCAAACCGGGCCAGGGCGATTGCCAGAAAGAGACAGAAAAGCCCCATGGCCGGAAAAACGTACTGATCTCTGTAAACCGGCCGGATGGCAAAGGACAGGATCACTCCCGTGATGCCGGTGAGGGCGGGCACCAGCATAAACAGCTGGGCGCAGACAGCATCCCTCTTTGAGCGGGCGGCTTTTTCTCCGTCCCCTCTCCTTTTGAGCGCTCCCGCCAGCGTCACAATCCCGGCGCAGATACAGAGTCCGGTGAACACCCATGCAGGCCATTTCCATCTGCTGATGCCAAAAGCCCACTGAAAGTAATCAGCGATGGTTTCCCATGTGATTTCCGGTATCCAATAGCTTTTGGACACACCGGAAAACTGATAGGCAAACACGGAAAACCAGGGCAGATATCCAGTTATCATGAGAGCGGAGGCCGGCAGCCAGCATTTCAGCTTCTCCCGCCGCCCGATGCACAGTGCCAAAAACAGAATGCCGCAGATGACGATGACCGACCCAAACGCGAAATAGTGGAGATAGGCCGCCGCCAGCGCGGAGAGGATCAGCCCGGCCCAGGCTCGCTTTTTTTCTTCAAAATAGCATTCGAACGCATACAGGCCGCAGGCCGTTACCGCCAGAAGCGCCATGGAATACATCCGCACCTGAACCGCATATTCCATGGAGCAGGGGATACACCCTAAAATCCAGATATAAAACAGCGCTGTCACCTCTCCGAAGTGCCTTCTCACCTTTGTGGCGCCCAGCACAAGCGTCAGCGTCATGGGAACCAGCGTCACAACCTTTTGCACCTGCAGGCTGTTTCCGAAGATCAGCTGCGCTGTTTTGGCGATAAAATAATAAAGAGGCGGATGTACATCTTTCGCCGTTCCCTCCACAATATCCCGAAAACCGCCCCGAATGAGCTTCATTGTAAAAATTTCATCCGTCCAGACGTTCTGATTAAAAATCAACGATACATAAAGCAATGTAAAAAAAAGGATGCTCCCCCAGATCAAACCTGTCATTCGCTTCTGCCGCTTTGCCTCTGTCATTCCTTTTCTCCCGGTCTGTTTTAAAAAATAGCCGTCCATGATACCCGCATATTTCCGGGCCTGACGGGAAAGAGGGTGTCTCAGACACCCTCCGCTTTTTCCTGATCACAGAAAGAATGCAACACGTTCTTTCTTATTTCTCTAATTCCACATCTTTTAAAAGTCTGCGGATATCTTCCACGGACAGCCATTCCGTATTGCTTCCGGAGCTGTAGGAGAAGCCTTCTTCCACTTTTTTCCCGCTCATATCCGGCTGCTGTTTGTTATTCCAGGTCATCTGCGGGTATACGATGAAGTGCTTATCATATTCATAGGTGGTAAAAGAATCCTCCTTTGTCACCATGATTTCATGAAGCTTTTCACCGGGACGGATGCCGATCTCTTTGATCTTACAGCCGGGAAGCATCGCCTCCGCCAGGTCCGTAATCTTAAAGGAAGGAATCTTGCTGATGAAGGTCTCGCCTCCCTTGGCTTCCTCCAGTGCCTTGATCACCAGCTCCACGCCCTGCTCCAGGCTGATCCAGAAGCGGGTCATACGCAGATCGGTAATGGGTAGTTCCGTACCGCCGTTTTGGATGATGGTATTAAAAAGAGGAATGATGGAGCCGCGGCTGCCCGCCACATTGCCGTATCTGACAATGGAAAAGTTCACATCTTTATTGCCCACATAAGCGTTGGCCGCCACAAAAAGCTTGTCGCTGACCAGCTTGGTGCCGCCGTAAAGGTTGACGGGATTTACCGCCTTATCCGTTGAAAGCGCAACCACTTTTTTCACATTGGTATCCAACGCTGCCTCGATCACATTCATCGCGCCGTGGATGTTTGTCTTAATCGCCTCATTGGGGTTATATTCGCAGGCCGGAACCTGTTTTAATGCCGCCGCATGAATGACATAATCCACACCTTCAAAAGCACGGCGCAGCCGTTCCATATCCCTCACATCGCCGATAAAGAACCGAAGCCTGTCCTCATATTCCTTAAATTCATTCTGCATTGTCCACTGCTTGAATTCATCTCTGGAATAAATGATGACCTTCCTGGGACGGTAATGCTCCATCACGTACTTGGTGAAGCATCTGCCAAATGAGCCTGTCCCACCGGTTATCAAAATTGTCTTGTCATCTAATAACATCGTTCCACGCCTCCGATCAATATTCTCTGCAGCCGCCTGTATTTCAGGAAAGCTACCGCTTTTAACGCACATCTTTTAACCTCGTAATCGCTACCATCATAACATATGTTCCGGCCAAATGCAATGTGGTGGTTTTCCCGCAGGATAAGTGCTCTAAATATTTTTTTCGCACAGGTCTGACAACGGACAGATACTGCAGTTGGCTTTTCTGGCGGTGCAGATGCTCCTGCCGTGATAGATCAGCTGAAAATTGATCCGGTTCCAGTGATCCCTGGGCAAAACCTTCATCAGCTCCTGCTCTACCTGAACCGGATTTTTTCCTGTTGCCCAGCCGAGACGCCGGGAAATCCGGAAAACATGGGTATCCACTGTAACGCCGGGAATCCCATAGGCATCCGCCAGAAAAAGAGTGGCTGTCTTTCTGCCCACTCCGGCCAGAGAAAGCAGTCCTTCTATTGTTTCCGGCACCTGTCCTTTCCATTCCTCTGCGATCTGGGCACAGCACTTTTTCATATTTTTTGCCTTATTTTTATAAAGGCCCACCGATTTGATGCAGGATTCGATTTCTTCTATGGGAGCCCCCGCCACCGATTCGGCTGTGGGAAAATGAGCAAACAGGGACGGAAGCACTTCATCCACCTGCTTATCCGTGCTCTGGGCGCTGAGCATGATGGCGATCAAAAGCTGCCAGGGCTCTTGGTGATAGAAGCCTTCCTTCTCTGTGCCATAGGTTTCATCCAGCCAGTTTAAGACGGCCGGAAGGTTTTCTTTTGTCTGTTTTTTCATTCAAATCACCTTTTCAATCAACCGGGCGATGGCTTCCAGTCCTTCCCTGTCCTCTTCCCGGAACCGTCCGGTTACAGGGCTATCGATGTCCAGCACGCCGAACACCTCTCCGTCCTTAAAAAGCGGAATCACGATTTCCGAACGGGAAGCGGCATCGCAGGCGATATGGCCCGGAAACTGATGGACGTCTTCCACCACCTGAGTGCGCTCCTGCAGCGCTGCCGTACCGCACACCCCTTTTCCCAGTTCGATCCTGACACAGGCCGGTTTTCCCTGAAACGGTCCCAGCCAGAGAATGTCCTCCTGCCGCAGATAAAATCCGGCCCAGTTAATCTGTTCCATTCCATGATATAAGACGCCGGCAGCATTGCCTAAGTTGCTCACCGGCGGCCACTCTTTTTCCAAAACCGTCTCCATCTGTTCTGCCAGCAGTTCATAATATTCGGTCATATCAAAAATCCCTTTCCGTCACGATGCTTAAAAATCCAGCGACAGGGAGTCAAAAAAGTCCGTATATCCCAGATTTTCTTCTTTGTATTTCATCAGCCAGGCCTTCATTTCCGTATGCTCATCCTTCATATCCCGAAGGATTCCGTCAAAATTTTCTTCCGTCACACAGCCCAGCCTGGTGAACAGTTCATAGTAAGGCTTTTCATCCCCGAATTCCTCCAGCATCACCTGCCAGGTTTCTTCCGTGACACCGCCTTTGGTATGGGCCCGGAGATAATCCTCCAGTTCCATGCGAATCTGCTCCGGCAGTCCGCAGGGATGCAGCAGGCGGATCATCACAAGACGGATCTTCGCCTTTCTCTTGCTGTTTGTAAAAAGATCCAGATCCGTATTTCCAAAATCCTCCACGCCCGTGGGCACCTGTTTTGCAAAGCCCTCGCTGTCATCCTCCCGCAGGATCACCAGCATCCTGGCATCCCATTTTTTCAGCCAGTCCGGCGTCCCCGCCTCCTCGATGGAAAACAGATGATGATCCTCCATTTTGGTTGCGGCCACCGCCAGCAGTTCCGCGATCTGCATCCCCCGGCAGCTGGTGCAGCCCTCCGGACTCCCTGTCTGTGCATAGGCGCAGCCGCTTTTTCCCGGTCCCTGTTCTCCGCGCAGAGGAGGAAGTTTTCCTCCGGGAATGCGCAGCCTGATTTCTTTCAGCCTGTCGCTGCCGATAAAAAGATCCCGCCCCAGAGTCATGCTTCGCTGTGGCAGCACCACCTGTTCCAGCTGACGACACCAGGCAAAAGCCCAGCTTCCGATCTCCTCCACCGTATCCGGCAGCGTCAGAAACCGCAGATGCCTGCAGTTAAAAAAAGCTTTTTTATAAATTTCCGTGACGGGCTTTTCTCCGATTTTCTCCGGCACCTCAATCCGGCTGGTATTCCCTTCAAACCGCAGCACCGTCACCCGGTTCCTGTTTTCCAGATAAAACAGACTTCCGCCCTTTATTTCCACACTCATTTCCTGCATTGCAAAATCTCCCTGACCCGTCACAGCGCCAATTCTTCGATTTCGCGCTGGATATTCACCTGCCGTTCGGAAAGCATCAGTTCTTCATTATGCTGCTGATAATCCTGACAGCCAAAAGTGGAAATAAACCGGGAGCTGTGATCGTTTACCGTCAGTTCCGTCACCAAAATCAGCATTTCGTTTCCTCCCGAAAAGGCTTCATCCACAAAATCAAACAAATGATGCAGCCTCTCCTGTACGGCAGCCGTTTTCATCTTCATAGCCGTCACCTGGGCATCAAATTTTTTCTTCAGCATCGCAAATGCTACATTCCCGTCTACAGGGGCTTCCAGCGTAAGTTCCCTGGCGGCTCCGCCCAGGAACCGGATTACCGCCTTCTGTTTCCGCCTGTCAGCATCGGAAAGGGAATTGGCTTTCTGCATGGATTCCAGAAGCTTCATCCGCCCTTCCTCCTGCTTTTCCAGCATGGAGATGACAAATGCAGCCGACGCCCCCTGCTGCTTGATCAGCGCTGCCTTTATGGCTTTTAAGGGTTTGATGACATCGGAAAGATAATCGGAGGTTTCCATCACATCCCGGATTTCTCCCTGTATTTTATCCAGCAGCATTCCCACCAGGGACAGCCTTTCGTCAAAGGGCGCGCCCGCCGCTTTTTTCACCGTCTCCGGACTGAAACAGCCGGCAAGAATTTCCTCCACATGATAATCTTTCTTATATTTCTGATACAAATCGTAATAAGCTGTGAATTCTTTCACGATCCGGTCATTGCGCAGATACTGCCCCACCAGCGTTTCATCCACGGCAAGGCCTTCCTCTTCATAAAGGGTCAAAACGCCTGACAAATCCTCCCAGCCTCTGGCCGTCACATAGGAGCGGCCTTTGACCGTAGTTTCGATCCTGTAAAAATAGTCCTTTTTCAAATCCAGGAAATTGGTGATGGCATTATGGATTCCTTTCTCCAGAGCATAGGTTTTCCATACGCTGTAATCGGCCTCCACATCCAGCACCCGCAGCCGGTCCATGGTGACCACGTCAAATTCCCGGACGGATTTATTGTATTCGGGCGGATTTCCGGCGGTCACAACAGCCCAGCCTTCCGGCACCTGATGCCGTCCGAAGGTTTTATACTGTAAAAACTGGAGCATGGAAGGAGCCAGCGTTTCGGACACGCAGTTAATCTCGTCCAAAAACAGGATTCCCTCCTTCATGCCGCTCTCCTCTATCACATCGTAGACGGAAGCGATGATTTCACTCATGGTATACTCGGAAATATCCATCTCCTTCCCGCCATAGACTTTATGCCGGATGAACGGCAGACCCAGGGCCGACTGGCGGGTGTGATGGGTCATGGAATAGGAAACCAGGGCAATACCAAGCTCCTGGGCGATCTGCTCCATGATGGCTGTCTTCCCGATGCCGGGCGCTCCCAGCAGAAAAATCGGTCGCTGCCGCACCACCGGAACCATATAATCGCCGAACTCATCCTTTTTTAAATATATTTTCACCGAATCCTCTATGTATTCTTTTGCCTGTTTGATATTCATATCCCTGTCCCCTCTTCCAATTCATCCCCGCTTAAAACTGCCCGGATGGCCCACGGCGGCACCGCCGGACATCCGTCATCCTCTTCCAGAAAGGCAAATATCACATCATAGCCCGGCATCCTTTCCGGATAAATTCCATAACCGTCCGTAAAATAAATCAGCCCTTTCAGATTTTCAAACTCTCCTTTTTCCAAAAGGGTATCCACATACTCAAATACCGGCCTGAAATCTGTGGAACCGAACCCCTGCAGCTTTTCGTTTTTTATAAAATTCTCAAAATCTTCGTCACAGGTTATTTTCACATCGGAACGCACTTCGCTGTCACACTGTACAATATGTACGTTGATCTTCTGGAAAAAATGCTCCGTCCCCTTCAAAATGGAATAGGTCCGCTTCAAAAAGCCCTGCACCACAGGCCCCCGGCAGGAAGCCGAGGTATCCAGCGCGATCACGAACTCCTTTATTTTTTTCGCATCCCGGTATTCCAGCGGCTCGATCAGCGGCATGTTTCCATAATGAGAAAGCCCATAGGTATAATAAATGTAGTCAAACTCATCTTCATTGACCTGGACATCCTCGCCCATTACCGTAAAGTGACGCAGAAGCTTAGCATAGTCATATCGGTCCCGGGTGGCCTCCGCCAGATTTTTCTCCATGCTTTCCGAATTTGTCTTGCCTTTGGAAAAGCTTTTTAAATCCGTTTTGACCCGTTCACTGATCTTTTTCCACATTTCCTCCGTGACAAAAAGCTCGTCATCCTCCGCCGGTTTCCAAAGTTCATGGGAATCCCTGGCAAAGAGCCACCGCATTTCTGCCTTTTCCGAATCATACAGCGGATGTTTCCGGTAATAATGATAGATCCGCTCCGCGGTCAGCATCCCGATATCCGATTTCAGTTCCTGTAAAATGATCAGCGCTTCCGAATCCGTCTGCATCTTTGTAAACGGAAGCTTCATTTCCAGGATGGTATTTTCCACAGCGATATCCGCCGCCAGATCCCAAAGTTCCTGATCCACCTTCCCATACTGAAAACTGTGATAAAAAATACAGTGCAGCAGCACATGCAGATACAGCCGTCCGCCGTAACCGGGTTCGTCCCGATATTTCTGCAGCACATAAACCGGGTCGTAAAACAGGGACACTGTGTCCATCGCCACGCCGTTTAACCCCGGACTTTCCACCGGTTTGAGCCGGGACAGCGCCACATCCAGAAAGCGTAGCTGCACAAGGATGCTGTCCCTGGCAAGCTGCAGGATCTGGGCGGCCAGCTGCCCCGCCTTCTCCTTTTTTTTCTCTTCTTCCAAGATCATGTTTTCCCCCAATACTGAACCGGCTAGCTCGAATTTACTTACCGGTTCATTTTTTCAACAAATTCTTTTGATTTCACTGTCATCTCCGCCCAGGCAGGACGGAATCCACACTTTATTGCATTGCGTGCGGATTTTATATTGGACCATGCACAACAATAAAACGGTACTTTTCCTCTTTGCAGCGTTTCCCTGGCCAGGCGGGCAGTCAGTGCCGAAGCAATTCCATGGCGTCTTTCCTCCGGTAAAACATCCACCCCGATCTGCCACATGGTATCACAATCAGCCGAACAGCCGGCAAGGCCAACCAAGCGGTCATTTTTATAGGCACCGACCCCTAATACATCCAGTTGTTTTCTATTCTCACATAATGCGTTTGACCATTGGGGCAGATACAAACTTTCAAAATCAGATGCTTCTAAAATTCTTAATTCATACTCACATTTTAAATCCGGCATCAAATTGACATTTGGGAGAAAGTATTCGGCCATAAAGCAGACCTGCATCCCCTGTTTCTCAAACTCATCATTCAGCATATGCATATTCGGTGTCTCAAAGCAATGCTCAATCGGATATTTACCCAGATATCGTTCTACAATATCTTTATACTGCATATCAATCGATGCGACTATATTTGATCCATAAGAGATCAAATCACATACAAACGGCAGCTCCAAATATTTTCTCGCATCCTGATTTTTTGCGGAAGCGACAATCACGTTTTCATCCCGTTTAAAATCTTCTGCCTTACAATTCGCATCGATAGCGGATTGTTTCAGGGCGATCTCCAAAATTTCGCTGTTTGTCATATTTCTCCTTCGCAAACCGAAAGTTATTTTTTACTGAATCTCTATCCTCGTCTACTTTGTAAAAATCAATGACCTTTTTATTTGATCATATAAGCGGCTACAATCTCACCAATATATGCAGTATGAGCATCTTGATTTGCAAGAAAATAGGTTCCGTCCACATCTTGTGGATACATCTGTTCCCTGATATCTGCCGGGATTTTTTCTAACTCTTGCTTTTGGGAATATAAAATTTTACATTCCAGCGTCAGTGGATATTCTTTTATTCCGGGTACATGGTTCACCTCCGGCACTTCCAATGTTAAATGTGCTTCTGTTTCCTTATCCACATCACATCCGGATTGTGTACCGCATACTTTTGCGATTTCGGCGATTGGTCCATCCATGGGAACACTGATGGTGAATTCTCCTGTTTCATCAAGCTGTGATTTTGTATAGCGATGTTCCCTGACATATACCGTAAATACAGGTTTCCCCCATACGGTTCCAAGAGCGCCCCAGCCGATAACCATGCTGTTAAATTTTGTATGTTTTGAATTGAGAAGAATCCCTTTCGGCAGAGCCTCTGTAATTTTATTTGCGTAGTCCGTAACATTAATTTTCTCTTTCATCATATCCTCCTTCGGGATTTCCACAGATTGGGATTTATCTGCGAATTATTTTTCTCATACCAGAACCGCAAAATTCATGAGGAATTATTTTAAATCCCCTTTTTTCATAGAATGTTTCTTTCCCCTTCTCCGCAATTAACTGTATACTGGAACGTCCGTTGACTGGTGTTTCGTTATTAACATATTCGATAATCATATTGATTATTTTACTTCCAATCCCATTTTTTTGATATGCCGGATCTACTATAAGATCAGCTATTATAAAATACATACCATCTCCTATCAACCTGCCCATACCTACAGTTTGGTTGTTTTCAACTGCAATCACCGTATATAAACTATTGTTGATAGCTTCTTCCGTTTGTTTCTTCGAAAAAATTAACCAATCAACACTTTCTCTTAACCTGCAATAATCTTCATAGCACAGCATATTCTCTTTGTATTCCAAGTGTTTTCCCCCACAGTTCCAATTTTTCTACCCGACAAGCTGGGATTCGTCACTCCAAAATCAACGGCAGCAGAATCATTATGGCTCCTAATAGAGCAAACAAAATACCGCCAAATTTCGTACTTATTAGATAGAGCTCAGACGGTTCATCTGCACGATAAGATTTCCATTCTTCTGTTAGCTTCCAAACCAAATCGGGCTTCAAAAAGAAAAATATGCCTAACGCAAGGAATATTATTCCGCCACAAACAAACTCCAACACATTCACACGCTCCTTTACAGCTTCTGATTCACATCTCATTAAGTTGGGTTTTGAATTATCCTAACCACTGCTGAAAATAAGCAATAACCCCTAAAACGCCACCAATAGAGGCAGCAATACTACTACCTTCATTAGACAAGGGGACACACGGTTGGAAACGGCCAAATTTGTGTCTCCGCTTCGTTACTTTCTCTCCGCGTACGTCTCTGTACGCGTCGTTTAAGCGCCTTGCGGAGGCGCAAATTTGTCCATTTCCAACTCTACGACCTCGACCATTGGTATTTGCTTGATTTTCAAGGCAAACGATTGAGGCGTACTGGACGTACGCCGATTGAGGATAACGCAGAAAATCAGGCAAATATCATGGTTCGAGGCGTGTATCCCCTTGTCTAATGAAGGTAACTATTATCAATATTTTTATATCCTTTTTACTGATTGCTTTCCCTGTTTTTTTCTCTAAATCCATAACTCTTAATTCCGGGTTGTTATAGCGTCCATCTTCTTGTCCTGATCGTCAAGAAGTATTCCTTACTTTCAGTTCAACAAGCGCACCATAATGCAAAATATCAAATTCAGCAGGGGCAATTTCGGCAAGTAACTTTTTATGCTCCTGTTCCCATGCAGCAATCTCCTGTTTTGTGAGGGAAGCGCCAATTCCCCGGCAGGCTTTCATTCTGCCATTCCAGCTTTCCCGGGTGAAATGCACCCTCAGAGGATATTCCTCATGATAAACGGTTTCAAATTTTTCATCATAACAATCGGGAATCTTTATCGGATGCATTGTTTCTCCACAGCCGCTCCACTCAGGATTATATTTCAGAACAAGTCTTTCGCTTTCCCCTGCAATTTCATCTTCAAACGGCAGCCAGGCCATATATAATACGAGAAGACGTCCGTCAGGTTTCAGCATGTGAAAGAACCTGGAATGAATCTGTTCATGGTCAAAATACCAAAAACATTGACATGCCGTGATTACATGAAATGAATGATCCGGAAAATCGATCTTTTCTGCAGGTATTGCTTCATAATCAATATCCATACCCTTTGACAGAATCCTGGCCTGCTCGATCTGATTTTCTGAAAGATCGGTACCCGTCCATATGGCGCCGTAACGATACATATTTCTTGGAAGCACACCGGTTCCCGTGCCAACATCAAGCACCTGTTGTCCGTTGATGCATAGCCCGCGTTTTATAATTCTGTCATACCCTCAGTTGACAAGGGAACACACGGTTTTGCCGCTCCGGTTTGTAATTCTGCTACGTTACTGTCAATCGGCGTACGTCCAGTACGCCTCATTCCAGTGCCTTGCAGAATTACAAACCGAAACGGCAAAACTCCGCAGGACCCCAGACATTGAATTTTGGTGGCTGGCAAGGCAGCCGATGGAGGCGTACTGGACGTACGCCGACTGACGCTAACGCTGCCATCCGCCAAAATTCAGTGTCTGGGGCGTGTATGCCCTTGTCAACTGAGGGTAAAATTCCTGCGGATAAATATCGCGGAACTTCGCATAATCTGTCGAAGTTCTCCCCCAGTCAAAGGATCTGCCTCCATCTATACTCTTATCTGTTCTATTCAAAACTTCATCTCCTTTCACTTTGCAAAAGAGGGAAATTGTTTACACAATATTTTCAGAGCATACCCTTCCGCGCGCAGCTTTGGAGATATCGGATGTGATGCGGCAGTGATTGACACATTCGGCGCAATCATTGTGCCGTCTCCTATATAAATGCGGGCATCGTCAACAAAGGTACCGTTTTTCATGAGGAAACATTTTCTCACTTCGTGAGTACCATGGTACCTTCGCGATTCGCTTCGCTCATTGCGAAGTAGCGGAAACATTTTCTCACTTCGTGAGAAAATGTTTCCTTCATTATACTCCATCCTGTCAAAAAAAGACAGTGCTTCATTTTCCGGTTGTTTCCCCTGGCTCATTATTTTCCCCGCATCTGTCTGCGGTAAACGCTGGGCGGCATCTGCATTTTCCGTTTGAAATATTTGGCGAAATAAAACTGATCCGAAAACCCCAGCTTTTCCGCAATCCAAGCTATGCTTTCCTCCTCTTCTATCAGAAGGCGGCACGCCTTCTGGATGACAAGCTGTTCCAAGTATAGGCCGGGAGACATCCCCGTTTCCGCACGAAAGCGTTTGGCCAGCGTGCTCTCCGATACATGCATTCTGTCGGCCAGGGTACGGACCCGATTTCCCGCGCTGACCGGGTTCTGGGCAAGGCAAAAAATCTGTTCTACCATCCCGGAATATATTTTTGTCTGCACTTCGCAAAGCCCTGTCATTTTGATAAAATGGCCCAGTTCCTCCCAGAGAACCCCCTGGAGCGAAAAAATATCTTCCATCCCGGAAGATGCATAAAGTGAGAGCACTCTTTCCAGATATTCCGGAAGTGCCTTTCGTTCATATATTCGGTCACAGCCGTAAAAAAGATCCATGCCGTTAACCTGGGTAATGTTCACATGAAAATAAAGCTGCTCCATGCTGGAATCGCACCGGTAATCATACAGCAGTCCTGCCGGGATCAGATACACGTATCCCTCCCGAAGCGCAATTTCTCTGCCCCCCAGGGTGAGGATGCCGCCTCCTTTTGAAATGAAGTAGAGCCGGGAATAAGGGGAGCAGACATTGACCATATTCCAGGAAGTATCCACCCGGGCCAGCCCGGCATCCGCAACCTCGAGCCGCAGCGTTTTCCACAGGGTGATAGCCTTATTGTTCTTTGACTGAATCATGCTGAAAACTCCATATTTTTTCTCTGTTATTCCATGTTCCTCCCCGGCCTTTTTCATTACAATAAAACCAACAGCATCCGGTACCGCAAAAGGATGGCCGTTCACACCGGCATTTACCGGGACTTTTATCGAAAATCACGGCAGAAAGGAAACATTATGACAAGTTACGTTACACGCAAAACCCCCGGAGATACCAGCTGGTTTACCCATGACCGTTTCGGCATGTTTATCCATTTCGGTCTTTACGCCATGCCGGCCCGTCACGAATGGGTGAAAACCAATGAAAAAATCTCCGAAGAGCACTATGATCTTTATTTCAAATATTTTAATCCAGATCTGTATGACCCCAAAGACTGGGCGAAACAGGCAAAGGCAGCGGGCATGAAATATGTGGTTATGACCACCAAGCACCATGAAGGCTTCTGCCTCTTCGACAGCCGGTACACGGACTATAAGTCCACCAATACCCCCTGTGGGAAAGATCTCATCCGGGAATATGTGGACGCTTTCCGTTCGGAAGGTCTGCGGGTGGGATTCTATTACTCTCTCATCGACTGGCACCATCCGGATTTTCCCATCGATATCCATCATCCCCGCCGGGATGATGCCGACGCTTTCGAGCAGAACCAGGGCCGTGACATGCACAGATACGCGGAATATATGAGGAATCAGGTGACCGAGCTTTTAACCAATTATGGAAAAATAGATATTCTCTGGTTCGATTTTTCCTATGAAGGAAGGGACGGCGTCGGAGAGCAGTCCTGGATGAAAGGCAAAGGAAAGAATGACTGGGAAGCGGAGAAGCTGATCGCCACCGCCCGTTCTTTGCAGCCTGACATCATGATTGACAATCGTACGGATATTGAGCAGGATCTCTGGACGCCGGAGCAGTACCAGCCCATGAAATGGGTGACTCATCCGGAAACCGGAGAGCTGGTTACCTGGGAAGCCTGCCAGACCTTCTCCGGTTCCTGGGGATATTACCGCGATGAACAGACCTGGAAATCCCCCGAAATGCTCATTCGTATGTTGGTCAATACCGTTTCCTGCGGCGGAAACCTGCTGATGAATGTGGGGCCCACTTCCAGAGGATATCTGGATTACCGCGCCCAGGAAGCGCTAAAGGTTTATGCGGACTGGATGAAATATAACAGCCGGTCCATTTACGGATGCACCATGGCCGAGCCGGAGTTCACCGCTCCCGTCGACTGCCGTTACACCCAGAGTCTAGACGGAAGCCGCCTCTATGTGCATTTGTTCGCGTACCCCTTTGCCCATCTCCGGCTGCCCGGTCTGGCAGGCAAAGTAAAATATGCCCAGTTTTTGCATGACGGAAGCGAGGTTCTTTATACGGAAGGAGCCATTGACCACTTCTCTGCCAAGAACGAACAGGCAGACAGAAACGACCTGATCCTGTACCTTCCTCCGTTAAAGCCTCATTCGCTGGTTCCGGTCATTGAACTGTTTCTGGAATAGATCTGCCTTCCGGAAATCATGTGCCATACGGAACTGTTACGAACAATTATAGTGTACAAAAAGCGCCATTGCAATTTGTTTTAAGCAATGGCGCTTTTCTCTCGCTTTTTTCGTGCCGCCGGTTTACCGTTTGACAGGAATGGCTGCGTTTGCGGCAGCTGCCCGGCCGGCCTGAGCCAGTTCTCTGGAAACCGCATAGAGCATCAAAAATGTCATATACTGCCGTTCTGTCATTTTATCCTCCATGGCCTCCAGAATCATATGAACCTCCCGGCAGGAAAGGGCCATGGTTTCACAGGTACAGGGCGGCAGCCCGGCGATTTCCATCACTTTAAACAGGCGGTCCAGCCATTCGCTGGAAATCCTGTCTTTCTCCCGGATGTAAGCCGGACGCAGCGGATTTTTAAAATGCTTCATCAGCCAGTTTATTTTCTTATCGCTGTCAAAGATGATATCATCCGATTTGGGGCCTGCTGTCTGCGGCGCGCTCAAACAGCTTATGGTAAACGCGCGCAGCTTCTGAAGGCTTCTCCAGATCCGGTCCAGATCACGCACACTCTTCCCCTGAAGAACCGCCATCAAAAGGATGACTCCCGACATGGCGCTGTCCATCCATTCCGATTCCTTCCACGGGCCTTTCATCTCGTCCCAGTCGGGTGCTGTCAGATATTGGCCCTGGTTCACCCTTCTCCACAGAAGGTTCCATCCTCCCTGCAGCATGGCGCGCACATTTTCCTGCCCTTTCTCTGCTTCCTGCCCTTCCGCTATGGAAAGGATTCCGGCGGCGAGAATGGCGAGCCTTCGTTCCTTCCAGCCAAACTTCTCCAAAAAAGCGGGATAGCGTTTCATCCAGGACACTCCCTGCACATACCATTTTTCCTGCTCTTCCCGAGGCTGTTTTGTCAGCCAGGTACCGCAGCTTTTCTGATTGGCAGCGGCATAAATGACCGCCGGGGATAAATAGATGTTACTTTCTTCCGCCCGTTTTTCCATAAAGCGCAGCTGCCTTTCTTCCTGTTTTGACAGTGCGCCTTCTTTCCGGCGGCAGCGCAGCAGCTCTATCGCATAGAAACTGTCCTGTTGTGCGCTGCAAAACCGGAAGCAGTCTTTTTTCTCACCCATTCTTTCCCACCTCCAGAAACTCACCATCCTGGATGATGCCAAAGCAGTCCTTTTCCAGATTATAGCAGTAAACTTTATTGGTCAGCACCTCTTCCTTCCGGTTGCAGTGCTTATTCGTATCGCGCAGACTGCTCTGCACGATTTCCGGTGATATCATACTGGCGCTGTGTACCTGAGCCTCATGAATGCTGGTAAATGCGACATAAAAATCTTCCCCGAAGCTCTCCGCAATCTTTCTGGCGACTCCCGGATAAAACAGAGCGATGGCACCGTTAATTTCCAGGGTATTGGTGAGAATGTAACCCCGCATCCCTTTCTTGATTCTGACGCTGTCCATATCTCCCATAAAGCGGCCGTCCTCATGCTGTTTTCCGTCCCATGCCAGAAGATCCTCCACCGAATAGAGACGGGGCGGATACAAGAAACTGGTATTCACAAGCGCTTCCTGGAGAACTTCGTCCTCTGTACGGCTCCAGGTTTCCATCTGACTTCTTCGCATCTTGGCGGTAAAATAATCATTTCCTGCATGCGCCATCACCGCATAAAGCACCAGCGCGATATCTCCCATTCTGATGAAGGGCACATCCTGAATATCCTCTCTCACGAACTGATAATTGAGCGGGCGCAGAATCAGTTCATTTTTCACTTTCTCATAATCGCTGCTGTCGGAAAGGGCCGTACTCTCCTGCGCCTGAATCGCGGCATGAAGAATTTCAAAAAGACGTTCAATCTCCGCCTCTCTCTGCTCCCTGGTCCCCCGGCTGATATCCTCAACCACTTCCTGCGTCTGCTTCAGCCTGGCACAGCATTCCTTTCTTCCGTTCTTTAAACGGAACATGAAATGATTCTCTTCATACGTGACTTTAAAAGGATAGGGAAATTCCTCATCAATCCTCGTCTGCAGAAAATTTCTCACATATTCAATTTTCTCTTCCTGCTTCATAGTACCTCCTTGAATTGATTTACATGATTGGAATCTTGTTTTGAAATGATAAATTAAGAATGATTAGATAATAGAATTACAAGATGTCACATGTATGATATTAGATCGGTTATCAGCAACCGTCTAAAATAGTATAGCATAACAGCGCAAAAAGTGTGTACCTTATATGGTATATGTTTTTGCACTATTATGCTATTTTTTTACACAATTATCGTTTATATGGTCATTCTTCCTCTGTTCCGCCCATATTCCTGCTTTTTTCCAGATAACTGTAAAAAGTAAATTTGCTGATCTCAAGCAGCTCGCATATTTTCTCGCCGGATTTTGTAACCAGAAAGGCGCCTTTCTCATCTAAATACCGGATGAAATCCACTTTTTCGGTTTTGTTCATTTCTTCGGCCGGCTTACCCACCTTCTGCAATCCCTTTTGAATCAGGCGGTCCAGCAAACTGCTCACATCCGTCAGATCTGCATTCTCCGCCCCCAAAACAGCCTGTTCAAACTGATTGTACTGGCGTAAAAACCCTTCCATCTGCAGTGTTTCCGTAATGTCAAGATTAATTGTGAGACTGGCAACGGGTTCACCGGATCCGTCACGTAGATAAACTTTAGAAGAACGAAGTATTTTCCCATCTCTTATTGTAGTGATATAATTGAATCTGTCTCCGTTTATGACCGACCCGGGCGTGACTTCCAGGCCGATATTATCACCTTCATCCCCTTTACAGCGGTTTGTCACATGTCCGTTACGGATATCCACAATTCCGCTTTTTTCTTCTTTATTCAGACTGGTCAAAACCACTTCGCATCTGTTTCCGAACTGTTTCTCTACCAATGTCATAAACTGATTGATGAAAGGCATAATTTCAGATAAATATTCCAAAGTTTTCTTACCTCTTTTCACAAAATCCGGATAAGCCCTCATTTTTCGTACATAACCACACGCTGCCTTTTGTGCTTATAATCATGTAATCGTTATCAAATAGTCGGCAATCTACAACTGACATTATAGCAAAGTGTTCAGTTCTACACAAGCAAAACCATAAACAATTTCCTTTATTCCCCAAATATAACGAATTTCCCTATGCTACTCCTGCCGATTCCAGCGCCATTCTGACACTTCATTTCAGCGGCAGCCAATCAAGAACCTTCTGAATCATCTCATTACGGTAAAACCAATCGTGCCCTCCGTGTCCGTCTGTGAAGGTGATATCATATCCCAATTCCTTTGCCCGTTCTGCAAAGATATGGTTTTGTACCGTCAAACCATCCTCCAGGCCGCAGCAGACAAAAAGATGCAGGTTTTCCCCTTTCTTTTTTTCAAGCATGGATACAAGATCCCCTGAAGAATTTAGATACTGACTGTCCTCTCCAAAAATCCATTTCCATTCCGGCCAGTCCTTCTGCTTAATCATCTGCCACACATCCAGGGCTCCGGATATGCTGGCTGCCCACCCGAAACGTTCCGGCTTATTCAGCGCAAGCAGCATCGCCCCATAGCCTCCCATGGACCCGCCGCAGACAAAAGTTTTTTCCCGGCATCGGGAAAGCGGAAACAGTCTGCCCAGTTTTTCCGGAAGTTCTTCCGCCACATAGTCATAATAGGGCAACCCATATTCCATGTTCCGGTAAAAACTGTGCTGTACAGAAGGCATCACCACGCACACCGGTCTTCTTTCCCTCACATAATGTTCGATTGGAGAAAGCCGCATCCAGTCCGTATGGTCTCCGCCTTTTCCATGCAAAAGGTATAAAACAGGAAACCCTCCCGCCGGAGGCATAAGATCCGGCATCAGAATATTCACCTGCGTGTGCAGATCCATCGCGTCACTGTGCAGATCAGTCAAAAGATGTGTCATCTTATATGCCATGTTTTATTCCCCTCTCTCTTCGTTCAAATAGGCGATCAGCCGCATCAGCCGGCAGGTCGTATGCACCCATATTTCCTTATAAGTGGGCAGATTCTGCACCGGATAATAAGGCACGTCCTCATTTTCATAAAATTCAAATCCGACCGGTACCGCGCCCACAATCTGCGGCTCCACCCCCGCATAGAGAGGATGAAAATCATAGCCTTCTCCGTATACGCTGCTGCAGGCAAAGGGATTCAATCCCAAAATCCACTCCATCTGACGCACCGCGATTGCTTTCAGCTTCCTGTCCGGCAATACCCGGTCTATTTCCATTGCCGCAATGGCTTTTCCCATAATGGGCGCATGAAATCCCCGGAACTGATAGGCTGCCGGAAAAATACGCAGATAATGAGTGGCATCCAGCTGTATTCCGTTTTTTACCTGTTCGTTATATTCCTCCATTGTAGGCGCGCCCTGAGACCTGTCCCCTTCGTGATACAGATTTCCCGTATCCGTATTATCCAGCTCATAAACGCCTGCCGGAAGCAGACCATAAGGTGTGACTTCCGAAATCCGCTTCAAATAATCCGCATACAGCTGCAGACTTTTTTCCCATTTTTTCGCTTCCTTATGTCCGGGCGCCATTTCCAGAAGAAGCGACAATGCCCGCAGAGGGACGTGTTCATAGGAACGGTGGAAATAAGCCTGTACCCGTTCTTTTCTCTCATTTTCATAAAAATACCCGGAAAGCGGAATGGAAAATCCCTTGGATTCCTCCTGCTGCTGGCAGTTCATCACAACCCCGGCAAACCGGACGGCATCCTCCAGATAACAGTCTTCTCCAAAAAGACGATAAAGTTCTGCCGCCGCCAGCGCCGCCTGGGCATTTAACTGGAGCTGATTCATGGCGCTGAAAGATTTCGGGGTTTTCTCATGCATGGCATCCACGCCAAAGAAATAATCTTCCTTCGCACATTTTCCGCACAGCCGGCCAAACATGGGATCTTCCTGTGAAAACACTGCCGCCGCCCTGGCAAACACCCCTGCCGTTAACAAATTGTTATGTGGTCTGTTTTCCGCCAATGTCTCCAGATCGTCACAGTCCCCGATCACGTTTCCCGTCCAGAAGCCGATAATACGGCCGCAGTGAGTATACCCATCCCCCCAGCGCGCGCCAAGAAGCCAGTCGATCCCCCAGCGCGCTTCTTCCAGCGCTCTCCTGCTCAGCCACTTATCTTCTTTTTGGAAGGCGCATGAGAGTTCTATCATGGCCAGCGCGGACTCCGCCGTATTTTTGGAATCCTGGGTCAAATCACCCGCATCATGCCACCCTCCTGCCACACATCTTTTTCTTCCGTCCGGATGGACACTCATCACATCCAAATGACACTGCGTATGTACCCCGGGGACATCGAACCCGCACCGTTCGGTAAAAAAGAAATTAAGGGTTTTCCATGCCGCCGAAAGATAGGCTTCTTTTCCGATCGGGAACGGCCTGGATGTAATGCCGCCTGCTTCCAGCGTATACCGGCCTTCCGTCTCAAATTCAGAAAAATCCAAAAGCAGGAAGTCGTCTCTTTCCTGCCTCGGTATTCCTTTGTATACAATCTGCCCTTTTTCATCCCTCAGCACAAAATAATCCGCTTTCTGCTGAATGAGCGCCTGTTTCGGCATTCCGTTTCTATAACCGCTGTGGCAGTATGCCATACAGCCGGGCCGCAGGGAAAATCCCCTGTCCGTATCCGCTTCCACCGTTTCAAGCCGCAGATCATCGTAAAAAATCCGGATTCTTTCAGGCCCCGGAACCGACGTTCCGTAGGCCTGGGAAGTAACGGTAAAACCGGTGACGCAGTTTCTCGCAACATTGGGCATTTCCCAGATTACCTGAAACCACTTCCCGTTTTCCGCCATCACGGAATGGGATCCTTCAAAGCGGCCCGGCACCGGCATAATTTTAGGCCCGGCATTATGAAGTGCAACCGTCAGAAAATGACAGGAGGATCCCGGAGCATCCACATATACCCAAAAAGAGAGCCTGTTAAACGCCGAAAGGTCTTCCCCTTCAAAGGGCACATTCACTTCCGCTTCTTTGTATGCCCTTCCGTTGGGATTCTGAACGGGATCTTCCACTGCAAAATCCACATAAATGCTGCCTTCTTCGCTCTTACAAAAGTTTTTGTCCAATCCAAGATGACCGTGCCCCGTCATTCTGATCCGGTAAAATTCTTCACAAAAGGAAATCTTCCTGCAGGCGGATACCGGCTTTCTCTTCCAACGGTATTCTGCGCTGTCTTCCTCCACAGCCTCCATGGGCCGTCTCAAATACCAGCTGTCATCCAGCTGTTTTTGCAGCTTCTCTTCCATCCCTGCGCCCCCTTTCCGTTTCTTTCTCCAGGCATTCTGCTTCCTGTTCCTTCCCGCTTTTGCAGGTTACCCGTATCCGGTAAGTCACGGCACAAAGAACTGCCGCCGTAAAGCCGACCATACAGCACACAAACGGCGCTCTGGGGCTGATCACATAAGTAAAGCCCGCTACCAGCGCTCCGATAATGCCTCCAAAGGCCTGAAGGGAATTGTAAAATCCCATCATCAGGTTACTGTCTCTTCCTTCTTTCGCGCTCTCATCCGCTGCCAGACGCTGCATCATGGGAATGCTGACAGAACTGATGGCATAAAACAGAATGCTCACGATCAGGAAAGGAACCAGCTGCCTGAATCCCAGCACGCCGGCCATGCAGACTGTCCCCGCCAGTAATACATAAATGATGGATTTCTTCCCGTCTGTACGGTTCATCAGCCACACACAGACCGTAGCATTGGCCAGCATGGTTACAACGCCCATCACGAATTTAATGGTTCCGTTATATCCGGTGGACATCCCGATTTGATCGATGACATAATAGTTAAAGGACTGATCAAATGCCGTCTGACTCAAATTCTGCAGTGCGACCATACCAAACAGGAAGGCCAGCGTAAGGGTCATGAAACTGCGTCCCTGCACAAAGGCGCCGAACGGATTTGCCTCCTTCACAAGCTGACCCGGCTTCATGGTTTTTACCGGTACGGTATTGTCTTTTTCACAGACTGCCAAAAACAGCAGACCGCAGGCACACAGTGCCGCTGTCTGAGCATAAACCGCCACATAAACATTGATTTCCCCCAGCATTCCCCCCACAAAATATCCCAGGGAATTAAAAACGGTCTGAAGCGTTGCGGACAGGACAAGATTGTTATTCCTGGCCTTGTCTCCGGGCGATTCATTGACAATATAATTCAAAATCCCCACAAAAATGCCGCCGCAGAAAATGCCGGCAAAAGTCCTCGCCAGAATGAACTGCAGCTGCGTTCTGGACATGGCGAAAAAAATTTGTCCCAGAGCATATCCCATACAGCTGATCAGCAATGTTTTGCGGCTGGAAATATAGCCGGATATTTTTCCCCAGAACGGGGAAAACAAAAAGTTTGCCGCCATCATACAGGCCAGCGCAACTCCAAACATATAGTCTTTTAAATTCAAATCCTTAAACAGTGTAGGCGTCACCGGGTGTACAAAACTGGCCGATAAATCCCACAGTGCCACTACAACGAAAAAGAGCGTCATATTTTTCTTTTTATTCATTTTCCTTCTCCTGCTTCACCTGTCTGTATGTGATTGGAAATAGCTGTTCATTTTGGCATGCACACCGAGGATCGAAAAATCCCTTCCTCCATCGACTGCCAGCCTGTACATCAGCACCTGGATTGCCGCTGCATATTCCAGACACATAAACGGACCGCCTGCAGGCGTAAATCCCAGATCGTTTTCGTCCATTGCCCCCACACCGATGATGTAACCGTTCCCATGTTCCTTTTTCATATATTCGGCCAGCGCCAGCGCTTTGTCATTCCCAAAGCCGCCGTCATTGAGCACAAAAACCGCATGGTTATAGTTGTAGCCGTAATTGGGACCATGCATTCCTTCATCCAATTCAAAACCCCCGCTGGGATACTGCGGCGCCTCCCATATTTTCACGGACGCTTCCAATGCCACTCCGTAGAGAGCCCCTGTTCCCGTGAAAGAAAAATACAGCGATTTCATCATCCTGCGCCGGCCGGTGTCCATCCACTTCATGGTTTTATCGATGATGCCGGGAATATTTTGAGCGGCAGCTTTTACCTGTTTTTTATTGTCCTCATATTCGGTTTCACTGATCCGCCCGTTCCTGCGCCCGATCTCCACCCCCAGCCACTGCAGGGTCAGCACGGAGGTGCTGTAGCCGATCGTCCTCATTCCGTATTCTTCCCTGCCGCATCCCATGTTCAAAAACACATCTGCCTCCGAAGCCACAGGCGTATCAGGGCTTTCTGAACCCCCCACCGACAGAAATCCCTGCTTCTTCACATACCGCAAAGCCTCCATCGTAATAGTAGAGGTTCCGGTCTGGGAAATAAAAACATACAGCGCTTTGGGATTCCTCACGGTAAAGCCGTATAAAAAGTCATTGGGCAATACAGCTGTCACCCGCAGCCCGGATGCGCGTTCCGCAAAATAGCGGGCTGTCATTGCCGCATTATAGGAGGTGCCGGAACCGATCAGATAAAGTTCGTCAAACTCCTTTCCTTCAAAGGTCTCAAAAATTCCTCTGTAGCTTTCTTCCGCCGTATCCACAATTTTTTCCAGCAGAGAAGGAATCCGTTTGATACAGTCAAGCATTGTTACCATCTTTTATTCCCCTTCCTGCAGCACAAATTTGTGCACATCAAAATCCGGCATTTTATGCCTGACCGCCATCAGCAGCGCGCCCACATCCGGCTCAAAATGAGGAACCACCATCCTGACTCCACTTTTCTGAGCCTCTTTCCTCAACGGTTCCAGCACACAGTCCCCGCTTTTAAAAAGGCCGCCGGAATAGGATACCTGATAAGGCTTCCCGGAAAACCCCAGCTTTTGCGCAACAGCCTCCACTCCCATCCATAATTCACGAACCCCTTCTTCATAAATCTTTTGGGCACAGGGATCCCCTGCCTCCCATATTTCCTTTAAAAAGCGCTGGAGTTCCGGCAGACCTTTCCCTTTCACGACTTCTCTGTTCAATGTGAGGACAAAATGTTCGTCTTCCCCGTCAATGCCAAAATGTTCCCGAAACATTTCATACAGCTTCGTGCGAGGCATGCGTCCGTCGGCCTGTTTGGTAAAAGCTTCTACGAGTTTATGTCCGTGCCAGGTACAGGAACCTTCATCGCATCCGGCCCCCCAGCCGTTGCTCCTGGCTGTTTTTCCTTTCTCATTCACCCCATAAATGACAGCGCCCGTTCCCGAAATAATATTGATGCCGGGTTCAAACAAAAAAGATCCCGCCCATCCCACATAGGTATCACACCGGCACACCGCTCTTCCTTTTGAGAGAACTTCCTCACAGGCTTCCAGCGTTTCCTGTTCCGTCCCTTCCCCTTCTCCATATCCGCTGATTCCCAGGCCCATACATGCGATCTCATCCCGGTCAATCCCCGCAAGCTCACAGACCGCTTCCACGCCCTCTTCCATCTTCTTTTTCACGCCTTCTTTTCTGGCCCCTAACACTGCGCAGCCGCTGCTCCGATAGCGGGCGGCAACTTTCCCATTCTCATCCGCCAGCAAAAAAGCGGCCTTTGTTCCCCCGGAATCCACACCTAAATAATACATAAAAATACCCCTCTTTCTCTTCATTCAGCCTTCCGGATGTTTTTCCAGAAATTTAGAAAATACAAATCCCTTTGTTTTCCCTACCAGGACCTCGGTCCAATCTCCCTGAATCCTTCCTGTCAGTTCCACTACCGTGCTGTTTGGCAGAGATGTGATCAGACTGTCCTTGGGCCCTTTTCTGAAATTCAGCACGCTGGACCCCACCACCGCATAAGGCGTTCCTTCGGGCAGCGGCAGAAGCCCTTCCGTCATAGGCCCTTTTACGTCGTAGCGCAAAATCATGGAAATCAATCCCCAGCGGTTCCATTCCCTGCCCATTTTTTTCACGCACAGCCCTTCCTGCGGATCATTACACATGAAAATATCCCAGTCCAGAGGCCCTTCTCCCCACTTTCGATACAGATAGGCCACATCTATAAATTTTCCGTTCTCATCCACCCGGAATACAGCGCCTCCCGGAAGCTGCACCAGCTCTTCCATCACCTCTCCCACATGGCCGTAACACCACTCCTCGTACTGAAACCGGATGCGGGTCTCCTGCTCACCGTCCAGAAGCCGATCCGTATATTTTTCCACCAGCCCATTGGCATCAAAAACCGGTTTCCCGATCCATTTCTCTGTTTCCGGGACTGCCGCCGCCATTTCCGTCGTCAAAAGTTCTCCCTTTGCTCCCGGGTAAAATCCCCACTGGCCCTCTGCCGCCGCTTCTCCCGCATGCTTTTCAAGATTTGCCAAAAAGCCGCTTATGGCGGGCAGGTTCATAATTTCCACTCCTCCGTCAATCATCTGACTTTCCTCCTCGTACCATACCATTTTTATTTTTTATAAAAGAAATTTTCTTTTACATACTGCCTTACCCTTTGACCGCCCCAATGGTGATCCCCTGTACAAAATACTTCTGTAAAAACGGATACAGCAGTATGATAGGACCGGTAGCAATCACCGCATTGGCAAGCTTTACCGTCTCTGTGGGGATGGAAGCGTTCACAAAATTTTCCGCCCCGCCCTGGGCCACAGCCATTGCCGCGGTTAAAATCCTGTGCAGCCTGTATTGCAGCGGCCACAAATTTACGTCATTCACAAACAGAGATGCCAGGTACCAGTTGTTCCAATAGGCCAGCGCCAAAAAAAGGCCAACCGTAGCAATGATGGGTTTGGAAAGAGGGACAATAATATTTTTAAATATGTAAAAATCCCCCGCCCCGTCTATCTGCGCCGATTCCGTCAGGGAATCCGGAATCTGTTTCATAAAGTTCCGGATCAACAGAATATTAAATGGGCTGCACATCATAGGCACAATCAGGGACCATACGGTTTCCTTTAAACCCATTTTGGAAATCAGCATGTACCAGGGCACCAGCCCTCCGGAAAATAACGTTGTAAAATAGAAGAAAAAGGCGATCTGGTTTGAAAATCGTAAATCCTTTCTCTGAAGGACGTAACCGGCCATTGTCATGATGGATAATCCGCATATAGTCCCTGCCACCGTGACAAAAATACTGACGAGATAGGACTTTCCCACTTCTTCCGGGAAGCGGAAAATCATTCGGTATGCATCCATGGTAAAATCCTGGATCATGAGAGAATATCCGTTTTTCATGATCGCCTGTGAGGAAGAAAGGGATCCCGAAATGATCATTACAAACGGAAGAATGCTGGCCACCACCAGCACGGTGATTATACTGCAGGCAATCATATTAAAAACCAGTTTTCCCGGTTCTGCTTTCTTTGTGCGCATTTCTTTCCCCTCCTTTAAAACAATGCATTATCCGGATCAGCGCGCTTGACCAGATAGTTAGTGGTCAAAACAATGATGAGTCCGAATACAGACTGATACAGCCCGGCCGCCGTTGACACGCCGACATTGAAGTTAATCGTCAACGCCCTGTAAATATAGGTATCAATAATATCCGTGGTGGGGAACAGCTGTCCGTTTCTCCCTACCAGCTGGTAAAACAGTTCAAACTGTCCGCGCATAATGCCGCCCAGATTGAAAAGGATCAGCATGATAAAAGTAGGTTTGAGCAGCGGAAGGGTAATGTACCGTATTTCCTTCAGTATGCCGCAGCCGTCAATTTTAGCCGCTTCATAAATTTCCCGGTCGATGCCCATAATCGCAGCCAGATATACGATTGTCCCGTAACCAAGCCCCTTCCACAAATAGAAAATGACAATGAGAAAAGGCCATATCCCCGGTGTGGAATAAAAGTTTACCGATTCCATTCCCCAATTTTTCAGGAAACCGTTCACCACGCCGAACTCATAGTTAAATAAGTTGTATGCGATGGTTCCCACCACCACATAGGATACAAAATAAGGCAGCAAAATCGCCGACTGGGAAAATCGTTTGAAATATTTCCCGGAAACCTCCGTCAGCAGGATTGCCACAATACACTGCAGCGCGTTCCCCAGAAAAATAAAGACCACATTATACAAAATCGTATTCTTAGTCAGCATCCATACGGGGGAGTCCAACCCACCGTGGAAAAAATACCGGAAATTGGACAGTCCTGCAAACGGACTGTGAAACAATCCCCCTACATAATTGTAATTAATGAAAGCATAATAGATGCCGCACATCGGTAAATAGGAAAAAATCAAAAAATAAACGATCGCCGGAAGAATCATGACATATAATGTTTTCTTCTTTCTCAGCTCTGAGAAAACCGACCCCTTTTTCTGTCCGGGCAACACTTTTCTTTCCCTGCTCCCTTTCCCCATAGAATGAAAACCTCTCTTTCTTTTGTTGATGCTAAAATCAAACTTTTTATTAGATTCATACTATCATGTATTTTTGATATTATCAATACTTTTTTTATGATTATTTTTCGTTTTTATGCCATTTACTCCCCATTTTATCTATAATTATTCCGATTAAGAGGCATATAATTCCCTAAAATTCAGCATTTTCTTTTACTTTCCTTCATTTTCGTCATATTTTAAATTTTCTATTATTATTACTTTTAATTTTGAAATTTGCAATTATTCTAATATTTTTTTAGTTTTTCTATTGAATTGTAAGGAACGTCATGTTATAATCCGTCTTGTAAGAGAGGGTTACAGACAGGCTGTAACATACAAACTACTATATAATGTAACAGGAGGGAAAAATGAAAAGACAAAAAACATCAAGGCTATTGGGGCTTACACTTTCCGCAATTCTTGCGGCAGCATCACTTTCCGGCTGCGGCTCGGGAAATCCCGGACAGCCTGCGGCCGCACCGTCCGATGCCGAAAACACATCCGGCGCATCGGAAGCAGCCGACAGCGCCCCCGACACCAGCAAGGAAGTCGTACTGAAAATGTTTGCCATTGTTGACGCGCCGTTAAATCAGCGTCTCGCCGATGAGTATTGGCCGGTTTTAAATGATGCTGTCAAAAATGCCGTGAATGCAACGATTGATCTTACCTATGCATCAGGCAATGATTATGCCAACAACTATCAGCTGGCTCTCGCTTCCGGTGAAAAGTATGATATGATCCATTCCGCCAACTGGCTGAATTATACGGAGCATGCCACAAAAGGCGCCTTTATGGCCCTGGATGATCTGCTTCCCGTCTATGCTCCTCATATCTGGGAAGAATATGCCGACAAATGGGACGCGGTAAGAGTCAACGGCAAAATTTACGGCATTCCTTCCAGCGGAGGTGACCGCTCGGATCCCGCTTTCTTCTACCGGGAAGATTTGCGCAAAAAGTACAACTGTCCCGAAATCAAATCTCTGGACGATATCGAAACCTATCTGCAGGCGATCAAAGATAACGAAACGGAACTTCTCCCTTCCGATGACAGCCAGGCGATGGTATACGGAAATGCTTTTATTCCATTGAGCAAATATCAGATCGTGGACACCATGGGCGGCAGAAACTCCAACTTCGTCATCGATCCGGCAAATCCCCGTAAAGTGCTCTGTACCATTGAGCTTCCGGAGTATAAAGAATTCATGTATACGATGAAACGGTTCTCTGACAAGGGATTTTGGCCTAAAGACGTCCTTTCCAAAAACGACTGGGGCGTTTACTCCGTCATCAACGGTAAAGCGGCGGCTTCTTTTGTCGGACAGTTCTGGAATTACTCCTATCTGATTCCGCAGACAGAAGCCGAGCATCCCGACTGGGAACTGAGCTTTGTACCCTATTGCACAATCAACCCTGACACCGTGCTGCCCGAATCCGATCCCACCGGCAACATGATTTCCGTAGCCCGTAACGCTATAAATCCGGAACGGGCGCTGATGTTAATCGATTATGTACATACCCATGAAGATATCTGGAGGCTGATGAACTGGGGGATTGAAGGCGTCCACTATCAGATAACGGACGGCAGTTACGATGAAACGATCCTGGCCGATCCTTCAACAGACAAATTTAACTATTTCCCCGGAAACCTGTTTAACGATGAAGCTTTCCAGATCCCCAAGGTCAATGAATGGGAAGGCAAGGCCGCTCTGGAAGCGAAAATGAAAGCAATTGAACAGCCCAATCTCCTTGCCGGTTTTGTATTTGACCAGACGCCCATCACCGCCGAATATACTGCTGTCAACCAGATCCGTATGGAATACGGATATCCTCTAAATGTAGGAATCGTAGATGATGTGGATGCTGCTTATGACGATTTTGTAAAAAGATCCAAGGATGCCGGTCTGGAAAAATGCCGGGAAGAGGTGGAACGTCAGATCAACGCGTTCTTTGACGCGAATGGACGTGTTGATTAAGATCGGATAAAGCCGCATAAACAAATCGTACTAAAAAAGGAACATCAGAAAGCCTGTCTTCGCTTTCCGCTGTTCCTTTTTTCTTCTCTGCTTTTTTGTTCCCCAGTCAGCTCGTTTTCCTTACATTTTCAAGTTTCCATACATATTGTCAGCTTTCAATTCCGTTTTAAAATTATTAGTAATGTTTTCATATTTATTCTTCTTTTTATTCATGTACATCAATAATCACTTTCATCACTTGATCCCTGTTTTCCATCAGATATTGATAGGCTTTTTCATATTCCTCAAACGGAAAATGCCGGGAGATCATCGCTTTCAGATTCACTTTCTTTTCATCAATCAGGCTGATCGCATCCAGATAATCCTCATTCCGGTACATGAGCGTGGTGCACAGCTTCAGCTCTTTGTCCGCCAAAGCGGCCAGATCCACGTTTGCCATCCCCCGGAACACTCCTACGAGTATGATCCTGCTGCCCGCATGCGCATACCGGATAGCCTGCCCGATGGTGATATTTGTGCCTGCGCAGTCATAAACAATATCTGCTTCTTCCGCACCAAACCATTTTTTGAGCGCGCTGCCCAAATCCTCTTCCGCCGTATTGATACAAAAGTCAATTCCGCACCTCGCCGCTATTTCCAGCCGGGGATTCGTGATATCCGTAATCATCACTGCTTTGGCCCCCATCCCTCTGGCGGCCTGGGCAGTGATCACCCCGATTGGTCCTGCCCCCAAAATCAAGACATTTTTGCCGGTCACATTCCCTGCTTTTTTTACCGCATGAACCGCAACGGCCAGGGGTTCAATCATTGTCCCCTCTTCATAACAGATATCTTTGGGCAGGTTCGCGACCCGGTCCGCATCTGCCGCAAAATATTCCGAAGCCATACCTCTTGCCTGAAATCCCATCACTTTTAAATTTTCACACAGATTATACTTGCCTTCCAGGCAATGACGGCAGACACCGCAGGTGATCTGCGGCTGAACGGTCACCTTTTGCCCGGGAAACAGATTTTGCACTGCAGACCCGACGGCGACAATTTCACCGGCCGCCTCCCTTCCCTGGGTAACAGGATAGGCTATCGTTGGATCCTGCCCGGAAAACACTCTGATATCCGAACCGCATATGCCAATTTTCTGTATCTTAATCAATACCTGATCTTCTTCTATTTCCGGAACCGGCACTTCTTCAAAATCAATTTTCCCCGGAGCAACCACAACCTGCCTTACCATCATTCTACCTTCTTTCGCTTTAACGCACTGCCATTTTAAAAAAATTATACACTGTTGCTACCTTATTTTCAATCACATTTGACAATTTTCAGCACTTCTTTCATCACCAGCGTTTCCCCGCCTGATCACGCCTTTCACAGCCTCTCTTCTAAAAACAGTTCCCCCTTCTTTGTAATCTTTCAGATCCAAGGTGATTTCTTTGATGCATCGGTTCATAGCCGTCTCCTGTCAATATCCAACATTTGAGATACCCTGCTATGTAATATTATAAGTTATTTTCAGCCTTTTGTATATCGTTATGGATGTCAATCACGCCGTCGTTTAACAGCTTTTTTACCCGGCTCCTAGTGAGTCCCAGAATCTCTGCCGCCACCTTATCGGTTCTGACCGGGATGCCGTATGGATTATGAATCTTCATCAAAAGCCTGTCCTTACTAAAATCCGCTTCCTTTTCCGCCAGCGGCACGATTTTGTATCCGCAGGCATCCCATGCGATCTCTGCTCTGTTCCGGTCAAAGATTGTTTTAGACGTTCCGATTTCATACACTTTATCCTTGTCATTGGCTAAAAATTTCTCATATTCCTTCCGCGGTATTTTATCCGGATGTATCCTCTCATAGACAGACAGATTATAGGTATGCCCACATTTTTCACATCCGTAAATCAGCCAGATATCCAGCCGATTGCCGTTTGCGTTCACCCGAAAACGATCTTTGCAGGAAAACAACTTCTTAGAGCCGCAGCAAGCGCACCCTCTGATAATTTTAAAAGTATCGGTGGGAATCATCTCATATTCCGTTACAATGTCATAGCTCATGTCACATCTCCTTATAATCGTTATGGAAATATGCGCAGGCTATTGTATCTTCAATTTGAATTTTATTTGCAATAGCCCGTGCTATGCAAAGTAATGGGGTGTAGTCATCTGAATTTTCCTCCTGTTTTTATGTATAAGTTCTCGGAATTCTCAGCCCTCATTTTTCAAGGCTTCCCATCCCTTTATTA
>CABSCP010000010.1 GCA_902476265.1 uncultured Lachnospiraceae bacterium
TAATAAAGGGATGGGAAGCCTTGAAAAATGAGGGCTGAGAATTCCGAGAACTTATTAAAGAATAAGGGAGGACATTTTCTATGAGTCAGGGTAGAAAAAGAAAGACAAATGTGTGGCGCGGCATGACCACGGTCACGGCATCCGTTCTGGCGCTTTCCATTACGGCAATGCCGATTGTGGAGAGCTTCCGAACCGATATTGACAAGTTTATCGGAACCAGCAGCACGAAAATCGTGACGGACGAAACGGGAAGCAGTGTGGATATGTATACCTACACATCCGATTATGCCAGCACAACGGAACTGCTGGACGCCATCGAAGCGCTGGGCGAGGAAATGAGTGAGGAAGGAACCGTATTGTTAAAGAACAACGGCGCGCTTCCCCTAAGCGCAGAAGAAACCGGAAAAATTTCGCTGCTGGGCTTTGGCAGCTATTATCCGGTGCAGGGCGGCGACATGGGAAGTTCCCTGAATGTAAATGAAGGCACCGATGCGGATACCGTGGATCTGGTAGGCGCGTTTACCGCAAAGGGATTTGGACTCAATCCCACGCTGCAGAGCTTATATGAAACCTTAAAGCCGGAATTTTCCACAGAAGTGGAAAGCTGGGGCGGAACGAAAACCTATTATACGGCTACCGCTCCCTCCACCACCGGGGTTTTTACCAGCAAAGAGCCGTCCACGGCGGCGATGGACGCTGCGGATGCCGGCTGGAGAGACAGCCTGAAAGACAACAATGTGATGATCGTCACCATTTCCCGTTCCGGCAGCGAAAATGCCAATTACACGCCCGGTAAAGAAGGGGTGGACCCCAATCAGAATCTGAATCAGACAGATCCCCTTGGATTGTCCGACACAGAGCGCGCGCTGATTGCGGAAGCCGTTGCGGCAAAAGAGAAAAACGGCGGCAAGGTCATCGTGATGCTGAATAATTCCAGCGCGATGGAAATTGATGAGCTTGCAAAAAATGACGGTATTGACGCCATGCTGCAGATCGGACTTCCGGGAGGATACGGATTCTACGGTATTGCGGATATTTTGAGCGGCGCTGCGAATCCCTCCGGACATCTGACGGATACCTATGCCGTAACCAATGCCAACTCTCCTGCGGCACAGAACTACGGGAACTTCATGTATACAAACGCGGACGACGCATTTACTGTCAATTCCGCGGAAGTGGAAGCGGAGAGCATCTATACCGGATATAAATATTATGAAACCCGTTATGCGGATACCGTGGCAGGCCAGGGAAATGCGGCCGATCCTGTGGGAAGCTCCGACGGCGCGGCATGGAACTATGCGAAGGAAGTCACCTATCCTTTTGGCTATGGTTTATCCTATACCACCTTTGAACAGACACTGGACAGCCTGGAGGTGGATCTGGAAGCGCAGACCGTAACGGCCAGCGTGACCGTAACCAATACCGGAAATGTGGCGGGCAAGGATGTGGTGCAGCTGTATGCCTCCGTTCCCTATACGGCATATGATGTGGAACATAAAGTGGAAAAGGCAGCGGTACAGCTGCTGGATTACGCGAAGACGACAGAGCTGGCGCCGGGAGCGTCCGAGACCGTTACGATCACGGCGGATGCGGAATATATGGCCAGCTGGGACAGCACTGCAGCAAACGCGGTGGGCACAAAGGGCTGCTATATCCTGGATGACGGTACTTACTATTTCTCCATTGGAAACGGCGCTCATGAAGCGTTGAACCATGTGCTTGCGGCACAGGGCAAAACCACGGCGGACGGGATGACGGCAGAAGGAGACGCTTCCAAGGTAAAAACCTGGGAACTGGCTGCATTTGACGCTACAACCTTTGCTTATTCAGACAATGGCACCGCAGTGGAAAATCAGCTGGAGGACGCGGATCTGAATTATTATGCGGACGGTACGGTCACTTATTTAACCCGGAATGACTGGGCGGGAACCTGGCCTGAAACCTATGAAAACCTGACGGCAACGGAAGAAATGCTGGACGTGATGCAGAATGGGACTTATCAGATCACGGCAGGCGGGGATCCTTCCTCCGTTATTTTCGGACAGGACAACGGGCTGACACTGGCGGATTTAAAGGGTGTTTCCGACATGGAAGACCTTCGCTGGGAGACCCTGATGAACCAGATCACACTGGAGGAGTGCATGATCCGCACGGCGTTTGGCGGAACCAGCACCAAATCCATCGCTTCCATCACCTCTCCGGAAGTGATTCAGAACGACGGACCTAACGGATTCAATTCCTATCCGCTTGGACAGTATGCAAATACGGATACGGAAAGCGGCGATCCCTGCGCGGTATCGGCGGATGATCCGAACTTAAACTTCAGAGCAGGCGTCATGGGAAATGCCACGATTGTAGCGCAGACCTTCAGCAAAGAAATGGCAGGAAAATACGGAGAAGTGACCGGCAACTATTCCCTGTGGTCCAATCTGACGATTTTGTGGGGAGCAGGAACCAACCTGCACCGTGTGCCTTATAACGCAAGAAATCATGAATATTATTCCGAAGATGCGGTGCTGACCGCATACCAGGCGGCCGCTTATGTGGAAGGCGGTAAAAAGTACGGCTGTATCCTGGCGCCGAAGCATCTGGCATTTAATGATACGGAAGTCAACAGAACCGGTCTGAGCGTGTTCCTTACAGAACAGCAGGCCCGCGAAAATGAACTGCGCGGCACACAGGCCAGCATCGAAAAGGCAGGCGCTCTGGGCGTTATGACAGCCTTTAACCGTGTGGGCGTAACCGCGGCAAATGCGCATTACGGACTGTTAATGAATATTTTAAGAGGCGAATGGGGCTTCAAGGGGCTGATGTCGGAAGACTTCATCATGAATCCGGTTTATGCTTCCTTAAAGGATGCGGTACATTGCGGTGTTACCATGCTGACCTTTACCGGAGACAATTCTCTTGCGGCTGTCAATGAGAAGTTCCCGGAATGGACGGTGGCGAACGTAGGACAGGATGCAACCCTGATGCAGGATTTGAAGAACGTCATGACATGGCAGAATTACGCGCTGGCAAATTCCAACGCGCTGGACGGATTTTCCTCCAACACCCATATTGTCAGTGTCAGAACCTGGTATGATAACGTGATTACGGCTGTACAGATCACCTTTGCACTTCTCACCCTTTTGTGCATCGTGATGTATGTAAAAAACCTGAAAGACAAAAAGGAAGCATAAGGAGGATGAAAGGATGGAATTCATGAAAAAACAGGCTGCAGGATTCTATTTGAGTCTGCTTGTGGCGATCATAGGACTGGTTGGCCTGATCCGCTACACGGGCAACTGCAAAACCGCATATTTTTCGAATCTGGGAACGGATACAAGAGTGCTCGTCTGCTTTGTGGCAGCGATTCTCCTGGAAGCGGTATTTATCGCAGGCAGTGAGATTCTGAAAAAAAGAACGGCGCTGGACATTTGTCCGGTTGCGGCGGCCGTGCTGTTTACCGTGGGCACGCTGTTGTTCATCAGCGCCCGTGTCAACGGGATCGCGGCAATTATGACCTTTACGAATAATGCGTCTACAATGGCGGATTTGAATCATACGGTCATCACGATTGTTTTCTGTGTCATCACTATGATTCTGGCAATGGCGGCTTCCTTCTTTTCCGTTGTGAAAGAGGCGAAGGACTGAGCCTGCCGGCCAAAGCAGGAGAATGTGGGGCTGGTGTCTTTTCAGGCATCAGTCCCCTTCTGGCGTTTGCTCAAAAAAGAACGCTATCGGAATTCTGAGAGGCATTGAAGCAGGTGGGAAAAGGGATTGAAAAAAGAACGAAAAGGAAAGCGGCCGCTGTGGTTCTGTGGCTGTTGTGTATGACTTTAGCAGGCGGGTGTAAAGATGCGACGCCTTCTCTGCAGGAAGAGCTGTGCCATGTGGTATTGGAAGAAGGGGTCGGCTTTCAGGCAGCGGAATCGGCCCGCACGGTGAAGAAGGGAGAAGATCTGCGCTTCCGGCTTGCGCTGGAGCCGGGCTACCTGTTTGAAGGCGCGGACTATCCGGACTATACGGTTTCTTATGGTACGAAAGCGGATACGCTGGAACTGACGGTGCATGAAGTAAAGTATTCCACCGTCATATCCGTTTCCGTGAGAAAAGCGGATCTTCTCATCCGGTATCATGCAAACGGCGGCCAATGGCTGCAAGGGAAAAGCGGCGGGCAAGTGCGGGAGGCTGCAGCCCTGTCTTCCCATCAACGAATCAATACGCTGGCGGGGGCGGACCTGCTTTCCAGAGAAGGGTATACGCTGACGGGCTGGAATACCGAAGCGGACGGAAGCGGAGTCCACATCGGGCTGGGCAGCCGTGTTTGGCCGGAGGAAAATCTGCTTTTGTATGCGGAATGGCAAAAATGGACGGATGCATCGCTGTTTTGCTATGAAGCAGCGCAAGATCAGGTGATCATCACCGGATATGGCGGGGCAGAGGAAGTTTTATGTATACCGGCCCGGATAGAAGGAAAGCCGGTCATTTCGGTAAAAGAGGGGGCGTTTTTTGAGGCGTCCTGCAGAATTGCGGTGATTCCGCCCACCATGCGGAATCTGGAAGCGGGAGCCTTCCAAAACTGTGCCATGGAACAGCTGTATCTGTTTGACAATATCGTGTCTTTGAATGACTATTCCTTTGAAGGCTGTGAAAATTTGCGGACGCTGTATGTAAACGCAGTGGAAGCGCCGGTTTACAGCGGCACCTATTTTGATACCTTTTCGGACAAATACGACCGGCTGGCGCGCCTGAAAGAGAAGAAAAAAATCGTGCTGTTTTCCGGTTCCTCCACCCGATTCGGCTATGACAGCGGGATGATTTCGGAAGCATTTCCGGAATATGAGGTGGTGAATATGGGCGTATTCGCCTACACCAATGCAGTGCCTCAGCTTTTGCTGATTCTGCCCCTGATGCAGGAAGGGGACATTCTGCTGCACGCGCCGGAATTTGATGCGGCCAAGAGACAGTTTTGCACCACAAATGATCTGGACGTCCCTTTTTACTGTATGATGGAATCCAATTATGATGCGATTGCGCAGTTGGATCTGCGGATGGTGAACAAGACTTTTTCCGCCCTATATTCCTATCTTGCCGGAAAAGAAGGGATGCAGGAAAGGGGCTACCATTGGTCTGCCGCCGATTTTGACGAGGACGGCAACCCTTCCGATACGAAGTCCTATAATGAATATGGGGATTACGTCCTGTATCGTCCTAACGCGGCTACGGTAGAACCCGTATACGGGCTGGAGGTGGCATATACAAAAGAGGCGTTTCCCAAAGCGTATTATCTGGAGCCTGCCAATGCCATGTACCAGAAATTCCTGGACAAAGGGGTACAGGTCTATGTGACCTATGCGCCCAGAAACCGGAAGGCGGTTTCCAAAGAGAGCACCCAGGAAGCGAGGGCGCAGCTGGACCGCTATCTGAGGGAAGAGCTGATCGTTCCGGTGATATCGGATTTGGAAAAGTCATTGGTATCCGGCGTCTATTTGTACAAAACCGATAATCATCTTTCCACGGAAGGGGTAACGATCCGGACGAAACAGATCATTGCGGATTTGAAAGCACAGAAAGAGACAGAAAAGTTACAGGAGGAGCAGGCAGCGATAACGGAAAACAGGAACGGCCCGGCGAAGTAATCGGAATCTTCGCCGGGCCGATTTTTTTCTTGGAAATATAAATTTTATTCTTTTCCTTCTTTTTCTTTCGGAAGCACAATGTTTAATACGATTGCCACAATCGCCGCCGGAACGATGCCGGAGCCGCCGAAGATCAGCTGGATGGTCTGCGGCATGTGTGAAAGCAGCGCGGAGTTTGCACCGATGCCGTAACCAAGTCCCAGGGCCACGGAAACGATGGTGATGCTTCTTGCGGTGATCGGATTTTTGGTGATCAGCTGGATACCGCTGATGACGATGGAAGAGAACATCATCACGGCAGCGCCGCCCAGCACAGCCTGGGGCATGATGGAGATCAGGGCCGCAAGCTTGGGGAACAGACCGCAGAGCACCAGAAAGATTGCGCCGATGGAGAGGGCGAAACGGTTGACTACCTTTGTCATGGTCACCAGACCCACGTTCTGGGAGAAGGAGGTGTTGGGCAGCACGCCGAAGAGCGCTGCAAAGCTGGAACCCAGACCGTCGCAGATGACGCCGCCGGAGAGTTCCTTATCGGTCGCTTCCCGTCCCATGCCGCCTTCCATGACAGCGGAAATATCGCCTACGGTTTCCACAGCGGTCACGATAAACATGATCATGATGGGCGCTACCGCACGCCAGTCAAATACCAGCTTTACGGGCATCAGTTTGGGAACTGCAAACCAGGAAGCATCAGCCACTTTGTTCCAGTTTAATACCCAGGCTTTGGTGTATTCCACACCTTCCGCGTCCACGGCGGTGGCAGGAAGCGCGAAGCCCATGATCAGAGCAACGATGTAACCGACAATGATGCCGATCAGGATGGAAGAAGAACTTGCAAGCCCTTTGCAGAAATGTTTCAGGGCCAGAATAACAATCAGAACCACAAACCCGAGGAACAGGTTTTCGGCGGAGCCGAAATCTTTGGCGGTATTGCCGCCGCCGAAGGAGTTGACGCCAACTGCGATCAGGGAAAGGCCGATGGATAAAACCACGGTGCCTGTTACAACAGCCGGGAAAAATCTGCGCAGGGGCTTTAAGAAAAAGCCCAGCACGGTTTCAAACAGGCCGCCGATGATGGAAGCCATCATGATGGCGCCGTATGCCAGGATTCCGCCGCCCATGGCAGCGGCCACACTGTTGAATACACCGATGAAGCCGGAACTTGTGCCCATGATGATCGGAACCTTGCCGCCGCAGGGGCCGATGGCGAACAGCTGTATTAAGGTGACGATGCCTGCAACCAGCATGGCGTTCTGCAAAAGGGCTACCTGAATGTCCGCAAATTCACTTCCGGCGCCGATGCCGCAGGCGCCTGTGATGATCAGAATCGGGGTCAGGTTTCCGACGAACATGGCCAGCACATGCTGCAGGCCCAGCGGAATTGCCTCCTTTAAAGGCAGCTTGCCGTAGAACTCGTAAGCTGCATTGGATAGGGATTTCTTTTCGTTGTCCATTCCATTTCTCCTTTGTAAGCGGTACAGTGCGCCGCACAAACCATATATCGACGCAATACCAGCTATTTATAAAATTTTTGTAAAGTTCAGTATACATGGTTTCCCGGAATTTGTATAGAGATAATTTTTATAAAAAAATGGATTTTGCGAGCGTTCTGTCTTTATCATTTCCTTATAATTAGCTGTTATTTTAAAACCATACCCGCCAACGAGGGCGGATTCAGGAATATAAAGGAGGAAATTGACAAAATGAACGGATTAAAAGAGTGGAGAAAAGAGGGGATCACGGGAACCGGGCTGAAATTTCTGGCAGTAGTATTCATGGTTCTGGACCACATTCATTATTTCTTTTCTTATACGGGACTGATACCGGAGTGGTTCTCCATGCTGGGGCGGCTGGCAATGCCCATTTTTTTGTTCTGTGTGGCGGAAGGGTTTGCCTATACTCACGACAGAAAGCGGTATTTCCTGCGCATCTGGCTGATTTCGGCCGGGATGGGCGCAGTGCAGTATGGGATGGTCACGGGGCATATGGTGAGGCCGGACGATTTCTTTCCGCGCAACGCTGTTTTTATGAACTTTGTCATTTTGTGCATCATCTGGCAGGGAATGGACTGGATAAAGGAAAAGAAATGGGGAAGAGGACTGGCGGCTGTTTTGCTTCCGCTGATCTGGCCGTATGCAATCAGCATTTTCAGCATGATTTTCCCGGCAACGGCCACTGCCGCCGGCTTTTTGTGTTATACGGTTTTCCCGGCCTGGATCATCATTGTGGACGGAGGGCTTCCCTACCTTATTATGGGAATCCTCTTCTATGGGCTGCGCAAAAACAGAAAGCTGCAGCTGGCGGCCTTTGTGCTGTTTGATTTTGCGTGGTTCTTCGGCCTTGCGCTGCAGCAGGTTTCTGCCTTTCCCGGTTTCTCCATGACACAGATGTTCACCCAATATTATGAATGGTTCGGATGCTTTTCCGCGCTGCCGCTGTTGTGCTATAATGGAAAAAGAGGAAGCGGGCATAAGCATTTCTTCTATGTGTTCTACGTAAGCCACGTATATATTCTGTACGCGTTGTCATGGCTTTTGATGACGATCTGGCAGAAGTAAAGAGAGGAGCAGCAGCATGGCGAATATTCTTGCCGTGGACGATGATGAGGATCTGTGTTCTCTGTTAAAGAGGGCGCTGGAAAAGGACGGGCATCAGGTGGTCGCGTTGCAAAGCGGGAAAGAGCTGGATGAAAAGAAGTGCCGGTGGGCGGACTGCATCCTGCTGGATGTGATGATGCCGGGAGAGGACGGCTTTTCTCTGTGCAGCCGTATCCGGGGACTGGCGGACTGCCCGATCCTTTTTCTGACTGCAAAAACGGAGGAGGAGGCGGTGGTATACGGCCTGGGGCTGGGGGCGGATGACTATCTGCTAAAGCCCTTCCGGATCGGGGAACTTCGGGCCAGGGTGAACGCCCATCTGCGCCGGCAGCAGAGAACCCCTCAGAACAGGGTGCGCCGGGGAGGTCTGGATTTTGACCTTCCGGGAAAAACCATTACCTGCAGGGAGCAGCCGGTGAAGCTGACCCGGGGGGAATATGAAATCTGCGAATACCTGGCCCTTCATGCGGGGCAGGTATTTTCCAGGGAACAGATTTATGAGGCGGTATTCGGCTATGACGGGGAGGCGGACGCTTCCGCTGTTACGGAGCATATTAAAAATATCCGCGCCCGTTTCAAAGAGGTGGGCGTGCAGCCAATTCAGACGGTTTGGGGGATCGGATATAAATGGGAAAAAGAGTGAGAAAAATTTCCATGCGGGCATTATTTATCCGTTATTTTCTGGTGACGGCTTTTTGCTGTACGGTATTGGCGGCAGGATCTTTTTCGTCCATTGTACTGCTGCAGAATATGGGCATTCTTTACCGCGCGGACGCGGGGGCAAACGCCAGTGTGCAGGCCGTCCCCATCCTGCAGGGCATGGACAGCGAAACTTTTGACGAAAAGAAGCTGCCCCCTCTGTGCCGGTATGTGGTGTTTGAAGGAAAAGGAACTGACGAGATCCTTTTTACCAATATGGATGAATGGCATTTGAAGATAGCGTTGAACGCCTGGCATGGCGGCAGCGGAAATGAAGGATATATGCAGTATCATATGCCGGTGGAGCTTTTGGACGGCGCGGTATGCCTGCTGCAATATGACTACGCAGTGATTTATGTGAATCCCAAGCTGCAGAAAGCGCTGCCGGATTTTCAGACCGGTCATTTTGTGTTGCTTCTCCTGCTCATCTGTCTTGTAATCTGGTGGATCACCAGACATTATGCCCGGCTGATTGCGGAAGAAACAAAACTGCTCACCAGAGCAGGGGCAAGGATTGCCGGACAGAAGCTGACGCCGGGGGAAGAGGAACCGGCGAAAATAAAGGAATTTTGGGAAGCGGGACGGATGCTGGACAAGATGCGGGAGGAACTGGAAAAGTCTCTGACGGACCAGTGGAAGCTGCAGCAGGAACGCAATGAAAGTATTGCATCCCTGACCCATGACCTGAAAACACCGCTGACAGTCATCGGCGGGAATGCAGAGCTGCTTGCGGAGGAAGCGCTTACGGAGGAACAGAGACTCTGCGTGGAGATGATCCTGCAGAATACGGAACATGCAGGGGAATATCTGGACAGACTGCGGACGCTCTGCGTTTGGGAGCAGGCGGAGGAAGAAGAGCGGCAGGAAATAGAACTCCCCAATTTTTATCTGGAATGCTGCAATGTCGGTAAGGCCCTGTGCCGGGGAAAAAGAATCTGTCTGGCTGTGCAGGAGCCGGCACAGGGCCGCTTCACAGGATATCCCAAGGAACTTTTACGGGCGGTGACAAATATACTGGAAAATGCGGTACGCTATACGCCGGAGGAGGGAAAGATCGTTTTTCAGGCGAAAAGGCATGAGGATAAAATCATTTTTATCGTGCAGGATGGCGGACCGGGCTTTTCGGCGGAAGCGCTGAAACGGGCGGGGAGCATGCTGTATACTTCGGAAGCCGCCAGGACCCGGGACGGGCATCGGGGGATGGGCCTTTATTTCGCGCGCCGCATCGCAGAAAAACATGGCGGAGAGCTGGCGGTATCCAATACGGAGGAAGGCGGATGTGTGACGCTTTCGGTTTTACTATGGTAAAATTATTTACGACAAAATTAACCGGTTCCGCTGCGGGACAAACGAAACAGGCCGGGGCCTTTAGCTCATGTACGACAGAGAATCAAAAAAGCGGGAAAGAAGCTTTTACAATGGCGGAATTGACATATACGAAAAACGGGGACTATCTACTCCCCGATCTCATGCTGGACGATGAGGACGAGCAGGCAGAGGAAATGGTACTGGCGGAGATCGTCTATCAGTAAATCGGCACTTAAAGAAAGCGGCGGGCGAAAAGCCTGCCTTTTTTTATTGCCAGAAGCAGAACCAGTTCAGAAAGGCCGGAGACAGCGACCGCAAGGGAGCAAAGTCAAGCTGTATTTGATTTGTCAGCCGCGCCGTCAGGCGCGTTTCACGGGTTTGGGTGTCCCAACAAGCAGGCTGGCAATATCCAAAAGGATATCGCCAGCCCCTGCCTGTCAATCTTATCTCACCGGAAACTCCCCTGTTCCAGCCGGTGCGCTTTCCTCCGGCACGGGCCGGAGGTAGACGGAGGCATAGAACACCCCGTCCCGCCAGGAGAAGTCCGCTACCCCGTTATAGTGGGCCGCCACCCTTTTCACGGACACCGTACCGATTCCAGCCCCCTCGTGCTTGCTTGACAGGAGCTGGCCGCCCTGCACCACCGGTTCCGCGACAGGGCCGTTGTCCACGGTCAAAATCAGCTCTTTCCCGTCTTTGAGGGAGGCGCGGATTTTGAGAAACGCGCCCGGCTTGTTCGTTCCCAAAGCGTCCAGCGCGTTTTCCAGCAGGTTCCCCATCACCACGCAGAAATCCGGCTCCGGCAAAGGAAGCTGGGGCGGCAGGTCTAAACGCGCGTCAAAGGCCACGCTCTGGCTTTTGGCCTGCTCCCCGTAATAGGCGGCGATGGCGTTCACCGCCGGATTACGGCAGAAAGGCTCCACCGCTTCGGCTGGCAGCGTCTGCCCATAGGCGGCCACATAATCGGCCAGGGCGTCCTTGTCCCCGCTGGCAAGGTAGCTCTGGATCAGCTTCAAATGCTGGCGCAGGTCGTGGCGGGCCGTGCGCATGTCCTCGATCCGTTTTGCCAAAAGCTCGTATTGCCTGCGCTGCAAGGCAAGCAGCTCGCCGCCTGCCCGTGCCTGTTCCTCCAATACCGCCTGGGCGCGTATCGTGTCAAGGGATCTGAGCAGGATATGGTAAACCACAAAGATACAGGTGAATGCCCCCACGCGGGAAAACAGGAACGTGAAGTTCCCGGCATGTGCGGAATCCATATGGAAAGTGTACCTTAAGATCACCAGGGTGCTGAACGCCGGGGCAATCCAGATTGTGCGCCAAAGTTCGGGCGAGCGTACCTCCAGCATACGGTTCACCGTGCCGCGCCATAGCCTGATGATGATGGGGAGCATGGACGTAAAAAGGGCCAGATGAATCAGGCCGCCCACCCACGACGACATCCCGGCCTCCGGGAACCAGCGGGCTGTGATAAAAGCCGTCAGCCCACGGACGGCCCCCATATAATCCGTGAGGAACAGGTAAAAAAACGCCAGCTTGGACGGCTCCAAACGGACACAGGAAAAGTAAATGGCGATGCACAGGGGAAACATCATCAAATCCACAAACCGGCTGTTCCCGCCGTTTGCGTCAACCATGTATTTGAGTAGCTGCACACCGGCTTCCGTCGTCAGAATCAGGGTAAGCACAATTCTTTTCGGCAGCCGCAGTCGGTTCCAGAACGGGTAATACCCGATCAGACGGTAAGGAAGAAATGTCGTCAGCGCCACAAAAATTTGCTCCGCCATGTTACAGGCCCCCTTCCCGCGACAGGAGGAACAGCCGGGAGGTATAGGCTTCCTTCATCTCCGCCCGTTTCGCCCTGCTGATGGGCAGCCGTTCCCCGGAGTAAAGCAGGAAGTCCTGCCCCTCCATGTCCTGCACCTGGTCGAGATTGATCAGCACGCCCCGGCTGCAACAGGCGAACCGCTGGTCTGTGAGCTGCGCCGCCGCCTCGTCAAAGGTCATGTAGGTTCTCCACACGCCTCCCGTGGTGTGAATCTCCACGGCCCGGCTGACAGTCGCCGCATAGAGGATTGCGGCCAGCGGAATCCGTTTCGTTTCCCGGCCCGTCCGGATTTCTATGTAGGCGTCGGGCCGTATGGCCTTGCGCACCCGCTTCATCACGGCATCCACCTGTTCCGGCTCATAGGGCTTGACCAGATAGTCCAGCGCCTGCACCGCAAAGCCGTCCAGCGCAAAGCCGCTTTCTGTTGTCGTGAACACGATGAGCTGTTCCTCGTCCGCCTCACGGATATGCCGGGCCACGTCGATTCCGTTTTCCTTCCCGTCCCCCAGCAGAATATCTAAAAAGACCACGGCAAACTGCCCCGGCATGAAAGCCCGCAAAAAGTCGCCGCCGTCCCTGTAAATGGTTATGTTTCCCTCCAGCCGGTTCTCCGCAAGCCAGCCGGTCAACGTCTGTTCCAGCGTCTTGGCGTCGCTGGCCAGATCGTCCACAATCGCAAGTTCCATTCACATGCCTCCTTTCCTTCTCAGTATAGCACACCCGGCGAAAACCTGTAAACGGCCTTTGAAATCCGTCCGTCACTTACCGTTTAGACATGATAATGACCGTTTGAACATGAATTGTTGAAAAGGGCTTGACAAAATGCTATGCTTATGATAATCAACCAATCTGTTTTTGACAGGTTGGTTTTTTCGTTCCCGCATGGCGTTTTAAGCAAAGGAAGGAGGTCGCGCCATTGGAACTGCTGTTATACTGCCCGGAACCGGCGGAGGGAAGTTTACTTGCCGGGCTGCTTATCGGGACGGCGGCGAAGCTGCGCGAACCGCTGCAAATACAAATCTGCAACACCCGGTGCGGCTTTTTGGAACAGGGAAAGACCGGCACGGGGCGAATCCTGCTCTTTGCGGTCCGTGGGCCGGAGAGCGTGACGCTTGCCGCAAAGATACACGAGGCCTGCCTCGGAAACTGGCAGGTGTGGTTTAGAGATCTGGACTTCTCCCTGTTCGCGTACCATCTGGAGGCGGCCTATTTCGGCTTGCTGCCTGTCCGGGAGGGACAGGTGTTGGACGCACTGACGAGCTGCCAGAATTTTACCTGGGAGCGCGCGCCCGCCTGCCGGAGAATGGCAAAGTGCAGGGGCGGCCCCACAGTAGGCTGCAAAGATATAAAGAATAAAAAGCAATCAGGAAGGTTTCAAGGGGCTTGGAAATGACGAGGAGGATTTTTTATGAGAGAAACAAAATTTACAAAGCGGGCAACGGCGGTATTGCTGTCTGTTGCCATGCTCTTTACCATGTCCGGTACGCCGGTCTACGCCGTTTCAGGCGGAAAGGACGCGGGAGCAACCGGCCTGTGTGAACATCACCCGGCGCATACGGAAGACTGCGGCTATGTGGAAGCACAGCCGGGGACGCCTTGCAGCCATGAGCATACCGAAGAATGTTACAGATTGGTGGAGAAGTGCGTCCACGAGCATACGTCGGAATGCTACCCGGAGGGGGACGTTTCGGAAAATGACGCCACCCCGTCCAATGCAAAGGCTTTGGAGCCGACCGAGTGCAGCCATGTGTGCAGTATCAGCGAAGGTGACACGGAGGACACGGGCTGTAACACAAAAGTTTTGGACTGCCCGCATGAGCATGACGCGGACTGCGGCTATACCAAAGGTACGGAGGGTAGCCCCTGCGCCTTTGTGTGTGACATCTGCAACGCAGAGGACAGTGGCAAGCAGGAAAACCAGGAGCCAAAGGAGTGCGTTTGTGAGGAAGCCTGCACGGAGGAATCCATCAATGGGGATTGCCCGGTCTGTGGTGCCAAGGGCGCTGACCTCTCCGACTGTAAGGGAATAAAGGCCGAATCGGACGTGGCGGCGGAAAAAGTGATCCCCGCTTGGCAATGGGTCGATCCGGACGGCAATCTGGTGGACGGCGGGCTGGCCCTGCCAGGTGTAGATGAAGAAAATCAGGCGGATTTTGATACGGTGGTTTCCATGCTGCCGGAGGCAATCAAGGCAACGGTTACGGGCGCGGAAGAACCGGAAACGGTTGTGTTGGCAGGCTGGACGTGCGCCACATTTATGCAGGACGAAAACGGCGGCTGGCCTGTAACGGGTACATACGACTTTATAGCGGAGCTGCCGGAGGGATATGGGCTGGAGAAAGGCGCGGAGCCGTTGGAAATTCAGGTGACGTTGGGCGGCGCGAATTTACTGGCAGGTGAAACGGAAATAACGATTGACGGGCTGACCTTTCAGGGGGACGATTTATCCGGTATTACACGGCAGGAGGATGGACAGATTGTAATCAGTACAGAAAGTCACATTACGATTTCCGGCACATGGAACGGCAGTATTACCGGCGTGGTATGGGACAATCCCAAAAGCGTCATATTGGTAAGCAAAGACGTGAGTGCAAATATTACCCTGTCCAATATAAACATTACAGTGTCAAAGAATTATGTCGCGGCATTTCAGATAGCGGTTGATTCCACAGGCAATGTCAGCATAACGCTTGAGGGCGATAATACGCTGAAGAGCGGAGAACGCTGTGCCGGACTGCAAAAGAACGGAGAGGGAGAAAACATTGGTAAGCTGACGATTAACGGCGAGGGTACGCTGGAAGCAACTGGCGGCGCTAATGGAGCGGGAATCGGCGGCGGCATTTCTGGAGCGGGCAGCACTTTAACCATCAATGGCGGCACAGTGACCGCGAATGGCGGCGAATATGGAGCGGGAATCGGCGGCGGCATTTCTGGAGCGGGCAGAAATATAACCATCAACGGTGGCAAAGTGACCGCGAATGGCGGCGCTTCAGGAGCGGGAATTGGCGGCGGCAATAATGGAGCGGCCAGCGCTATAACCATCTATGGCGGCACAATGATCGCGAATGGCGGCAAACGTGGAGCGGGAATCGGCGGCGGCTCTTATAGAGCGGGCAGCGATATTCTGATCACTGGTGGTACGGTGACCGCAACTGGCGGCGAATATGGAGCGGGAATCGGCGGCGGCGCTAAGGGAGCGGGCAGCGATATAACCATCAGCGGCGGTGATGTGAACGCAACAGGCAGCTATGGTGGAGCGGGAATCGGCGGCGGTTATGATGAAGCGGGCAGCGATATAACCATCAGCGGCGGCGATGTGACCGCAACCGGTAGCGGTGATGGAGCGGGAATCGGCGGCGGCTCATATGGAGCGGGCAGCGATATAACCATCAGTGGCGGCATAGTGACCGCTACCGGCGGTTCTGGTGGACCAGGAATTGGCGGCGGCTATAATAGTACGGGCAGCGCCGGCAATAAACTGGACGGCAACGCCGTTGTATTTGCAATGTGTGGTCAAAATGTAACTGACCACATTCAGGGCTTTGACGAGAGCAGCTTGACCAGCGGCATCCTGTTTCAAGGCGATGCCGGAAAAGTATATGGAAATCCGGCGATTGACATGAATGTCACGATAGAGGCCGGGAAAACCCTGACGATAGAGGCGGGACAGACGCTGACGATAAATAAAGGCGTAACCCTGACAAACTTTGGCACGATTACGAATCATGGAATAATTTCCAATCAAGGCGCTATCAACAACTATGGTACGATTGGCGGAAACGGAACCATCGACCCAAATCAACCAAATACTACCCCATCGCAGGCGAAAGAAGCAACCTTTATAAAGGACGGCCAACCGGTGGACAAAGCCGCCATAGGCGATACGGTATTGCTGCAAGTAAAGATAGCGGCAGCAAATATGAGAAGCCGCATGGCAGCCCCCGACCAGGTAATCTTCAAGCTGGACGGAAAGGAGATTACCAGAGCCACGGTAACAGGCGGCACGGCTGCCAGCGATTCTTTCACCTTGTCCATAGATCAGGGCTGGCAATTGGGCGAAAACACCCTGACTGTGGAATACGGCGGCAGCGGCAATAACGGGGGTTTTTTGGATTCCACCAGCACGGTGACGCTTACGATCAATGGAATCACGGCGGATGGAATTACCATCACATCAGACGACGGTGCAGCGACTTACACCGAGGGCAGCGGGTTTACGTTGGAAACGGACGGCGGAAACTACGAAATCTCCGGTACATGGAACGGCGCTATTACCGGTGCGGCAAGTGACAATCCCAAAAGCGTCATTTTAGTAAAAGATGGTGTAAACGCAAATATTACCTTGTCTGATGTAAACATTGACGTATCTGGAACAGACTATGTTGCGGCGTTTAAAATAGCGTATAATTCCATAGGGAATGTCAGCATTACGCTTAAGAACACTAATACACTGATAAGCGGAGATTATTGTGCCGGGCTGCAAAAAAATGGGGAGGGCAATATTGGCGAGCTGACGATTAGCGGCGCGGGCACGCTGGACGCAACTGGCGGCTATGCTGGAGCGGGAATTGGCGGCGGCGTTGATGGACCAGGCAGCGCAATTACCATCAGCAGCGGCACAGTAACTGCAACCGGCGGCGCTGGTGGAGCGGGAATCGGTGGCGGAAAGATGAGAACGGGAAGCGCAATTACCATCAGCGGCGGTACAGTAACTGCAACCGGCGGCGATGGAAACAATTACGGTTATGGTGGTACAGGAATCGGGCGCGGCGGTTACAGTATAAATGACGTAGCCCCGGACAGCGCCGGCAATAAACTGGACGGCAACGCTGTAGTCTTTGCCACAGGCGGCGCAAATACAAACGACCATATAACAGGCTATGACGCTGGCTTAACCAGCGGCGTCCTGTTCGAGGGCGACACCGGCAAAGTGTACGGCACTCCCACCATCTCCACGGACGCCACCATACCAGAGGACAAAATCTTGACTATTAAAGGGGAACAGACCCTGACGGTTGGCCCCGGCGTTACCCTGACAAACAACGGTACGATTAATTGTTACGGAAACTTAACGGGCAAAGTGGGTGGAACCGGAAAGATTTACAGGACTTCCCAATCGGCAGTCGCGTTCTGGAAAGATGGTGTGCCGGTAAGGGAAGCAGAATACGGCGATACCATACAGATCAAAGTCACCGCACAGAAAACGCCGGCGAAATCCCTCTTTAGAAGCGCCGCCAGGGATACGGTGGACTTCTGGCTGGGAGAGATTGGCACAGGGATAAAATTGAACGAAAGTCCGGTGGGCGTACAGAGCAACGACGACGGTACAGTGACGGCGGTTCTTTCCCTGAAATTGAGCGGTGATAATTGGAAAATACAAAATAATACAGCAACAAATTTTACAATTTATGCGGATTTTGGCGGTTCCACTGACACGGCGCTTTTGGAAAGCCAAAACTCGGCCTCCTTTTCATTGAAGTCGGGCAGCTGCACCATTTCCATGCAGGACAAAACCGTTCCATACGATGAAACCGCGAAGGAAATTGATGCGGCTGTGATTACCGGTGCAGACGGGGAATCCCTGAAAAATGAAATCAACTATACCTATTACACAGACGCAGACTGCACTACGAAAACTACAAAAGCAAACAGCGGCGCGGCCAGCGAAGGCGACGCTCCGGTAAATGTGGGAATTTATTATGTGAAAGCCACAGCTTTAGCTGGCGGCAATTACAAGGAAACGGTTTCGGCTGCTACTATGTTAAAAATCATCAAAGGAGCAAGCACGCTGGACGGCCTGAAAACCTACAAGGACGGAACACAGACGACGGCATTCATCTATGGAGATACCATTACGGTGAAGTTTACGCCCAAAGCACAAACGGTATCCGCTTACCGAATGGCAGAACCGACCATCAACGAAGCGGCGCTGTTCCTCGGGGACAAACAGCTTACCGATCCGGTGAGGGCCACCGAAGGAGCCGAGTGTACCCTCTCTTACACGATTGCACACGAAACACCTCTTACGATTGGGAAGAACGAGCTGACTGTGAAATACGGCGGTGGCGGTAACTTAAACTATGTTACAGATACAATCGATATTACCCTCGGCCAGAAACCGCTGACTGCCACAGTGGACAGCTCGGACGCTTCTGCCACAAAGACCTATGACGGTACAACCGATTTTACAGGCGTAAAGCTGGTGCTGGACAATTCAGAAATCCTTACCGGTGATACCGTGACCGCCACGGCAGACGGGACGGCAGCGGATGCAAATGTCGGAAACAACAAAACGCTGACCGTTACTGACGTCCATCTGGATGGTTCAGAAAGTGACTTTTACAGCCTTGCAAACAACAAGGTTTCCGGCAGCGTGACCGTCGCAAAGCGGGAAGCCGTCCTGACCTGGGACAACCTGACCCTGACCTATAACGGAAAGGAACAGGCTCCGGCCGCAGTTATTTCCAACAAGGTCGGAAGCGACGACGTAGCGGTTACCGTTACGGGCGGGCAAACCAATGCAGGCAGCTACACGGCACAAGTCAGCGGCTTAACAGGTATGACCGCTAAGAATTACAGCCTGCCCTCCAATCGTACAATAGAGTTTACCATTCAGAAGGCTGCTGCGGCAGGCAGTGTGACGCTGGACAGCACCGACGCCAACAATAACCATAAGTTGGACACCGGCGATACCGTCACAGTTAATACCTCCGGCGTGACGCCCGCAGGCGGCACAGAAAGATATCAATGGAAGAAGATCGTGGGCGGGGAAACAAGAGATTTGGATACAGGCAACAGCCATACCTTAACCGGCGACGACACAAGAGGGAAAATCTACTGTGTCGTGACGTTTGACGGAAATGTCACAGGCAAACTGGAAAGCAACAGGCTGGATATTGCCAAAGAACTGCTGACCGGCCCCATCACCATTACGGGTGGGACAAACAAGGGCGATATCCTGACCGTCTCGGCTCCGGCTAACGCCGGGATTACATCGGCGGATTATACCGTTACATGGCATAGGGACAACGGGGCCATTACGGGGGCAAGCGGCCTGACGCATACTATTGTCCGTGAGGACTTGGGGAAAACCCTGAGCGTAATCATCACGGCGAACGAAACCAGCGAATACTTTACCGGTACATTGACCTCCAATGAACTGGAAATTCCGGCCGTAGCGCCGGAAGAACCAGCCCTTACAGCCAATGCAGAGGACAGCGCGGTAACACTCACATGGAAAAAGCCTTTTGACAACGGCTCTGCCATCACCGGCTATTCCCTGGCAGTAAAGCAGGGGGACAAGGAAATCACCGGCTCTCCTTTTGCCATCGGCGCGGACGCTGAGAGCTATCACGTAACGGGCTTGTCAAACGGCATGGCGTACAGCTTTACGCTGACCGCCATAAACAGCGCGGGAAGAGCCGATTCCAATACCGTTTCCGCCACGCCGAAGCGGAAAAATGATAACGGCAACCATAACGGCGGCAACAGTAACAATGACGGCGGCAACGGGAATAGCGGCGGCGGTTCGTCCTCCAGCGATGATTTGGGGAATAGCGGAAACCATACCACAATCACCCCGCCCGCCGGACAGACCACAGATACCCCCACCATTGGGGAAATCACCATCGGCAAGCATAAGGACGGTGTGGCGGATATCCCCACCGGACAGATTGAAAGCACACTGAAGCAGGCACAAAAGGACGCGGAGAAAAACGGGCGCAATGAAAAGGGCGTGGCTGTTTCCGTGGAGCTGCCGAATGGAACCACAAGCGCCACCCTCGGCCGGACGGCTCTTGATAAGCTGACCGGTGCGGGCGCAAAGATCCTGACGCTTACCTTTGGCGGCGCGTCCATGACCTTTAGTCTGGACGCACTTAAAGAGATCGCAAAACAGAGTGCGGGAACGGTGACATTCAGTGTGAAGCCCGCAACATTGACCGGCGACGCGAAAAAGGCAATCAGCAAACGCCCGGCATTTGACTTCACAGTGAGCTGCCAAAAGGACGGGAAAACCGTTTACATTACAAACTTTGGCAAGGACGGCATTTCGCTTGCTATCCGTTACACCCCTGCCACTGGTGAGCAGGCCGGAAGCCTGTTCGCGGTCTGCGGGGACGGCGGCAAGGCGGAATGGATTACTCCGTCCAGCTACGACCAAAACAACAAGGTTCTGCGGTTTACGGCCCATCATCTGAGCATTTACGGTGTGGGCTATAAGACGCCGCCCGCTTTCACCGACACTGTGGGCCATTGGGCAAAGGCGGATATTGACTTCGTGGTGAGCCGGGGCCTGCTTTCCGGCACCAGCGCCGCCACATTCAACCCGGATACGTCAATGACGCGGGGCATGTTTGTAACGGCGCTTGGGCGGCTGGCGGGAATCGACCCGGCCAGCTACCAGACCCGCAGCTTCAGCGATGTTAAGGCCGACGCCTACTATGCGGCTTATGTGGAATGGGCGGCGAAACAGGACATTGTCAAAAGCGCGGGCGAGGGCCTGTTCAGCCCGGACACACCGGTGACGCGGGAACAGATGGCAGTGATCATGACTAACTACGCCGGGCAGATGGGCTACACCATTCCGGCCACGCTGAAAGAGAACACGTTCACGGATCACAGCGCCATCAGCGCGTGGGCGGCGAAAGAGGTCAAAGCCATGCAGACGGCGGGAATCATCACCGGCAAGGACGGGAACCGCTTCGACCCACAGGGCAGCGCCACCCGCGCCGAAGTCGCGGCAGTGCTGCGGCGGTTCGTGGAGCTGGTTATTGACCCGGCCACGGCGGACGGCTGGACGAAAAACGATTCCGGCCACTGGCTCTACCATAAGGACGGCAAAACCCTCACCGGCTGGCAGACTATCGGCGCTCTGCGCTACTACTTCAATGCCGATGGCGTTATGCACGAGGGTTGGAAACAGGAACCGGTAAGCGGCAACTGGTATTACTGGACAAACGACGGTGCTGTTACCGGCTGGAGGAAGATTGACGGCAAATGGTACTATTTCGATCAATACGGTATCATGGCGGTCAACCGGAAGATTGACGACTATGAGGTCGGCCCGGACGGGGCGAGGAAAGAATGAATTTTGTGCAGAAGTAAAGAGGAAGCCTATTGCATATGCGGTAGGCTTCCCCTTTTTAATCTGCTTCTCAAGTTCAACTCGCCTACTGAAATTCAACATAGATGACTGTGTTTTGCTAAAAAGGAGTTGCGAGAATGCCCATATAATGCGGTCTGGCAGAATGTACCATAAGGTACAACTGAATCAGCACAGAACCACAGACTGCGTGGGCTGCATTTTTTATACGGTTATAGATGCAAACATTCTGTAAATTTTCAAAAACTATCGTTCAAACTATCCTTCCCAACGGCAAAGGAAATATCATCTCCCCTGAAAAAAGACGTTAGGTGAGGGAACCGATGGGGTATCTTTTGCCGCACCTTGACAAACAGCGGAAAATTTCCGATCATATCAGTATGCGGGTTTTCCATCCGTCGGAAAGTTCCGGGCGCGACGACTGCCGCAGGGCATGAGCGGTCACCTGGAAGCGGATGGAACCGTTGCACCGTACCCTACGGTCACAGGGGGATACCGCGAGACCGGCCTATGCAATCCCGTTGCCTGAGAATACAGCGCAAAAACTTTTAACATCTGGGGATGAGTTATCACTTTAAATCGTTAAACTGCTTCACAAGACAATCTTAACGCGGTATAATAAAGGTACAGAATACCGCTTCCGGCTGTCGGAAACGGAGGTATTATGAAACATACAGCGGTACTATCCCGACTTCCCCTGCAAATGGGCGACCAATACCGTGCGCAACATTCTGGAGCGCAAGGAATACCTGGGGCATACGGTGAACTTCAAGACCACCATGAAATCCTACAAGTGCAAAAAGATTATTTACAACGGCGAGGACAAGCAGGTGGTTTTTGAAAACATCCATGAGGCCATCATCGACGTGGAAACTCCATGAGTTTATCGACAGGATTGTGGTACATGAAGCCGGGAAGATGGGGACGCGGCGGACACAGCGCATTGAAATCTATTACAGCTTCATCGGCGCGGTGGAATTGCCCGAAAAGCCGGATAAGAAAGACAAATCCGCATGATGTGGCACTTTATGGCGAATTTGGCAGGCTGATTTACCTACGGTATGTGGGCTTTTTCGCAGGGCAGAAAACGGTTAATATGAGAGGAAAGCTGGGATTAAAGGGGTGTGAGCCATGATACGGATTGCGTTGGTAGAGGATGACAAAGGTTATGCGGACAAGCTCAGAGAGTATTTGCGGCAGTACGAGGAAGAAAGCGGGGAACGTCTTAAAATTTCCGGTTTTGAGGACGGAGAGGATATTGTGACGGACTATTCCGGGGAATATGATATCATTCTCATGGATATTGAAATGCAGTTTATGGACGGAATGACGGCCGCGGAGAAAATACGGAAGCTGGATGAAGAGGTAATCATTATTTTCATCACCAACATGCCCCAGTATGTCATGAAGGGATATACGGTGGATGCCTTGGATTACGTGCTCAAACCGGTGTCCTACTTCGCATTTTCCAAGCGCCTGGGGAAAGCGATTTCACGTATGAAAAGGCGCAGGAGGAAATTTATCACTGTGGTGATCAAGGGCGGCGCCAGAAAGCTGGATGTGAGCCTGATTTATTATGTGGAAGTCCGCGATCATGACCTTATTTTCCATACTGTGGACGGAGATGTGGTCACCAAAGGCGCTATGCGGGATGTAGAGGACAGTCTGGTGGGAGAAGGTTTTTTCCGCTGTAATAAATGCTATCTGATCAATCTGGAATACGTGGAGAGTTTTCAGAACAACGATGTGAAGGTGGGAAAAGACGTGGTGCAGGTCAGCAGGGCGAGGAAGAAAGAATTTTTGGACAGGCTGAATGAGTATATGAATGAGGTGGGCAAATGAATCCGAATATGTGGGTGGATCCGCCCGGCTGGCTGTATGCCCTTTCTTATATTATCGTGTGTGTGGTTTTCGGCGGCTTTTTGCCTGAGAGGGAAAAAGGTCTGAGACGGATTGGGTTACAGGCGGGTTTTGGAGCGGCGCTGCTTTGTTTCATGATCCTTTCCGGCAACATTCCGCAGGTCTGGTTTCTGCCCTGTATGGTTTGCAGCGTTATGCTGATGTTCGGCATGCTGTATTCCTGCTGTGACATGAGCGCTCTGACAGCGGGATATTATCTGGCGCAGGCCTTTATTGTGGGAGAATTCTGTGCATCTCTGGAATGGCAGATGTTTTATTTTACTGAAATTAACCTGGGGATACCGGGGGGAGCATGGGGAAAGACAAGTTTTCTGATACTGACTTATGCGCTCATATACCTGGTTGTATTTTTGCTGGAAAAGCGGCTGCATAAACAGAATCAGGTATGGCGGATCACGTGGAAAGAATTTGCTTCTGCCGCTGTGATTGCAATTGTGATTTACGGTCTGAGCAATCTGAGTTATGTGGTGGAAAATACGCCTTTCTCCGGCCAGCTGCCCAATGAAATTTTTAATATCCATACGTTGGTGGACATGGGAGGCGTAGCAATTCTGATGGCCTATCATATGATGCTGACGGAGCTTCATATGAGACTGGAAATGGAAAATATGCAGAATATCCTGAATATGCAGTACACCAATTATCAGCTCTCCGAAAAAAGCGTGGATATGGTGAACCGGAAATATCATGACTTAAAACATCAGATCGTCCTGCTTCGGGAAGAATTTGGCACGCAAGAGGGCCTTGCTTATCTGGATCGGATGCAGAATGAAATTGAAATTTATGAAGCCCAGAATAAGACCGGGAACAAGATTCTGGATACGGTTTTGACCAGCAAAAGCATTTACTGCCAGGGAAGAGGAATCAAACTCACCTGTGTGGCGGACGGTTCCGCGCTGGATTTTATGGACGTCATGGACATCAGCGCGCTGTTTGGCAATGCGCTGGATAATGCCATTGAGAGCGTAAAAAAGATACCTGACCGCGAGAAGCGCCTGATTCACGTGGCGGTGGCAAAGCAGAAGGAATTTCTCCGCATTCGCGTGGAAAACTGCTATGAAGGAGAACTGGTTTTTGAAAACGGCCTTCCCAAAACCACCAAAAAAGATAAAAATTATCATGGCTACGGTCTCAAAAGCATACAGAGTACCGTGAAAAAATATAACGGTTCCGTGGCCATCGAGGCGGAGGACGGATGGTTTGAACTGCGGATTTTGATCCCGGTGACGGAAAAATGAATATATGATGTGTCGAAAACCGGGGCTGTCTATGACAGTCCCGGTGCTTGCAGGGGGGATTTGATTACCGGATCCCCTTTTTCAGAGCTTCCAGCTGGGCTCTCAGGGCTGCAATTTCCTGATCTTTCTCTTCCAGGGCTTTCTGACGTTGGGCTAAAGCTTTTTGGTTTTCGTCTAAAGCTTTTTGGTTTTCGTCTAAAGCTTTTCTGTTTTCCTCTAAAGCTCTTTGGTTGGCCTCTAAAGCTTTTTGGTTTTCCTCCAACTCTTTCTGTTGTTCCTCAATCATATAACGTACGGTTTCGCGGTCCATCTGCCTTAATTCTTCAGAGAACATTTCCATCACCCTTTCCGTATTACAGCAAAGTTTGTAAATTGTGTTATACATGGCTTTGAATTCCGGATATTTTGTGATCAGCTCAATAATCCGTTCAGGAGTGTCATCGCTGAAGAAGGTAAGCCATGCGTCCAACGGGATTTCTATACTTTTATTTTGTATATGTTTGTGAAAAATGTCAAGCGGTATCAGGATGTATTCCTGAAGAAGGTCTATGTCCAGCCCTGTGTCAAATACCTGCCTGGCATGATGAAAATAGATGTCGGGAAGCATTTTGAATTGTTTGGGGCTGTGTTCAAATATTACGATCAGGTATACATTCTTGATCTGGCCGTAAGGGGAAGAAGTTTTACTTTCGTCACACAGACGACGGTATTGCCGAAGCAGCATATCAGAAGAGTAGCAGGCGCACCGCGCGCCCGGAAAGGCATAACCAACACGCTGCATTTCAATATTGGCCAGAGAGCCGTCCTCCAGCTGAACGATGACGTCGGTGACCAGCAGGGAGGTTTCACTTGCAATACGGGTGGTATCATTTGCCAGTATCTGCAGGATTTTTACCTTGCGCCCCAATAGCACAGACAATAAAAATTCCAGTCTGGACGGGTCGTATTCTGGGTTCAGGACTTCTTTAATAAAGGAGTCATGCAGGATTTTCAATCCGTGATTTCCGGTACAGAAATCGAGAAATTCATCCTGCTGCTGCGGGTTCCAGCCATGGAAAACCGCGGAGAGACGGTCGCTGTCTTTGATTTCACGAAGAATATCTTCGCGGTCGCGGATCAGAGGGAAATAGTTTTTGAGCGCACTTGTCATAGGCATACTCCTCCCGTGTAAAAGAATCATTTGAAAAATCAGCCTGATAGAGGCATGAAAAAGTGATTTGGCCGGCGGATTCCGGAACCGTCCGGTACAGATCATAGAATCGCAGCTTATCAGCAAGCTGTCGGATCAGATACTCTGACTTTAGCACAATTTGCACTGCCGTACAAGTGGTTTTCCCAAAAAGGCAGGCGAAGGTTACAGTTCAGCTTTTCGTTTCGCGAAGCCAAAATCGCGTCTATATGCGATTTTGCGAGGGCTGCACGCACCAAAACGCGATTTTATGCGTTTTGTGTGCATCTGCGTTACAGTTTAGCCGAAGGCTGAACTGTAACTGGCAAAACGTCACTGCCGAGGGACAACAGGAACCCTTTGCCTGCGGAGGTGTTCCGGTTACGTCAAAATAGGCACCGTTTGCGCTCGAAACCGGGAAAACGAAAAAGAGGCATGGTATAATTCGATACAGTAAAACGGGCGGACGGTATGCCGCCGGAGGAATGATTGAAAAAAGGAGAGCAGAATTATGAAAAGCCTGGATTTTAATGAAAACTGGACTTATAAACATTTAAACAGCAGCGAGAAGCCCATTCCTGTCACGCTGCCCCATGACGCCATGCTGTATGAGGAGAGGAAGGAAAGCAATCCCGGCGGCGGAAATATCTGCTGGTTTGCAGGCGGGGAATACCTGTACGAAAAGTCCTTTTTCCTGTCGGAGGATATGGCCGAAAATCATGTGGAATTTGATTTTGAGGGAGTATACCGCAATGCAGAGGTCTATATAAACGGCGAAAAGGCGGGGGGATGCGCTTACGGTTATACGGATTTTACAGTGGACGGGGACCGGTTTTTAAAATACGGTGAAGAGAACCGGATTCAGGTTGCCGTTCATAATGAGAAACAGCCCAACAGCCGTTGGTATACCGGCTCCGGGATCTACCGCCCGGTACGGATGCTGACAGGACCTAAGGAACATATTATGGCGGACGGCGTGAGAATCCGCACCATCAGTATCAACCCGGCGGTGGTGGAGGTGGAGACACGGACGACCGGGAGCGGTATGGTGCAGGTGGAAATTCTGGAACGGGAAACAGCCGTGGCGAAGGCGGAAGCACAGATACAGGGGGAGAAAGCGGTCTGCCGGATGACGGTGCCAAAAGCCCGCCTGTGGGAGCCGGGGCATCCCTGGCTGTATACCTGCCGGGTATCTTTTCAGGAGGACAGCGCGGAAGAACGTTTTGGTATCCGCATGCTGGAATGGGACAGGGAAAAGGGACTGAGCATCAACGGAAACAGGGTGATTCTGCGGGGCGCCTGTATCCATCATGACAACGGACTTCTGGGCGCCTGCTGCTATCCTGACGCGGAAGAGAGGAAGGTTGGCATTCTCATGGAAAACGGCTACAACGCCATCCGTTCCGCTCACAATCCCTGTTCCCGGGCGCTGCTGGATGCCTGTGACCGTCTGGGAATGCTGGTGATGGACGAATTTGTGGACTGCTGGTACATCCACAAGACAGAATATGATTATGTGAATGACTTTATGGATAACTGGAAGTTTGATTTAAAGCGGATGGTGGAGAAGGACTATAATCATCCCAGCGTGATCATGTATTCTACAGGCAATGAAGTGTCGGAAACCGGGCAGAAAAGGGGCATTGAACTGACCGGTATGATGACCCGGTTTCTGCATGCCCAGGACAGCACCAGACCCGTAACCTGCGGCGTCAACATTTTCTTTAATTTTTTGAGCTCTATCGGCTTTGGGGTTTACAGCGACGAAAAGGCGAAAAAGGAAGCAGAGAAAGCGGAAAAGGACCGGACAGGGGCAAAGAAGAAAAAGAAGGTGGGCAGTGAATTTTACAATACCATGGCGGGGCTTTTCGGGGATACCACAATGAAAGTGGGAGCGACCCTTCACGGCTGTGATGTGAAGACCAGAGATGCCTTTGCCAACATGGATATTGCCGGATATAATTACGGGATTCTGCGCTATGCCCATGATCTGAAAAAGTATCCGCAAAGACTGATTCTGGGAACGGAAACTTTCTGTAAGGATGCCTATCGTTTTTATGAGCAGGCAAAGGAAAATCCGGGCATCCTGGGGGATTTTGTGTGGGCCGGAATGGATTATCTGGGGGAAGTGGGGATCGGCTCCTGGGAATTTGAAGACTATGCGCCTGCAGACCCGGCGGTGGTGGGCTGGCTGACTGCGGGCAGCGGAAGAATCGATATCACGGGAAAACCCAACGGAGAAGCGGCATACACTAAAACGGTATTCGGTCTGACGGATCGGCCGGTCATTGCGGTGAAGCCGGTATATCAGAGAGGAAAACATTCTCCTTCCGCCTGGAAAATGACCAATGCCATGGAATCCTGGTCCTGGAGAGGATGCAGCGGCTATCCGGCGGAGGTGGAAGTCTATGCCAGAGCGGCGGAAGCGGAACTTTTTGTCAACGGAAAAAGCGTGGGGCGCAGGAAATTTAAAAAGGATTGCAGGGTGATTTTTCAGACTGCCTATGAGGACGGCGAAGTGACGGCAGCGGTTTACGACGAAAACGGCAGGGAAATTTCCCGCTCTTCGTTAAGAACGGCAAGCCCCGAAACACGGCTTGCGGCGGTTCCGGAAAAGGAGGAGATCAAAGCGGGAGAACTGGCCTATATCCGGTTTTCCTATACCGATGAGACAGGCATCGTCAAGCCTATGGAGAGACATATCATCAGCGCCAGGGTGAAGGGCGGCAGACTGCTCGGCATGGGGAGCGCCTGTCCCTTCCAGAAGGAAAGTTACTTAACGCCCAGAGCGGATACCTATTACGGAGAAGCGCTGGCGATTGTACAGGCGGACGGCAGCGGCGATGTTGTGCTGGAAGCATCTGACGGAGAACACGAATGCAAAGCGGTGGTAAGAGTAAGTTGAAAAAATTAATGATGCGTGCAAGAAAGGAATGAGGGGTAACGGATGAAAAATCAGAGGAAAAAGCAGGCGGTAAATCCCTATCTGCCGAGCTTTGAATATGTGCCGGACGGGGAACCCCATATTTTTGACGGACGGGTGTATGTATACGGTTCCCATGACAAATTCAACGGCTGGAATTTTTGCCTGAACGATTATGTGTGCTGGTCGGCGCCTGTAGAGGATCTGGCGGACTGGAGGTATGAGGGAGTTATTTACCGCAGGATACAGGACCCGGACGGGAAGGAAAAGGCTGTTTTTAACGGAATGGCGGCGCCGGACGCCTGCAAAGGGCCGGACGGCAGATATTATCTCTACTACTTTATAGGCGGAAACGGGATGATCGCGGTGGCCGTGTGCGATACGCCGGCGGGAAAATATCAGTATCTGGGCCATGTCCGTTATGAGGACGGCACGCCCATCGGGAAAAAGGGAGAACCGCTGCAGTTTGATCCCGGCATATTCATTGACGATGACGGAAGAATCTATCTTTACAGCGGCTTTGGGCTCAGTAACAATCCCATTCTGCTGAGGGGACACAAGCCGTCTCTGCACGGACCTATGTGCTATGAACTCTGTGAAGATATGCTGACAGTGAAAAAAGGGCCTTCCTATATCGGCGTCAAGGGAGAAAAGGAATCCGTGGGCACGTCCTATGAAGGCCATGCCTTCCTGGAGGCCAGCTCTCTGCGGAAATTCAACGGAACCTATTACTTCATTTACAGTTCTCTGCAGAGCCATGAACTGTGTTATGCGGTCAGCAGCAGGCCCGACGGCGGTTTTACCTATGGAGGAACGCTGGTGAGCAACGGGGATATCGGACTTTTCGGAAGAAAAAAAGAAGATGCGGTCAATTATACCGGCAATACCCACGGGAGCCTGATTGAAATCAACGGAAAATACTATGTGTTTTATCACCGCCAGACCAATCGGAAGCAGTTTTCCCGGCAGGCGTGCGCGGAAGAAATCCGATTTGAAGACGGGAAATTTTATCAGGCAGAGATCACATCCTGCGGTTTAAACGGCGGACCTCTTTCGGGAGAAGGAATATATGAAGCGCGGATCGCCTGCCATCTCACATCGAAAAAGGGGGCACGCTGGTATTGGGCACTGAAAGGCCCCAGAGGAATCCATCCCTATTTTACACAGAGCGGGCGGGATAGAGAAAACCACCCGGATCAATATATCGCAAATATGTGCGACGGTGCCACGGCAGGGTTTAAATATTTCGACCTTTCCGACACGGACAGGGTGAGAGTGTGCCTCAGAGGACGCGCAGAAGGCTGTATGGAGGTGACGGAAAAGCCGGGCGGGGAAATCCTGGCACGGATTCCCGTCAGCATAAAATCGGCAAAAGCGGTGTTTGGCGGACGGTTAAAGCCTTTGGACGGTGTTCATGCCCTGTATTTTACTTATCGGGGAAAAGGACATCCGGATTTTCTGGCATTTCAGCTGAAAAGAGGGAGGAAAAACTGAAAATCCTTCCGGACTACGATTGATACATAACGCAGGTTCCCTGCGATATGCAGGAGGTATGAAAATGAAAAAACACGGAAAGAGAACGGCAGCGGCAGTCCTGGCGGCGGCAGCGATCGGGACAGTGCTGATCTGCAACAGAGGGCTTGTGAGGATCGTCTGGCATAATCTCTATTCTCCCGGGGTGAAGCTGGATACCACACCGGAGTGGACGGGAGGAAAATCATGGGAGAAGCTGCCTTATTCCGATGTGTCGGAATCAGACTATCTGAATCTTTATGTACCGGAAGATACAGAGCCTATGCCGCTTTTGATCCTGGTGCACGGGGGCGGATTTGTGAGCAATGACTGCGAATCCAGGCAGGCACAGTTCATGTACCGGTATTTCCGGGACCACGGGTACGCCTGCGCTTCCGTCAATTACAGGCTGGCCCAGGAGGCTCTGTATCCTGCGGCAATCGAGGATGTAAAAGCGGCGGTGCGTTTTCTGCGGGCCAATGCAAAGGAATACGGGTATGATCCGGACCGATTTGCCATCTGGGGAGAGTCGGCGGGAGGATATCTGGCAGCCATGGCTGCGGTGACCCCGGATGATGCGTCTTCCGGCGTAACGTTTACAGGGGAAGAACGGTTGACAGAGCCGGTATCCGGAGAGGTTTCAGCGCTGATAGACTTCTATGGCATCATGGATATGGACCTTCTGTCCGCCGATTTTAAAAGGGAAGGGATTCCGGACTGGCTGTTGACCATTTCCGCCCTTCCCTTAAACAGAAATTTAAAAGGATTTGAAAGCGTGGAGGACATGTGGGTGGGGCAGGATGTGACGGCCTGCTCCAAAGAGGAGCTGGAAAAGATGAGCCCCCGCGGTTATCTTTGGCAGAAGTCAGAGCTGGAAACGCTGATTTACCACGGAGACTGCGATTTGTCGGTGGCCCTCTCACAGTCAGAACGTCTGGCAAAAGAATGCAGGGCTGTCTGGGGAAGTGAGAAAGTGGAGTTTCGGATTTTTGAAGGTTACAAACATGCGGATGACCGTTTTTATACAGAGGAGCAGCTGGAAGAGGTGAAGGATTTCCTGGACCAAGCGTTTGGAGAAGAATAAGCTTGAGATAAGCATAATTGACAAAAAAATATAAAAAAATTATTAAATATCACCAATACAAAAGATAATCTGCCTAAAAATAATTACCGTTTGCGTTGAAAAATATACCGTTTGCGTGGACGGCGCGCCGTGAGAATTTACGGATGCTATAATTCATAACAATGGAAGTCCAAAGCAGGGATCTTTTCAAAACGCTGAGGGCGGAAAAAATTCTACAGGAGGGAATTATGAAAAGAGGCAGCAAATCCACAAAGGTGTGGCGCGGAATGACGGCAGCTACGGCATCGCTTTTATCCATCGCGGTGGGCGGGCTGGCAATTGCCAATGTCAATGCCGCGTTCATCAACAGCAGACTGGGCACGTCCAACTATAAGACAGTGGACAAGGGGGAAGAGAGTCAGACGGACGCGATTTATTTCGATTCCGAGTACACCTCCCTGGCGGATCTTGTGAAAGCCAAGGAAGAGCTGGCAGAACAGATTTCGGAAGAAGGAAGCGTATTGTTCAAGAACAACAATCAGGCGCTTCCAATTAACAAAGAGACGGAAACCGTGACTTTATGGGGAATGAATTCCCACACCCCCACACTGGGCGGTATGATCGGGTCCTCCACGGCGGTGGATGCAGAACACGGCCAGATCGCATACGGACTGGAAGAAGCGCTTGCAGAAAAAGGCTTTTCCATGAATCAGGATATGATAAAGCTGTATTCCGGGGAAGCGGCAATGGCTTACGCCCGCACCGGTTTTGGACAGACCGGCCACGGACTGGCGCCGGCTTTCGGCATGGTCTATGAGAACCCGGCATCCTATCCGATCGGAGAAATTCCGGCGAGCCTTTATACGGAGGAATTGCTGGCTTCTGCAGACAATACGGCAGCCCTGGTGGTGATTTCCCGTGACAGTTCTGAAGCGGCAGACTATAATCCGAATATGACGAACGGAACGGAAGGCGACAGCTTTGAACGTCCGCTGGCTCTTTCCGATTATGAAAAAGAGATGATCGGACTTGCAAAGGCCCACAGCACCAAGGTGGTTGTACTGATCAATGCGGACAATCCGGTGGAAATCGAAGAACTGAAAAATGATGAGGAAATTGATTCCATCCTTTGGGTAGGAGCGCCCGGCATCAATGGCTTTAAAGGTGTGGCGGATGTGATCAGCGGTGATGCGAATCCTTCCGGACATATTTCCGACACCTATGCGGTGAATTCCGCTTCCTCACCTGCCATGGCAAACTATGGCGTATACCTCTACACAAATTCCACCCAGGCCGGGGCGGCTGCAGAACTGACAGAAGCCAATAAAGCGGACTGGTATGTGGTGGAGACGGAAGGCATTTACAACGGTTACAAATATTATGAAACAAGATATGAGGATGCGGTTTTAGGACAGGGCAATGCGATGTCTGAGGCGGGAACGTCCGGCGGTGCGTGGAATTATGAAGATGAGGTTACCTATCCTTTTGGCTATGGCATCTCCTATACCACCTTTGACCAGAAACTGGAATCGGTGGATGTGGAAATCGGAGGCCAGGGCAAGGCCGCTGTAAAGGTGACAAATACCGGCGATGTGGCGGGAAAATCCGTGGCACAGCTATATGTGCAGGCACCCTATACCGCGGGGGGACTGGAAAAAGCTTCCGTTCAGCTGATCGGTTTTGCAAAGTCATCCGTTTTGGAGCCCGGCGCTTCCGAAACCCTGACAGTTGAATTTGACCCTCAGTATATGGCCAGCTATGACGAAACCGCAGTGAAAGCGGACGGCAGCGCAGGCGCATGGGTGCTGGATGCGGGCGATTATTATTTCGCCATCGGCAACGGCGCGCATGAAGCGCTCAACAATGTGCTGGCAAATAAAACGGGCAGCGCCGAAGGCCTTGTAAAAACAACGGAAGAAGAAACAATCAATCCGGAGAACGCGAAGAAGTGGAATTTGGGTTCCAAAGACACGGAAACCTATTCCGTAAATGTAGGAAATGCCCTGCAGGACTGCGATATTAACAAACTGATTCCCGGCACGGCGGAATATGTAACCAGGGCGGACTGGACAAAGGGGTGGAAAACAGTGGAATCCATCACTCCTACGGAAGAAATGATGAAGGGGCTGACCAACTCCCTGTATGCGCTGACCGAAAACGGCGACGGTGTTACCTGGGGCGCCGACAACGGCCTGAAATTGATCGACTTCATGCTCACCGATGAAAACGGTAACTATGCGGGTGTGGTGGATATCAATGACCCCATGTGGGATCTGCTGATGGATCAGATCACGCTGGATGAAGCGATCCAGTTTATCGAAAAAGGCGGCGATGATATCGAGAACATTGATTCCATCCTGCTTCCCAGGACCTATGAGAACGACGGACCGCTGGGATTCACCTATGACCAGGTGGGCGGCTATTTCATCAGATGGTCCACAGACCTTGCGGCAGAACCTACCTATGTAAAAGAAACGGACGAGTATGGCACTTATGCGATGAACTCCATGCCTACGGAACCTGTTGTGGCAGCTACCTTTAATACGGAGCTGGTGGTGCGTGAAGGGGAACTGATGGGCGAGGACGGCCTTTGGGCAAATGAAAGCGGCATTATCGGGCCCGGCATGAACCTGCACAGAACACCCTACTGCGCAAGAAACCATGAGTACTATTCCGAGGATTCCATGCTGACAAACCTGATGGGCACCGCGGTATGCGAAGGCGGAAAATCGAAAGGCCTGATGATGGAACCCAAACATTTTGCTTTTAACCATCAGGAAATGAACCGTTCCGGGATGTCCACCTTCTTTACGGAGCAGGCGGCCCGTGAAAATGAGCTCCGCGGATTCCAGGGAGCGATGCAGACCAATGCAGCGGACGGCATCATGACAGCATTTAACCGTGCGGGAACTGTTTTTGTAGGCGCACACGAAGGTTCTCTGGTACAGATCGCCAGAAATGAATGGGGATATAACGGCTGGATTGTAACCGATATGATCAATGGCGCGGATTATATGAACTGGAAGGATGTCACTTTTGCAGGCGGCGGAAACTGCCTCACAACTTCCGCTTATGATACCTCTGAAATCGGAACCATGGCAGCGTCTAAAAATGTCATTGCCAAAGATACCGCGTTCCAGGAAATGATGAAGCACAATATCAAATTCTGGCTGTATAAGCTTGCCGGAAGCAATGCCATGAACGGCATCACCAACACAACGGAACTGGTGTATGTGTTCACCTGGTGGCAGTATGCGCTGATTGCAGCGATCACGGTATTCGGCGTGCTGACCGTTGCGTTCGCAGCGGTATACGGTATTAAGACCGTAAAATCCAAAAAAGAAGAGTAGGACAAAGGAGGTAAATTCATGAAAAAATATTTGGAAAATAAAGCTGCCGGTTTTTATCTGACAGCAGCGGCGGCGGTTCTCTCCTTTGCAGGGATCTTCGTTTACATGACGGTGATGTACAAATTCACGCCGGTTTATATCCTGCTGATCGCAGCCGCCGTCCTGGCGGCGGCAGGGCTTGTACTGGCCTGTGTAAAGGGCGGGAAGGAAGCGCTTAACTGGCTTCCTGTATTGAATGCGGTGCTGATGGCCCAGGCTGCAGTATGGAGCTTTTTTGTAATGGTGAACCAGATCGGATATGTGATCGCTTCCCTGGATCCGGTCAGCACGATTACCACATTCATCTTCTTCGTTGCGGTAGCCGCCGCAGCGATGATCCTGAATATTGCCGCAGCGTTTTCAGGCCTTGAAAAATAAGCATAGCAAAAGCCGCAGGTGTAAAAATGCCTGCGGCTTTTGCGTTGTCAGCGATTATTTCTGAAAAAACTTCTGGAAATATCCCATCACGAAAATGAATAATACGATCAGCGGCAGGATATAGGAAACATAAATGCGGGACCATTTGGGGAACTTGACCCCTTTTCCCTCGTCCGCCTCCGCGATGAAATTTTTCCAGCCCCAGCCGTAGCGGCTGGTACAAAACAGAAGGTAAACCATGCTGCCCAGCGGGAGCAGGTTGTTGGAAACGATGAAGTCTTCCAGATCCTGAATGGTGGAGCCTGCACCCAGAGGCTGGAAGCCGGCCCAGGCGTTAAAGCCCAGCACACAGGGCATGGAAAGCAAAATGATAGCAATCACGTTCACCCATACCGCTTTTTTGCGGGTAACACCGAACAGATCGATGGAAAAACTGATGATGTTTTCAAATACGGCAACGATGGTGGACAGCGCCGCAAAAGTCATAAAGACAAAGAACAGGGTGCCGAAGAACCGTCCGCCCGCCATCTGGTTGAAAACGTTTGGCAGCGTCACGAAAACCAGGCCGGGGCCCTGTCCGGGATCCACGCCGAAAGCGGTGCAGGAAGGGAAAATGATCAGGCCTGCAAGGAGAGCTACCATTGTGTCAAGCACACAGATATTGATGCTTTCTCCGGTCAGGGAACGGTCTTTGCTGATATAGCTGCCGAAAATTGCCATTGCGCCGATGCCTAAGCTGAGAGTGAAAAATGCCTGGCCCATAGCGGCAAAGACCGCTTCGCCCAGACCGTTTTCCACCATTTTCCCAAAGTCGGGCACCAGATAAAACTTGATGCCGTCCATAGCGCCGGGCAGAGTGACGGAACGGACACAGAGGATCAGCAGAATCACGAACAGGCAGCTCATCATCACCTTGGTGATGCGTTCCACGCCGTTCTGCAATCCGAGACTGCAGATAAAAAAGCTTAACAGAACCACTACGATCATCCAGGAAGTCATATAACCGGGTTGTCCCAGCATACTGTTAAAGACGGAACCCACGCCTTCCGCGTCCAGCCCTTTAAATTCTCCGAAGATCATTTTAAACACATAGGCGATCATCCAGCCGCCCACCGTGGTATAAAACATCATTAACAGATAGTTTCCGGCCATACAGGCATAACCTTCCAGATGCCATTTGCTCCCTTTCGGCTCCAAAACGTGGAAGGAACGGGCGGCGGATTTCTGGCTGGCGCGCCCGACCGCAAATTCCATCACCATGATGGGAAGCCCTAAAATGATCAGAAACAGAAGATAGATCAGCACGAAGGCAGCGCCGCCGTACTGTCCTGTGATATAGGGAAAGCGCCATACGTTGCCAAGCCCTACGGCACAGCCGGCGGAGATCAGAATGAAGCCCAGCCGGGATGAAAAACGTTCTCTTTTTTCCATAAAAGATACCCCTCAGTTCATTTGTAATAGCCGCCGTGCCCCCGGTTTTTATCCGGCCGGAATGCGGCGGCCCTGCCTAAAATCATAGCATAAAAGGCGTATTAAAGCAATAAAGCGATAACGGGTTTGTTAAAAGTAAATGAATTTTTATGCAAAAGGATTGTATTGCGCAAAGGAATGATGTACTTTGGAGGTGAGCATGCCGGTCTGTGGAAAAAACGGATCCGGCGGCTCTGATACAAGAAGAAAAAGGAAACGGATAAGGATGGATTTCAAAGGAATTATTTTTATTGCCGGCATTGCGTCAGCAGTGCTTTTTTTAATCTGGCTTGCGTTTTTTTATGCCAGACGGTTAAGAAGAAGCCTTCGGGGGAAAGCTTTGGATGAGATGGAGGGCCATGACTTTGAGTATTTCTGTGCACAGCTGCTGGAAAAACACGGGTTTATCGATGTGGAGGTGACCAGAGGAAGCGGGGATTACGGCGTGGATGTGCTGGCCGAAAAGGACGGGGTGACCTATGCCATACAGTGCAAGCGTTATGACGGCCCTGTGGGGGTGAAGGCGGTACAGGAGGCATATGCGGGCCGGGATTACTATGACCGCATGGTAGGAGCGGTTATGACCAACCAGTATTTCACCCAGCCGGCCGTAGCCGCCGCAAAGAAATTAAAAATACTTTTATGGGACCGGGGATATATGGATTCCATGCTGGAGGAGGATTTTCGGTAACGGGTGATCAGGAGGTGCCGGTTATGAGCTTTGTGGAATTTCAGAATGTGAAAAAGGTTTATCACATGGGAGAGGTGGATATCGAGGCCCTGCGGGGCGTCAGTTTTCAGATTGAAAAAGGGGAGTTCTGCGTGGTGGTGGGCGCTTCCGGCGCGGGAAAAACGACGATTTTAAATATCCTGGGCGGCATGGATACGCTGACGGAGGGAAAGGTGTTTTTGGACGGCAGTGAAATTTCCTCTTACAGCAAAAAGCAGCTGACCGCTTACCGGCGGTATGATATCGGCTTTGTGTTTCAGTTTTACAATCTGGTGCAGAATCTGACCGCGGTGGAGAATGTGGAGCTGGCCTCCCAGATCTGCCGGGAACCGCTGGATGCGGCTATGGTTTTAAAAGAGGTGGGCCTTGAGGAACGGGCCAATAATTTCCCCGCCCAGCTGTCCGGCGGAGAACAGCAGCGGGTTGCTATCGCCAGGGCGCTGGCCAAAAACCCCAAGCTGCTATTGTGCGACGAACCCACCGGGGCGCTGGACTACAACACGGGGAAAGCGGTGTTGAAGCTTTTGCAGGATACCTGCCGCGTGGGAAAAGTGACGGTGGTGGTGATCACCCATAATCAGGCCATCACCGCCATGGCGGACCGGGTGATTACGGTGAAAAACGGAATGATAACGGATATGAGGAGGAATGAACATATCGTGCCGGTGGAACGGATTGAGTGGTAATCCGGCAAGCTTTGCACAGAGTTCTCTTTCAGAGCGGCTGTGAACCGCTGCAGGTCGGTCAGACAGGATCGGAGGTCCGTATATGAAATCTTCTATGAAAAAAACAACGCGCCGGGAAATCAGAAACAGTTTCGGGCGCTATTTTGCAATTCTGGCGATTGTGGCGCTGGGAGTCGGTTTTTTTGCAGGATTGACGGTGACCACGCCGGCCATGGTAAAAACCGGCGGCGCTTATATGAATGAGAAAGAACTGTTTGATCTGCGGCTTATATCCACTTTGGGATTTGAAAAGGAAGCGGTAGGGCTGTTTGACGGAAATGATGAGGTGAAAGCTGTGGAAGGGGCGGTATCCACTGACTTTCTGGCCTTGAATGAAGCACAAGAGGGCAGTGTGCTGTCCGCCCAGACCCTGCTTCCCGTGCAGAATCAGCTGGAGCTTGTGGCAGGGAGGATGCCGGAAGCGGCGGATGAATGTGTGGTGGATTCCAATATTTTTCATCCGTCGGACATCGGGACTAAAATACGGATTTCCGAGGAAAACAAAGAGGAAACGCAGGAGCTGTTCGCTTTTCCGGAATATAAAATCGTGGGAATTGTGAACGCCGTATATTATGCAAACTATGAACGGGGCACTACCGCTTTGGGAAACGGCAAGGTGAATGCCTTTGTATATCTGCTTCCGGAAGGGTTTGACAGCGATTATGATACGGAAATTTTTGTGCGGCTCAAACAGGATTACGAAATTGATTCGGAGGATTATGACAGGGCCGTAGAGAGGCTGAAGGATTGGGCAGAGCCTCTTGTGCAGGAGGCGGCCGGACAGCGGTATGACGCGGTCATGAAAGAAGCGGAGGAAAAGATCGCCGATGCGGAAGCGGAACTGGAAGAGAAAACGGCGGATGCCAAAAGAGAACTGTCGGATGCTCAGAAGAAAATAACGGACGGGAAAAATGACCTGGCGGATGCACAGGAGAAGATAGCCGACGGAGAAAAGCAGTTGTCGGATGCCGGAAAACAGATTGCCGACAAGGAAAAAGAGCTGGGGGATCAGGAAGCCCGCCTTACGGATGGCCGCAGCCAGGCGGAAGCAGGGATGGCGCAGCTGGAGCAGGCAAAACAACAGCTGCAGGATACCATCGCCGCTCTTTCCCCGGGAGGGACGGAAAGCGGAGTCCAGGCAGAAATTTCCTCCCTGCAGGCCCAGGCGGATCAGATACAGGCCCAGCAGGACGCGCTGCAAAGCCGGATTTCGGAAATTGCATCGGGGGAGGAACAGCTTTCCCGGGGAAGGAATCAGCTGGAGGAGGCAAAAAGAGCGCTGGTTTCCCGGGAAAAGGAATTGGAGGAAAACAGGAAGAAACTGGAGGAGACCCGACAGGATCTGGAGGAAGGCCAGAAGGAATATGAGGAGGGCCGGGAGGAACTGGAGAAAAAGACTGCCGAGGCACAGGAAAAGATTGCGGATGCGAAAGCAGAGCTGGCGAAAATCGAGAAGCCCGACACCTATGTGCTGGGCAGGGACACCAATGTGGGTTATGTCTGCTTTCAGAATGATTCTTCCATCGTGGAAGGCATAGCGAAAGTGTTTCCTGTTTTCTTCTTTTTGGTTGCCGCCCTTGTGTGTGTCACTACTATGAACCGAATGGTGGAAGAGCAGCGCACCCAGATCGGGGTTTTAAAAGCGCTGGGATATTCGGAAAGCAGGATCATGGGAAAATACCTGTATTATTCCGGCAGCGCAGCGGCAACAGGCTGTGTTCTCGGCTTTATCGCCGGATCCATCGCATTTCCGGTGGTCATCTGGGCCGCGTATCACATCATGTACCATCTGGGGGAAATCACGCTGATATTTGACTGGAGACTGGCGGTTATTTCCCTGGCGGTGGCGCTGTTATGCTCCATGGGAACCACCTGGCTGACCTGCCGGTATGAGCTGGCCAGCGTTGCCGCGGAGCTGATCCGCCCTAAGCCGCCCAAAAACGGGAAGCGGATTCTTCTGGAAAAAATCCCCTTTATCTGGAAGCGGATGACTTTTCTGGTTAAGGTGTCCGCACGGAACGTTTTTCGGTATCAGCAGCGGTTTTTTATGATGATTTTCGGAATCGGCGGATGTACGGCCCTCCTTCTGACCGGCTTTGGAATCAAGGATTCCATTGTGGATGTGGCATCCCAACAGTATGAGAAAATCCAAACATATGACATGAGCGTCACATTAAAAGAGCCATTTTCGGAAGAGGACAGCGCAGCAGCGGATATTGCCATGGAAAACGGGGCAAAAGCCTACACGGCGGTCTGTGAAAAGGCACTTGACCTGACCGGTAAAACGGGCACAAAAGCAGCAAATGTGGTGATCGCCCGGGATCCGGAAGAAATGAAGGATTTCCTGAATCTTCATACGGAAAAAGGGGTTCCCATTGAATGGCCGCAAAAGGGCAGCGCGGTGATGAACAGAAAGCTGGCGGAAAAGTGCGGCATCCGGATAGGGGATACCGTATCCCTGCGCAATGATGACGGGGAAAAACTGACCGTGAAGGTGGAAGCGCTCAGCCAGAACTTTGTCTATAATTATGTGTACGTGAACCCGGATACCTGGGAGGCGGATAACAAGAGTGCGCCGGAGTTTAAGAGCCTGTATATCAGAACGGAAGAAGGGACCGATGTGAGGGCGCTGGCGGAAACGCTGCTGAATTGCGATCAGGTATCGGCGGTGAACGTCAATGCCGATTTCATGACGCGGGTCACCAATATGATGAGCAGCCTGGATTATATCGTTCTTCTGGTCATCATCTGTGCGGGAGCGCTTGCCTTCATCGTGATCTATAACCTGACAAATATCAACATTACGGAGCGGATCCGGGAAATCGCCACCATCAAAGTATTGGGGTTCTATCCTATGGAAACAGCTGCATATGTATTCCGGGAAAACGGCGTGCTGACTGCAGTGGGTATTCTGACCGGGCTGGTGCTGGGCATTTTCCTGCACCGCTTTGTGATGGCTCAGATCGATATCGACATGATCACCTTCGACGTGCGGATTTCACCGCTGAGCTTTTTGAAAAGCATTCTCCTGACATTCCTGTTCATGATCATCGTGGATGTGTTCATGTATATAAAACTGGAGCGCATCAACATGGCAGAATCGCTGAAAAGTATAGAATGAAGGACACCCTCTCGCCTTTTGGCGAGAGGGTGTCCGCTACTTCGCAATTTCCGAAGGAAATCGCGAAGGTTCCATATAAAACGAATTAATCTGTCTTTCTAACTGCCGTGTGCTCCAACTTGATTTTATTGCTTCTTCTGTATAGAATTCACGGGCATTCTCATTTCCCACGCGCATACGCAGGCGATAATGTGTACCGCTCAATTCGCTGCGCAGTGCGTAGCTTTCTGGAAAACCACGATACTCTTTCCAATATTCCAATATGCTTCCACCATTGCAAAGTTTGCACTTTGGTATACTTTGTCTCTGGCTTCAGAAAGAATTTTTTTATTTGTTCATAAAATAGTTGTTCCTTAGATTCTAAATAACTGCTGAAAAAATGAAGGAATTGAAACAATAACCCTATCCCGCATCCTATTATCATAAGATAATATGCCATCTTTATATTCCAACAGGAGCAACTCACTTTCACCTGAATATTCCCAGTTACGATACGTCTCTAACTCATTTTATAAACCGGAAAGCTGCCGGAAATCCTGAATGGAGTCGGCTTTTGCTGCGGCTTTTAGCCATTGGCGTAGTGCTTCAAGGTTTGTTTCCTGCAGAATTTTATCTCTCAAATCATCGGGGATGTCTGAAAGGTCATTCAGTAGTTGCAGGACAGATTCGGCGATGCCCTGAGCCAATCCTTCTGCAATTCCTTCCTCCCTGCTTATCTTTTTCTCATGTGCGATATGGAATTTTTCGTCATATTCTGTCAGCATAATTTCCTTCACCTCCGCGCGATGCGCCTTTAAATAATCAGCGAGAATATTGTCCCGAATACAGCTCTCCACAGCATCGTCTACGGCATCTTCCAGCATAAATCCCTGATTTATGTTCTCCCGAATCCTGCCGATAAACTCCGCATATTCCCAAAGGGTTCTGCACTTCTCCATGAGCACCCGGTTATGCCCACGGTTGATATTGAGCATGGTTGCCGTCACCTCCACACAGGGCGTCAGGCCGTCTGACTTTTCAAAAAGGTCGGTTAGATGCAGTTCCGTCCGGTCAGGCTGTTCCTGCAGGCCGTTATAAAAAATGACATACTGAGGTAGGGGCAATTTAATAGGTATGCTGCTGTAGAGGTCGAGTTGTCTGGTTTTTACATATTTTCTGTAGGAATCAGCCAGATAGAGGAACCCCCGAAATCCCATATTGGGGTTGAAACTGGCCTGATGTTCATACAGGTTCAACACGTTGTCAATGAGAAAAGAAACATCATTTTTCATGGACATATAGATCGTGTTATCTATGGTGGTGATCTCAAGGTCATCGGGATTTGTGTAGTCACTGCCCCGCACAGCGTTGTAGAGTTGCAGCAATTCCTTCTTGCTGCTGAAAAGGAGCCGGAAAAGACGGTCCTTGTGTTCCCAGTTCACCTTACCGCCGGGCTTTTGGGAGAAACGATGTTTCGCATTTTTCTTATTATTTTGCATAGAAAATCCTTTCTTATTATACCAGAAAAAAGTATGAACAGGCAATATTCCTGGCATAACGCATGAAAAAGGGGTTACCGGCGAAGGGCCGTCAGCGAAAAGCTGCAGATTCGTACTCCAGGATGGCAGTCGGAATGCTGCCGGTGACTGGAAGTAAATTGAATATACCATATCAAAGATGTTGGGGTCAAAGGGTACAAAGGGTATTTTGACCCCATGATGCCACGGATTTCTCCGCACTACGTGCTCCCGAAATCCTAAAACATTCGAAATCCGTCCTATCGGACTACTTTCTCATGTTTTTACGGGTCTCAAAGTCATACTTTTTCATACAAGCATGAAAAGTATGACCTTTTGCCCCTGGTATCTATCAAATAAAAAAACACAACGAAGCATTTTCGGTTGTACAGAAAGGCCGCGCGGAATCTCCCACAACTGTATTCCCTCTGCATGCCTGGTCAACGGCAGCAACACAGGAACAGATCTGTGACAGAGGAGATGGCGGCCGGCGGGGGATTTGGCCGGGACAGCGGTACAATGGATTTTCAGCTTCATTTCAGGTTTGGACTGTATTATAATAAGGAGAATATTATGGAGGTGTTATGCCTTGAAGATATTGATTATTGAAGATGAAAAGCTGCTGGCGGATTCCCTTTCGGTCATGCTGCAGAGCAAAGGCTTTGAAACAGAGGTCGCTTATGATGGGGAAACCGGAGAAGAATATGCGGAATTAGGAGTATATGACCTGCTGATTCTGGATGTGATGATGCCGAAAATGAACGGTTATGAAGTGGCCAAAAAGGTGCGGTCAAAGCGGCTCGGAATGCCCATTCTCATGCTCACGGCGAAATCCGAACTGGAAGACCGGATCTATGGCTTAAACGCGGGAGCGGATTATTATCTGACCAAACCTTTTGACACACGGGAGCTGATGGCCTGTATCAATGCCCTGCTGCGACGGCAGGGCGCTCAGGTGGACGAACTTTCATTTGGGAACACAACGCTGGATTTATCCACGGCCACGCTGACCTGTGGCAGAAATCAGATCCGTCTGTCCGCCAGGGAATTTGACATGATGCGTTTCCTGCTGCAGTCGGGCAGACGCAATCTGTCCAAAGAGGTGCTTCTGGCCCGGATATGGGGCTATGATTCGGATGCGGTTGAAAATCATGTTGAGGTATACATCGGATTTTTGAGGAAAAAACTCGCATCCATCGGTTCAAACATACGCATAGAAGCGATCAGAAGGCTGGGCTATCATTTGGAGGTTGCTGAAAATGATTAAAAAGCTGAGATTAAAATTTGTCATTGTGAATATGGGGATTGTCACCATTATGCTCTGCGTCATCTTAGGACTGATTTTCCACTTCACTAGATCGAGTCTTGAAAACGAGAATATCAGCATGATGAGGAACATTGCCGAGCGGCCTTTTCAGCTGGGGATGCCCGGCGCCCCCGGAAAGGAAGTCAGACTTCCCTATTTTAAGATTCAGGTAGGCCCGGGAGGAGAACGGATCACAACCGACAGCGGTTACTACGATCTTTCCGATGATGATTTTTTAGACGGACTCATAAATATCACATTTTCTTCCGTAAAGACGTTTGGTGTGATCCCGGAATATAAGCTGCGGTACTACCGGGTGGATACACCCTTCCAGAAATGCATTGTATTTTCGGATATATCCAGCGAAATCACCACGCTGAATAATCTGACGGAAAACTGCATTCTGATCGGCAGCCTGAGCTTTTTCCTCTTTTTGGGAGTGAGTATCCTTTTGTCCAGATGGGCGGTGAGACCGGTAGAGCAGGCATGGAAACAGCAGAGGCAGTTTGTGGCGGATGCTTCCCATGAACTGAAAACACCGCTCACTGTCATCATGACAAATGCACAGCTGGCGCAGAGCAGAGAGTTTGATGAAGACAACAGGAATAAGTTCCTGGACAGCATTGTGACAATGTCACAACAGATGAAGGGATTGATCGAACAGCTTTTGGAGCTGGCAAAGGCGGATGGAGCGGAGAAAAAAGAAAGCTTTTACAAATTGGATTTCGGGAAAATGGTGACCAACGCCGTGCTGACCTTTGAACCCGTTTTTTTTGAAAACGGAATCTCACTGCATTCGCAGATCGATGACAATATAAAAATGGAAGGGAACGAAACGAAGCTTCGCCAGGCGGTGGAAATATTGCTGGATAATGCGGTGAAATATACCAGGGAAGGCGGTAAGGCATGGGTGTCCCTGCAAAAAAGAGGAGGATCGCACTGCCTGCTGACCGTTTCGGATGAGGGGGATCCGCTGTCGGAAGAGGAACTGACAGACATCTTCAAACGGTTTTACCGGGTGGATCAGGCTCGAAGCCGTACCGGAAGTTTTGGGCTGGGACTGTCCATTGCGGAGAGCATTGTCGCCATGCATAAAGGGAAAATCTGGGCGGAGAGCAAAAACGGCATAAACAGCTTTTCAATCCTGCTTCCGCGGATTACAGAATAAGAAGATACCGGAAAAAAGAGTGAAAATCAGGAGGGAGACTTTCACTCTTTTTTCATACGATAGGAAACGAAGTTTCCTATCGTATGAAAAAACACGCTCCGCGTAGGTGCGCACTCGCGCGAAAGGTAGATATTGCCTGTCGGCAATCGCGCTCGGCACGAGTGTGCGCTAAAACGCGCACACTTTTCATACATTTTTCACAAAACTTTCAGCGTCGTTTCAGCGCTGTGCCATAAACTGGTTCTGTAATGAAATGCCGGGAGCCGGAATAAGTCTGTGCCTTTACGACTCCCCAAATTTCATAAAAAAACAGGAGGTTTGCCATGATAACGGTTGAACACTTAACAAAATGTTACGGTGATTTTAAAGCGGTCGATGATCTGTCCTTTGAAATCGGCGAAGGGCATGTGTACGGTTTTCTGGGACCCAACGGCGCAGGAAAATCCACCACTATGAACATCATGACCGGCTGTCTTTCCGCAACGGAAGGGCATGTGAAAATCGACGGATACGATATTTTTGAAGAACCCAAAAAGGCGAAAAAGCGGATCGGCTATCTGCCGGAACAGCCGCCGCTGTACATGAATGAGACACCCGAGGAGTATTTGCGATTTGTGGGAGAGGCGAAGGGAATCCACGGCAGCGAACTGGCGCAGCAGATCGAAGATGTCATGGAGCAGACCCGGATCTGCGATGTGAGAAACAAACGGATCTCGGCGCTTTCCAAAGGGTATAAACAGCGCGTGGGCATTGCACAGGCGCTGCTGGGAAATCCCGGAGTGATCATCCTCGATGAACCCACGGTGGGTCTGGATCCCATCCAGATCATAGAAATCCGCGACCTGATTAAGGAACTGGGAAAAACCCATACGGTTATTTTCAGTTCTCATATTCTGTCCGAAGTGCAGACCATCTGCGACCGGATCCTGATCATCGCAAAGGGACGGCTGATCGCCTTTGATGAACCGGAGAAGCTGGAAAAAAATATGCTCACGCCCGGAGAAATCACGATCACTTGTGACGTAGCGCCGGAAGAAGTGAAGGAGATTCTGTCAAAAATCGACCACATTACGGAAACGGATATTTCGGAAAGGGAAACCGGGATGACTGCCGCCAGGATCAAAACGGATCACGAAAATATATATGAGATTTCAAGAGCTCTTTTCTTTGCCTTTGCAGCAGCAGGGGCCGCGCTTTTGGAAATGACGCTGAAAAAAGCGAATCTGGAGGATATTTTCCTGGAACTGACGGAAAATACCGGAACAGACTCTGTGGAGACGGAAGATACAAAGTCGGAAAGCGTTGAAAAAAGCAGCGCAGATACAGAAAAAGAAAGCGAGGCGGATGACAGATGACGGCTGTGTTAAAACATGAATTAAAAAATTATTTCCACTCCCTGACAGCATATGTATTCGGCGCTTTTCTGCTGGCATTTATCGGAATCGGCGCCATGTTGTATAATCTGCAGGCGGCGGTCAGCAACTTTGAATTTGTATTGAGCTTTGGCAGCATGGTTTTTGTGGTCATAGTCCCCATTTTGACTATGCGCGTGCTGGCGGAGGAGAAGAAGCAGAAAACGGATCAGCTCTTATACTCCCTGCCCATCACAACCGCCCAGGTGATCGTGGGAAAATATCTTGCCCTGCTCACAGTATATCTGATCCCGCTGTGCATTGTGGCGGTTTACCCCCTGATTTTTGCACAGTTTGGGGAAGTGTATCTGCTCACATCCTACGGCTCCATCCTGGCATTTTTCGTCATGGGAGCGGCGTTGATCGCGCTGGGGGTTTTTATTTCCTCGCTGACGGATAACCAGGGCTTTGCGGCGGGCATCGGCATCGCGGTTATCCTGCTGAATTATTTCAGCGTCAGTCTGTCCGAATATGTTTCCGCCACGGCCATCGGCTCCCTCATTGCGATCTGCGTCATCATTCTGGTTTTGGGCGCGGTCATCCGGCATCTGACAAAAAATGAAAACCTCGCCTACCTGATCTGTCTGGTGCTGATCGCCGGGACCGGAGCTGCCTATTTTGCGGATGCGTCGCTTTTTGAAGGGCTGCTGCCGGGTATTATGGCAAAACTGTCTCTGTTTGAACGGCTGGATGTTTTTGTGAACGGAGTATTTGATATGACAGCGATGGCCTATTATCTTACGGTGATTGTATTTTTCCTGTTTCTGTCCGTGCAGTCTCTGGAGAAAAGGAGGTACAATTGATGAAAAAGCCGAAATTTTTTACCCGGGTCCAAAGTGAGCCCGGAAACCGGATTGCGCTCAGAGGAGGCTCTTATTCGCTGGTCATTACGGCGGTGGTGCTCGCTATCCTGATCGTCGTCAACCTGTTTGTATCGGCGCTGCCGGCATCGCTCACCAAATACGATATCAGCGCTGCCAAGCTTTATTCCATCACCAGTAATACAAAGGCAGTGGTCAACGGGCTGTCAAAAGATGTGAAAATTTACTGGATTGTGCAGTCGGGGAAAGAGGATGATGTGATTGAAAACCTTTTAAGCAAATATGACAGTCTGTCCGATCATATTGAGGTGATCAAGAAAAATCCCGATGTTTTCCCCACCTTTGCAGAACAGTATACCGACGAAACCGTACATAATAACAGCCTTGTTGTGGAATGCGGCGACCGCAGCAGATATATCGCCTACGATGACATTTATGTGAAAGAAGCGGATATGTATTCTTATTCTTACAATACTTCTTTCGACGGGGAAGGCGCGGTTACCTCCGCCATCGACTATGTTGTGAGGGAAGAACTCCCCCGGATGTACGTGCTGGAAGGCCATGGAGAAGCCGAACTGCCGGCAACCTTCAGCGAACAGATTGAGAAAGAAAATATTGAGACAAAGAAGCTTTCCCTTCTGACAGTGGATGAAATTCCCGAAGATGCCGATCTGATTATGATTTATGCCCCTTCCAGTGACATTTCGGAAAAAGAAAAAGAAATGCTGGCGGACTATGTGGCATCCGGCGGGAAGCTGATGACAGCGGCCGGGCCGGTTGAAGACGGGACGCTGGTAAATTTATACAGCCTGCTTGCAGATTACGGCGTAGAGGCCGACGACGGCGTGGTAGTGGAAGAAGACAGAGCGCATTATGCTTTTGGCGCGCCATATGTGCTCCTGCCTGACAGAAACAGCAGTGAAATTACGGATTCCCTGATCGAAGAAAATTATTATCCGATCATGCCCATTTCTCAGGGGCTGAAGGTGCAGGGCCCATCGGCAGCCGGAACGGTTACAGAGCTTCTGACCACCTCTGACACCGCTTTTAGCAAGATTGACGGTTATGATATTTCCACTTACGAAAAAGAGGACGGCGATATTGACGGACCCTTCAGCGTAGCCGTTTCCATAGAATCAAACGGCGGCGGACAAATCGTCTGGTTTTCTTCCTCTTATTTCCTGGAAGACATGTATAACGCCTATTCTTCCGGCGCCAACGGGGATATGGCGATGAACGCCGTTTCCTCCCTGATCGGGGAAAGCGAAGCGATGGCGATCCGCAGCAAGTCATTAAATTATAACTACCTGACAATCAGCGATTCCACATCTTCCCTGCTGAAGGTCCTGATGATCGGCGTATTCCCGCTGACTTATCTGGGAATCGGCATTGTGGTGATTATGAGAAGAAGGAGGCGGCAGAATGAAACGGTCTAAAAAAATTTCCATCCTGCTCGGCATACTGGCGCTTGCCTGTATTGCGACTTTTGCGGTCACACGGGTGGAGGAACGAAAGGAGAAGATTAAAAACAGCGATGAAATTATCCTGGAGATACCCGGCGATGATGTGAAGTCCCTGTCCTGGGAATATGAGTCGGAGACGCTCGCTTTCCATAAGGATGATAAATGGCTGTATGACGGAGATGAGGCATTTCCGGTGAGCGAAGATAAGATAAAAGAACTTCTTTCCCCTTTTGCATCCTTCGGCGTTTCCTTCATCATAGAAGATGTGGAGGATTACGGACAATATGGACTGGAGGATCCCATCTGTACCATAGATCTTGCAACAGAGGAGCAGAGCTTTAAGATACAGCTGGGGGATTACAGCAAAATGGACTCCGAACGCTATGTTTCCATCGGGGACGGCAGGGTTTATCTGGTAAAAAATGATCCGCTGGATTATTTCAATGCAAAATTAAGCGATATGATCGACAACGACGAGGTCCCTTCCTTTGAGCAGGCCACAGACATCGACTTTAGCGGTTCTGAAAACTACAGCATTGCCTATGAAGAGGACAGCACTGCATCCTGGTGCGCGCAGGACGTTTATTTCACACAGAAAGACGGCGGCAGTCAGCCTCTGGATACGGAAAATGTGAAGAACTACCTGAGCGGTATCACCAGTCTTAACTTGTCTGATTATGCATCCTACAATGTGACGGAGGAAGAACTTCACAGCTACGGACTGGATTCTCCCGAGCTGACGGTGACGGTAAATTACACGGAAGAATCGGAGGAGGGTGAAAAAACGGAGAATACCTTCCTGCTGAACGTAGGACGCGATCCGGAAGAGAAAAAAGCAGCCGAAAAAACGGAGGAAGCCGAGCCGGAAAAGGAGACGGAAGCAGCGGAAGAAGCCGGACTTACGGATGCGGAGGAAAAAATCACTGCTTATGCGAGAGTCGGAGAATCGCAGATCGTTTATAAGATCTCCGCTGAGGAATACAAAAATCTGATGGCAGCTTCTTTCGACGATCTCCGCCATCAGGAAATCTTCACGGCGGATTTTGCGGATGTTGACCGGATCGACATTTCTTTGGAAGGGGCTGATTATACCATTACCTCAAAGAAGGAGGACGAGGAACGCATCTGGTACTATCAGGGAGAAGAGATCAGCCTTACAAACTTTATCGGATCGGTAAAAGCGCTGGAAGCGGACAGCTTTACCGGGGAAGAACCTGCACAAAAAGAAGAAATCAGTCTCACCATACATCTGGATCATGAAAACTTTCCGGAAATTCGGATAGGACTTTACCGCTATGACGGTACAAATTGTCTGGCGGTTGTGAATGGAAAGCCTGTTGCGCTTGTATCCAGAACCTCTGTGGTGGATGTGATTGAGGCGGTTCATGCCATTATTTTATAAAACAGCCTGATGACAGACGGCTATCCCTTTCACTGGTCATAGAGTGAGCAGTAACAGGGATGGCCGTTTTTTTTTGCATTCAGACAGAAAGGATTGCATATGGCAGGTTTATGTGCTATTATTTGAACAGAACATACATTCGTTTATGGCGGGTGGGAAAGCAGCAGGGGAGAAAATGAGGGGACAGAAGATCAGCAGGGAGTTCATCGGATTTACATTGATTTCGGGATTGATTTCATTCGGTTATAACGTGGTCATGACGGTGATCCCTTTAAGAATGACGGATCACGGGCTTGGCTATGGGATGATCGGCGGCGCCATGTCCGCCGTGGCTATCGGTCTGATGGTGATTAAGCTCATGATCGGACATCTTTCCGACATTCTCGGCACAAAGAAATTTATCATTTCCTCTCTCGTGGGACTGGGAGCGGTATCCCTGTTGCTGGCGAGGGCGGACGAACTGCTGGCGTTTACGGTGCTGATGGCGGCGCTGGGCATTTTCCGGGGAATCTTTCTGGCGGTGAGCGGCTCCTATGTGATGGAAATGTCGAAGGAAGGCGGCTACGGGAAGGTTTATGGAGCCGTTCAGGGCGTATCTTCCCTGCTGGCCAGTGCGGGAGGCATGATATCCGGCCTGCTCTATCAGTTCCGGGAAGGAGAGTATGCCCTTTACATCTGCAGCTTTCTGTTGATGGGCGCTTCCCTCTGGGCGGCGGCAGGTCTCAAAAGAGGAGAATGCGTCCGGGGAGAGCGTCTTCCTGTATTACAGGTCTTTAAATCCATGAATAAGAGGATCCTGATCTTTTGTGTCCTTGTTTTTATTCAGTCTTTTGTGGCAGGGCCCATGTGGAGTTTCATCATCCCCATGTACTGCTACAATGTGCTGCTCTTTTCTCCGGCCAAGCTGGGCATTTTGATGTCCCTGGACGAGCTGGTCAGCGCGCCTACCTATATGCTGGCCGGTAGGGCGGTGGATAAAGTGGACGTAGTGAAGTTTAACGTGATTTTTCTGCTTCTGACGGCGCTGGGAGGCCTGCTTCTCATAAAAACCCATTCTCCGTTCATGTTTATGGTAGTATTTTTAATTTGCAGTGTGTCCATTTCCTGTACCTTCGTGGGACTGCCCAAAGAACGGGTGGGGTATATCCGCAGGGAACAAAAAGGGCTTGAACTGGCCCTTTTATCCCTGTGCGGCAGTCTGGGGGACTCCCTGGGGAGCAATGTGCTGGGACAGGTGGCGGAGAAATATACCATCGACCAGTGCATGTATATTTTTGCGGTATCCTATGTGGGAATGGCGCTGCTGGCTGTGCTGCCGGGGCTTTTGAGAAGAAAATATGTTTGATATTCAAAGTATTTTTGTTGTAATCCGGGAAACTTTGTTATATAATAGCGGTATCTTAATTCGCCGTCTCCAAAGCAGGGAGCATTTGTCCTGGCGGGAGGCGGCTGTTCCGTTTTGGATAAGGTTTTGGGCATGCAGGAGGATGAGGCAGCAGAGTGGATATCAACAGGACGCTGAATGAATTGCTGGTAGGGCTGTTCAGAAGCATCACGACAATTGAAGAGCATACGATCTGTACAGGGGAATATAAAGATATGACCACAAATGACATGCATGTCATCGAGGCCATCGGCCGGGAGGAGCCCAGAAATATGACTGCCGTTGCGCGGGCCCTGGATGTGACCACCGGGACCCTGACGATTTCCATGAACAGTCTGGTGAAAAAGGGCTATGTACAGAGGGTGCGAAGCGAGGAGGACCGGCGGGTGGTGCTGGTTTCCCTGACAGAAAAAGGAAGAAATGCGTTTGACCATCATAAGCGTTTCCATGAGGAAATGATCGCTCATGTGGTGGACGGGCTGAGCGAAGAGGAAAAGCAGGTACTTCAGAAGTCATTGAACCAGCTCAACGGGTTTTTTGTTGATATGCAGAAGAAAAAGCAATGACGGATTACGGAGAACAAAGATCAGGGAGGCAGGCGATAAACGCTGCCTCCTTTAAAATCGCATTCCTGTATTTTGACATCGCAATAAGAGCTTTTTTCATATCATGTTGTACTTCTCAGCCTTTCCGTCAGATTCGTAAAATCAGACGGTCCCGCTTCCAGTACAAACGTGTGGAATTTCAGCGGGGTGAAATCTTTTCCCCACTGGGCTTTGGCGCGTTCCCGCAGCGCCGTCATTTCCAGATATCCCACATAGTATTTCAGATAGGCGGCAGGAGAGGTGCGGATATAGTCATAAACACGCTGGGCGGTTTCTCCGGCCAGTCCGAAGGAATCCAGAGAACGCAGGATATCCTCCCGGGTGGCGCCATAATAATGAAGGGAAACGTCCAGCAGGGAAAACAGATTGATCTGCAGATCCCGCTGAGTGGAGGCCAGGCTGCACAGCAGGGAAGCGGCGGTTTCGGAATCCGCCCCCGATAAAAGCTGTGCAGCGTAATCGTAAGAAAGATGTTCGGTATAATAGGCCCAGCCTTCCACATAGCCGCCGTAAAAAAGGACTTCTCTGACAGGCTGTTCCTTCTGATTGGATGCGTACAGGGAGGAATAAACGGTCTGATATAAGTGCCCCGGATAGCCTTCATGCGCCAGGGTGGTATAAAGTTCGATTCCTTCCGAGGTGGAGGAACGATTGATACAGATTGTGTTGTGGTTTAAATCGTCAATGGGAGGCGTCATATAAAAGGCCGGACTGGTATACTGCTCCAGCGCGGTATCCACATCCTTGATGGTGCAGTTGATCTTATCGGATGACAGCGCCGACAGGGGAGGAAAATCCTCCCGCATCCGTTTTTGCAGATCAGTGAGGATGGCGGAGGGGTCGGAAAGAGGAAAGCTGTTGACCAGCATGGTGAAATCCGGCGGATTTCCGGTCATAGTACGATATTTTTCCAGCAAACTTTTTAATTCTTCATATTTTTTCTGAAAGCTTTTTTGTAAAAGGACATAGATCCCATCCATATCCTGTGTGGAACCGGTGGTCCGTTTCACCAGCCAGGCATAATAATCCCTGCCGTCCGGCTTTTCACACAATCCGCCGTCATAGCGTCCCGTCCCGGATAAAAGGAGCATGTCATTGGCCAGCTTTTCATACGCGGGCAGGACCACGGAGGACAAAAGACGGTCATTTTGCGCCAGATAATCGGTTCTTTCCTGCTTTGTGATCACTTTTTCCTGACAGAGACGGTCCAGACGGGTACGGAAAGTGGCCTGGAGAAAGTGGGTTCCGGAAGAAAGAGCGCCGGCATCCATGATGGAACTGCACTGGGCGGCTACATTTTCCGCATCCTCGGCGGTCATAAAAAAACCGGCCCGGGATTTTTCCGTCTCATAATCAGTCAGTCCCTGCAGATAGGGGCCGGTGGATTGAAGCAGGGAAAGATAGGTGTCCACATCTTCCTTTGTACGGAAGGTATACTCTGCAAAAAGCAGGGGGAGTTCGCTCTGCATGCCCGAGGAAGGGGAAAGAGGTTCCTCATAGTACAGGAATTTCTGCCCGTTCAGGTCCTGCTGCAAATAGGAAAAAAGCAGGTCATAGGTATAGCGGTCCTCTTTTTTCAGCCGTTTGGGATCGATTTGTTCCAGCCGGTACAAAAAGTTTTGAGCTGCGTTTTCGGACTGCTGTGAGGACAGCCCGGAATAGACGGGCAGAGCCGCTTTTTTTAAGGAGATGCCGAATGCTTCCGGGCTTGCCAGTGTGAAATGAAGGCTCAGGGCATCATTTTCCAACGACTGGGAAAAAAAGGTGTCAGTCATGCGATGAAAGCGGAAACCGTCAAACCCGTGACAGAAGAAAATGCCGAGAAAGAGGGCCAGGGAGACGGTCAGGGAAAGCAACAGGATTTTTGTCTTTTTCAAAATAAACATCCGGATATGTTTTGTAAATATCTATGACAGGAAGAGAATTTTTATGAGAGTTGTAATAATGTCGTTTAAAACGGTAAATTATTATTTTTATCCGTACAAAACATAGAATGAAGGGTAAAAGGGTTGACGGTCAAAGGTAAAGTGTGGTACAAGATAGGTTGGATAACGTTTTTTAAACAGTAGGAATGGGTAACTAAATGGAGGAAAGCACAAATGGATAACTTACAGCTTGCCCGGATGGCAAACGAAGTCCGTAAGGGCATTGTGACCGCGGTGCACGGCGCAAAGGCCGGACATCCCGGCGGATCTTTGTCCGCAGCGGATATTTTCACTTATCTGTATTTTGAGGAAATGAATATTGATCCCGCGGATCCGAAAATGGAAGACAGGGATCGTTTTGTACTGTCAAAAGGGCATACGGCGCCCGGTCTGTATTCCGCTCTTGCTAACAGGGGCTATTTCCCGGTAGAGGATCTGCCCACACTGCGTCACCTGGGCTCTTATCTGCAGGGCCATCCCAGTCTGCAGTACATCCCCGGTGTAGACATGTCTTCCGGTTCCCTGGGACAGGGCATTTCCGCAGCGGTAGGCATGGCATTGGGCGCAAAGTTATCCAACAGGGATTTCCGTGTATATACATTACTTGGCGACGGTGAGATTCAGGAAGGCCAGGTATGGGAAGCGTCCATGTTCGCAGGCCATAGAAAGCTGGACAACCTGGTTGTGATTGTGGACAACAACGGGCTGCAGATCGACGGAAAGATCGACGATGTCTGCTCCCCCTATCCCATTGACAAGAAGTTTGAAGCGTTCAACTTCCATGTGATCAATGTGGAGGACGGTAACGACATGCAGCAGCTCCGGGAAGCTTTTGCTGAGGCGAAGGCCACAAAGGGGATGCCCACAGCAATCATCGCCCATACATTAAAGGGAAAAGGCGTTTCCTTTATGGAAGGACAGGCCGGATGGCACGGCAAAGCGCCCAACGACGAAGAATATAAGATCGCCATGGCGGATCTGGAAAGGATCGGTGAAGCATTATGTCAGAAGTAAAGAAAGTTGCAACCAGAGAAGCCTACGGAGAAGCGCTGGCGGAATTTGGCGAAAGCTATCCCGATCTGGTGGTGCTGGACGCGGACCTTGCGGCGGCTACCAAAACAGGCGTATTTAAAAAGAAATATCCCGAAAGACACATCGACTGCGGGATTGCGGAATCGAATATGATGGGCATTGCGGCAGGACTTTCCCTGACCGGAAAAATCCCGGTGGCCAGCACTTTTGCCATGTTTGCGGCGGGCCGTGCGTTCGAGCAGGTGAGAAACTCCATCGGTTATCCCCACTTAAACGTGAAGATCGGCGCGACCCATGCGGGCATCACAGTAGGGGAGGACGGCGCGTCCCATCAGTGTAATGAAGATATCGCACTTATGAGGACGATCCCCGGTATGGTAATTTTAAACCCTGCGGATGCGGTGGAAGCCAGAGCATGTGTGAAGGCGGCGCTGGATCATGAAGGCCCTGTCTATATGCGTTTCGGCCGTGCGGCTGTGCCGGTGATCAATGACCGTCCCGATTACAACTTTGAAATCGGAAAAGGAGTAGTTCTGCGCGAAGGAACGGATGTGACAATTGTAGCCACCGGCATCATGGTGGCATCCAGCCTGGAAGCTGCTGAAAAACTGGCGGCGGAAGGAATCAGCGCAGAGGTCATCAATATCTGCACCATCAAACCTCTGGATAAGGAACTGATTGCGGCAAGCGCGAAGAAGACCGGAAAAGTGGTGACAGCGGAAGAACATTCTGTCATCGGCGGCCTGGGCGGCGCGGTTTGTGAAGCGCTGGCGGAGACCGTACCGGTTCCTGTGTGCAGAATCGGTATCAACGATGTATTCGGAGAATCCGGTTCCGCATCGGCACTTTTAGTGAAGTATGGCCTGGACGGTGAAGGCGTTTACAATAAAGTAAAAGCATTTTTAAACAGATAAAGAGGAAGATTGCATGGAAAATATTTTGGCTCCGTCAATTTTGGCGGCCGATGTGATGCGTTTGGGGGAACAGATCAGGCAGGTGCAGGACGCGGGGGCGAAATACCTGCACATAGATGTCATGGACGGCGTTTTTGTACCGTCCCTGTCCTATGGGGTATGCGTCGTGGAGTCCATAAGGAAATCCAGCGATATGGTGCTGGATGTGCATCTGATGATTGTGAATCCCGAGCGGTATGTGGAGGCTTTTGCCAAAGCCGGAGCCGATATCATCACCGTGCATCTGGAAGCCTGCAGCGATTTAAAAAAGACGTTCCGCATGATCCACAGCCTGGGCTGCAGGGCGGGACTGTCCATTAAGCCTGACACTCCCGTGAAAGCGGTTGAGGCCTATCTGGATCAGATAGATCTGCTGCTGATCATGAGTGTGGAACCGGGATTTGGCGGACAGAAATATTTCCCGGAATCCACATCCCGAATCCGGGAAGCGGCAGCTTTAATTTCCCAGAAAGGGGTGCAGCTTGATCTGGAAGTGGACGGCGGCATTACGACAGAAAACGTGCGCCGTGTGCTGGAAGCGGGGGCGAATGTGATTGTGGCGGGGTCCGCCATTTTTCACAATCCGTCTGAGAATGCGGCGGCTTTTATGGAAATACTGAAGGAAGAGCAGAAATAGTTTTTAAAAGCAAAAACCGCTGGTTGGCAGAAAATATGCCGGCCGGCGGTTTTCCTGCAACAGGAAGGAATTTGGTTTGGAAAAAGCGGGGGAGAAGATGGACAAAATTCTGATCGTGGAGGATGAAAAACTCATCCGGGAAGAGTTGAGGGACATTTTGGAAAACGAAGGATATGCAGCGGAATATGTGACGGATTTTTCAGATGTCTGTGGGCAGATCAAGGAGAAAAGCCCGGATCTCATTCTGCTGGACGTGAACCTGCCTGTACAGGACGGCTATCGATTATGCACCGCAATCAGAAAATTTAGCCGGATCCCAATCCTGTTTCTCACCGGCAGGGATACGGCCATGGATGAGCTGCAGGCATTAACCCTGGGCGGCGACGATTATATGGCAAAGCCCTTTCATGTGCCGGTCCTGCTGGCGCGCATCCGGCTGCTCCTGGGCAAAAGGAAAGGCACAGAGCAAAAGGGATATCTGGACTATAAGGGGATCCGGCTTTTTTTTATTGCAGGGACGGTGGAATATGAAGGCAGAAAAGCCGAACTGACGAAAACAGAACTGAAAATCATGTATTATCTTTTCAGCCATCCGCAGGAGATTGTGCCGCGGATAGAACTTGTGGAGTATCTCTGGGATAACGGAGTCCATCTGGACGATAACACCCTCAGCGTGAATGTGGGGCGCATCCGGGAAAAGCTGAGCAACATCGGAGCAGGAGAACTGATACAGACCAGGCGGGGACTGGGATATAAGCTTGCAGCACAGGATTAGGATATAAAAAAGAAAATCCGGAGGGTTTCATTATGACATTCAGGGAATTTGTACAGGAGAATAGCGGGGTGCTTCTGATCTGTGGGGCAGGAGGCCTTTTTTTGACTTTTTTTCTATATTTTTTCGGCCTTGGGGCAGCGGAAATCATTCTTCTGTGGATCTGCTTTGTGATGACTGTAGGGTGCTGTTTTGGGTTCCGCTTTTGTAGCACGAAAAAGCGGCTGGATGAGCTGGAAGCCCTGATGGATTCGCTGGACCGAAAATATTTGTTCGCTCAGATTGCAGATGCGCCCGTTTCCGTGGTGGAGAAAAAATATTTCGCCTTTTTGCAGGCCGCTTTAAAAAGTATGTCGGACGAAATTGCTCAAAATATCCGGCAGCAAGAAGAATACAGGGAATTTGTGGAACAGTGGGTTCATGAAATTAAGGTCCCTGTTACCGGAATCAATCTGATCTGTGAAAATGACAGGAATGAAAATACCCGAAAAATATTGGCCCAGACGGAACGGGTGGAACAGGATGTGGAGCTGGTACTATTCTATGCCAGGCTGGGGCAGGAGGAAAAGGATTTTCTGGTGAAGGAAGTGGATCTGAACCGCTGTGTGCAGGAAGCGCTGGGGCAGAACAAACAGCTGCTGATCGGCAACGGCGTCCGGGCGGAGACGGACGGGGTGAGGGACCGCGTTTATTCCGATGAAAAATGGCTTGTTTTTATCCTGAACCAGCTTTTAAGCAACAGTGTCAAATACCGCAGCCACAGGCCTCCGGTGATCCGGTTCGCTTCGGAAAGTACAGAACAGCACATCATTTTTACCGTGACGGATAACGGAAGAGGAATCCGGGAAAGTGAGATACAAAGAGTGTTTGAAAAAGGCTTTGTGGGGAGTAACGGCAGAGCACAAAACCGCTCTACGGGACTTGGCCTTTATCTGTGCCGACAGTTTTGCGCCCGGCTGGGGATCGGGATTACGATTGCGTCTAAGGAAGGTGAGTATACCTCGGTTTCCCTGTATTTTCCCAGAGGGGAGACGGAGGCGGCAAAGCTTTCGGAAGCTTGAATTTGCAATCTGCCGAAAGGGCGAATCTGACAATTTTGTTAGGTTAAAACGGGTCACATTGATACCATAAAAAAACGGTACCATATAAAATGGAGCTGTCAGTGAGAAAAAAATGCAGTCACTGCAAAAAGGAGGCTCCAAATGGACAAAAAAAGATTGACGGCAGGGGTTGCCTGTGTGATTCTGGCAGCGATGGTTTTGGGTATCGTAATGCAGACGATGGGAAAAGCGGTACGGGAAGGAACTCCCTACTCCCGGACGGAAGTGGAATATGTGCGGGAAGAGGGGAAAATCACACAGATTGAAGTGAGAGGAAAAATTCCATGGGGAAATCTGACCGCGGAAGAGGAAAGGGAGACGAGACAGGATGACCGGGGGAAAAACAGTGAAGTGATCGAAAGATATAGAATAAAATCCGGATTTTCCCTGCGACGCGGCATGTCGCTGAAAATTTCCCCGGAGATTTCAGAGGATATTCACCACACTTATATTCTGGAATTTGCAGATCGGGAAATCATTGTGAGAGATGGCCTGTGGGCAGGGGAGGAAGCGGAATGAGGAGGAAGAATATTGCGCTTGCCGCCGACCATATTCAGAAGGTTTACGGGAATCAGGGGACGGTGACCAGAGCCTTAAACGATATCAGCTTTGAGGTGGGATACGGCGAATATATCAGCATCATGGGGCCGTCGGGATCGGGGAAAACGACGCTGCTCAACTGTGTGTCCACCATTGACACGGTCAGTTCCGGACACATTTTCCTGGACGGAAAGGATATCACTGCGCTCGATGAGGAAGAGACAGCGGAATTCCGGAGAAAAAATCTGGGCTTTGTATTTCAGGATTTTAATCTGTTGGATACGCTGACGCTGGAAGAAAACATTGCACTGCCGCTCACATTGGCCAGGAGAACCCCTTCCGACATCAAAAAAAGAGTGGGGGAAGTTTCCGAAAAATTACAGATTGCAAATGTGCTTGAAAAATTCCCCTATCAGGTTTCAGGCGGGCAGAAACAGAGATGCGCTTTCGCCAGAGCTGTGGCGGGAGAACCGAAACTGATCATGGCGGATGAACCTACAGGGGCGCTGGATTTTCATTCTTCCTGTACCCTTCTGGAAATAATGGAGAAATTTAACCGGGAGCAGGACACCACGATACTGATGGTGACCCATGACGCCTTTTGTGCCAGCTTTGCAAAGCGGATTATGTTTGTGAGGGACGGCAGAATATTTAACGAAATTCATAGGGGTGGAAAAACGCGGGAGCTGTTTTATCACGAAATCCTGGATGTGCTGTCCGCCATGGGAGGGGATAAGATATGTTAAGGCAGTTGTCTTTCAGAAATGTAAAAAGGCAGATGGGCGAATACCTGCTCTATATGGTAACGCTCATATGCGCAGTCGCGTTTATGTTCGCCTTTCATGCCCTGATTTTTTCGGATAAAGTCAAAGCGTTAAAAGGGATGGATGTTTTACCGCTGTTTATTGCGGCCACATCGGCGCTGATTATTTTTATCCTTGGCTGGCTTGTAAACTATATGACTAATTATATGCTTCGGAAACGCAGCAGGGAATTGGGAACCTATATGGTTCTGGGTATTTCCGGCAGGGAGATCAGAAGGCTTCTGCTGCGGGAAAACCTTCTCATGGGAGGTTTTGCGTTTCTGGCCGGGCTGGCGCCGGGCATCCTTTTATCACAGCTGCTGGAAGCGGCTTTGTGCCATGCTTTTGGGCTTTTATATGTGCCGTCCTTCCGCTTTTTGATTCCTGCAGCCGGGTTGACGCTGTTGTATTTTGGAGCGATATTTTGGGCGGCTCTTTTCCTGAATAAAAGATGGATGCGCAAATTGAAACTGACGGAACTGCTGTCTTATGATAGAATGAACGAAAGCGGATATTTGGAGGGAACGGGGAAAACGCTGCCCGTGTTTTTGACGGCGGTTCTTTCGGGGATTGCCGGAGGAACCGTACTGCTGAAAGCGCCTTTTGGTTCCGGATACAGTGTGCTGGTTGGGCTTGTACTGATCGTACTGGGGGTATTTGGCTTCTTTATAAGCGTCCCTCCCTTTCTCGCGATGTGTTTTGAACGGGACAGGAACTGGAAATTCCAAAAGGACAGAATGCTGACCCTCCGCCTTTTTGCATCCAGGCTGGGGGAAATGAGCGTGATGATGGCGGTCCTGTGCATTTTGTTTACGCTGGCTGCCGCCGCCTGGGGAGTCGGAATCGCCGGGGACCGGATCGCAGCAAAAAGTATTGCCGATAATCCGTTTGACCTGATGATCCTGCATCCGGGTGAAAGAAAGGATTTCTCAAAGTATGAGGAGGAGATTTCCGGCATTTCGCCGGTGGCAGACAGCTATGCCTATCCGATCTTTACCGGTGGGGGTACTGCATTTTCTGCAATTCACAAGGATGCGGTGGAACAGTTTGGAAAGCCCATGAAGGTTTCGTTTTTGGAGTTTAGCAGGGATCCTTATTTAAGGCAGAGCGATTACCGGCGGCTCCGGCAGATGCTGGGATATCCGGTCCCTGAAATGGAAGAAGGAAGCTGCTATATTCATTGCAGCCCGCTGCTTTCAAAGACATTTGAAAGATGTCTGGGAGAAAAGCAGGGAAACCTGATAAACGGAAAAACTTATACCGTGGGCGGCATTTACACGGAACCCTTTTGCCAGATGAATACCTACGGAAACGGACTGGATTATATTGTGATCGTGCCTGACGAAACAGCGGCCGGGCTGGAAATTCTGTACAGCCTTTATGTGGCCGTTACGAAAGAGCCTCTGAGCAATGAGCGGCTGGAAGAACTGGTTTTACAGGATGCGGATCTGGTCTGGCTGAACAGGACGATGGGGAAATCGGTGCCCGGTACAGACCTGTGTACTTCCCTGGTACAGGAAAATGTGGACTTTGTTTCCGGAAAGTGGGTGCAGAAAGAAACGCTGACAGGCATTTATGCACTGCTGGTCAGCCTGTTTTACCTGGCTTTTATCCTGGAGATCACAGGCAGCGCTATTCTGGGAACCCAGGTGCTTTCAAACCGGGAGAAAAAGAGGCGGAACGATCAGATTTTGAGTAATTTGGGGATGTCTTTACAACAGATCAGAAGGCTGGAACACCGTCAGCATTTGCTGCTTTTTCTGATTCCTGCCCTGCCTGCACTGGCCATCAGCGGATGTCTGATTTATGTGGGAGCGTCCGGAATGCAGTTCATGGCCTATGAATTGCCTGTTTTTACCGCAAAAGGATGGATTTTTGGGATCATCGGGGCAGCGGCACTGCTTTTTACAGCTTTATATATGGTTTACTATGCGGTAGTGTGTATCAGCAGCCGGGGGTAGAAACCGGCAGGAAGAGTCCTAAAAAAGACAGGAGTGGAAAAGTGAAAATAAAGCAGGCAGGTATGGAACAATTTGAAACAATTCAATCTATCACCACAGAAACCATAAAAGAAGTTTATCCTCATTATTATCCGAAGGGTGCTGTTGATTTTTTTCTCAAACATCACAGCGATGAACATATTAGGAAAGACATCCTGGACGGGCGCGTATTTTTAATCTATTCCGCAGAAGGAAATGCCGCCGGAACCGTGACGGTAAAAGAAAACGAAATCTGCCGTCTGTTTGTCCTGCCTTCCTTTCAGGGACAAGGGTTTGGGCGGGAGCTTTTACGGTTCGCGGAAGAAACAATTTTTGAGCAATACGGCGTCATTACACTGGATGCCTCCCTTCCGGCAAAGACGATTTATAAGAAAAGAGGATATGTGGAGACAAAGTCGCACTCGATTCAGACACAGGGCGGAGATTTCCTGTGCTATGACGTGATGCAGAAAACCATGAAATAGGAATTTCAGAGAAAAACAAATGAGCGGGTTTAAGTCACTGCAAATCATAAGATTGGGTTGCCAGAGGAGATTTTTGTATGGAATTTGTTTATGAGCCGGCGCTGCAGGAGTATATGCGCCTAAAAAAGAAAACGATTATCGTCGTGGAGGTTGCGGAATGCAACTGCACCGATCTGGAAGTGCAGGAGCTTCATATCCGTTTGATCAATGAGAGACAGGCGGACTTTTTTAAGAACAAAAAAAGGTTCCGAAGTCGCGTTACCGATATGGGGGAAGTGCTGCTTCCTCCATATCGGCTGGAATATGACGACACTGTCATATTTGGCCTGAAATCCTTTCTGGGCATCAAGTCGGTCACGCAGAAAGGGATTCGGTTTTAGACCGGATTTCCTGAATCAGCCGGTTTTGCCTGCGGGCCGCCTGAAAGGCCGAAAAATAGTAAAAAGCGCCCCCGATCATATAAGGAACAGTGAAACTGATAAACGCATTCCGGTAGCCGTGCGGTGCAACTTCCGAAAAAAAGGAACCGATAAATATGGAGAGAAACACCAGGCTCATGGCGATCAGATACTGCACCAGAATCATGGCGACAGGCGACCATTCTTCAAAAAGATAATGGATGGAAAGCACCAGAACAGCGATGGAAGTCCATAAAAGCATCAAAAAGGAGTTCACATGATCCCCATATTCCTGTCCGTTTGCCAGGCTTAAGATGGCGTTTGCAATGGATAAAATGGTATAACTGATACAGATTGTGATGGGAATTTCCACACCTTTTAAAATTCTCACTTTGATACCTCCCTTTAAAGTGTCTGATTGACCTGTTTCAAAAAATCCTCAAAGGTCCGTTTGTAGCTGCGGTTGATCTGCAGCCGTTCCCCGTTTTTTAAGACAGCCAGCACCCGCATATTCGCTTCCGGTTTCACCGCCCGGATCCAGAACACATTGACCAGGTTCGCTTTGCTGATCCGTACAAAACCGAATGCCCCCAGCTGTTCCTCCAGGGCGGCCAGGGATCCGGAAAGCTGGTATACCTGCCCGTCTGTATAGGCAAAAGTCCTTCTGTCCACCGTATCGATATAACAAATATCCTTTAAATCAAGCAGATACTTCTCCCCTTCCAGCATCCCGTAAACAACGGGTTTTTCATTTTTGACCAGAGAGATGATCTGTTTTAGCATCGGCGTCATTTTGGCATAATAAATGTCGATCCGCTCGCTGCCTTCTTTTGTATGAAATAAATTCAGACCAAACATTGCATTTGTGCTCCTCGATTATTTCTGTAGAAAGGAAAAGACAGCTTCCTCATAGGAAAGCGGATCGTCTATGATTCCTTCCACATGTTCACTGTTAAAATAACAGATTTTCTTTTCCGGCGCCATAAGATTTTGATACATTTTTTTTGCCGTTTCCGTCGGAACAATATCGTCCCTGCACATCTGCAGCATCAGCGTTTTGACAGCTACGTCTTTCAAAGCTTCGCTCACATCGGCATCCGCGAAACCAAAACCATATTTATACTTCAAATACCGGTCGCCGCAGGCCACCACATAATCCTCCGGGATGCCATCCGTATCCATGGAGCGCCAGACACCGAGAAACATATTTTCCATGCTGTCAAAGCAGGAATCCAGGATGAGTGCATCCACAAATTCATCCGCATCCGGTTCTGCCGCATACAGCGCTGCCGTGGCCGCGCCCATGGACTGGCCGTGCACCACAACGGTGTCGGATGAGAGGATCTGTTTTGCATAGGCTGCCAGCGCTTGTACATCCCGCTTTTCAAAATAACCGAAAGATACATAAGGATTTGAGGAATCTCCGGAGGCGCGCTGGTCAAAGGTGAGCACATTCCAGTCGTGTTTTAAGTACATCTCCGCCAGGGGATAAAGGGAAACATGATCTCCGCCCAGCCCGTGCACCAAAATGGCCGTTTTTTTGCTGCCGGGGGTTTCAAAAAATTGGGCCGGAATTACATTTCCGTCATCGGCGGTGAGTTCCAACGGTTGAAAGGAGTGCTCTTTTTCAAAAGCTTCTATGTCATATCCCCACGTTTCCAGCTGCCGTATGCTGTTTTGTTTCGTATCTTTTCCCTCATTTTGCAGAAGCAGTCCCAGGGCTACCTGCTTTCCGGTCCAGACAGAACCGCAAATACAGCCGGCTGCTACTGTTACAAGGACAGCTGCCAGAATGATTCCGGCGATTTTGAATGCTTTCTTTTTTCTCATTGATCGTTTCCTTTCAAAACATATTTTGTTTCATGTTCTGATTGTATCAGATGGAAAAAAAATTTCAGGCAATTATGCGCATGCTGCAGAAAAAGAGGGGTAAGCTGCATAAATGCATTCCTCTATTTTACAGATAGATAATCATTTCATTTTATGGTAAGATGAAAAAGGGCATTGGCCCGGTCAGCTTATTACGAATCGAAAAGGAGAAAGCTATGCTTTTGGTCATTGCAGAAGCTCCATGCAAAGGTTGAGGACATTGCATGGAGGCTTGTTGACAATATAGTCCTCGAACTTTGCATTTTGATTGAGAAAAAGGAATAATCAAAAGGAGCAAAGTTTAAAATGAAAAATTCAATAAAGAGATTAAAAACATTTCTGATTCTCTGGAGTACCCAGTCCCTGTCTCAGCTGGGCAGTGCGATGACCAATTTTGCGCTCATGCTGTGGATGTATGAAAAAACAGGCTCGGCCCTGCAGACTTCCCTTCTGGGAATCTGTTCCTATGCGCCCTATGTTGTGATGAGCATTTTTGCCGGGGCGTTGAGCGACCGGTGGGATAAGAAAAAGACCATGCTGGTATGTGACAGCTTTGCTGCCTGTACCACGGTGATTGTATTGGTACTGCTGAAAAATGATTGGTTATGTCCGGCACATTTGTATATTCTGAATGCGGTGAACGGACTGATGAACACAATCCAGCAGCCGGCAGGCGATGTTGCAATGACGCTGATCATAGAGAAAGAGGACTACCAGAAGACGAGCGGGCTCCGCTCCTTTTCACAATCGCTGGTGACCATTCTGAATCCGGTTCTTGCGACGGCTGTTTTTTCCCTGTTTGGGATGGAGGCTGTTATTTTTGCGGATCTTGCCACATTTGCGGCGGCGTTTCTCACATTGCTTGTGTTCATCAGGATTCCGAAGCTCATACAGGACGGAGAGCCCCAAAAAGAATCCCTGTTTAACGCGGCAAAGGTAGGGCTGGCTTATCTGAAAGAAAATCCCATGATTCTCTGCCTGATCCTGTTTCTTGCGGGAGTGAATCTGGTGGCGTCCGCATTTGACGCGGTGCTTCCGGCCTATATCCTTCCCAGGGAAAACGGCGGAGAAGCTGTGCTGGGCATCGCTACCTCGTGCGCAGGCGTGGCGACCCTGATCGGAAGCATGGCGGTTACGGTGCTGCCAAAGCCGAAGAACAGGATTCGGGTCATCTACCTTACCATGCTGTTTTCACTTGGCACGGAAACTTTTATGCTGGCATTCAGTCAGGAGCCGATTCTCTGGTACATATCCCAGATCGTGGGCTGGATTGTGGTTCCCGCTATGGGGGCCAATCTGGATGTTGTTTTGAGGGCAACCATACCGGTGCAGATGCAGGGAAGGGTTTATTCCTGCCGGAACACGCTGCAGTTTTTTACGATTCCCGTAGGTTATTTCATCGGCGGCTTTATGGTGGATGAAGTCTGTGAACCTTTGATCGCACAGGCAGCCGGGCGCAGCTTATTGAGACAGATTTTCGGCGCTCAAAAAGGAGCCGGTGCAGCGGTGATGATGTTTATCCTGGGGATTTTTGGTGTTTTGATCTGTTTGTTGTTCGGCAAAATATTGAAAAGATATCATTTCAAAGAATGAGGAGGCGTAGTTTTTGCTTTTATGGATATAACCGGTTTAGGGCTGCATAGGACTATGCGGCCTTAAATTTGTAAAGGGGATGAATCGGACAAAAGATACCCTGAAATGTCGGGAGTGACTGTCTGGAAAGTGATATATTGAGATTCACAGGGAGGTGAGGACATGGAATGGATGGATGCGATAGAGAAAGCGATCGGGTATATTGAAGATCACATCACGGAGGAGCTCTCTGCTGATAAAATCGCGGCGTATGTGAATTTTTCCCCTTTTTATTTCCAGAAGGGATTCAGTCTGCTGTGCGGTTTTACCATTGCGGAATATATCCGGAAACGAAGGCTCGCGCTGGCCGGCAGCGAACTTGTTTCCACGGATGCAAAGGTGATTGATGTGGCCCTGAAATATGGGTATGATTCTCCGGACAGCTTCACCAAAGCCTTCACCCGTTTTCATGGAATAACACCTGTAATGGCGCGCAGGGAGGAGGCTACGCTCAAAGCTTTCGCTCCCCTGAAAATTCAATTATCCTTGAAAGGCGGTTATCTGATGGACTACAAGATTATGAAAAAAGACAGTTTTACGGTCATTGGGGCGGAAAAAACATTTCCGTATGAAAATGCACAAAATGAAATCCCGAAATTCTGGCAGGAACATTTTGCGGCGGGAAACGGAAAGTATGTCTGCGGCACCTATGGAATCAACTACGATGAAAGCATGTCGGGCGATACATTTGAATATCTGATTGCCGACAATTACGATCCTGCGGCGGAGGTGCCGGAAGGATTTGTGACAAAGGTGATTCCTGCATTCACATGGGCGGTATTTCCCTGCCGGGGCGCGATGCCCAAATCCATACAGGAAGTGAACGGCAGGATTTATTCGGAATGGCTTCCTTCCTGCCGGGAATATGAAATTGCGGCGGGGTACTGCATCGAGATGTACGGTGATCCCGTAGAGTATGAAAACGGCACGGCAGATGACGGATATTATTCCGAAATCTGGATTCCGGTGAAGAAGAAAAATTAAGATCCGGCGGTCAGAGAGGTAAATGATTTCTCTGACCGCCGATATTGTTCCTGATCACGGTGTGCCCTGGTTTTTGAAGTTCCGCAGATGCATATACACGGTGTTTTTGGAAATGTTCAGCTGCTCCGCCACCCGGATGACGGAATCTTTCAGATTAAAGATGCCGCGCTGGTAAAGCTGCAGCACGATTTCTTTATTTTTATTGGCGGTAGAAATGGAAGGATCGTTGTAAACTGCTTCTCTGGTTTCGGCGAGGGAGGAGAGAATCAGATCGTCGATGTTGTCGGAAAAAGTTTCCGCAAGATCAGGAGAAGCTGCGGCCGCTTCCTGAGGAGGAAGAAAATTCTGCAGGATGGAGGCAAAAGAGTTCTCCATATGGAAGTTGATACATAAAAGCCCGATGATCCGGCCATGTTCTCCGGTGATCGGAATGGTGCAGGAGCGCAGATGAGCTCCTGCTTTATTTTTGTTGAAATAGGGAGAAACGGTTCTGGCCGGGTCTTTTTCCAGTTCCCCCAGCATTTTCAGAGCGAGGTCCGTGATGGGAGATCCCTCCCGGCGGCCGGTATAGTGGCCGTTAATGATTTTGATAACGGAATGATCCAGGCTTTCCAGACTGTGAAGCACCAGCTCGTATCCGTCCCCAAGATAGGAACCCAGCCCATCCAGCATGAGGGCATAGGAATTTAAAATCTGCCGGTCCACGGCAGTGAGAGCGATAAAAGGATCCATAAAACCTCCGTTCTTTCGGAATGATTGCATAGAATGAAATAAATTTCAGTAAAAGCTTCTTATTTATTATATATGCTTCTCTGGAAATGTGCAAGAAATAAGTGAAATAAATTTCATCATGTATACAAAATAAATAAACAGAAGTGTATTGACTGAAATATATTTTATTGATATAATGCAATTATCAGCTAAGAAAAGTGAAAGGAGTGTTGAAAGTGCTAAAAAAAATTTATACGAAAAATGCCCCGGAGGCCATCGGACCTTATTCCCAGGCAATTCTTGCCAATGAACTTTTGTTTAGTTCAGGACAGATCCCGGTAAACCCGGAAACCGGTGAAGTGGTACAGGGGGATATTACCGCCCAGGCGGAGCAGGTCATGAAGAATGTGGGCGCGATTCTGGAAGAGGCCGGAACAGATTTCCCGTCTGTCATTAAGACCACCTGCTTTTTGAGCGACATGAATGATTTTGCGGCATTCAATGAGGTGTATGCGAGATATTTTACGGAAAAGCCGGCGCGTTCCTGTGTGGCGGTGAAAGCGCTTCCCAAAAACGTGTTGTGTGAAGTGGAAGTGATTGCGGTGACAGCAAAGTAAAGGGTACATAAAGGAGGGTAAAAAAGAATGGGTACAAAAAAAGTGAAAGAGAAAAAGAAACCGTCGTTTTTCCTGGCGGTACTTCCGATTCTGGCAATGATTCTTCTGCTGGGTGTGGGTTATGCGGTGATGGGGCTGAGCCCGGAGGTCCTGATGTTGGTTTCGGCCGCAGTTGCGGCAGTGATTGCGGTTTATCTCGGATATACCTGGGACGATATCATGGATTCCATCGTCGGAAAACTGTCCAAGACAATGCCCGCGATTTTTATTCTGATCATTGTCGGATTTTTGATCGGTTCCTGGATGATCGGCGGCACCATCCCCATGATGGTGTATTATGGACTGAAAATTATCAGCCCGCGCTATATTGCGGTGACCTCTTTTCTGGTAACTGCAGTGGTTTCCCTGTGTACGGGCACATCCTGGGGATCTGCAGGAACCATCGGCGTTGCGCTGATGGGAGTTGCGGCGGGGATGGGCGCGCCTCTGCCCCTTGTGGCAGGCGCGGTGGTATCCGGCGCATACTTCGGGGATAAAATGTCTCCGCTGTCCGACACCACAAACCTGGCGCCCATCGCGGCGGGCTCCAAGCTCTATGACCATATCGGACACATGTTTTATACAACGATCCCGGGCTGCATCATCTGTCTGATTGTCTATACCGTAGCGGGCTTTACCATGGTGGGCGGCGGAAGCGTGGCAACTCCCGAAAAGGTGGAGACCATTTTAACAACCCTTTCCGGTATATTCCGGTTCAATCCGCTGGTTATCCTGCCTCCGTTGATCGTACTTTACGGTTCCGTGCGCAAAAAACCCACCATTCCGGTCATGCTGATTTCCAGTGTGGTGGCTTTCTTTAACGCCACTGTTTTCCAGGGCTTTACACTGCAGCAGTGTTTCAGCGCAGCCATCGGCGGCTTCCGGCTGGATATGGTTACTAAAGCCGGTTTTGATGCGGCGTCTTTGATTCCCGACATCCCGAGACTGCTGGAACGCGGCGGCATGCTTTCCATGCTCAACACCGTTCTGATCGCATTCTGTGCATATGGATTTGCGGGGACCCTGGCAGTTACCGGCTCCCTGGACATTGTGCTGAACAAACTGATGAAGTCGGTTAAGAGCACGGGCGGCCTGATCGTATCCACCATCGTTTCCTGTATCACGGCAGTTTTTGTGACCAGCAACGGACAGCTGTCCATTCTGATCCCGGGCGAAATGTTTGCAAAGACTTATCTTAAAAAGGGACTGCAGCCCAAAAACCTTTCCAGAACGCTGGAGGATTCCGCAACCGTGGTGGAGCCCATCGTTCCCTGGACAGCAGCGGGCGTTTATATGGCGACTACCCTGGGCGTATCCACTTTGGCTTATCTGCCCTGGGCAATCCTGTGTTATACCGGTGTAATTTTTGCAACAATCTGGGGGTTCAGCGGATTCGGCATTGCGAAAATTAAACCCGGAGACGAATACTATGACGAGTACCTGGCGCTTCAGAAGGAAGAGGAAGCGGCCTGAAACAGGCGATGATAAAAGAGGAGATTACAATGGCAGTGCAGTTTGATTTTGATACCGTGACAGACCGCAGGAACACCAACTGCGGAAAGTGGGATACCATGGACAAAAAATACGGCGGAAAAGACATGATCCATCTGGGCGTTGCGGATATGGACTTTAAAGCGCCGGAGCCGGTGCTGGAAGGGCTGCGCAGCGTTCTGGACATGGGCGTACTGGGATATACCGATTTGAGCGGCGGCTTTTATGAGAGCATTCAGAGATGGTACCGGAAACAGTATGGGCTGGAAGTAGCGCGGGAATGGATCGTATTCTGCCCCAGAATAAATATCGCATCCAGCATCTGCGTGGAAACTTATACCGAACCGGGGGACGGGGTGATCATGAATACACCGGCTTACGGCCCTCTGCAGAGTGCGATACTGAAAAACGGCAGAAGGATGCTGGCAAGTCCGCTTGTCAGAAACGGCGATCGTTATGAGATGGATTTTGCCCATATGGAAAGCCTGGTGGACGAGCGGACAAAAATGCTGATCCTCTGTAATCCGCATAATCCCACGGGGCGCTCCTGGACGAAGGAAGAGCTGGAAACGGCGGCTGCATTTTGCAAAAAACACGACCTGATTCTTTTTTCGGACGAAATCCACGGCGATCTCACCGCAGAAGGGGTGAAGCATCAGACCACGCTTTCTCTGACAGAGGAGAGTAATGACAGGCTGATTCTGGCGACTTCTCCGGCGAAGACTTTTAATATTCCGGGCGTCATTGTTTCCTATATGATCATTCCCAATGAAAAGCTGCGCCAAAAGATTGCGGCGGATATCGACAGGATCGGAATGCACAATCCCACCATTTTTGCTGTGACTGCGGTGGAAAAAGCCTACTGTCAGTGTGATGAATGGTATGAGGCGGTAAAAAAATACATCGATGCCAATGAAGCGTTTACGCGGGAATACTTTGCACGGCATTTTCCCGGATTCCACATTTTTCCCAGGGAAGGGACTTACCTGCTCTGGATCGATTATGAAAAGACAGGGCTGAGTGAAGGGGAACTGGAGCAGTGGTTTTTGGAAGAAGCCAACGTATCCGTGTATATGGGAGGCGTTTTTGGGGAAGCCGGACGGGGATATATCAGGCTCAACATCGCTTCGCCGAGATGCCTTTTGGAAGAGGCTTATGAGAGGATGCGCAGGGCCTGGAGGTTCTGAAGAGTTTTAGAAGTAAACAGAAAGCAGGGACGGACGAAAGTACAGCAGTGCTTTCGTCCGTTTTCGCGAATCAAAGAAACAGACTTGACAAAGCAGGAATCCTGCCTTATTATTAAAATAGTTTTAAAAATATATTTAATTAATGGGGAATTGTTCTATGGCATTTACAAGTCTGGTGAAAAATATGAATGAGCGGCAGCTGATTGACTGCCTGCGGGATGGACAGATGTATACCAAGCAGGAACTGGCAGGGAAAAGCGGGCTGAGTTTTCCCACGGTGAGCAAGCTGGTGGATGAGCTGGTGGACAGGGGGATGCTGTTGGCGTTGGGGACACAGGGGAGCAGCCCAGGCGGAAGGAGAGCGGGGCTTTTCCGGATGGACGGAGATTTCGCCCATGTGCTGACCCTTTTTTTGCAGGGAAAAACAGTCTGCTATGGAGTTTTTGACGCGCTGGAAAAACAGATTTACCGGAAGGAAAAGGAATGCAGGCAAGGACAGCCGTCGGTGGAACTAATGAAGGAAATTCTTAATGAAGTGTGTAGCCAGGATGAGAAGATCGCGGCAGCGGCAGTGGGCGTGCCGGGTGGTGTTCACGGAGGGACCATATGCTACATAGACGGATATGAGGAATTAAAGGGAAGAGAACTGGAACGGGAACTGACGGACAGCGCCCGAATCCCTGTGACGGTGAGCAACAATATGAACGCCCTGGCATTCGGCCTTTCCGGAAAGCAGGAAAAACGGGAGGAGAATCTGGTCTGTATCCATCTTGCCGAAAACGGGCCGGGCTGCGGCGCTGTGGTGAACGGACGGCCGGTGAACGGCTTTTGCGGTTTTAACGGTGAGGTGGGATTTATGCCCCTTTTTGGGGAACGGACACTGCAGGAGGTGGCGCTGGGCGGTTTTGCGGGCGTGACCCCGGGAGAATATCTGGGCAGGCTGATCACCTGCATCTGCACGGTATTAAACCCGCCCAGGGTCATTCTGTATCTGGAGCAGGACTGGGGAGAGCCGGAGGAGGAAATTCGGATGTGCTGTGAAAAATTTATGCCTGCCGCGGCCGTTCCCCAGTTTGTTTTTGCAGACAGCTACCGGGAAGATTATATGCAGGGGCTGATGGTGCTGGGAACGGAAATGCTGTTTTCACAGCTGACACCGCTATGAGTAGGAAAGAGCGGTCCATGGATATGACAGCAGGAAATCCATGGGGCTGTATTTTTCGGTTTGCATTTCCGCTGATGCTCGCCAATATATTTCAGCAGATTTATACGTTTGCGGATACGGCAGTTGTGGGGCGGATTCTGGGAATGGAAGCGCTGGCGGCGCTGGGAGCGACGGAATGGCTCACCTTTCTTATGTTCGGCGCTGTTTTGGGGCTCACCACGGGATTGGGCGTGACCGTCGCCCAGGCCTGGGGAGCCCGGGAAACGGACAGGGTGAGACAGACGGTATTCCATACGTTTGTGCTTTCCGCTGCCGCCGCGGCGGTCCTTCTGCTCCTGGGGCTGGTCAGCCTGAATCCCCTGATACGTCTGATGGGAACGCCGGAAGAGATACAGGGTGCTGCCAGGCGGTATCTTCGGGTCTTATATGGCGGAATTCCCATTACTTTTGCCTATCAGTCCGCGGCAGCCATCCTGCGCGCTGTGGGGGACAGCCGTACTCCCTTTGCGGCGATTGCGGCGGCTTCGATCCTGAATGTGCTCCTGGATGTGTGGTTTGTGGGTATTCTGGGGTTCGGAATCCCGGGAGCGGCTGCCGCAACCGTACTGGCACAGCTGTTTTCAGCGGTATGGTGTTTGGTACGGCTCAAAAAAATCCCGGAACTCTGTCCAAAAGGCGGGTGCAGGTGGGACGGGAGACTGGCGCTTGAACAGCTCGGCCTGGGGATTCCCATCGCGCTGCAAAATATTGTGACAGCGGCAGGCGGGCTGGTGGTACAGTCCGTGATCAACGGCTTCGGCGTTTTGTTTGTGGCGGGTTTCACAGCGGCAAACAAACTTTACGGCCTGCTGGAAACGGCGGCTTCTTCTTACGGGCAGGCGATGGTCACCTATAGCGGGCAAAATGTGGGCGCCGGGCAGAGGCGGCGGCTGAAAGCAGGCATGGGCGCCGCAGCCTGCATGGGATGCCTCACGGCGTTTGTGATGTCGGCGGTGATGATTGTGGCGGGAAAGGAAATCCTGCAGTGCTTTCTTTCCGGAGAAAATGCAGGGCGGGCGCTGGAAATCGGTCAGGAATTTCTGAACGTACTGGCAGCGTTTTTCCCGCTTTTATACCTGCTCTACATTTTGAGGGCAGGTGTGCAGGGGCTAGGAAACGGCATTATTCCCCTGCTTTCCGGCTGGATACAGCTGATCATGCGGGTTGGCTGCGCCTGTCTGCTCCCGGCGCTGATCGGATATCAGGGCGTATTTTGGGGAGAAGTGCTGGCCTGGGCAGGCGCGGATGCGCTGCTGGCGGTTTCATGGGTTTATCTTTATCAAAAAACAGATAATAAGAAGGAGAGAGAAAATGACGGAACGGGAAAAAATGCTGGCGGGAGAGTTATACGACTGCGGAGACAGCGAACTGCTGGCGCAGTGGCACAAGGCCAAGAAGCTGACACGGGATTATAACCTGCTGGATTCTGATGATCAGGAGGAAAAAGACCGGATTTTAGGAGAACTTCTGGGGGGAAGAGGCAGGGAATTGTGGATAACGGCCCCTTTTTACGCAGACTATGGGAATAACATTTATTTTGGGAATAACTGTGAAGTGAACATGAACTGCACGTTTCTGGATGATAACCGGATCGTGATCGGGGATCATGCCCTGATCGCGCCCAATGTGCAGATTTATACCGCATTTCACCCCACCAGCGCCCGGGAACGGTTCGGAGAGCCGAGGGAGGACGGCAGTTTTGCTTTCTGTATTGGCCGCACAGCGCCGGTGATCATCGGAAACAATGTCTGGATCGGCGGCGGTGCGGTCATTCTGCCCGGCGTGACAATCGGCGATAATGTGGTGATCGGGGCCGGCAGCGTGGTGACCCGGGATATCCCTTCGGACAGCGTGGCGGTGGGAAATCCCTGTCGGGTGATCCGAAAAAATGATTAAGGATCTTATAAAAACAGCGCCACCACCGGAATGGTGATGATGGAAAGCAGTGTGCTCAGCACAATAGTTCTCGCCAGGACATCCGCTTTCAGACCATATTCCCTGGCGGACATGAGGGGCAGGTTTGCGCAGGGAACCGCGATCAACAGGGCCGAAGAGCCCAAAAGGAGCGGATCGGAAATCACCTGTTTTAAAAGCAGGACGCACAGGACCGGTACAAGGAGCATTCGCAAAGCGATGAAAAGATAATCTTTTTTGTGGCAGAAGATTTCTTTCAGCGGCATCTGGGCGATGGAGACACCCAGAACCAACATGGATAAAAGGGTGGTCGCCCGTCCGGTATAGGTGAAGGAATCTTTGACGACGGATGGGACGTTAAAGTTTCCGAGGTAAAAGAGAATAGTGAGCACAGCGGATATGGTTCCGGCATTTACGATTTTTGAAAAAAGGTCGCGGATGCCGGACTGTTTTTTGACAGCGGCTTTTTGGCGGATGATTCCCAGGCCGGAGGTATAAAAAAGAATATTGTATACCAGGCAGTTGATGGAAACATAAATGAGCGCGCTGCTTCCCATGACTGCCGAAACCAGCGGGATTCCCAGAAATCCCACATTCCCGTAAACGGTCAGGAAGTGATAAATATACTGTTCTTCTTTGGGGAGCCCCATGATCCGGGGGATGACAAAACCTGCCGCGATCAGGATGCCATAAAGACAGAGTGTCACGATAAGGGCAGTAAGCAGCTGGGACAAGGAGGCCTTGGGGCCGTCCTCAAAAGCCGAACACACCAGAACGGCCGGATTGCAGAAATTGACCACCAGACCGGAAATCTGCCGGGAAGTCATATCGTTAAACTGATTTTTCCGGAACAGAAAATATCCCAGCAAAATGAGAAAAAGCATGACGCACATCTGTTCAATAATGATGATAATATCCATAAAACTGCTCCATTAATTCGTTAAAACAATCCCACTTACTCTTAATCGTAATAATTTTTTCTTTTTCCTTTTTCTTAAAGTCATGACGGAGGTTTCCGTACTTTTGAAACCGAATGGTCACATCACAATCCCTGTTTTCTTTTTGAATGATCTTTGTTACAGAATTTATTTTCCAAATATCTTTATGCCCCGGCAGATTTTCCAGATCATAAGCCTGCCTTATTCTTCCCAGGTAAAAACTTAGGTCAGAAGTTCCGGCTCTGTCATATGCTTTGGCGATCATCGGGCCAATGGGGGTTTTGCTCAGCCTGGTGAGCGTCATGCCTGCCGGACTGTTTTGATTCATGTAACGGAAACGGTAAAGCCCATGGTCATATAGATACTGCCATTCATTCCATTCTTTCGGATCGTAAATAAAAACAGCATTTTGTTTTTCAAACTCCGCTTTTTGTTTCTGATATTCTTCCAGCTTTGCCTTCATTTCCGGCGATGTCTGCCGGGAATATAAGGGGCTGTTCATCAGTTTGCGCTCTGCATCACGTTTGGCCTTCCCATAAGAAGGCTGTAAGTCCGAACACCGGTCTGCGATATTGTTTCTTTCGTCAATGATAACGCCGCGATAATAATCACATTGATAGTCTTTATGATAAACCGTTTCGACTTCTGCAAAAAATACTCTTTTTGACATTCCTACATTCCCTGTACCAATTTTAAAAATTTCTTATCATTCAATTCCTCATTTGTTACAAAGCTTCCGTTGTAGAACAGCGCATAAGTTGTGCACGGACTCGGCGCTGCCTGTGCCTGCTCTTTCGATTGAATCAGAATCGCTTTAAAAGGAATATTATTTTCCAGCGCAGTTTTTTCAAGAATCGGCACATATTTCGCGTTAAAAGGACACTGGTTCGTGTAATACAACACATATCCGTCCTCTTTGATTGCCGGATGTTTTGCTTCCGCTTTAAACTGAGGCGCCTTAGCATTTTCATCAAAAGGAAGATACATCAGGTTGATTCCTGCATCGGATTCATCCGCCACTTTAAATCCTTTATGAAGCAGATATTTGGGATCGGACAGAAACGGACGTTTTTTAGCGGAGGAAAGAACACAAAGTCCGGATTTCCCTTTGGCCCTGGAATCCTCTATGCAGGCGTTCAATAAATCATTGGAGTATCCGTGCCCTTTAAAGGAACCCGACACCCAAAAACAGTCAATATACATGTAGCCGTCTGCCAAAATCGGAACCCACGCATTCTCGACCGGGATATATTCAATAAAACATTTTCCTCTCTCTGCGCTTTTCAAAAAAACGAGCCCGTCATCAAAACGGCCTTTCAGCCACTCCTTTTTGGAGGAAACCTGAATATCTTTATTGTTGGATATGGCACAGCAGATATGTTCCTGCTCCAGATTTTCTTTTGTCACTCTTATGTATTCCATGTTTCTTTGTCTCCTCTCAGTTTCCTGATATGCCATAGTATGGAGCAATCGACTTTCATCTATGGTGATGTCTGCGGTAGCAGACATGTCCGTTTAGTAAACGATTATTATTCCTCACACACGGAGGGGAAGGGAATTGAATCAATTTTCCAGCAAATTACGGAACACTTTCGTAATTACAGAAGTTCCCTTATGATTCCAGATAAACTGAACATCACTCTCTGCGGCAGTTTTCCCATAATGGAAGAAAAATCATCATTAAGCTGCGCATTGTCATTAATTCCGCCGCTTTATAATCATTAGGATTTTCGGGTCTTATGATTAAATTACTTATCATTTGTTTCCTCCGCAAATGCAATTTGTTACTTTGAAGCATACAAGGGATTTGCTTTTCTTACCAGTCCCGCATATTCCTTACACAATACATCAAAAGCATTTCAATTCCCCAAATCTCATTTTCTTTTAGCAATTCCAGCAGGTTTGTGATATTGTTTCCACAGTTTGTAGAATTGCATTCAAGGAAATCCGGTTCCAGATCATATCGATATTTCAAATACTTTGCAAATACCTGCACCTCCCACAATGATGTATGTTTTTGCAATTCCGTCCATTATTGCTTTTGCCAAAATATCTCCGCCGCACAGAATGCTTCCGCCAAAAAGCACCATTACGTCTGCTTGTGGGATTCCGTATGGAATTTGCGATATTCTCTCTGGATTCTGTGAATTCCATTTTCTCCTCCTTTGGTTTTACCGGGGAATCCCCGGTAGTTTTCAGCCCTGACAACAGGGCGTTGGCAAGTCCGCCTTTGCCAATAAGAGATTTAATGAGAGCCGCCTTGTTTCTCATACTCCTGCCAAAAAGAAGGATCATCCGTTTCATTATCAATTACCACACGATAATTTGTGAACCCTCCATGCCCTTCGATAAATGGCAAAGATTCAAAATTATATTTACCGGCTCTGTCAACCTGTTTTTCTGTCAATAAGCGTAACCATCCTAATGCTTTATCCAACTTCTGATTTTCTGCCCGGCAGGTGAGGGGGATTTATTTCCTTTTTTCTATCATCACTGAACTTACAATCGCATAAATGATTGTTCCAATAGCAATCACAATAACAGCAGGAAAAATCCAATCCTTTTTAAATAGTGCATCAAGGGCATCCAGCGAAAAGATTATTCCAATTAACAAAAAAACGACGCCCGACTGCTTATAATGGGGTTTTTTGTCCATTCTTTTTCGTTCTTCTTTTGATGCCCATAGATACGCATTGTTGAACAAAAATCCTTTTTCTACAAATTGTAAAATTGCGATCACAAATGCGATGATTGCTATAACAAAACAAATAATTCCTACAACCATTTCCGCTCACCTCTACAGCTTCAGATTTTCCGGCTTGACAGCCTGAAATTTATTATTCTGTAAATTTTTTCTCTATTTCTGTATCTGTTTTATAAAATCCTAAAAACAGAAAACCGACTCCCAAACAAATTCCTGCAATGAGAATGACATTAGCGGAAATATGTAAAAAAATCATCACAACACTTAAAAGAATCTCGATGATTCCGGAGGCCTTTCCAAGAGAGATGTAATTGTCCGGGGCTATACTTTGTGCATAATCCCAGTGTTCCTGTGATTTTCGGGAAGTTGGTGTGTTATATCCATTGTGTGACTTCATGTCTGTTACAGGATGCTTTTTCAATAGATATCCCACCAAAATCATGACAAATGGTATAATTAAATTCAAAAACAATAAAAAATACATATCTTTTCCATTCTATGATTTAATCATGTGTGCGGTAATAATTGTGTAACTATATGAGTTAATGGTGATTTTAATATTGTCAATCTCACAATACCAATTTTTGCCCAGTTTATAAATATTACAATTTCTATCCAAAATCTTATTTTTGCAATATTCAACAGCATCTAAGGTGTCTATTTTCAGATTCTTCTTAATTCTATCCATTCCCATTTCAGTCGTATGAATTTTTTCAATATTATCAAGCAGTATTTTTTTATCCGCAATATTTTCAAAAAGTGCATCAAATACCGCCTGAGTTTCCTCGCTCATTTTACGGGTACAATCCGCAATAGAGGCCGTAGTCAGCTCACTCCGGGAGTTTACCCGCAGTGGATTTTGCTTTGATTTAGAAGGGCCAAACAACAGTGTGGGACCAAACTCTTTTGCAATAGGTCTGGGTTCAATGGTGGAGCCATGTGTTCCGCTTGCAGCAATTTCTGCACAACAGTTGAAGGGTTCCTGATGACATAAATGAGGGATAGGGTCTTGCAGGGGGATTCTATGAACTCCTTCGGGAACAAGGGCTCCGAAGCGTTGTCCGGTTTCCCGTAAAAGATAGTCAAAGCCGCTTCCTAGTTATCTTATTCGTCCGTTTCCCGGAAATGTCTTTTCTGTTGATAGCATTTCATTTCTCTGTCAGAAATCCCGGATCTGATCGAACAAATCCAGCAGCCGATTCCTTATGTTCTGGCTATTTGGCAGTAATTCCACGATGCTGCACAATGCGTCATAAATTTCTTCTCTTTCAACTGTTTCGATAAAATCGGACCGCTGATTCATTTTATTGAACGCTTCCGTATAGTCCCGGACCGCTTTTTCGGCCGATTCGGCAATATCATCCGTGGGGCCTTGGGACAATTGGAAAATTTCACCGCGGGTTTTGCGGTACCGGGCAAAGGCCTTTTTGGCGATGGCGGCGGAAATATTCTCCTGTCCATCCCATGACCGGAACGGATTATCCAGGTTTTGGGCCAGCCATTCCGGTTTCCTGGCTTTTTGAATCCAAAGGCTGAGTCCCTGTTCTTTTCGGTTTTTATAAAGTTGTTTGGCTGTCCGGGCGGCATCCTCCGGCAAACTGCACATCCAAAACATTGCCAGTTTGTTCATATGCTCCGGCCTGGGAATGTCATCAGCCGAAAAGCCAAACATGTCTACCGTTGTGAACACCCGCATTTCTTTAAAATCTTTTAACGCGGCAAAGTTACGGATATATCCGGGCTTCCCCCATAGCCGCAATTCCCGCAGGGATGGATAAGACTTGAGAAGTTCTTTTAAATCAATCTCCTCTGTTTTTCGGCAGTGAAGTTCTGCCAGCTGTGTAAGAGTTGGAAATCTGCTGATTGTTTTTTCCAGGGACAACCGCAGTACAGCTCCGTTTTCCGCTGCGTAGATCCGACAGGTTTCAGACACCGGTCCCCACAGGATGAGTTCTTCCAGCCCGTCGTTCAGATAAAGCTCCTCCACATCAGCCAATGTAATCTCCAGACTGATTAAGTGAGTATGGCGAAAATCCAACGTCTTTTGCTGATGATTTTTCAGAGAAAGATCCGTGAGAAACGGACAGCTTTTCAGATACTCATATAATCCCGGATGCCATCGCTCACAGTGGAGCGCAGACAGGCAGGGCAGTGCGCATAGTTCATCTGCGTTTTTAAAAGCGGGGAAAGTGCTGTCATAAAGGCTATGGGTACGGATTGCAATTTCTCTGCCCGCAAACAGGATTTTTTCTTCACTTTTATCCGCCGCCTTAAATGCGTCTCGGCGGCTTTTCGGAATTTCCTGCCATCGGAACTGCCGGTATACCTGATATCCGGTGTCCCAATTGCCGTAGGAGCTGGTACTTTCATTGGACAGAGGCTTACAATTTCCCACAAAAATATAACCGGCAGGCACCTGTGGATCGACGTTGCGTAAATGAATGGTGTTTTTCCAATACATAAAATCCAGATAAAGGGGCTTGCACATAGGAAGTTCTTTTTTCGTCAAAGGCTGTGGACCGCTCCAGTCCAGCGGAAGCAGAACCGCCATTGTATGCTTCCCTTCCTGCTCCAGTCTGGTCACCTGACTGGCGGTATATTTTTTAGATAGAAGTTATAAATACAGAAAACATCACCCGCATTCGCTTTCATATTGTTATCCTCAAATAATTACGGCGATTATAGCCAAAAGCCATGGGATCATCACAGGCAGAAAAAGGATTTCTTCACCAGTCGAATTGAATAACCTGTTTGTCTGCATCTACCCTTGCATTTATACCAAACGGAATGATGCATCTGGGAGTCGCATGACCAATATTAATATTGTATACAATAGACAAATCTTTATTGGAAATCTCATCGATTAAGATTGATTTATATTCTTCGTAATAGGTTTCGTTTTGTGGTTTTCCGACTAACACACCGGATACAACATTAAAAATTCCAAACTCTTTTAACTTATGAATCATTTTTCTGTACAAATCCGGTGTTGGTTTCTCTTCGCTTGTTTCAAGAAGAAGAATCTTATTTTTCCATTCTTCTATACTTGGAAACAGATGATATTTTTGGCACATTGAAACGGTATCTTCAAATCTCGTATTATCAAAAATATCGAAGATGGAATCCAAGCAGCCGCCCAGTATTTGACCTTCAAAGACAGGGCTGCCGCTTATTAACTCAAAACCATGGTTGGTGTAATTTTTCATAGAAACACCAACACCGTTTTCGCTGAAATCCTCTCTTTCTTCATACCAGATATCACTTGGGCGAATTTCAGCAATCTTTCCTGTGAACAGCAGCTCTTCAAAATATTTCTTTGTATAAGGCAGCATCTCATTTGAAAGTTCACAGATATCCGGGAGAAAAGCCTGTCCGTAAAAAGTCTTTATTCCTACTTTATTGAGCATAAGATGGTTCATCGTTGTATCCGAAAAACCTAAAAAGATTTTTTGGCTCACTGCATTTTGCAGTTCATTATGATCAAACAAATAGGGTAATAATCGGTATGTGTCCTCTCCGCCGATGGCACACAAAATCATGTCGATGGAATCATCTTTAAAGGCATTTATGAGATCTTTGGCCCTCATCTCAGGATTTTCCCTTATAAATTCAATCCCCTTCAAAGAATTTGGTAAAAATTCCACTTCTACGCCATAGGATTTTAATCGGTCAATTCCGATTTTAACCTCATGCTTCATAAAATTTTCCCCTAATATTCCACTGGATAAACTGACAATTCCGATCTTCTTAACTTTCATATGTCCCTCCTTGATCGTTACCTTTTTAACATCGAGCTCGCTTTACTGGTCATTATAACAGATATAGATATAATAGAAAACACGCTTCGCGAATTTTCTGTTACTATCAGGAATACAAATGAGGCGCGGCATTTTAATCGTGTTTCGGGAAAAAAAATATGATATACTGTAAAAGAGTCATAATGAACGAGGAAAATTAACAGGAGGATGAAAATGAATCAGGAAATCGAAATCAGAGGGGTGGCCCTGGTAATAGAGAATGGTCATATTGTACTGGAAAAGCAGAACGGATATGGGGATCTTCCCAACAAGATCCCCAATACAATGAATACAAGATTTGCCAGCGCGTCCGCCGGAAAAGTTTTTGTTGCGGTTGGCATTTTACAGCTGATCGAGCGCAGCAAGCTGTGTTTTGACGACACGCTGGGAGGGATTCTGGACATGGATCTTCATCAGATTGATCCGGATGTGACGGTCAGGCAGCTTCTGACCCATACTTCGGGAGTGCCGGATTATTTTGATGAAAGTATCATGGAGGAATATGAAGAGCTTTGGGAGGATTTTCCAAATTATAAAATAAGGCATAATGCGGATCTCGTGCCCCTTTTTATTGAAAAACCCATGATGTATCCCCGGGGAGAAAAATTCCAGTACAATAATACAGGCTATGTTCTGCTGGCGATGATCATAGAAAAAATTACAGGGATGGAGTTTGACGAATATTTACAGAAGAATGTTTTTGAGGTATGCGGAATGCATTCCACCGGATATTTTGAACTGGACAGGCTTCCTGACCGATGCGCCAACCATTATATTTATGAGGAAAGGACCGGAGATTTTCGTACCAACATATTCAGTGTGGATGCAAAAGGGACAGGAGCGGGAGGCGCATATGTGACCGCCGGGGATATTGTCAGCTTTTGGCGGGGGCTGACAGAAAATAAACTGCTTTCCCGGGAAATGGTGCGGGAGATGCTGAAAAAACAAACCGGCGACGGCCATGACCCGGAGGAAGGCTGGTACGGTTATGGCGTCTGGATCATAGAAAGGGACAAGGATGAGGACATCCCCTATTTTCAGGGCTGCGATCCCGGAGTCAGTTTTCTTTCAGAATATAACCCCGGGAAGAATATCATTACCGTTTTAATCAGCAATTACGGGGATAATGTCTGGGCGGAAATGAGGAAGATAAGAAAGGAAATCTATTAAATGGGAGAAAGATTAAACGCCGAAAGCAGCAACATCATGAAGGAACGATTCGGGAAGGACACGGTCATCGCGCTGGCAACCACGGAAGACGGAATGCCCAGCGTGCGCTATGTGAACGCTTATTATGAAGATGGGGCCTTTTATATCATCACCCACGGTCTGTCCAATAAGATGAGGCAGATCGGAAAAAATCCCGCCGCAGCGGTAGCGGGAGAATGGTTCACTGCCCACGGAACGGGCGAAAATCTGGGTTACATCCTGAAAGAAGAAAATAAAGAAATTGCCCGAAAACTGCGGATCGCTTTTGCTTCCTGGTATGATAACGGGCATAATGATTACAGCGATCCCAATACCTGCATTTTATGCATCAGGCTGACGGAGGGGGTTCTTTTTTTCACGGCACAAGATACGAAATTATTTTTAAAAACGCATAATGATACTTGAAAAAGAAAAATCTCCATGGTAAACTGATAACGCAATACATATCAAACTTATGGGAAAATGAACAGCAGGAGGAAAAGACATGAAAAAGAAAGTAAAACAAAACTATGAGCTGCTGGCCCAGGCAGCGGGATTAAAGCTGGATGAGGAGAGCGGCGTACTTTACGGACAAAGGAGCGGATACAGTGTGGCGCTGTATGCAGAAAATACAAGTTATCCTTATCAGTTCAGCGTAAATGTGTCCGCAAAGCGCGACCAGGCTCCGCTCACAAAGAAGGAATGTAAACAGTTTGCCAAAGAGAATAAGACAGTGGCCTCTCTCGTTTTAAAAGGAAATCTTTTTACCATGTACTTAAAAGGAAACGGAAGTCAGGAGAAACTCAGGGAGAATGTGGTGCAGGCGCTGAATGCTTTCACAGCATTTTTGCAGGCAAACGGATATCAAAACTGCTGCCAGGCCTGCGGAAAAACGGAAGAGACATCTGCGTGCGGCATCGGAAACAGCCATATGCTTCTGTGTGAGGAATGTTTTGTTTCCATGAGCCAGAACACAGCGTTAAAAGAACAGCAGAAGTCCTTTAAGAAAGAAAACGTGATCGGCGGCATTGTGGGAGCGCTGCTGGGGTCTCTTCTGGGGGTTGCATCTATCATTGTTTTCAGTCAGATGGGCTATGTTGCCGCGCTGTCCGGAATCATAATGGCGGTCTGCACATTAAAGGGGTACGAACTTCTGGGCGGAAGAATCAGCAAAAAGGGAATTGTGATCTGTGTACTGCTCATGCTGATCATGACCTATGCCGGGGACCGGCTGGACTGGGCAATCATGATCATGCGGGAACTGGAGCTTAATTTTGCCACATCCTATCAGATTGTTCCCATGCTTCTGCGGGAAGGCGTTGTGGAAAGCGCATCTTACTGGGGAAATCTGGTTCTGGTATATTTATTTGTGCTTCTTGGAGCGGTGCCTACCGTACGGAATATCATTAAAAATCAGGGACAGGAAGGGCGTGTCTGCCGGCTTGGCTCTGCAGGAAGCGCGTCTGTGACAAATTTTGAAGGATAAAGCAGTTACATATGGAGGGACGATATGTATATTTTGGTAACACCCCCTGTCAACGAAGAACAGAAGGAAATGCTGCGGCAGGCCGCGCCCGGACACGAATTCGGATTTCACACGAAGGATGAAGTCAAGGAAGAGCATTTGAAAAAGGCGGACATCATTCTGGGGAACCTGCGTGACCCGGCTCAGCTTTCCGCCTGTGAAAATTTAAAGTGGATTCAGCTGAATAATGCGGGTACGGAAGGCTACTGTGAACCGGGGGTGATACCGAAAGGCGCCCTTCTGGCCAATGCGACCGGGGCTTACGGACTGGCGATTTCCGAGCATATGATCGGCTGTCTTTTTGAACTGCGTAAAAAACTGCATCTTTATTATAGAAATCAGCTTGCCCATAGCTGGAAGCAGGAAGGCCATGTGAGCGTGATCGCAGGTTCCACCGTGCTGGTCATCGGCCTGGGCGATATCGGTTCCGCTTTCGGAAAGAAAATGAAAGCGCTGGGCTGCCGAGTGATCGGTGTGAGGCGCCGGGTGGGGGAAAAACCGGAATGGCTGGACGGCCTTTTCGGAATGGAGGAACTGGAACGTGTTCTGCCTCAGGCCGACGTGATCGCCATGAGTCTGCCCGGCAATCCGTCCACCTATCATGTGCTGAACCGGGAACGCATTTCTCTGTTAAAAGAGAATGCCATCGTGCTGAATGTGGGCCGCGGGACCGCCATTGATACGGATGCACTTTCTGATGCACTGTATGCAGGAAAAGTTGCAGGAGCCGCGCTGGATGTGACGGATCCGGAACCGCTCCCGGAGGATCATCCTCTTTGGGATGCCCCGAATGCAGTGATCACACCCCATATATCCGGCGGATTTTCGCTGCCTGAAACATTGGAACAGATCGTGGGGCTGTTTGCACAAAATCTGAAACGCTATGGAAACGGTGAACAGATTGAAAATCTGGTGGATCTGAAAACCGGATATAAATTATAACGGCAGTTTGTTTTTTCAGCCTTTGGGCCTTTGGCTCAAAGGCTGAAAAGCTATTTTTGATAGTCGAAGTATGAGATTGTATCTGATTGACCGGATAAAGAATGACGAAAAAACGAAATGATATTTATCAATATAATGGAGGAACTATGCTGAATCAAAAAGATTTTGACCTTTGGGCGGACGGTTATGACCGCAGCGTGGGAATGAGTGAGGAGAGCAACAGTTACCCCTTTGCGGGTTATAAAAAAGTTCTGAACAGAATTTACGGAGAGGTCCTGACGAAAAAAGAACCGGAGGTTCTGGATATCGGTTTTGGAACGGGGACACTGACTTCAAGGCTCTATGAACAGGGCTGCCATATCACCGGTGTGGACTTTTCACAGAGAATGATAGAACTGGCGCAGGAAAAGATGCCGGATGCAGAATTGCTGCAGGGAGATTTTACAAAAGGACTGCCGGAAAAGCTGCTGCAGAAAAAATATGATTTCATCGTAGCGACCTATTCACTGCATCACCTTACGGAGGAAGGAAAAGAGGAACTGATCGACACCCTGTTACCGACACTGAAAGAGGGCGGCAAGATTCTGATCGGGGATGTGGCGTTTCGGGAACGCCGGGAACTGGAAAAATGCCGGGAGGAATGTAGCGGCAGCTGGGACAGCGATGAAATTTATTTTGTCTTTGAAGAACTAAAAAAGCGGCTTTGCGCCAGCGTGACATTTGAAAGGATGTCCTTTTGCGCGGGAGTCTTTGTCATAGAAAGGAACGGATTATGACTGCGGAAAAACTGAACGTTGGAGATGAGATCAGGGTAATCGCACCATCGGGCAGCCTACTGCCGGAAAAAGAGGAAATCTGCCAAAAGGCGGTCGAATTTCTTACGGGCCTGGGATTTCAGGTGAGCCTGTCCAAAAACTGCAGGGTTTTCAATGCCCGGACAGGAACCGGGGATATCCGGTCCAGAGTGGAGGATCTGCATGATGCTTTTGCGGACAAGAAGGTGAAAGCAGTGCTGACGTGGTCGGGAGGTTTCCACGTGAATGAAATTCTGGAATATCTGGACTATGATCTGATCCGGAAAAATCCCAAAATCATCTGCGGCTTTTCCGACATCACAGCCCTGCTGAATGCGGTTTATGCAAAAACGGGGCTGGTGACCTATCATGGACCGCATTTTTATAACTTCGGACGGGAAGGGCATATGCCGCCCTACACGCTGGATTCCTTCCGGAAATGTGTGATGAGTGACAGTCCATATCAGATCACGCCGTCCAAAGAAGCGAAACAGTATATTGTCCTTCAGGAAGGCGCCTGTGAAGGCACCATTGTGGGCGGCAATCTGTGCACCCTAAATCTGTTGCAGGGAACCGAGTTTATGCCGGATCTTGCGGAGAAGATCCTGTTTTTAGAGGATGATAACATCATGGGGGAATTTTTCATCCATGAATTTGAACGCAACCTGCAATCCCTCCTTCAGGTAAAGGGGGCAAAAAGATTAAAAGGCCTGGTGTTGGGGCGGTTTGAGGAAAGCTGCCGGATGACAGAGGAAACCGTACAGAGGATCGTGAGCACAAAAGAGTGCCTCAGAGGGATTCCGGTTTTGTTTAACGTAGACTTCGGACACGTCCTGCCGGATCCGATTGCAACCTTTCCGATTGGGGGGAAAGTGCGGATTATGGCAGAAAGTAACGGAGCGGCAGTGGAAATCCTGGAGCACTGACCCCCATTTTTTGAAAGCTAAAAATTTTTCAACCAATCTCTTGACTCTCACAGTGTGGGATACCTTATCATGATAATGAGCTCAGAAATACCGCATATGTGGGAGGAAGAACATGTTAAAAATAGGAGAATTTTCAAAGTTGTCAAGGATCAGCATCCGTATGCTGCGTTACTACGATGAGATCGGTCTGCTCGTTCCCGAAATGGTGGACGATGTAACCGGCTATCGTTATTATGAAGAGGTCCAGCTTCTTTACGCCCAGAGAATTCAGGTGTTGAAGGAATTGGGGTTCGGCCTGGCAGCTACCGCCGAGATTATGAATAATTACGAGGATGCAGAGTCCATGGAACGCTTCCTTTCCATAAAGAAGGGGGAACTGCTGAAAGAGGCTGAGGAAACCGGACGGCGGATCAGGCTTCTTGACAACACCATTAATTGGTTGAGAAAGGATGGTAATCTTATGGATTACAATGTGACATTGAAAACTTTACCCGAGAGGTATGTGGCCAGCGTACGGCAGGTGATTCCGGCTTATCACGATGAGGGGATACTGTGGAAGACTTTTTCAGAAGAAGCCGGCAGACAGCATATCCAGTGTGCGGTCCCCGGATATGGACTGGCGATTTTTCATGATGAAGGGTTTAAGGACAGCGATGTGGATGTGGAAATTCAGGTTGCTGTGACCGGAACATATGAGGACACGGATCAGGTAAAATTCAAAAAAGTAGAGGCCGTGGAAATGGCTTCCGCAACCTATAAGGGCTGTTATGACCAGATCACACGGGTGAATATGGCCGTGGCGCAGTGGATTTCTGAGAACGGCTATGAAATTGACGGCCCCTGCTTTTGCATTTATCACGTGAGTCCCGGCGATACCCAAAAGGAAGAAGAACTGGTGACGGAAGTCTGTTGCCCGGTCAAAAGAAGAGCATAATCCGGGGAAAATACCAAAAAGCAGGGAAATTGAGTTTCCCGATATCCTGAAACAGAAGGCCGGGCCGCAGCCCGGCTTTCTGTTTGTAAAAATTTGGAAAGCCGCCTTTCTTTTGCATCAATTTTATATTATGATATAAAAAAGACGGAGGAGGACGGGATGGAGAATTACTTTCGGGACGGAATCATGGGGCTGGTGACAGGAGACGCGCTGGGGGTTCCGGTTGAATTTGCGGACAGAAAGAAGCTGAAAACGGATCCGGTCACGGATATGAGGGCATATGGGACACACTATCAGCCGGCTGGAACCTGGTCGGATGACAGCAGTATGGTTTTGGCGGAAATGGACAGCCTGTTAAAAGGGCTGGATTATCAGGATATGATGGAAAAATTTTCTTTGTGGTGGATGTATGGAGATTATACTCCTTATGGCAAGGCTTTTGATATCGGCATTTCTACCAGCAGAGCGATCATGAATTATGGCAAGGGAATGGAACCGCTGGACTGCGGAGGGAAAGCGGAGATGGATAACGGCAACGGTTCTCTCATGAGAATCCTGCCTGTTGCACTCTATGTCTATAAAGAGACGGGCAATCTTTGCCGTGATGAAAGTTTAACCATCATACATCAGGCATCCCGCCTGACTCATGCTCATCCGAGAAGCCAGATTGCCTGCGGTATTTATGCCATTCTGACAGAGGATATTATACGGAATAAGAAGGAAGAAACGCCGGCAGATTTATGCATCGGAAGTTTAAAAAGATCCCGGCGGCATTATGAGGAAACGGAATATCCGGCAGAGTGGAAAGAAGAACTGGAGGAATTCGGAAGGCTGTGGGACGGAGACGCTTTTTTCAAAATGCCGGAGGAGAAAATAGAGAGCACAGGCTATGTGGTGGATACGCTGGAAGCGGCTGTCTGGTGTTTTGGCACTACCGAATCCTACCGGGATTGCGTGCTGAAAGCGGTTAATTTGGGAAATGATACGGATACGGTGGCTGCTGTGGCCGGAGGCCTGGCGGGCTGCTATTATGGTTATGAAGCGATTCCGGAGGAATGGCGGCGGCAGCTTGCGAGACGGGAATGGATAGAGGAACTCTGCAGGGAACTGTTTGAAAAATAAGCCGCCCCGAAAATGATTATCCTGGCGGGACAGAAAGGCTGAGAGAGACTTAAATTAATATTGGGGCCGTATTGCACCGTCTTCATGCCTGTGATAAACTGAACATATGATGTTGAGGTCAAACGGTATTTTGCTCCCATGATGCCACGGATTTCAAAGTGATACTTTTTTATGTAAACATGAAAAGTATGACCTTTTGACCCTGGCATCAACATATTGCTATAACACGAAACCCATCACAGCGTGGAGATGACTTATGAGTATAAAAGAGAGCCGGACAGCGAAAATGGATGATATTCTGGAGTTTGCCCGGAAGCATGGCTCCATGATCAGCTATAATACGGCAGTGGATATTTTAAAAGACAGAGACGAGGAGTTAGAAGAGGCTCTGATTGAGAGAGAGATCGCGGAACTGGCGCGGAAAGGGATTACTGTTACCTATGAGCAGGATGAAGGGTATCCGGCCCAGGAAGTCGGACCGGATACATTCATACCGGCTGATGTGAATATTAATCAGAGGACGATGAATATTTATAATTTAATGGAACGGCTTGAACATAAGGAAATCGATCTGACGCCCGGATTTCAGCGCAACGGAGATCTGTGGTCTATGGAAAAACAGAGCCAGCTTATTGAATCGTTGATGCTGAAAATACCGATCCCGGCGTTTTATTTTGATGTAAAAGATGATGATAAATGGGTGGTCATCGACGGACTGCAGCGATTGTCTGCTTTTGAAAATTTTCTGGTAGGCAAAACGGAAGGAGAAAATGAAAGGGTAAAGAAGACTTTTGAAGGAATGCAGTATTTAGGGGATTTTAACGGACTTACCTTTGACGATTTACCCAGACAGTATGTGAGGCGTATTAAGGAAACTTCAGTCATTGCGTTTACTGTGGAGAAAGGAACGCCGGATGAAGTGGTGTTCAATATCTTTCAGCGCATTAATACCGGCGGGGTCGCTCTTAATGATCAGGAAATCCGGCAGGCCCTGTATCAGGGGAAAGCCACGGAACTGATCCGGAAATTGGCAGAGAGTACGGAGTTTGTGACTGCAACGCAAAATGCAATTCCTTCAGATCGTATGGTGGACAGAGAATATGTTACGCGTTTTCTTGCTTTTACAGAGTTGGATTACAAAAGGGAATATAAGGGAAACATTGATAATTTCCTTATAAAAGCCATGAAAAAGATCAATACTTGTGAAGAGGAACAGATTTTGGACATAGAGCGGAAGTTTAAGAGAGTGATGTACTACTGCCACATGATATTTGGCAAATATGCTTTCCGTAAATACAACGCTGATTTCCGGAGGGGACCTGTGAATAAAGCTATTTTTGAATTGTGGGCAGTCTGTTTTTCGGAGTTGGCAGAGGAACAGTTAAAAAAGTTAGTCAATCAGAAAGAAAAATTTCTGCAGCAATTTGGGAAGCTGCTTCAGAATAGTGAATTTGTTTCTGCACTAAAGGCCGGAGATCAATATTCCGCTGTACGGAGGATTGATATGGCGAAAAATCTGGTGAAGGAGTTTCTATGATAAGGAAAATCATAATAAAAAACTTCAAATGCTTCAAAAAGCTGGAAATGCCTTTAAAAAATGTAAATATACTTACCGGAATAAACGGCATGGGTAAATCAACCATTATTCAGAGTATGTTGTTGTTAAGGCAGTCTTATGTGAAGGACAATGGGATGAAAGGGCTGAGCTTGAATGGCAGGTATGTGAGACTTGGAAACGCTCAGGACGTACTATATGAAAAAGCAGAGGATGATATTATAGAATTGGGCTTTACTTCAGATGACGGCGATTATTTGTTTAACTGTCGGTACAAACAGGATTCCGATTTTTTACCTGTGGAGAAGGTTTGTGCCGGAAATTTTAAACACGACGTGTTTTCTGCTAATTTCATCTACTTGTCTGCATATCGGATTGAGCCGCTGGAACTTTATCATATCACAAATGAGGACGAACTCCAAAACAGGGAATTTGGAAACAGCGGGGAATTTTCGCTGCAGTATTTATACCAGTATGGCAGTGAGGATGTAAAAAACAGAGAAGTCATTCTGGAGGACAAATACGGAAAAAGTCTGAATGCTCAGACAAGGGCTTGGATGGATAAAATTGCACCTGGTGTAACACCTCAGATCAGCCTGAATGCACAGTTGAGAACTTCTGAAGTGAAATACGAATTTATTGAGGGGAAAGAGAAAACAAATTCATATAAAAGTATGAATGTAGGACTTGGAATCACATATGTGCTTCCATTGGTTATCGCTATTTTATCTGCCAGGAAAGGTGACATTATTATTGTGGAAAATCCGGAGGCGCATATCCATCCGGCAGGGCAAAGGATGCTTGGAGAACTGATTGCCCGCGCTGGGGCAGGAGGAGTACAGTTATTTGTGGAAACTCATAGCGACCACATACTCAATGGAATCAGACTGGCTGTAAAAAAAGAGATTATTGACCGGGATTATGTCCAGTTGGCCTTTTTTTATAAGGACGAAGGGGATGATTTTAAGCATAAATTTGTTTCCCCCCAAATTAAAGAAGACGGACGGCTTGATATTTGGCCGGATGGTTTTTTTGACGAATGGGATAAGGCGTTATATGAATTAATCTGAGGATAAAATATGTATTTGAATGAACGGTCATGGGAAATTCAGCAGGATAATCCCTATACGATCAATAAAGGGTTAAAGGAATTCCTTAAAATTTATGCCATACTATCTAAAGATTATGGAATACAGGAATTGTATGTGCCGGCGGAGGAAGAGCCATTTTTAAGGTCACAGACGTATTCTATTGCAAAATGGCTTTCAGAAGTGGATTTGGAATACCGAAGGTTGTTTCTTGGCATGTGGCAAAAAAGGATTGTTTATAATCAGGATGAAGAGTGTGAGGTTACTTACGAAGATGTGGTCTTAAAGGGAGGTACAGAGGCGGCATTAAATCAGTCGTTTTTAATCAGCACTTGTTTTGAGAAGAAGTGGATGCTGGATGAGATTCATGCAAACCTGTATTCTGTGACGGAAGATTTGGATACTCCCGTCATAATACCCAATATTTTTCAATATCAGCAGTTGACTGATGAGAAAACAAAAAATATCGTTAAAAATACCTGTAAGATTGAAGTGCGTTCCTATGAAGATTTATGGGAAAAGAGGGAAAAGTTGTTTCCGAATCTTTGTTTTTGCCCGTCTGTAAAAAAAGATCTGGATGAAATGGAAAACACCTGGTTATATCAAATCATAAGGAAATTGGATGAACTGAATCAGTATAAAACGGAAAACCCGGGAATACGTTTTTGGCCTGAACAGTTAAAAAAAGTTACACCGGAATCTGAAATTACTTTAAAAACTTATAAACAGCAGCACACATTCTGTGATGCCAGTGGAAAACAATATCTCGCAAGCTGGCATATACGTTTTACAGGGATTCCCGGTCGGATTTTTTTCATCCCGGAATATGCAGATAATAGCATTTTGATTTGTTATATTGGGAAAAAATTGCCAAATGTTACATATCCTAAGTAAACGGACATGTCTGTCTGTGCAGACATCATCGTGGGGGCAGGACGATTGCATCGTGCTATGCCCTCCCCTCCGCAATCACCGCCGGGGTTTTGCATTATTCTTTTGGTACAAAAAAATTGACAGGAATATTTTTTTGTGATACGCTAAACACAGTTTAATGATCTATAGAAAAAGCGATGACGGAGAGAGTAGGTCGGCGGAAGTTTTACAGAGAAGATTCCGGTGTATGCGCAGGATGATACGCGCATCGGGCTGAGAGGAATCAAACGGAAACGGATCGAACATGGCTCCCGAGCGGCGCACCGAACCGGACAGGCCGGGAGAGATCCCACAGGACTGACGGCAAGACTGCGACAGGTTCCGCCTGTTACAGCGGCAGGGTATTGGAAACGGAATGCGTAACAGTACCTGTAAAGGTATATCCTGCGAGGGATATATGAACAGAAGTGGTACCACGGGAATATTGCCCGTCTTCTTACGAAAGCGAAGAAGGCGGGTTTTTTTTGTATAACAGGAAACAAAGTTTCCTATCGTACAAAAAAACGACAGATCGCACTGCGGCGGAATGGAATCCTGTCGCTGGAGCGACCCGCCGCAGGCGAACCATAAAATGCGCAGCATTTTATGTTCTGCTTTATCCCCACAGCATGGCGTATTTTTACAGGTACCCCGATCAGAAAGGAGCATAAAAATGAGCAAAGGCAAGTATTACATCACCACCGCGATTGCCTATACATCAGGCAAACCGCATATCGGCAACACCTATGAAGCGGTGCTGGCAGACAGTATCGCAAGATTTAAGAGAAAAGACGGCTATGACGTATTTTTCCAGACCGGAACGGACGAGCACGGCCAGAAAATCGAAGAAAAAGCCGCGGCAGCAGGCGTGACGCCCAAGGAGTACGTGGACAATGTGGCGGGAGAAATCAAACGGATCTGGGATCTGATGGGAACCTCCTACGACAAATTTATCCGCACCACAGATGCGGACCATGAGAAACAGGTGCAGAAGATTTTCAAAAAGCTGTATGACCAGGGCGACATTTATAAAGGGGCATATGAAGGGATGTACTGCACGCCCTGCGAATCTTTCTGGACGGAATCCCAGTTAAAGGACGGTAAGTGTCCTGACTGCGGAGGGGAATGCAAGCCGGCCAAAGAAGAAGCCTACTTTTTCAGAATGAGCAAATATGCCCAAAAGCTGATCGATCATATTAACAGCCATCCGGAATTCATTCAGCCGGTATCCCGCAAGAACGAAATGATGAACAACTTCCTGCTGCCGGGCCTGCAGGATTTGTGCGTATCCCGGACATCCTTCAAATGGGGCGTTCCTGTGGATTTTGACGATAAGCATGTGGTTTATGTATGGCTGGATGCGCTGACCAACTATATCACCGGCATCGGCTATGATGCGGACGGCGGCAGCTCCGAACAGTATAAAAAGCTGTGGCCCGCAGATTTGCATCTGATCGGAAAGGATATCATCCGTTTCCATACCATTTACTGGCCCATCTTTTTGATGGCGCTGGGCGAACCTCTGCCCAGGCAAGTATTCGGACATCCCTGGCTGTTACAGGGCGACGGGAAGATGAGCAAATCCAAGGGTAATGTGATCTATGCGGATGACCTGGTGGATTTCTTCGGCGTGGACGCGGTGCGCTACTTCGTGCTGCATGAGATGCCTTTTGAAAATGACGGCGTGATCAGCTGGGAGCTTTTGGTGGAACGGCTGAATTCCGATCTGGCCAACACCCTGGGGAATCTGGTGAACCGTACTATTTCCATGAGCAACAAATATTTCGGCGGCGTTGTGGCGGACAAGGGCGCAGCGGAAGCGGTGGACGAGGACTTGAAGGCCGTGGCTGTGGACACCTATGCAAAAGTGGCGAAAAAAATGGAAACCCTGCGCGTGGCGGACGCGATCACGGAAATTTTTGCGCTGTTCAAACGCTGCAACAAATATATCGATGAAACCGAACCCTGGGTGCTGGCAAAGGATCCGGCGAAAGCGGACCGTCTTTCCACCGTGCTTTACAACCTGGTGGAAGGCATCATGATCGGTGCGTCCCTGCTGGAGCCCTATATGCCCAATACTGCGGAGAAAATTGCGGCACAGCTCAACACTTCCCTGCGCAGCTTTGAGGACTGCAGGAAATTCGGTCTGTACCCTTCCGGAAATAAAGTGACGGATCAGCCGGAAATCCTGTTCGCAAGGCTGGACATGAAGGAAGTTGTGGAGAAGGCGGACGCCATGTTTGCCGCAAGAAGAGCGGAGGTATCCGCAGCGGAAGGTAAGACGGAAGAAAAAGAGGAAGAAGCAGTGATCGATATCGAGAGAAAACCGGAAATCACCTTCGATGATTTTGAAAAGCTTCAGTTCCAGGTGGGAGAAATCATCAAATGTGAGGAAGTGCCGAAATCCAGAAAGCTGTTATGTTCCCAGGTGAAGATCGGCAGCGAAGTGAAGCAGATCGTCTCCGGCATTAAACAGCACTACAGCGCGGAAGAAATGGTGGGCAAAAAAGTCATGGTTTTAGTGAACTTAAAGCCTGCAAAGCTGGCGGGAGTGCTTTCGGAGGGAATGCTTTTGTGCGCGGAGGATGCGGAAGGAAACCTGGCCCTCCTGACACCGGAAAAAGAGATGCCTGCAGGCGCAGAAATTTGCTGACCCTGTGGCGCATGAAAAAAAAGTATGTTATAATAACAAAATAAAGTAGCGAGGGGCCGCAGAAGAGGAAATTATTGTCTGACAGAAGGGGACAGTATGTTATTCTCTTGCTGCGGCCCTGCCGTTATCAAAAAGGCCGCGCAGGGAACCGGAGGAAAACCAAAGAGGAGGGGCTGCAGATGAAGAAGGAAGAATTTTATTTTGATTCCAGGGACGGGGAAACAAAGATTCATGCCGTCAAATGGATTCCGGACGGAGAGGTGCGCTGTATCCTGCAGATCGTGCACGGTATGGCCGAATATGCCGCCCGATATGAGAGGCTGGCGGAAAAGCTGACAGCGCAGGGAATCCTGGTCACAGGGGAGGACCATCTGGGCCACGGGCTGAGCCTGTACGGGGAAGTGCCGGATCCGGGGCATCCGCTGGGATATTTTTGCAGCCATGATCCGGCGACCGTTGTGGTCCGGGATGTGCACCGGCTCAAAAAGACGGTACAGGGGCAGTATCCGGGAGTCCCGTATCTGATTATGGGGCACAGCATGGGTTCCTTTATTCTGCGCAATTACCTCTGCCGCTATGGAACAGGCATTGACGGCGCCATCGTGATGGGTACCGGAATGCAGCCCAGAGTTGTAGTGAAGTTTGCAAAAGGGCTGTCAAAGCTTCTGGGCATGATCCAGGGACAGAAGCATAAAAGCGGTCTGATCAACGCCATGGCCTTTGGCAGTTACAATAAGAGGATCAGACATGCCGAAAGCAAGATGGACTGGCTTTCCACGGATCGGGAGGAAGTGTGCAAATACCTGGACGATCCGCTCTGCGGCTTCACGTTTACGCTCAATGGGTTTGCCGCTTTGTTTGAACTGATAGACAGGTTATACGACCCGGAATACCTGAAAAAAATGCCGTCGGATCTGCCGGTGCTTTTCCTGGCGGGCGGCGAAGATCCCGTAGGCAGCTACGGCAGCGCTCCGGTGAAGGTGGCGGAAAGTTTCCGGGCGCTGGGGATGAAGCGGGTAGAATGCAAAATATATCCCGGAATGAGACATGAGCTTGTGAATGAGAAGGGCAGGGAAACGGTAGACGCAGACCTCCTGGCCTGGATCAAAAAGACTGCGGCTCTTTAAAATCCGCCGGAAAAGGCGGGAGCAGAATAAAAAGACAGGGAGAAGATGGATATTGGTGAAAAAAGGATGGAAGACAACAGGCGCAGCTCTGGCGCTGGCAGTCCTGCTGGCGCTGCCCACAGCGCCCGTACAGGCGACGGAGACGATACAGGAGCAGGCGGAAACACAGGAGAATACGCCGAGTAGCGAAGAGGTATCCAAACTGCTTGATTTTGTGAAGGAAAAGTGGGATGCCGGAGATTTTAAAAGGGAAGAGGATATCCGGGCGGCCATCGAAGAAGGCGAAGCGGAATTTGGCGTGACGCTGGATGATTCCGAAAAAGAACAGCTGGCGGATGCGGTTTCCAAGCTGGACAGTCTGGGAATGGATCATGATACTGCCATCGGCCTTGCCAAAAAGCTGTATCGGGAGCATGGGGATGAAATTGCCGACAGCGTAAAGGCGCTCTATGACGAATATGGAGAATCCCTGGTGGATAACGCAGGGAAGCTGATACAGGAACAGCTGGCCGGTCCTGTGGGAGAAACCTTAAAGGAGCAGGTGGCAGAACCCCTGGAAAAAGCGGTGATGGAGCAGGTGGTGGAGCCCGCCAAAGAAGCGGCCAAAGAAGCCGTGCAAAATACGGCAAAAACCTTTTGGAATGATTTAAAAGACAGCGTTATATCCTTTTTCCAGAATATTTTTTCTTAAAAACGGAATACTGTCGGTAGAAAAGACGTAACAGTTCAGCCTTTGCGGGGGTGAGGGCTAAACTATTACAAAAAATCAGGGAGATCAAAGATGAGGATTGCTTTTTTTTCTACGAAACCGTATGATAGAATATGGTTTGAACCGATGGGAAAAGACTACGGATACGACATGCATTTTATAGAGCTGCCTTTTAATGAGGATACCGTATACCTCGCCAAGGGCCACGATGCGGTGTGCATTTTTGTGAACGATTATGTGAATGCAAAGATGATTGACCTGCTGTGTGAAATGGGCGTAAAAGCATTGCTTCTTCGCAGCGCAGGCTTTAACAACGTGGATATCCAGGCGGCAAAGGGCAGGCTGCCGGTGCTGCGCGTGCCCAGTTACAGCCCCGAAGCGGTGGCGGAATATGCCATGGCGATGCTTTTGACCGTCAACCGGTATACCCATAAGGCTTATAACCGCACCAGGGATTTTAACATGAATATCAACGGCTTTATGGGAACGGATTTAAACCATAAGGTTGCAGGCGTGATCGGAACAGGGAAAATCGGGCAGGCCATGCTGCGGATTTTTGGGGGATTCAATATGCAGGTGCTGGCGTACGATCCATATCCCAATCCCGCGCTGGATGTCAAATATGTGGAGCTGCCGGAACTGATGCAGAAATCTGACTTCATTTCCCTGCATTGTCCATTGACGGAAAGCACAAAGCATATTATAAATAAAGAAACCATCGCCATGATGAAGGACGGCGTCTATCTGGTCAACACTTCAAGGGGAGGCCTGGTGGATACCGAAGCGCTGATAGAGGGCCTGAAGAATAAAAAATTCGGGGGCGTGGGACTGGACGTGTACGAAGAGGAAGAAGGCTTGTTTTTCGAGGATAAATCCACGGATATCATGCAGGATGAGAATCTGGCCAGACTCACCACTTTCCCCAACGTTTTGATCACCTCCCACATGGGATTTTTCACGGTGGAGGCCATGCAGGCCATCGCGCTGGAAACGCTGGAGAATGCCTATGCGCTGGAACACGGTCTGCCGTTAAAGAATCTGGTGGAAAAATAATAAATTCAAGAGAGAAAGAGGGAACTTACAAATGAGACTTTTTAACCTGGACAGCCCGCTCATGGTCTTTTTGACAAAGGTTGCCAACCTGATGATCTTAAACATTCTGACCATCATCTGCTGTATTCCGGTCGTGACAGCCGGAGCCGCCATCACGGCGCTTTATTATGTCACCATCAAAATGGCCAGAGGGGATGATCCCTATATTGTGCGCAGCTACTTTAAATCCTTTAAGGAGAATTTCAAACAGTCCACTATCATCTGGCTGATCATGCTGGTGGTTATCGCGATCATTTCGGTAGACTGGTGGGTCATCTTCAACATGATGTCCGGAAATGCCGCCAAAGCGATGAAAGTCGTGATTTTTATCGTGACCCTGTTTTTGCTGCTCACCGGGCTCTATGTATTCCCGGTGTTGTCCAGGTTTGAAAATTCCATAAAAGCGACGATCAAAAATGCGTTCCTGATCAGCTTTTTAAACCTGCCCAGGAGTGTCCTGATCGTTCTGATCCACCTTCTGCCCGTAGGGATCATTTTGGTCACGGTGCAGGCAATGCCTTTCGTATTCCTGCTGGGAATCCCTGTTGTGGCATACCTCTCCAGCATGCTCTATGTCAAGATTTTTAAAAGATTTGAGCCGGAAGAAGAGGAGACGGGAAACGGGGACGATCTGGCGCCCTTATCCTTTATCGTGGAAGAAGAAAAGGCAAAACAGGCTGCTATCGAAGCAAAACGCGCTGCGGAAGCGGCAGAAAATGCCAATAAGGAGAACGGTACCGGGATGTAAAGATCGGTTCCTCACAGGCGGAAACAGCCTGGGATATGCCGGAAAAGCAGTGCTTGGGCAATGTGCATAGCCGGAAATAAGGCGATTTGTTCAATTTGACGGGAAGCTTTTGGGCCTGAGTGATTTTTAAGCATTTTTTACAACCTTCCTAGAAAAGTTTGTGGAATACTGGCATAGCCAAAAAGAGGCAAGTCAGTTATACTAATCCTAGACTTAGTTGAGAAACACTCGACATAAAAATTCACAGGGAGGCAAACAAATGGCAAGTTTATCATTAAAGAACATCTGCAAAGTATACCCTAACGGTTTTGAGGCGGTTAAGAACTTCAACCTGGAAATTGCAGACAAAGAGTTCATTATTTTCGTAGGACCTTCAGGATGTGGTAAATCCACCACTCTTCGTATGATTGCAGGTCTGGAAGACATTTCTTCCGGCGAACTGAAAATCGGCGACAGAGTTGTTAACGATGTAGAGCCTAAGGACAGAGATATCGCAATGGTATTCCAGAACTACGCTCTGTATCCTCATATGTCCGTATATGATAACATGGCTTTCGGTCTTAAATTAAGAAAAGTACCGAAGGATGAAATTGATAAGATGGTAAAAGAAGCTGCTAAGATCCTCGACCTGACACAGCTGCTGGATCGTAAACCGAAGGCTCTGTCCGGTGGTCAGAGACAGCGTGTAGCTATGGGACGTGCTATCGTGCGTAACCCTAAGGTATTCCTGATGGACGAACCTCTGTCCAACCTGGATGCTAAGCTGCGTGTACAGATGCGTATCGAAATCGCGAAACTGCATCAGAGACTGGGCACAACCATCATCTACGTTACACATGACCAGACAGAGGCTATGACACTGGGTACCAGAATCGTTGTTATGAAAGACGGCGTTATCCAGCAGGTAGATACACCTCAGAACCTGTATGAGAAACCTCAGAACCTGTTCGTAGCAGGATTTATGGGATCTCCTCAGATGAACTTCCTGGATGCTGTTGTAAGAGTAAACGGCAGCGACGCTTCTCTGGAAGTTGCAGGCAAATCCATTCCGTTACCTCCCGCTAAAGCGAAGAAGCTGGTTGACGGCGGTTACAATGGTAAGACAGTTGTTATGGGTATCCGTCCTGAAGACGTTTACGATTCCGAAATGTTCATCGAGACAGCGAAATGCGTATTTGATTCTACCATTAAGGTATACGAACTGCTCGGTGCAGAAGTATTCTTATACTTCGACCTCGGCGAGTTCCCGATCACCGCAAGAGTTGATTCCCGTACAACAGCGAGACCTGGCGATACCGTTAGATTCGCATTCGATGTTGAAAAGATCCATGTATTCGACAAAGAGACAGAACAGGTTATCACAAACTAAATCAGTAAAATATGAGGGGATGCCGTCAGGCATCCCCTTTTTACGTATGACGGGCATGCCGTCAGTCTGTGGTGAAAGTCCACAAGGGGCGTAGTTGCC
>CABSCP010000011.1 GCA_902476265.1 uncultured Lachnospiraceae bacterium
GGTATTACTACATGAACTTTTGTATGGTAGCTTCAACTAACACTGGAAAGAGCCGGTTTGACGATTACGTTTAAGCTAGGATATAGCAGCAAATTGAAATTATTATGAAAAAATTAATTTGTAATATGCATGATAAGACCGTATAATAACAGTATATTTACACATTTATGCTGAGAGGACTTAGTGGAAAAATGAAACTAATTATTTTGGCTGGTGGCCAGCAAAGTACAATTAGCAATGAAAGAGAAGGAATTCCCAAGCCTATGGCAGAAATCAGCGGGAAACCGATTCTTTGGCATATTATGAAATATTTTTCGACTTATGGCATCCATGAATTTATTGTTTGCGGTGGGTATAAGGTTGACATGTTAAAAGAATATTTTATGAATTACTATATTTATCAATCTGACATTACTGTAAACCTGGAGAATAATACTATAGAAATTCATAAAAAAAGAACTGAGGACTGGCAAGTTACGGTGGTAGATACTGGAATTTTTGCCTCTACAGGTCAACGGGTAGCAAGAGTTCAGGAATATATTGGAAACGAAGATTTTATGGTAACGTATGGGGACTGTCTTTCCGATATAGAGATATCGGATATTTTGGAACAACATACAAGGGAGGGTAAAATCTGTACCCTTGTGGCAGCACGTCCTTCAGGCAGAAATGTGATACTTTCAATTTCCACGGAAGGAGAGCTTATGCAGGAATCTGCTCTGAAAGGTACCGATGCCTGGACAAGCGCGAGCATATATGTATTTTCTCCCCGGATTTTTAATTATCTGCAGGGAAGCTATGAACTTGACTATTTTGTAAAAGGTATCTTAACTGATCAGAAACAGGTTTCCCTGTATAAGCATTTGGGCTTTTGGATTCCTGTTGAAACCAGGCGTGATCTGGTAGCGATGGAAAATATGTGGAACGCGCAAATAGCACCTTGGAAGAAATGGCAGGATTAAATGGTATGAAAGTAGTGATACTTGCGGGGGGGATGGGCAGCAGAATCAGTGAAGAATCCCAATATAAACCCAAGCCCATGATTGAAATAGGAGACAGGCCTGTTCTATGGCATATTATGAAATTGTATTCTTTTTATGGGTATCATGAGTTTATTATATGTTGCGGTTATAAGGGACATATGATTAAAGATTATTTCATTCATTATTATATGTATCAGACTGACAGTACATTTCATTTACAGGAAGAGCGTACAGAGGTTCGAAGCAGCAGTGCTGAACCGTGGAAGGTTACGCTGGTAAATACCGGATTGCATACAAAGACAGCAGGTAGACTGATACGGATTCAAGAATATATTGGTGAAGATGAAAATTTTATGCTGACATATGGTGATGGGGTTGCTGATGTAAATATTCCCTCATTGCTGGATTTTCATTGGAAGCAGGGATGCATTGCGACTATTACAACAACACAGCCTTCCGGACGTTTTGGAACTCTTAAAATTGCAACAGATGGCAGAATTGAGCAGTTCAGGGAAAAAGCGAGGAAGGATCAGGCTTGGGTTAATGCTGGTTTTATGGTTTTAAATCGAGAAATTTTTGAATATCTTGATGATGGGAAGGATATGCTGGAAGATGAACCATTTGAAAAGCTAGTGCATGATGGTGAACTTTCAGCTTATCGGCACAATGGCTTTTGGGCACCAATGGACACGATAAGAGATAGGGAATATCTGGAAGAAATGTGGATGGCCGGAAAAGCTCCCTGGAAAGTCTGGGAATGAAAGCAGGAATTTTGAAGGATATATGAATACGAAAAATAAAGTTAACTTAAAAAAAGGATTTAGTGAAATATTAATTATTTGCACTGTTATTTTTTCTTTTCTGACAGCTGCCTGTATTAATAAATCCAGTATGTTTTCGCAATATAGGACGGCATTTTTAATAACAGGATTAGGCGATTTCCTTCTTGTTATAAGCTGGGCTTGGATTGGCACGAGTTTTTGGGATAAAATAAATTCATGGAAATTATGTGTTTTAAAGATTAATAAGAATAAAGGCCTCCTTTTGGCATTATTATACTGCTTGATGTCAAGAATTTTTCAGCTTGACGATATGCCGAGATGGGATTCTCTTGTTTACTATAGAGAATTGATGTCTGCTTGCCGTAATTTTGATTTTTCATTAAATACATTTGTACGTGGCTTTGCATTAGCCAGCCATCCGACACAAGGATTTGCTGCAATAGCAGGAATTGGTGAATTTTTGAATCCGGGCGGATATGCTGGTGTCCTGGTGATTCAGCTTCTGGTTAACTTACTGATGAGTTTTTGCCTGTATCGTATTTTTGAAATTGTGCTTCCAAAATGTTCATATTTTTATCATTTGATAGCGACATGTGCAGTCCTCTCAACGCCGCTTACCTTGGGAACATTCTCCTATTTGCAGCCGGATGCGGGCACTGTTTATTTTTTCGTATTTGTAATTTACTGCTACTTATATAAAAAAAATATTCTTATGTTTTTTTCCATGTTGTTGTTGATTTTGAGTAAAGAAGTAGGCATTATAATACTGGCAGGGTTTGGGGCAGGAATATTTTTTGAAAGATTGCTTCGAGGAAGAAACCTTAAAGCAATGGTTAGAAATTTGAAGAAGTTTTTTAAAGAACCATTGGGAATTGGTATGCTGGCTGCAGTCTTATTTTTTATTGGATATTTATTGTTCTATTTTAAACAAGGAGGAGTAATCTGGAGCATTTCTAATGATAATATTGAGGGATTCTCTACTTTTAGTTTTCAGCCTGATTTTGTGATATTTAAATGGAAACAGTTTTTTGTATTAAACTTCAATTGGCTGATTTGGGCTGGGGTTTTGGCAATGTGTTTGTTTCTGATTTTTCAGGCAGGCAGAAAACGTGGATATTCACAAAAAATAGGAAAAATAGAAATTGTTGTGGCAGTGGCGCTGGCAGTAGTGGCATTAGCTATTTTTTACTGTACTTATGTTACCTATGCTTTGCCAAGATATCATGTATTAGCAGATTTTTGCGGAGTTTTTCTATTTGCGGTACTGTTCGGAATTTGTGTTCCGGAAGGTTTGCTAAAGTATGTTGTTTCCAGTCTGATTGGAATATTATTGTTTTTAGAAGCATATGTGACGATTGATCCGGTTTCTTTGATTGCATTCCAGAATACAGATATAGGTAATACAAAAATAATTACGGAAAGATTTAAAGTGGGAGGACTAACTGATTTCTGCGTATATAATCACCAATTCAATTATTTGAATAAGGCATATAGTCATGTACTAAAAGATGTTGATTACTATGATGGCATGGATGTGTTGATCTGGGATAGTATGGCAGATTATGAAATATGGGGAAAGGGGGTTTATTGGGATTTAGAAGAACAAAACAGAACGATGACAGAAACAGAAAATACGGTTACAGTAAATGCCATTGAAAGAAGAATGATAGAAAATGGAGAGGTACAGTTGAAGCCGGAGGCTGTTTTTGTACTGACTCCTCAGTTTGGCATAGTGGAAGATGTTGCTGTGTCATATTTACAAAAATATTATGAAATTCGATATAAAGGCACAGTAAATATACCTTTAGGAGGAGAGGTAACATTTTTTGTGTGTGATCTTTTGGGACAAAAGGTGGAAACGGAATGAAAAAAATATCGGCTGCTTGTATAACAATAATGTTTTTAACTGTCGTTGTAGTATTGTCATCAGGAAGGGAAGTTACTGCAACGCATGAGTATTTGGTGACAAAATATTATCGGTTTGAAGAGATAGGTTCAGATGAAATTATTCAGGAATTTTTTCCTAAGTATGAAAAAATAGATTCTATTGAATTGTTTATCGCTAATATTTATCCGGAAACGGAAGGAAAGATAAGTCTGACTATAATCGACGAAAATAATAAAAACATATACAGTAAAAAGTTTAAAGCATCTTCTATCCCTACAGGAGAGTTCTACAGATATAAAATTGGGAAAAAATTGGAAAAGGATGGATATTATAGAATTCTTCTCTCTTATGAAGGTAATTCAAAAGAGTTACCACAGGTTATGGTGTCAGAACGGGGAAAGAATTTGATGGAAACGGGGGGAATGTATATTGACGGAGATGAAAATAAATACAATTTAGCAATCACATATCATTATAGTGAGAGGTGAAAAGGAAGAGATAATGCTTAAAGAGAAAAAGATTACATTGATATTTAACAGCGGGGCGCTTCTTCTTTTTTTTATTTTGGTAATTGAAAGTTTCCTGAGGACCGGTAATAATTCTGAAAATCTGATGAATGAATATATTTATTTTAGCTCGGATTCTTTGTTAAGAAATATATTAAGAGTTGGGATTATACTGCTGGTATTCTTCGTTCTTGGAATACTATATGATAGATATCGAAAGGAAATAAGTATTCATAGAATACGAGGAATTGTCTGTTTAATCTCTTTAATCGTGAGTATTTATTGGATAGGGGCATCTAATACCGCGCCTTGGGCTGATCAGCAAAACATTTGTGATTATGCGGTGGCATTTAATCAGGGCGATTTTACCGGATTGCAGAAGGGGGGATATGTGGCATCATGCCCTCAGCAGTTGGGATTGATTACCTTGATGAGGATTTTCTTTTGGTTTTTTGGAAATGGAAATTTTAGGCCTTTTCAATATTTTTCAGCATTAATGGTACCGGTTATAATATTGGCAGGATCAATGATTGTGAGGAAGCTGTCACAAGAAAATGAACTTGCTGAATTATTTTATCTGTTTTTAATAATTCTTTGTTTGCCTTTGTATGGATATGTTCCTTTTGTTTATGGAGAAATCTGTTCCACCGCTTTTATACTACTTGCTACTTGGATGTTCCTGTCTTGTTTAGATTTTTTTAACTGGAGAAAGGTGATTATGCTGGGAGGGATGATTGGAATTGCCGTCCAAATGAGGCAAAATGCCCTAATCATGGTAATCGCTTTTTTGATTGTTATTGTTGTGAAGTTAATATCGGGAAAGAGGGAAAGGTATGTGTGGGCTACGGGAATTAGTGTGATTTTTGGGGTGCTTTTATTTCAATTTATTATAAAAGGAATTTATTTTGATGTTATGCCCAAGGATAGCAAAGCGATGCCGGCAGTCTTGTACGTGACAATGGGGACAAATTATGAAAATGACAATGCCGGCTGGTATAATTCCTACAACTTTAGCACTTTTGAGAAAAACAACTATGAAGTAAAATTGTCTCAGGAAGAAGCGAAAAAAGATTTATGGCTGTTTATAGAAAAGTGTATGAATAATCCGAGATATGTTGCAGATTTTTATTATAATAAAATTATGTCCCAATGGAATGCGCCAATGTACCAATGTCTGGCTATGAACAATAATATTATAGGTCCTCAAAGTAAACTGGCAGGCAGTATATATAGTGGCAGTCTTCGCTCTAAAATAGAAGCTTTTATGAATATATATCAGCTTCTGATTTACAGTGGTGTTTTATGGATGCTATTCATGGTTAGAAAAGAGTGGTGCAAAATTGAAAAGTATGTTTTTCTTATTTGTATTGTAGGTGGTTTTTTGTTCAGCATAATTTGGGAAGCGAAAACCAGATATGTGTTTCCTTATTTTATAATGATGATACCTTATGCTGCAATTGGAATACAGATATTAGTTAATAAAATGTTTAAGTACAAAGGAAAAAACAAATAGTATGAGCGGGCAGTACAAGGATGGCTAGCACTGCCCGCTCATGCTATTTTAATTTATTTACGAAGAAAGGTTTGTAGTTTTTTTATATTTGATCCAGAGGAGTACAAGTATAGATATCAGAGAAATCAATTCTGAGAGTCTCCAATGTATAGGTTCACGAAAACTGACTTCTAGTGTTCCGCTATAATTTGAAGGTATGGTTATTTGAATAAATTTATTATTCCCTTGTTCGATGTCAAAACGACTTTTAGATTTAATATCATAAGCCTCATAATATGGGTAGTAGAGCAAGGGAACTTCAATGTTCTGCGGAGCATCGCTTGTATTTATACATGATAAAGAGATAAGGCCAGCTTCATGTATTAATTCGGAAATTTCGACATTATCGGGAAAGTCACCTGAAAAAGTAAGCAAAGCTTCTTTGTCAGTACCCTGTGGGAGGTATTCGCCTTTTCCGATTAGAGTATGGGATAGTGTGTTACTGTTGTAGTCCGTATAATAAATATTATCATGTAAATTACTGATGAACCAGGCAAGTGACATTAAGGAACACATGGCTAATAAAACAAATGCATATTTCGCGTGAGTGTAGGAAAACTGTTTTTTTATCAATATAATAACGGAACCGGAAGACATTGAAATAAATAACATTACAACCCCAAGTAAACGCCATGGAAACTGAATGCTTTTAATTAGTATTGCTAAAAGAGCATGTGCCTGATAAAGGGCATCCCAGGGAAATAAGCAGGTAGTCATCCATAATGTTAAAACAGTTATAATGGTGCAAAAGCAGGTATATTTCCATAATGGTTCCTTCTTTGGAGGACGCGAGCATAAAAGCAAGAAAGCAATGAGGACTAGTATACCAGTGAAAGCCAGTCCAATAGAAACTGGCATAGGAGTAGCAGAATAAAGTCGGTCTGCAGCAGTGGTAGCCCTTCCTCCTATATGGGGAAAAGGGATGAATAAATCAGTTAAGAAAACGCCTTTGGATTGGATCATATGATTAAGGGATTTATCGTTAAAACGGTAGTCTCCACGCATATAATCAAGAAAAGGAATTAAAAAGCCTGCATTAATTAGAAGAGTAGCAAGCACGGTCTTTAATAAGGTAATAAATCGTTTGGGCTGGAGCGTGCGTTTTATTAAAATGAGACATGTTACTACAGTGATAAATCCGGCTATTTCACAGCTTAGTATATGAGATTGAATTAAGCCGGAATATCCTAAAGCAGGTAAAATCCAATTATATTTATAGTTTTTTGATTTTGGATTGTCTGTAAAAATTCGATAGAGTCCCAGTGCAATAAGCGGAAAAAATGTAATTGCAGTAAATTCTCCTACAGCTGACCGTACATAGATATTAGTCATACGATAATAAGATCCTGAATAAAGCATAGAACCCAACAATCCGAGATACCGATTTTTAAAAATATTACTGAAACAATAATAGGAAAATAATATAGTAACTATATTAAACAGTATAATATAACAATTGTAGGATATACTGATTGAAAAGCCGCATAGGCGCAGAAAGGCAGGAAAGTAGAGGAATAAATCACCATAAAAAACAGATACGGCATAGCCTGCTTTATTGAGCCAACCGCCCTGGATGCGGGAAGGAAATTGCAAGTTAAGTAGGTTGGATTTTAATTCTTCAATACGTACGAGATGAAATTCAAGGTCATGTCCGGTGACAGCGTAGATATCCAATGCCGGAATAGAAAGAATGACGCAGAGAAGAGCTAATGCAAAAATTATTATTTTAGAACTTCTATCTGCCTTTATCCAGAATTTGCGATAAAAGAACAAAAGAATATTAATAGAGATACATAGGATAAAGACAGTTACAAAGGTACTCCTCTTTAACATATTGTTTTCAGCAATTTTTATATTATGAAGCTGTAAAGATGCATCTTCTGGTACACTAAATTCAAGGTGGAAGCCCTGTATAGTACTGGACGTTGTAAGTGGAAACGAATATTTTGTCATACCTGAAGAAAGCGGAACATTCTGTATATCATCAGTAGCCATGCTGCTGCCATAGAAAGATGTTGCGCAAAATGTTACAGAATCAGCCTCGGTTTGATACTCAAGTGTAATTTCATAACTACCGCGTTTAAGAGTTTCCACAGGAGTATCGATAATATATGAAACATTTTCAAGGTTAGATTCTTTCCGCGAAAGATCCGCGGTCTGATAGTTGTATGTGCGTAGCGGAGTAAAAAGTGGTATCATGGCAAAAAAGATGATACATAATTCGATAAGGTATAAAGGGGTAAAGAATGAAATATGATGGGTTTTCATGATGTTCTCCATATACTGTAATAATATAGTTTTAGTTTATTAGAGATATTATATAGGATTTGTTTCATAATATCCAGCCATAACTAGTAAAATCGTTTTTGCTTTACTCATAATTTGTAAAATTTAAAAGCTCATGATATAATAAACCAAAATATAGAAAATGATAAGAAAGAGAAGGCAACGGATGAATTCTTTAGCCTATACAGAAATTTTAAAAACAAAAATAAATGTTTTAACAATGCGGGATACTGTGGAGTATATTGACGCTAACCTTGACGAACTCAGGGGAAAGTATATTTGTGTTTCCAATGTACACACAACGGTAACAGCGTATCGGGATGAAGCATATCGGGCAGTGCAGAATGGCAGCGCCTTGAATCTTCCTGATGGGAAACCTCTGTCCATCGTGCAGAAAGGAATGGGGTTTCCCAATGCCGGACGTGTTCCGGGGCCGGATTTAATGCCGGAAATTTTTGCTTTATCCGAAAAAAATGGATATACTCATTATTTTTATGGCAGCAGGCAGGAAACGCTGGATGCGCTTGAAAAGAAGTTGAAAGAGCGGTATCCCGGAATGAAGATAGTCGGAATGTATTCACCGCCCTTTCGCCCGTTGACCAGAGAAGAAGATGAAGCCGTTGTAAAACAAATTAATGTGGCAAAGCCTGATTTTATCTGGATCGGCCTTGGCGCACCAAAGCAGGAATGCTGGATGGCGGCGCATGAAGGACTTTTCAACGGCGTTATGTTAGGAGTGGGAGCAGGATTTGATTTTCATGCCGGTACAATAAAAAGAGCACCGGCATGGATGCAGGAAAGCTGCATGGAATGGCTTTACCGGATTTCTCAGGATCCCAAAAGGCTTTTGAGACGTTATTTGGATACCAATTTTTCGTTTTTGTGGTATCTCTGGAAGGAAAAACGCCAAAACAGTAAGAGGGAAAATAAAAAGTCGCTTAAGATTGCAATGGTAGGTCAGAAGAGGATACCTTCCAGGGAAGGCGGCGTGGAAGTTGTGGTGGACGAACTCTCCACAAGATATGTGAAACTGGGGCATAAAGTGGATGCTTATAATCGGTCCGGTTATCACGTTTCCGGAAAAGAGTTTGATGAGAGCCGGGGGAATCTATATGAAGGGATCCGGCTGATAACCATACCGACTTTTAAGAGCAGCAGCCTGAATGCGATGGTGTATTCAATCCTTGCCTCTTTCCGGCTTTTATTCGGCAGATATGATGTGGTGCATTACCATGCGGAAGGACCATGTACAATGTTATGGCTTCCGAAATTGTTCGGGTTCCATGTAGTGGCTACCATTCATGGCCTGGACTGGCAGCGCTCCAAATGGGGTGGTTTTGCTTCGGGAGTATTAAAGTTCGGGGAAAGGATGGCTGCAAAACATGCGGATGATGTGATTGTGCTATCTAAAAATGTGCAGAGATATTTCAGAGAGATTTACGGAAGAGAGACATTATATATTCCCAACGGAATAAAACGTCCTGAAGTGATGCCGGTAAAAGAGATCCATGAGAAGTATGGATTGGAAAAAGACAGCTACATCCTTTTTCTGGCCCGTATTGTACCGGAAAAAGGGCTCCATTATTTAATTGAAGCTTTCAGCCGGGTTCAGACGGATAAAAAGCTGGTGATCGCGGGAGGAGTGAGTCATTCGCAGGAGTATATGGATAAAATCAGGACTATGGCAGGGCAGGATGACAGGGTTATTATGACAGACTTTGTACAGGGAAGGGTTTTGGCGGAATTGTGTTCCAACGCCTATCTGTTTGTGCTACCCAGCGATGTAGAAGGGATGGCTGTCAGTCTACTGGAAGCGATGAGTTATGGAAACTGCTGCCTGGTAAGCGACATTGAAGAAAATATGGAAGTGGTGCAGGATTGTGCGGTTTCTTTTAAAAAAGCGGATGTATCGGATCTGAGAGAAAAGGTCCAGAAGCTTATCAATGAACCGGAAACAGTAGAAGGATATAAGAAACGGAGTGCGGATTTTATCTGCAGTCGCTATAACTGGGACGATGTGGTGGAACAAACGCTGCAGGTTTACCGGTCTATGAAACCTAAGAAAAATGACGGAAAGAGAAGATGAATAAGGTGTCTGAAAGAAAAGGGAAAATGCAGGTGGGGCTGGCGGAAATATTGTACTTTTTTTCTTTTGGAATTATGTTTGCGGCAAAGGGCGTTGGACTGGATTACGGGCAGAAGCTGTTTACGCTGTGTATTTGTTTTTCCTTACTTTGCCTGGCCGGGAAGCTGTGGCTGACAAAACATACTGCAAAAGAGTGGCTGGTCATGTTACTCCTGGTGCTGCTTGGAGTCGGGATCTATTTAAAGTCCGGTGAGCAGGCGGCTTTGGCTGCTATGCTGGTGATAATCGGAATGAAAAATGTGCCATTGGACAGGTTGTTTAAGGTTTGTCTGGGAATATGGGGGATGACATTTGCCCTGTCCTGTACACTGGGAATCCTGCATATCAGAGACGGCGTAGTCGTGGTACATCAAAAATTAGGGCTTGGGCCATTAATACGCTGGTCATTAGGATATACACATCCCAATGTGCTTCACGTTTCGTATTTTGTGCTGGCATCCCTGCTTCTTTATGCAGGCGATTATCATGGGAAAAAGCTGTGGCGGGCAACAACCTTGCTTTTTGTCGGAAATATACTTGTTTTTCTTTATTCGGTCAGCTACACAGGGGTTTTAATCATGACGGGATATCTGGCTTTAAACGTTTATCTGGATATGCGAAAGAGTTTAAGCAGGCCGGAGAAATTTTTACTGCAGTGCATCCTTCCTTTTTGTGTCTTGTTTCCGCTGATCGGTCCCTTTGTAACCAGCGGAAAGGTTTTTGATTTTTTTAATAAGCTATTATCCACAAGATTTGAACTGGTCAAAAATTTCTTCACTAATTTTACGCCTTCACTTTTAGGAACCAGGGCGCATTTTGATACGACAGCCCATTTGACGCTGGACAGTTCTTTTGCCTATTTGCTGATGTATTATGGAATTATCGCATTCGTAATCTTCGTTGCAGGGTATTTTTTTGTGGTCAGGAAATTGATAAAGGAAATGAAAAATAAGGAACTGGCGATTATGATAGCAATCATTGTGGCCGGAGTTACAGAACAGTTTCTATTTAACCTTTCCTTTAAAAATTTATCGTTCTTTTTTCTGGGGGAATATTTTTTTGAATACATGCAAAAAGCAGGAAACAGGACTTCCGTCTGGAACAGGGAAATCCGTTTGCCGGGAAGCGGAGGCAGAGATCTTTGTCTGCCGGATATAGTTTCAGCGGTAAAACGGGCTTGTGCTAACCGAGACCGTCACAGAACCGGAAATGTTGCAGGAATCGTAATAGCGGCATTTCTGGCTGCGGTTATATGTGCAGGAACGGTACACATGCCGGAAAGCGTATATGTAAACCGAGGGCTGACGGAATATAAAAAGCCGGAAGAAGAAGTGTCTCTGGATTTAGATCGGGTGCCGGAGGGATTCAACAGCATGGTCATCGGATACGAGGGGCCGGAGGCAGGGATGTATTGCTTTTCGGGAAATATCATCAAAATGGAATATGTCAGAAACATTGCCGGAGCCGCTGTGCTTGGAGCTTTTGCAGCATGGCTGTGCACGTGGATCCATGCTTTTGCAACAGCATACCGAAAGGGACAGAATGGTGCGGCAGATAGATCAGTGGGAGAATCAAATGAAAGTGCTTATCGTAAATAAATTTCTCTATCCAAACGGAGGCTCCGAGACTTATATATTTGAACTCGGAAAGCAGTTGCAGCAAATGGGACATGAGGTGCAGTATTTCGGTATGGAGCACGAAGGACGGATTGTGGGAAATCGCGTGGAGAGCTATACTTCCGGCATGGATTTTCATTCCGGAAAGCTTGCCAAACTTTTTTATCCGTTTAAAATAATTTATTCGTTGGAAGCCAGAAAAAAAATCCGCAAGGTGCTGGAGGATTTTTCACCGGACGTAGTACATTTGAATAATTTCAATTTTCAGCTTACTCCATCGATACTCTATGAGGTGAGAAGTTTTGAAAAAAAATGCGGTCACAGAATTAAGATTGTCTTTACCGCGCATGATTATCAGCTGGTATGTCCCAATCATCTGCTGATGCAGCCGGATGGGAGTCTGTGTAAAGAATGCCTCGGAGGGCATCCGGGCCGGTGCTTTGTACACCGTTGCATTCATAATTCCAGAGTCAAAAGTCTCCTGGGCAGTATAGAGGGGTGGATTTATCAGTGCTTACATGCATATAGGATGATCGATACGGTGATCTGTCCAAGTTACTTTATAGAGGAAAAGCTTTCAGACAGCCCGGACCTGAATGGAAAAACAGTTGTAATGCATAATTTTGTCGATAAAAGAAAGACAGCGATAACTGATAAAAAGGATTATGTGCTGTATTTTGGCCGTTATTGTGATGAGAAGGGGACACCGACTCTTTTGGAAGTGTGTCGTCAGCTGCCGGATATTCCTTTTGTTTTTGCCGGGGGAGGACCTCTAGCAGAAGAAGTGAACCAGATCCCCAATATTGAGAACAGAGGTTTTTTATCGGGAGATGAACTTGTGAGGACGATCAGTGAGGCAAGGTTCACGGTTTTCCCGTCGGAGTGGTATGAAAATTGCCCTTTTGCGGTGATGGAAACACAGTTGTATGGGACCCCTGTGATTGCATCTGATCTGGGGGGGACACCGGAACTGATAAGAGACGGAGAAACCGGAGAATTATTTAGTGGTGGCAATATGAAAGAATTGAAAAAGAAAATAGAGGGTTTATGGCTGGATAGAAATAAGCAGGAACGGTATATAAGAAATTGCCAGGAGATACCGTATGATACGGCAGAAGTCTATTGTAAGAAACTTTTGGAAATTTATCAAAAAAATTAACAGGAGATTTTACTGCTGAGATATGTTATAATGGGCGCGAACTGGAAAAATAGCATAGGATTTATCCGTTTTTATAGAAAGTGAGAGGATGTTATGGCAAAAAGAACTTTATATGGCACTGTAATCGTGACCTACCGTTGCAATGCGAGATGTAATATGTGTGACTGCTTCCGGGATCCTACGAAACCCAGCGAGGAAATTACGCTGGAAGAAATAAAGAAGCTGCCGGAAATGGCATTTACGAATATCACGGGCGGCGAGCCGTTCATCAGACAGGATATCCCGGAAATTGTGCGGGAATTGTATAAAAAGTCTGACAGGATCGTGATTTCCACCAACGGATATTTTACGGACAGGATTATTGCTCTGTGCAAGGAATTTCCGAAAGTGGGGATTCGGATCAGCATTGAGGGACTGCAGGAAACCAACGATAAGATCAGAGGAATTCCGGATGGCTTTAACCGGGGATACAATACCCTGAAAACACTGGTGGAAATGGGACATCCCGATGTTGGTTTCGGAATGACCGTACAGGATATGAACTGTGAAGACTTGGTACCGCTTTATAATATTGCCAACGATATGGGGATGGAGTTCGCTACGGCTACGCTTCATAACTCTTTTTATTTCAGAAAGACAGATAATAAGATTGATGATAAACTGAAGGTTTCCCAAAATTTTGAAAAGCTGATCAACGAACTGCTGAAAAGTAATTCCCCGAAAAAGTGGTTCCGGGCCTATTTTAACCATGGACTGGTCAACTATATTTACGGCAATAAAAGACTGCTTCCCTGTGATATGTCCCGTAATGCGTTTTTCATCGACCCGTTCTGCGATGTCATTCCCTGCAACGGCATGGAGAAAAAGGCGGTTATGGGAAATCTTCGTGAGCAAAGTTGGGATGAGCTTTGGAATTCCGAACAGGCAAAACAGGTGAGGGAGTGCACGCGCAAGTGTGATAGAAACTGCTGGATGATCGGCAGCGCTTCTCCTGCCATGCACAAATATATCTGGGTGCCCGGCTGGTGGGTGATCAAACACAAATTCTTAAAAGGCGGGAAATACAGCCTGAAGGAGAATAAATTTATTGAAGGAGCAGGAAAATCAGAATGAGAAACGAAGGCGGAATGTGGATAGAACGAATCAGAAAGAGTGTATGGATTTTATTTCTGGCTATTATAGGATATTTGCTGATAGCCAGTATATTCAGCACCTGCTATCTGGGAATGATAAGATATATTACGGATTCAGGGAATTTTGAATATAATTTTGAACATACTTTTTATATTAGAGACACGTGGTGGTTACATTTTGTAGTGTTTTTTCTTTTTAGTTTATTTTTAGTATTCAAAAAGGATTTAAAGGTGTCCAGACCCTATTTGACAAGTTTTGGAGTTTTTTTCTGCATAGCCGCTATGCTAGTATATATAGTTATTGCATCACAATATTATCCGGCGTCAGACCAAAAAAGAGTTATGGAGATAGGGATGGCTTTTCATCATGGAGATTATTCGGCGCTGGAAACGGGAAATTATCTTTTTAAGCATCCACACCAAAAGGGGATTGTTTTATATTTTCAGATTTTGTCTATGCTATTTGGGGAAGCAAACTGTATGGCATTTGAACTCGTTAATGCAGTATGGATTTTGGGTGCATATATTCTGTTGACAAGGTTGAGCAGAGAATTGTTCAAGAAAATGAAACAAAATAGAGGGATTGAAACAGCAGCGGTATGCTTGCTTTTTGTACCATATTTGTTTTATTCATCCTATTTGTATGGAACAGTAGTAGGGGAATTTTTGGCACTATTATCATTTTATATGATTTTGTTGTATAAACGTACACAAAAGTGGGTGTATGTTTTGGCGGGGAGTGTAAGTTTAGAAATAGCAATTATTTTAAAGTCCAATTTTCAGATTTTTTTGATAGCGGTAATTCTTTATTTAATATTTGGTTGTATAATAGCCGTGAAAAATGATAAGAAACTTGCTGGGAAAAATTTGATTTTTATTGCGTCGTTGTTGATCTGTTTTGGCATTGGAAGCGCAGGAATGGACAGCTATCTGACTGCTTTAAACCAAGGGGAAAAAGTAGAAGGTGTTCCAATGATTGCTTATGTCGCAATGGGATTACAGGATGGTAAAGCGGCGCCTGGATGGTACAATGGTTATAATACAGGGGTCTATAATGCTAATAATTTTGATGCTGAAATGGCGGCAAAAGAAGCGAAAGAAAATATAGCAGAAATAGTTTCCGGGTATAAAAAGGATATTACAGCCAGTATTAGTTTTTTTGTGAAAAAAGTTTCTTCTCAATGGAATAATCCCACTTTTGCATCTTTGCAAATAATGGAAAACAGAGAAGGAAAAGATGGGCTTAAATGGATTATGAGCGGAAATGCCAGAAATGTTTATATATTTTTGGTTAATTTGATTCATACATGGATATTAGCGGGTGTTTTTCTGTTTGGCGTATTGAGATTAAAAAAGGGAGAGTGGGAAGAAACATTACTGATTATCACTTTTATCGGTGGTTTTATGTTCCATTTAGTTTGGGAGGCAAAATCAACATATTCGATGCCCTTTTTCTTACTTCTGCTTCCTTTATGCGCAAGTGGATATAGTGAGTGGAGAACTTGGATGATATCACAGAAAAACACAATAAACGAGATAGGATGGAAGTCAGAACAGGGGAAGAAGCTGAAAAGAGGGGGAATTATTACCATAGCAGTTATTTTGCTCATATGTGGAATATCATATACCGATATTTTTTCCAAAATTTTTGCAAGAAATGATGATACAGGAATTTTTAATACATATACACAAGATATAGTAAATCAGGATGAGTTGTAGAAATTATGATAAGGGGACAGGAGGATGAATCAGAGAATAAAGGACAGAATTGCAGAAGTTGTCTATATTATTTATAAAAAGGGAATCTTTGCCAATAAAATCAAAGTGTATTCTGTAAATGAAACTTTGGACCTTTTACTTCATACTGAGAAAAGTCTGGTAAGATTTGGTGATGGCGAAATTACCATGATTCGAGGCAGAAATCTTAAACTGCAGGCAGTAAATCCAACACTTATAGGGGAACTAAAGAAAATTTTAGGATATGAGTATGATGACCTGATGGTATCAATTCCTGATATTTTTGATGGAGTAGAGCAATATCATGCTGCAAGCAGACAGTTCTGGAAGGATCATCTTCTTTTCAGCAGAAGAATTTATGAAAAGTATTGTAATAAAAATAGGGTTTATTGTAATACTTCTGTTTCAAGATGCTATTATGCGTTCAAAGACAAGACTCCTTGTGCGAAATGGTTTACAGACATTAGACAGGTGTGGGCAGGTAAAAAGATTGTTGTGGTTGAAGGTGAGAGCTCACACTGTGGAGTAGGAAATGATTTGTTTGATACGGCATCGGAAGTGAGACGGATTATAGGGCCGGCAAAAAACGCCTACCAGAAATTGGAAGAGATAAAAAAAACCTGTATGGAATTTTCAAAAGAATGTCTGTTTTTACTGGCTCTTGGCGCGGCGGCAAAACCGCTGGCAGAAGCGTTGTTTCTGCAAGGCTACAGGGTAATTGATATCGGTAACCTGGATATGGAATATGAGTGGTATCTCCGTAAGGCAGAAAAAAAGATACCACTGCAGAAACATTCTGTTATCGGTAAGGAAGCGAATGAAAAAGCCGGGTATGATGAGTATCTGAAGCAAGTGTACAGATATATTGAGCTTTGAAGGAGAACTTATGCTGAAAAAACTGGGTTATATATTTGACAGAAAAGATAAAGTGAAGATTGTTCTGATTCTATTATCGGTGATTTTCGGAAGCTTTCTGGAATTAATGGGCGTTACTATTTTTATGCCCTTTACTGATATGATTATGAATCCTGATGTGATTATGCAGAAGGATTACCTGCGCTACTTTTATGAGATGTTCCATTTTAATGATATGAAATATTTTCTTGCGGCGGTCACAGGACTGATTATTTTTATCTATCTGTTTAAAAATATTTTCATGGCACTTCAGAAGAACTGGATATACAAATTTTCCTATGGAATGCAGATGAAGATTTCCGTCCGGCTGTTAAAGTCTTATATAGAAGAACCCTATACGTTTCATTTGAATAAAAACATTGCGGTTTTGCAAAGAAGTCTTCAGGAAGATACGGATCTCTTCACGAAAGGTATTATTCATGCGATGGAACTTGTCGCGGAAGTTGCTGTATGTCTGGTTTTGGGAATCTATTTATTTATCACCAGTAAATCGATTACGGTTATTGTATTAGCGCTTTTGGTGATATGCGTGGGGCTGTTTACTACAATAAGCAGAAAGTTTTCGAAAGGACTTGGAAAAGCGTGTCAGGAATATAAGGGAAAGTTATATCAGTGGGTGAATCAGTCTCTTGGTGGGATTAAGGAACTGAAAATTCTGAATCGGGAGGAATATTTTATCACCTCCTATCATGACTATTTTGCAAAATATGTGCATGGTCTTAGGATAAATCGACTGATTGCCATGTTGCCCAGGTATTTTGTTGAAGCGGTTTGTATGACGGGACTGTTGCTGGCAATTTTGATAAAGATGTTCTGGGGACAGTCGGATGAGATACAGAAATTTATCCCTCAGCTGGCAGTTTTTGCAGTAGCTGCATTTAAATTGTTGCCAGCTGTAGGCAAAATTAATGAACATGTTGCGGATATTCTGTATTCAGCCCCCTCTCTGGAGCTGATCTATCATGACTTAAAAGAAATAGAAAATCTTCCTGAATTTCAGAAAGCGGAAGAAGAAAAATGGAATCTTGATAAAGGGATAGATATCCATAATGTAAGCTATCATTATCCCGATTCAGAAGAACTGGTTTTGGATCAGGTTAGTTTTCACATTCCAAAAGGGAAGACGGCAGCTTTTATTGGTCCTTCCGGAGCCGGAAAAACAACTATGGTTGATATAATTCTCGGCTTGCTGCAGCCTCAGCTGGGAAAGGTATATGCGGATGAAATGAATATCCATAAACATTTATATACCTGGCAGAAAGAAATCGGTTATATTCCACAGGTTATCTATTTGTCTGATGATACGATCCGCAATAATATTGCATTTGGTGTCCGTCAGGAGGAAATCAGTGAAGAAGCTGTGCTGGAAGCTGTGAAAAAAGCCCAGTTATATGAGTTTATAGACAGCCTTCCTGAAGGCTTGGATACCGTAGTTGGCGATCGGGGTGTCCGGCTTTCCGGCGGTCAGCGTCAGAGGATCGGAATTGCCCGCGCACTCTATCATGATCCGGAGGTTTTGGTTTTGGATGAAGCCACTTCCGCACTGGATAATGAAACGGAAACAGCCGTGATGGAAGCCATCGATAATCTGCAGGGAACAAAGACAATCCTGATCATAGCCCACCGGCTGACAACGATCCGGAATGTGGATATGATTTTTGAAGTGGCGGGAGGGAAAGTTCTTCCGAAAGCAAAAGAGGAAGTATTTCCGGAAATGAAGGAAGAACAGAAAGAATCATGAAGATTGTATTTGTAGTGCCGGATATGGCAGGCGGCGGAACGGAGCGGGTTATTTCGTTACTGGCAAATGAATATGTGAGACGGGGGATTGATACTGCAATTCTTTCTTTTGCAGGCAGCCAGCAGGCATATCCTCTGGATGAACGAGTGGAGACGGTGAGCGCCGGCGCGCCCTCAGGCGGAAGTCTGAAGGTGCGCTTTGCGCGTCTTTTGTTTATGCGCCGCTACTTTAAAACCAACAGAAACTGCTGCATTTTTTCTTTCAGTACCATCGGAACCGGTTTTATCGTGTTATCCACGATTTTTATGAAACGCAGAATGCTGGTTTCGGAGAGGACTGATCCGAGAAGCTGTGATCATAAGCCTTACCGGGACTTCTTTTACGGATTTTGTGATGCTTTGGTTTGCCAGACAAAGGATGCGGTCAGCTGTTTTCCAAAGAAATTGCAGAAACGTGCCAGGGTGATCGCAAATCCTGTGGATGCCGCTTTGCCGGAACGTTTTATCGGAGAACGACGGAAGAGCATTGCTACGGCAGGAAGACTGGAGCCGGTGAAAAATCACAGGATGTTGATAGAAGCGTTTTCAATTTTCGCAAAAGACCACCCCGATTATACGCTTGATATTTACGGACAGGGAAGTCTGGAGGAGGAATTGAAGCGCTATACGGTGGAATTGGGGATTCAGAAGAAAGTGGTTTTCCATGGCTTTTGCAGAAATGTAAAGGAAATCATCAGAGACAGCAGTATGTTTATTCTCTCTTCAAATTATGAAGGTGTTTCCAATTCGATGATAGAAGCACTGGCCATGGGAGTACCGGTGATCGCTACGGATTGTCCCATAGGCGGCAGCAGGACCTACATTCATGACGGTGAAAATGGTCTGCTCGTACCGGTAGGAAATGCGGATCGAATGGCGGAAGCGATGTCGAAATTGTCGGAAAATTCTAAATTGTCAGAAAAATTTTCAAAAAAGTCTGTAAATATCAGAAAAGAATGTTCAGTTGAAAAAATTGCGGATCAAATGCTGGAGGCTTCCGGAATTGAATGGAAATAAAGGAAAAGGCGGAGAAAATGTATGAAAGTTTTATATATGTCTCATCGTTATCACACAAATCAAAACACCATCATGAAGGGGTGGAAAGAAAATGGGCATGAAATATGCTTCATCAGCCAGTTTGCCGGCAAAATCGAGGATTATACTTATGTGAAGCCGATTGTTCTGGGATATGGCGCTTTATTCCGTGCGTTTGATTCGTTTTATGTGAATGTGTTGTTTAAAAATAAGCCCAATGCGATTGACATGAAACTCAAATGCGGATGGCCGCCGATCAGAAAGATGGCAAAAATTATTCGGGAATTTCGGCCGGATGTGGCGATTATCCGGGAACGGTCCGTTTACGCCATCTGTATGAATGCGATTTGCCGTTATTATCGTATACCCACAATTCTTTATAATCTCAGCCCTGTGTGGGATTTTAAGTTTAAAGATGACCTGGCGCACCGTATTGTCTGGAAACTGACGCCGCAGTACCGCATGACTCCCGTGGATGTGGTGGGAACCAGTTATGAAGGAAAGAAAAAGGATAAAAACAGTTACTGGGCGCCCTTTTTGATGGAGCCACAGATGTCTCCGGAGGAGAAAACATATTTTAAAGACGGAAAGCTTAATCTGTTTTGTATCGGAAAATATCAGCAGCGTAAGAACCTGTGGATGATGGTTTATGCGGTGGAAAAACTGGGGAAAAAATATCCGCTTCATCTGACCATAACCGGGGAGTTGTCCAATCATTTTCATCAGGAATATTATGATGAAATTACATCCTATGTGAAAGCACATGGGATGGAGGATCAGGTTACTTTTTACAAAAATCTGAATAAGACCAGGGTGATGGAAGAATATGCGAAAGCAGATTTGTATGTGATTCCCAGTACCGGGGAGCCGGCTTCTATTACGGTGATTGAAGGAATGGCTTTTTCCATACCGGTCATCAGCGGCAGTGATAACGGAAGCGCCAATTATATTGTGGAAGGTAAAACCGGCTATGTATTTGAGGACTGTGATCAGAAGGACCTGGAGGATAAAATGGAACGGATCATCCGGGATAAGGACCGAATACCGGAAATGGGAAAAGCGGCATATGAGCATGTAAAAAAGAATTTCCAGTTTGACAGGTACTTTGGAGTGGTGGAGAAAATTCTGGAAAAACAGAAGAGAAAATGAAATTTGGTAGAGCGGAGGAACGATCGTAGAGAATGAATGATACCCTTTTTTGCAAATCAAATAAAATATTTTTTTTGAACATTATTGTTCTTGCAATTGTATCAGAAGCTTGGATAATATCGGTAAACGGATGTGCCTGGAATGAAAATATAGTAGTTTATACGATGATAATTCTATTCTCTGTTCTTATAAAAGATACGAATTTCTTTCAAAAGATAGAAAAAAAGTATATTTTGATACCTTTAGCCATTGCAGGTACAGTTACATTGATTTTTTCCCTGGGGGTTATAAGGTGGAATATCTCGGGTGAAATAATAATTTCGCATTTAAATGCTAAAATGGTATTGGTCTTTGCCGGATATTATTTTATTGCTACGATTCTTTTACAGCGACTGAGAATGGTGAATGTTAAAAGGGCATTCTTGGTATTGATCTATGGTATTACAACAGCTGTCGTTTTTTCAGCACAAGGTATAATATCGACTCGATCAGTTGCTGGATGGGTTATGGGAATTGCTCTATTTTTTTGTATAAATCAATCGGAAATTCATCATAATTATTTCGGCAGTAAAAGAGAAAAGTATATCTACCTTGTTTTGGCATTGCTGTTTTCAATTATTTATGTATTGGTCAATTTTTTTGAGTGGAGAGACCGATTAGAGTCACCAATAAAATTAATTGGCCTAAGTTTGTTTACATTACTTATTTTGAGTGTCATGTTCGGAATATCATTGAGGGTTATATTTGAATCGTTGATGAAACTTCCTGTTTATGTCAAATCTGAAAAAAGTCATGCTGGAAAGATGTTTATTATGTATATGGTATCCTTGATTGCAGTATGGATACCTTATTTTCTTGTTTGGTTTCCCGGAATTTTAAGCCATGATTCTATTTCCCAAATGGAGCAGGTAATGGGAGTAGAGGCATACAGCAATCACCATCCATGGCTTCATACTTTATTGATACAAGTGTGTGTTAATTTAGGAATGAAGGTGGGGGGAGATATAAATTTTGGTGTAGCGTGTTATTCCATGTTTTCCATGATATTCATGGCTTTTTCAGCAGCATGCGGTTTGATGTGGCTTCGTAAAAAAGGAGCAGTAAAGTGGTTAAGATATATAAACTGGTGTTTTTGGGCGGTGTTTCCAATCAATGCAGTTTATATGATTACAATGTGGAAAGATATTATTTTTGCAGGAATAGTTTTGCTGTTTTTGCTGGTTTTAGATTACCTGATCCAGAAAAAAGAAACAAAAGGCAAGTTAACTTCCAGATGTTTTGTGTTATTCGGAATTTTAAGCTTTGGAGTATGTTTTTTCAGAAGTAATGGATTATATGCATGGCTTTTTATGTTAATCTTTTTGTTTTTTCACTTTAGAAGAGAAAAAAAATTATTATGTCAGTTGGGAATCACAGTTGGATTAGTGCTGCTGGCAAGCGGTTTTTATAAAGGCATAGTCTTACCTGCCTTTCAGGTATCTGAACCGGATTTTATTGAATCATTGTCGATTCCGTCACAGCAAATAGCCTGTGTTTTAAACAAAGGGGGAATTGTTACACCAGAGGAGTATGAAATTCTGAATGAGGTTGTGGATACAAAAAAGGTAGCACAGGACTATAAGACTTATATTTCTGATCCTGTAAAATATTTGGTGCGTGAAAAAAATAACCAGGATTATTTAAAAGAAAATATAAAAGATTATGTTAAAGTGTATATATCAATAGGATTACGTAACCCATTGTTATATCTACAGGGATTTGTAGAGCAGACAAAAGGGTATTGGTATCATAAAGTGAATAATTGGATATATTACCCGGATGGGGTTCGTGAAAATGAACTCGGCATTTTTCAAAAGAAGTTGTTACCGGAAAAAATTTGTTTGTTAATAGAAAATATTTTGGAAAAGACGGAAGAGTTTTATCATAAGTTTTTCAGCATTGCTTTGAGCAGTTGGATGGTATTATTGGGGATTGGATATTCATGGATGAATAAAAGAACACCGATTATGTTTATATTGCAATTGGGAATTATATTAACACTTTTAATTGCTACTCCGGTAAGTGCTGAGTTTCGATATATGTATGCAGTATTCTGGTCACTTCCGGTCATTTGGGCAGGAACCCTCTGTGATTTAAAAAGAGAATAGAAAACGGCAACTGCTATTTGTTATCTGAATAATAGCAGTTGCCGTTTATGCTGTAATTATCTCCCGATTCCCTCATATATAACATCTGAGGAGCGGAAGAAGTCCAGGTTCAGACAATTCCGGCCGTCCAGCACGATGGGATGTTTCATAACAGAAGTGAAATCCTCAGGTGTCAGCGCTTTTATTTCCGGCCATTCTGTAAAGATGAAGCAAATATCGGCATCTTCTAAGGCGCTTTTGATGGTATCGCAGTAGGTGATTTCATCACGAATCTTCTTCCGGAAATTTTTTACTCCAACAGGGTCCCAGGCGCGGACAAGGGCGCCGTCATCCAGCAGAATGGGAATATTGACCAGGGAAGGAGCTTCCCGCAGGTCGTCCGTGCCCGGCTTAAATGTAAGACCCAGTACGGCCACAGTGATTCCTGAAAAATCCGGATAATATTTACGGGCTTTTTTTAACAGCTTCAGCTTCTGTTGTTCGTTAACTTCTATGGCGGCTTTTATCGTCTTTAATTCCACATCGTTATAGGAAGCAACCCAGCTTAATGCCTTGGTATCCTTAGGAAAACAGGAACCTCCATAGCCGATGCCGGCATGCAAAAATTTGTTGCCTATTCTGGCATCATAGCCCATTCCGGCGGCCACATCTTCCACATTGGCGCCTACAATTTCGCACAGATTAGCGATTTCGTTGATATAAGAAATTTTCAGTGCGAGGAAATCATTGGAGGCATATTTAATCATTTCCGCACTTTTGCGGTTTGTGACAAGGAGAGGAATCTCCGTAAAACCGGCGTAAACATTGCGCATGACCTCTTCGGTAAAGGAATCCTCCACGCCGATAACAATCCTGCTGGCATGAAGGGTATCCTGTACAGCGGTCCCCTGGGAAAGAAATTCCGGGTTGGAAGCTACGGCAATCCTGACCGGATATTTTAAAGTGCTGCGGATCAGCTGTTCCACTTTATCATTGGTGCCGATGGGAACTGTAGATTTCACCACCACAACGCAGTCGTTCTGCACTGTTTGGGCAATTTGCCGGGCAACATCATAAACAAAAGTCAGATTGGCGGAACCGTCCTTTTTTTCAGGAGTGCCTACCCCGATAAAAATAACTTCAGCATCTCGGTAGGCAGCAGCATAATCCGTCGTATAAGTAAGACGATTTTTATTCCGGACCATCAGCGGTTCGAGATCGGGTTCATAAATGGGGCTGATTTGACGGTTCATCAGTTCTATTTTTGCGGGATCTACATCCACGCAGGTGACCGAATGGCCTTTTTCAGCAAGACAGACACCTGTGACAAGTCCAACATAGCCGGTACCGGCAATCGCGATTTTCATATAACCTCCGAAGTTGTATTTTATGACAATACAAATATTTTTATCATTATTATACGTTCTAAATATAATTTCGTCAATTTCATTGAAAGGTTTTCTTTTAGCATACTTTTGTGCTAAAATAAATAGAATTGACCGGTTATAATAGCGTAATCAATTAATCTATGAGGATGAAGAAAAGATGAAGAAGAAAAAAATTTTGTATTCTTTACTTCTGGTTTTACAGCTTGCAATCATATTCTGTATAGCAGTTATTCCGGTAAATACAGCTGAAAAAGTGTGGACACAGGACCAGCTGTTATGTATGGATGAAAATGGTGAAAAAAAACCGGGATTCTACCTCAATGCCTCCCCGGATGCGGATGACTCTGTCTACATCGAGACAGAAGCTTTTCGTTTGAACAGAGGCAGATACAGAATTAATATAAAATATGAGAATGTTGGTGGCGGAAAGATCAGATTGTTGTATGAAGATGGCAGATATGGGAAAGATCTTTCGGGGAATCTCCTGTTAAAAGAGGATCTTCAGGAAATGACTTTTGATGTCAGGGTAACAGATAAAGACCGGGATCTTGTGATACGCGGGTTTCAGCGCCAGGATAGAAATGATCAGGATTATTTGCTCATCAGGGAGATTGGAATTCGAACTGCTGATAATGCAAGGGGCATCAGGATAGCGGTGATTGCCGGGATTTTTCTGCTGATTGATTTCTTGTTTTTTTTGTTTACCAGGTGGAATTTGAAGGGAATCATTAGAGAAAATGCAATGTTGATTGCGGTCTTTGGAATCACAATATTTTTTACAAGCCTGCCGCTTTTTATCAGTTATCTTCCCAGTGAAATGCTGGATATCCGATTTCATATTACCAGGATAGAAGGTTTAAGGGAAGGGCTTTTAAGCGGCGCTTTTCCGGTCAGGATACAGCCTGGATGGTTGAATGGGCATGGATATGCAGTATCTGTATTTTATGGGGATTTGTTCCTGTATTTTCCTGCCGTGCTTACTTTATTAGGAGTATCTTTACAGACAGCATATCAATGTTTTGCACTGTCAGTTAATATTGTTACTATCTGGATCGCTTTTTATTGTTGCAGGAAGATGACCGGCAGTAAAAATATTGCTATGTTTGGAGCTGTTTTATATACGGGAAACCTTTATCGTTTGACGGCGATGTATATGAGGGCGGCAGTGGGAGCCTATTGTGCCATGACTTTTTTCCCGTTGATAGTTCTGGGACTGTGGGAGATCTACAAACAGAATGAGAGCGAAGGGAAGACGCTTAAAAAGGGATGGATTCCGCTGGTCATCGGATTCTCCGGAATTTTGGAATCACATATCATCAGTTTTGAAATGACTGTGGTGTTCACAGCACTGCTATGCCTTATTTTATGGGAAAAAACATTTCAAAAGACGAGATTCTTTACACTGTGTAAGGCAGTCGGGATAACGATTGGGCTGAACCTGTGGTTTTTAATTCCCTTTTTGGATTATCTTAGGGATGATTTTAACATTAACAGTAAAGACGCTTATATAGGGGATCATTACAAGCTTCAGGAAAGAGGGCTGTTATTACCGCAGATTTTTGCCTCTGATTTTGAAGTGGTGAGCGCTTCCAAAGATGTGAGTACGGGAATTCAGGGAGAAATGCCATTGTCTATTGGTATAGCAATGACTATGGTTTTTGTGGCTGGTATTTTATTGTGGGCATATAAATGGGAGAAAAGAGAGAAGAGGAAAGAAGTAGTTCTATGCATGGGATTGACTGCCTTTTCATTTCTATTGACACTTTCCTGCTTCCCATATATTCAATTGGGAAGAATCATACCTTATAGTCAGATGGTATTTCGCAGTATACAATATTCCTGGCGTTTTCTTACCATTTCTATAGTATTGCTGTTATGGATGTTCTGTTTAATTGGGATTGAGCTAGAAAGGCGGGATAAAAAGTTGTTTCAGTTTGCAGCGGCTGCCATTTGTACAATCTGTATATTACAGGCGATAGATTTTTCATCAGATGTATTGAATAATATGGGAACTCTTGAATTTCACAGCGGAGCAAATTTGGATATGACAGATATTGGAGGCGGGGAGTATTTGCCTCTAAATACAGATGTTGATGTTTTGAAGGATAGGATTACATCAACGGAAGCAATTGAAGTAGGGGAATGGAAGAGGGATTATAACAGGATATCCTGTGAAATATACAATCAAACCGGAGAAAAACAGGAGTTGGAGTTACCGTTGTTGTTTTACCGGTATTATAGAGCGGAGGAAAATGGTAGTATATTGCCTGTTGGAAGAGCAGAAAGTGGTAGACTTTGTGTACAGGTGCCGGCCTTTTATGACGGAACCGTTAATTTTTTCTTTAGGGAACCTCTTCTTTGGAGGGGAGCGGAATTCATTACTTGTTTAACGGCAGTCTGGATAATTTGTCAGTGGATGCGGAGAAAAAATAAGGGTTCACAGTATCAAATGTTTTAGAGTACCATATCTAAAAGAAAGGAAAGAATGATGTACATTAATGTTTTGGAATATCTGGAAACTTCCGCGGAGAAATTTCCTGATAAGACAGCTTTTTCAGATAAAACGGAGTCTGTTACCTATGGGCAGCTGCTGGAACAGGCACAGCGTATCGGTTCCTGGATCGGAGAACATGGCAGCTTTCAAAACCGCCCGATAGCGGTGGTAATTGACAGGAATATCAAAAGTCTTATCCTGTTTTTGGGAGTGGTATACAGCGGGAATTTTTATGTGCCGGTAGATCATACAATGCCGCAGCAGAGAATCGATCTGATATTGGATACGTTAAAACCGGAAATGATTCTGAGCTCTGTAAATGAACTGCAATGGGAAGGAAAAGAAATTACCTTCTTTGAAAAGGCAGCGGCAGCGGACAAGAATATGCCATTTTTAGAGGAAGTCAGAAAACGTATGTTGGATACGGACCCTCTGTATGCCATTTTTACATCCGGTTCCACAGGTATTCCGAAAGGTGTGCTGATCAGCCACCGTTCGGTAATCGATCTGGCAGAGCAGTTTGGGGAGACGTTTCCGTTTCCGGAGACGCCGGTATTTGGAAACCAGGCGCCCTTTGATTTTGATGTATCGGTAAAGGATATTTACAATTGTCTGCGTCTGGGCGGCACTCTGGAAGTGGTTCCCAAGCAGCTGTTCTCTTTCCCGGGGCAGTTGATACCCTATTTAAATGAAAAAAAAGTGAATGTGATCATCTGGGCGGTGTCCGCCCTGCGCATTGTGGCCAATTTTAAAACCTTTCAAAAGAGCGTTCCTGCCTGTTTAAAACTGGTCATGTTTTCCGGCGAAGTGATGCCTGTGAAGGCGTTGAATTACTGGATGGAGGCGCTTCCTGAAACAATCTTTGTGAACCTTTACGGGCCTACGGAGATCACATGCAACTGTTCCTACTATATTGTGGACAGGCATTTTGAAAATGAAGAAAACCTTCCCATCGGGAATGCCTTTCGGAATGAGGAAGTATTCCTGCTGGATCCGGAAACAAATGAACGGATCACGGGCAGAGAGCCGGGACGCGTGGGAGAAATCTGTGTGCGAGGCACATGTCTTGCGCTTGGGTATTTTAATAATCCGGAGAAAACAGAAGAGGCGTTTGTACAGAACCCTTTAAACCCCTGGTATCCGGAGAAGATATACCGCACCGGAGATCTGGGTCAGTATAACGAAAGAGGAGAGCTATTTTTCGCTGCGCGGAAGGATTTTCAGATCAAACATATGGGGCACAGGATAGAGCTGGGCGAGATTGAGACAGCAGTCAATGCCATGGAATTTATCGATACAGCCTGCTGTGTCTATGATGAAAAGCGGGAGAAGATCATTCTCTGCTATCAGGCAAAAGAAGCCTGTGAGAAAGAAATCATCGCAAGACTTGCCGAGGCGCTGCCTAAGTTCATGTGGCCAAACCGGTATGAATATTATGAACAGATTCCCATGAACAAAAACGGGAAGACGGACCGTGTTTTTCTCAAAGAAACACATTGCGGGAATACGGGAAAAAGGTTATAATGAAGCGCAGAGAAAAGAATTTGGAGGACAAAAGAGATGGATGAATTAAAAGAAATATTATCGGAGATCAGGCCCGATGTTGACTTTGGAACGGAGAAGCACCTGATTGATAATGGAATTTTGGATTCCTTTGACATTATTTCGATTGTAGGAGAAATCAACACTGCTTTTGATGTGGAGATCAATGTGGAGTACCTGCTTCCGGAGAATTTTAACTCGATGGAAGCCATGTATGAGTTGATCTGTAAGCTTCAGGACGAATAGTCTGCGGAGAAAGCGGTATGTCTTTTTTATCGGTTCGGTTTTTACTATTTGTATTTCTTTTGGTGTGCGCATACTTCCTGCTGCCCAGGCGATGGCAGCAGGGGGTATTGTTGTGCTCTAATACGGTATTTTACTTGTCAGCCGGCGTGAAATATGCGGGCTTTATTTTGCTTACATCGGTTTCTGCCTGGTGGTTTGCCCTTTTGGTGGAAAGGACCAATGACCGTTTTAAAGAACTCAGAAAGCAGTGTGTTACCCGGGAAGAGAAGCAGGAGAATAAGGCGGCCTGCACCCTGAAAAAGAAGAAAATCATGGGGGCTGTATTAGGGCTCAACCTGGGAATCTGGATTCTGTTGAAATATACAGGATTTCTGGCGGGCAATCTGGAGAATCTGCTGCAGGGATTGGGCATGAACATCGCCTTTGCAGTTCCTGAGTTCGTGCTTCCTCTTGGAATTTCCTTTTATACTTTCATTGCCATGGGATATTGTATCGATGTGTACCGTGGAAAATATGAGGCGGAAAAAAGTTTTTTTAGATTTCTGCTGTTTGTTTCCTTTTTCCCACATATCATTCAGGGGCCGTTCAGCCGTTACGACAAGCTGAAGGATTCCCTGTTGCAGGAGCAAGTGTTCTCCTTTGACAGAATGTGTCAGGGCATGATCCGCATGCTGTGGGGTTTTTTTAAGAAGCTGGTGATAGCGGACAGGCTGAGCGTTGCGGTAGCATCCATCTATGCAAACGAAGGAGAGGCAGGCGGAATATATGTTCTGATGCTGATGATTCTGGTGACGCTGCAGCTGTATGCCGATTTTTCAGGTTATATGGATATTGCATGCGGGGTATGCCGGATCCTGGGGATTGAACTGCAGGAAAATTTCCGTCAGCCTTTTTTCTCAAGATCCATCGAGGAGTTGTGGAGAAGATGGCATATCACGCTGGGCGCATGGTTTCGTGATTATGTTTTTTATGCGGTTTCCATGAGCAAGGCGGTTCAAAATTTCGGAAAGAAGTGTAAAGGGAAGCTTTCCCCTGCTACCGCAAGAATGATCCCCAGTTATCTCGCTTTGCTGGCGGTGTGGACGGCAACCGGTTTGTGGCATGGCGCAGCCTGGTATTTTCTGATCTGGGGCTGGATGAATATGGTCATTATTGTGGTCAGTATGCAGCTGGCTCCGGTATATGAAAGATGCAGGAACAGATTGCATATTCGGACGGACAGCAGGGGATGGCGGCTGTTTCAGATGGCGAGGACATTCCTGATGTTTGGGTATATGGAAATGTTTTCCGACTCCGGATCTACGATGACGTCACTCCGGCTGACCGTAGGACTCTTTTCAGGACACAACTGGGGATTAATAAAACATCCCATGCTGCTTGTGCCGGGACTTACCGTGATGGATGCAGGAATTGTGGCAGCCGGGCTCCTTCTGATGCTTGCAGCGGATATTCTGAAAGAGAAAGGCAAAGACCTGCATCAGGTTTTGGAAGCGGTGCCCATCGTGCCTCGCTACATAGCGTATGCAGCGCTTTTTTATATGGTCATCCTGTTAGGAAATACGGGAGCAAATCTGTCAGGAGGTTTTATGTATGCACAATTTTAAAAAAATCTGCCTGATGGTGCTGATTCTTGCGTGCATGGGGAAGATTCTGGGATTTCTGCTGGCTCCGGTCACCTATGGGGATTATTTGAAACATGACTTAAAAGAGCTGGAAAAGGAAGGAAAACAACCGGATGTGGTGCTGGTGGGGGATTCCAGAATTTACAGGAGCTTTGTGCCTGAAATATTGGACAGGGAGCTGGACGGAGGCGGTCATTGTTCGATTAATACGGGGAGCGGTTCCCAAAGGATGCAGGGAAGCTATTACTATTTAAAGGATCTGCTGGAGAAATATCCCGTGGAATATGCCATTGTAGGGCTGACCTACACCGCTTTTCTGGAAAAGGATTCTCCTTCAGCGCAGGCTGAGATGGTTGTGTTTGACCGCCTTGAGACAATGGGGGTGAAAGCGGATTATATCAGGGAAGCAGTGCCGCTTGAAGAACTCCCTTATTTGTTTAAATGTTATCGGTACCGGGGAAATTTTTCTGAGATTCCGGAAAATCTGAAAATGAAACTATCCTGGGAAACGCGTAACGGAATAGATACCAGACCCGGGGAACACTATGAGAACAGAGGGTACGTCTGTTCCGAAAGTGGTTTCCGGGATGGAGAAACCGGAATGCCTGTTCCTGTGCCGGCACAGTGGTCGGAGGGGGCGATAGACGAGGAAGCTTTTCAATGGTTGGATCGGATCAGGGAGCTTTGCGATGAAAAAGGAGTAAATCTGATTTTGGTGACAGGACCCACCACGTTATCTACGATCTATTTTGTAAAAGAGTACGAGAAGAGTTATGAGACATTCCGGGATTATGCACGCCGGTGGAGTTTACCATATTTTGAATTGAATCTGCTAAAGAAACGCAGGACGCTGCTGCCGGATTCCATGATGAGGGACAGTGATCACGTCAGCGGAGAGGGCGCCAAACAGATCAGTACCCTGTTCTGCCGGATTTTAAATGATTATTTGGAAGGGAAGGACATAAAACCGTATTTTTATGCTTCTGTTGATGAGATGAAGCAGGATATCAACGAGGTGGTAGCCTGTGATTTTCATACGGAGGAGATTGCAGGCAGCGAGGATCGGTTGTGGATTGCAGAAAGCCTGCAGCAGGAAGGCCGGGCGGTGGAATATGAATTTCTGATTTCAGAGGGAGAAACACAAAATGACTGGGAAGTTCTGAGCCCATATGGAGAAAAAGCGGAATGCGTGATTCCGCAGGAGAAACTGAAAGGACCGGTTTGGCTGCGGGTAAATGCCCGGATGAAGGGAAGTATGAAAGAATGGGAAGCATTTATGGTAAGGAGCAGAGAGCCGGGAGAATGATGGGAGACAAAGGGGAAAGATGCAATGACGGAGAAACGATTAAAGTATTTGTGCGAACAGCTTGGAGACAGCACACCGGCCTATATCTTTGATCTGGATATTTTGTCAGACCGCATGAATGTGCTGAATAAGAAAAAAGCGGGAAATGCAGGCTTATGTTATGCGATGAAGGCAAATCCCTTTTTGGTAAAACCTATGGAGACGATGGTTGATTATTTTGAAGTATGCTCTCCGGGAGAATTATCCATCTGCCAAGAAAAGCAAATTGCGCCTGAGAAAATTATATTTTCCGGTGTGAACAAGAGAAAAGAAGAAATTATGGAAGCGGTTCGTTATGGCGTTTTTGCGGTTACGCTGGAGTCCTGGCAGCAATACCGGTTCACCGTCGAATGCGCCGAAGAACTGAAGAAAAAGGTCAGGGTGATGCCGCGCCTGACAGGGGGCGGTCAGTTCGGTATGGAGAAAGCCGAACTGGAAAGGATCATTGAGGAGAGCAGCCGCAATGAATTTTTGGAAGTGGCGGGCATCCATTATTTTACCGGAACCCAGAAAAAGAAAGCGGAAAAAATTCTGGAAGAAGCGCGTGAACTGAAGGATTATGCTGACGATTTACAAAAAAGGCTGGGGTTTGCAGCTGATATTCTGGAGTTTGGGACAGGAATGGCGGTTCCTTATTTTGAAGGGGAAGATTTTGAGGAAGAATTGCAGGCATTTGAACAGCTTGCCGCTTTTTTGGAAACGGAAGGCAGCTCCTATTTCTGGAATCTGGAGTTTGGCAGATATTTTGCGGCATCCTGCGGCTACTTTATAACTGCGGTGGTGGATCTGAAAAAAAATCATGACGTGAATTATTGTCTCGTAGACGGGGGAATCCATCATCTGAATTATTATGGGCAGAATATGGCGATGCGCGTGCCGAAGATCACGCATGTCAAAGGAACCGGAGATGACACAGACAGCGGGGCCAAGGAGTGGTGTGTCTGCGGCTCTCTGTGTACCTTTGCAGATGTGCTGGTCAGAAAAGCTGTCTTTGAAAATATGGAGGTGGGAGATATGCTGGTGTTTCACAACGCCGGCGCTTATGCGGTTACGGAAGCTATTTTTATGCTGCTGAGCCGTAAAATGCCCCGAATCTATTTTTTCAGGGAAGAAGAGGGGCCGGTATTGATCCGGGATTGGGTGGAAACCTTCCGGCTGAACAGTGATATGCTTTCTTAAGGAAGGAGTGATGGAATGAAACAGCAGAACAGCAAAAAGATTTTTGCCCTTCTGGTAATCGCTGCATTTATTTTAAGTCTGGTCCCGGTATTTTATCTGGCAGGATATGTACATGCAACAGGGGATGATTATCACTATGGCGCCATGGCGCATCATGCTTGGCAGGATACCCATTCTCTCGTCAAAACGCTGCAGGCATCGGCAGATAATACCAGAGCTTTCTGGGGAGGCTGGCAGGGGACCTGGTTTACCATTTTTTTCATGGGGCTGCAGCCCGAGGTTTTTTCCCCACATGCTTATTGGATTGTGCCGATTATCATGGTCGGTCTGAATGTTCTGTGTACTTCCCTTTTGTCATGGTATTGTCTGGTGAAAAAAGCGGGACTGAATGTGTGGGCATGGATTGTGGTGAATTTTACTGTGCTGTTTGCAGCATTGCAGTTTTTCCCCAGCACTAAGTCGGGGATTTTCTGGTGGAACGGCACCACTCATTATATCATTCCCTATTGCCTGGCGCTGCTGGCAATTCTTTGCTTCATGAAATTTATCGGTACGTATCAAAAGAGATACTGGGCAGGCGCTTTTTTCTGTATGGCGGCACTGGGAGGCTGCAGTTATCTGGCAGCCTTGCTTGCGCCCATCATCCTGGTCGCACTTCTGGCTGTTTATGGAAAGCGTCGGAAGAAAGCTTTCTGGCTGCTTCTTCCGCTGGCTGCCGAAGGAGTCGGACTGGTCATCAGCATGCTGTCCCCCGGGAATGCCATCCGGGGCGGTGAAGAATTCGGATTTTCAGTCGGGAAAGCGGTTTTCACCGTGGCAGAATCCTTTGCGGAAGGCTTCCGGACTATGGTCGTGTATGGAAAAGAAAAGCCCTTTGTGTGGCTGCTGTTCCTGTTTTTGGCGGTGTTTGTAACAGATGCCTGGGCAGGACAGGAAAAGCCTGCCTTTTCTTTCAGATGGCCGGGCCTCTTTGCAGCGTTTATGTTTTGTGTCTGGTGCGCCATGTTCGCGCCCGGGATCTATGCCGGGGTGGAGGTGTCGGGTGGGGTCCCAAACACTATTTTCCAGGTGTTTTTGCTGACGGCGGCAGCAGATATCGTTTATGTGACGGGCTGGCTGCGGTGTAAGGCAGAAGCAGGCCCGTTTCATGAAAAATGGAAAAAGAGCAGGAAAGCCGTGTTTTTAGGGACAGCGGCCGTGTGCCTGCTGATTGCAGGAATAAGCCGGGGAACTTTAAAGCAGACTACTTTTTATAACTGCGTTACTTTTATCACCAGCGGCAGGGCAGATGACTATAAAGCACAGATGGAAGAAAGACTGGAGATTTTGTTGGACGATTCGCAAAAGGATATTCGTCTGCCGGAAATGAACTCGGATCAGGGGCCTTTTATGCACATGGAAATTATGGAGGATCCGAATGCCTGGACCAACACGGTGATGTGCGAATTTTACCGGAAGGACCGGGTGATCCGGGTAGGACGTTGAGGAAAATTATGAAAAAAACAGATGTGACGCTCACAATCCTGACACCTGCTTTTAATCGGGAAAAAGAACTGGTGAGGCTGTATGATAGTCTGAAAAAGCAAACTTGCAGGGACTTTGAATGGCTTGTGGTAGATGACGGCAGCAGGGATAACACCCGGGAAAAAGTGATTGCCTGGCAAGAAGAGGATATTCTGCCGATCCGCTACCTTCCAAAAGAGAATGGAGGGAAGCATACGGCCCTGAATGTCGGAATTTCGGCGATAAAATCTGTCCTCACCTTTATTGTGGACAGCGATGACTGGCTGCCGGAAAAGGCAGTGGAGACGATTTTAAAATATCATAGGAAATATTCCGATACGCCCGGCCTGTGCGGATACAGCTTTCTGCGGTTTTACCCGGACGGACGGGTGAATGAGGCGTTTTTTCCGGAAAATGAGAGGATCGATACCTATGTCAATGCCCGGATCAACGGAGGGATTGCCGGGGACAAGGCAGAAGTCTTTTTTACGGATATTCTGAAAAAATATCCTTTTCCGGTTTATAAAGAGGAAAAATTCCTGCCTGAAGATTTGATATGGGTGCGGATGTCCGGGCCTTATCAGATGGTTCATATCAATGAGTGTATTTATATCAGTGAGTATCTGGAGGGCGGTTTGACCAAATCCGGCAGGAGGATGAAGATGAAATCGCCGAAAGGAATGACGGCCCGTTCTCTGGTATATTTGCAGGATGAAAAGGTTTGTCGAAAAGCAAAACTGAAAATGATGCTTTTGTATCAGGTGTATGGAAGACTGGCCGGATATTCCCGGGCTGATCTGAGGAAAGATGTGCCGTGCCGGCTCCTGTTTTTGGCCTGCCGGATTCCGGCCGGAATCATTTTGCAGGACTGGAAAAGGAAATATATGAGGGTGGAATGAGGAAGACCTTGTCTGAAAACGCCGAATGATGTAAGATAGACCATATACACAGAAAGAAGGGCATTATATGTTACGGAAAGATACCATACTGTACCTGGTGGTACCCTGCTATAACGAGGAAGAGGTGCTTCCTAAAACGGCGGAAGTGCTGAAGGATAAAATGAATCGTCTGATCAGGGCAGGAAGAATCGGAAAACAAAGCAGGATATTGTTTGTAAATGACGGAAGCCGGGATCATACCTGGAACATGATTCATGAACTGACGAAACAGGACCCTTTATTTGCCGGTCTGAGCTTTTCCCGAAATTACGGACACCAGAGCGCCATTTTGGCGGGAATGATGGCGGCCAGAGAAAATGCGGACGCGGTGGTGACCATTGACGCGGATCTGCAGCAGGATATCGAGGCGCTGGACCGTTTTTTGGATTGCTACGAAAACGGCTGTGAAATTGTGTATGGAGTTCGCAATGACCGGAATTCGGACGGTTTCTTTAAGAAGGCTACTGCAGGCATTTTTTATAAACTGATGCATTTATTGGGGTGTAAAACGATTACCAACCATGCGGACTATCGGTTGATGTCCAAAAAGGCGTTGGATGCGCTTGCTCAATATAAGGAAGTGAACCTGTTTTTGCGGGGACTGATCCCTACCATGGGATTTCAGTCGGATATCGTCTATTTTGATGTGAAAAAACGGGAGGCAGGGCAGTCCAAATATTCCCTGAAAAAAATGGTAGGACTGGCAGTGGACGGGATTACGTCCATGAGCACAAGACCGCTGCAACTGATTACGCTGCTGGGGTTTATCATGTTTTTGTTTAGCATTGTGATGTTGATTTCCTGCATTGTGGATTGGGCTCACGGTAGAGTGGTGGCAGGGTGGACATCCATGGTAGCGACTACTTGTCTGATTGGCGGCATGATGATGATTTCCCAGGGAATTATCGGGGAATATATTGGGAAAATATATATGGAAAGTAAGGAAAGACCCCGGTATATTGTGGACTGTATGATTTTGCATAAGGAAGAAGACGAAAATGAAGATTGATATTCATGCGGATGACTATGGGGAATCCCTTCACTGCAGCAGGGATATATTGGACTGTCTGAAGGCAGGAAAGCTGGACAGCATCAGCATCCTGTCCAATATGAGCTGTTTTGAGGAATGTGTAAAGCTCTACAGGGAGGCGGAACAGGATTTTACCAAGGCGCCTAAATTATCCGTTCATATAAACATTATGGATGGCCCTTGTCTGGCAGATCCCGGAGAACTCCCCGATCTTGTGGATAAAAACGGTCATTTCTGTGTTTCCTGGATGAAATTGTTTTTTCAGTCCTATCTGCCCGGCAGAAAACGGCTGAAGGACGAGTTGAAGAAGGAAATGCAGCTTCAGATTGAAAAAGTGCAATCCGCTTTTCCGGAAATAACCAGATTACGGATTGACAGCCATCAACATACCCATATGATCCCTGTGGCGGCAGAGGCATTGTTTGAGGTACTGGAGGAAAACGGCTGGGAAACGGAGTATATCCGCAATTCCAGAGAACCTTTATTCCCGTTTTTAAAGGCAGGATCTTTATATCAGACATACCGTCCGATAAACTTTGTTAAAAATGTGATATTAAGCTATTGTGCTTTGCTTTTGGAAGGCCGTTTTCAGAAAAACAGGTATGAGCCCATGTATTTATGGGGACTGATTATGAGCGGTCATATGGATAAGAAACGGGTGGACAAGCTCCTGCCTGCCATGAAAAGAAAAGCGGAGAAGCAAGGACGCACACTGGAAATTCTGTTTCATCCGGGACAGGTTTTAAAGGAAGAACTGACCGGTGAGTTCAGTCAGGCAGAGGCGATAGAATTTTATGTGTCAGAAGACAGGAATGTGGAAAAGGATGCGGTGATGGGACTGAGCGTATGAAAAAGAAAACCGGAGATGGAGGAAAAAGTAGATGGATAAGGTAGCGGTTTTAATTCCCTGCTATAATGAAGAAAAGACGATTGAAAAGGTGATCCGGGATGCCAAAGCGGCCTTGCCGGAGGCAGTTATTTATGTTTATAACAATAACTCTTCTGACCGCACGGCGGAACTGGCGCAGAAGGCCGGCGCGGTTGTGAGAAATGAGTATAAACAGGGGAAGGGGAATGTCATCCGCAGGATGTTTCAGGAGATAGATGCGGAATGCTATGTCATGGTGGACGGAGATGATACATATCCCATGGAGTCTGCACAGGAAATGGTAGATCTGGTGTTGGACCGGAATGCGGATATGGTGGTGGGAGACCGGCTTTCCTCCACCTATTTTGAAGAAAATAAGCGCCCTTTTCACAATATGGGAAACAGCATGGTGCGGGCTTCCATCAACATGCTGTTCAAATCGGATATCCGGGATATCATGACAGGGTATCGGGCATTCAGTTATCGCTTTGTGAAAACATTTCCGGTATTATCCAAAGGATTTGAGATTGAAACGGAAATGACGATTCATGCGGTCTACAATAATATGCAGGTGGAAAATGTGATCATCACATACCGGGACAGACCGGAAGGAAGTGAATCCAAGCTGAATACCTATTCGGACGGATTCCGTGTATTGCGGACAATTCTGAGAATGTTTCGGCAGTACCGTCCGCTGGCCTTTTTTGGGATGCTGGCATTTTTGCTGATCCTGGTAGCGATAGGCTTCTTTATTCCTATTATAATTGAATTTGTCAGGACCGGACTGGTGCCGAAATTCCCGACGCTGATTGTATGCGGCTTTGCGGCTTTGGCGGCCATTCAATCCTTCTTTGCAGGGTTGATCCTGCATAATCTCGGTATGAAAGACAGAAGAGACTTCGAATTCCGGCTGCAGATCGTAGAAAAGATGGAAACTAAAAGCAGATAAGGAAAAGCTTTATGCGACATTTAATATCTTTGAGGGGACAATATGAGAACTGCTCATGAATTCCGGACGAAACTATCAGTTAATTTCGGATTAGTGAAAGGGTTTATAGCTTCGCTGATAATAGTGCAGGCGATGACCGCTGTCAGCCCGTTGAATTTTGATTCTGTGCTGCCCTGGATTTTACTGGTTTTGTTGATGCCATTTTGGATAGAGGTTCAAAAATGGGAGAAACAGCGTATTTTATGGGCAGTTGCAGGCGCACTGCTTTTCACCGTTTTGTATGGACTGAGTCTGACAGGTGAAAAGGGAGTTTCTTTTTATGCCCCTTTGTCAGCGGCAGGAGGATTTCTGGCAGGAAGCATGGTGCCTGACGGATATGGAAGGTGGAAAAAAGAAACCAATAGAAAAGGTAGAATTGCTGCCTTACCGATGGCAGCGCTCATAGGGCTGGCGCTAAAAATGGAAGGGTTTCTCTCACTTCAAGATTTGAACGACATTCCGGGAAATCTGATTCTGTTTGCTTTTTTATATGCAGAAATTATCGGTATCTTTTCGGCAATGAGAAAAAGAGAATGGTGGTTCGTGGGGGGCGCGGTACTTTTCGGCCTGTTTTCAAGCGTCGGGCATTTCAGTATATTTGAAAATTATGGGTGGGCAGGGTTGTTGCTGTCCTTTCTGTGCTGGTTTATATTATTTTATATCGTGATTGAAAAATGTGATCAGATAGCGGGGATGTCCAGGGTGTTTTCTGAAAGGAAAATAAACAAACCATGGGCTTACGGAGTTTTCTTTTTCTTTCTGACCTTATTTGTTGATTTGTTTTTTCTGCTGACCTTTTTCCCGGGGGTTATGGAATATGATTCTTATCAGCAAATGTGTCAGGTTCTGGGAGACCCTTATAGCAATCATCATCCATGGCTTCATACAATGATGATTAAAGGGATTTATAAAGCCGGTCTGTTTCTTTTACACAGTACGAACCGGGCGTTTGCGTTATATTCTCTTTTTTCAATTTGTATGCTGGCTTTTACATATGCCTGTGTGGTTACCTGGTTTTGTGCAAAAGGAATGAAGAAGCAATATGTGATTTTACTTGGCTTACTGTATCTGCTTTCTCCGATCAATCAAATGTATTCTATCATCATGTGGAAGGATATCCCTTTTGGAGTATCCGTTGTACTGTTTACGATACTGATTTGCAGAATGAGGGAAAATCTGATGGAGGGGCGGAGCAATCGGCGGTGTTGGATCATTTTTGTGCCGCTCGGTTTCTGTGTCTGTTTCTTCAGGAGTAACGGATTATATGTTTTTTTAGGAATGATCCCATTTTTAATATGGGGATTTTGGAAGCAGAAAAAAGCGGTAGTTTTATCGATTGCGCTTGTATTGGGAATGGGGATTTTATATAAGGGGCCGATATTTCATTCTTTTAATGTGAAAGAGCCGGATACGATAGAATCATTGTCCATCCCGGCGCAGCAAATGGCGGCGGTGATAGCCTATGAGGGAAAGATAACCGAGGGGCAGAGCGATATTTTGAGCAAAGTGATCGATTTGCAAAAGGTTCCGGAAGCATATTTGGGTTCTGTCACCTGTTCAGATGCGATAAAGGAGCTGGTTCGGGAAAAGAATCATCAGGAATATATCCAAACACATGCAGGAGAATTTCTAAAAGTATATCTGGATCTGTTTTGGCAGAATAAAGTGATCTATGTGAAAGCGTTTGTGGATGAGACGAAAGGGTACTGGTATCATAAAACCCAATTTCCATTTATCTGGGCGACTTATATTCAGGAAAACGGAATGGGGATTGACAGGGATTCCAAGGTACCGTCTTATGTGGAGCAGTCTGTGAGAGAGTATTTGGAACGCTATAAGGCGCATTTTGATCAATACCTGAGTACGGGCCTGTATGTTTACCTGTTCTTTTTGAGTTTGATTGTGGCGCTGAAAAGGAAGAGTAAATATTTACTGGCGTATCTTCCGGCACTGGGAATTTGGGGAACCCTATTGATTGCGACTCCTGTATTTGCAGATTTAAGATATGCTTATGCGATTTATTTATCGGTCCCGCTTTTAATCTGTATCACTTTATTCAGCGGGCAAAAAGAAGAGAAGGGGATAAGTCTTCCGCTTGAATAATGGTTTTCTTTTATGAGGAATCAAAATGTCCTGGCCATATTAATATGCTGCCAGGACATTTTTTCATTTTTGAATAAGGATATACTCATTCCGATAAATCACTTTCAAATTCTCCAGCTCTTTTTGGTATTCCTCATAGTAGTGAGGGTCCACAATGAGCAGCGCCTTTTCCGAGGCTTCCAGAAAGGCTTTTACGCCGCCTTCCTCACACTTTAAATCTCCGGCGAGTTCCGCCATCAACAGACCGCCCTGTTCCCAGTAATAGGAATCTTTATATTCGTTATCATTTTTTTCTACATAAATTTTCATGCCGTGCAGATCCGGATTTTGCTCCATGGCTGTCTGCAGATCAATTTGGAATCCGGAAATTTCCAGGTCATCAATTTCACTGACCGTTATTCGGTCATAATGAAGTACTGCCACAGCGGGCAGAAATAAAAAACAGCAAAGCAGGGCAAGGGATTTTCTGGTAGTGCAGCTTTTCCTGCATTTTTCAACCAGAATGGCGGCTGCGATGCAAAGCCCCGGAAAGATGGGATATACATACCAGTAATAATAGGTATGGGAAAGGCTGAATACCAGCAGAGGAACGAAGATCCAGAGCAGGAGCGTCAGCGCCGCGGGGGAAAGGCGAAAGCCATTAAAAAGTTTCTGGCGTTTTGGATAGAACTTCTGCAGCAGGAGAAAAGCCGCGCAAAACAGGATGGTTCCCAGCATGACGAGGATGGCTCTGCTGTGCAGCAGGTAGTTTAAGAAGAAGAAATAGTCAGGATTGGAACTTTCCGACCAGGAAATCCGCTGAGTGACGTCCACACCGAACATCTGCCCGAGGAAAGCCATCCCGTCGTATTGATACCGGACCACAGCCCACAGCGCAATAGGACCAAATGTGCATAATATAAAAATCAGATAATGATGTGGTTTCAGTTTTTTCCAGAGACCCGAGAAGATGAAAAACAGGCCGCCTATGGGGAGCAGCACACAGGCATGCCAGCTTTTGGATAAGAATCCCAGAGAGAACATCAGGCCGCACACGTAAAGCAGGTTCGGATGCTGAGGGCTTTCCATCAGACACAGGCAGCCTATGGTAAAGAACAGGATATAAATGGCATCCGCATCCGCATTCCGGCCTGCGTGCCAGTAAAACAGGTCGTAGAAGGTCAGAAAAAGCATCATGGAAGAAAGGGCCGCCAGCCGCCCGTATTTTTTGTGCAGATAGAATGCGATCACCAAAAAAGTGAGAAACATAGCCAGTGCAGAGTAGAAGCGCATTCCGAAAACGTTTGTGCCGAACAGCTTAAAGCCCAGAATAATGCCCCAATAGCTTAAGGGCGGCTTTAAATTGAAATAGTCATTTTCATAATTATAGGTATTGACGATATAATTATGTTCCTTCATCATTTCGTAGGCATTGACCCCGTGGCGGGCTTCATCCCAGTGCTGCAAGAGTCCCACATCCAAGCGGGCGAAACAGACATAAGCACATAAAATAGCAAAAAAAAGATAGATCAGGTAAATTCCGTATTGGGAAATGATATTTTTATCGGTTTTCTTTCTCATAATGATGCCCCTTTTCAATTTGAATCCTATTATAGAAGATTGTTCAGGGATTGTCCAGTGGCGAAAAAAGGGCCGAAAGTTTTTAAACTTCGGCCCTGTATTCCGAATACATGATTGCGGCGGTAAAAGAGGAAGGATCAGAGATCGATATCCTCCCCACACATCTCTTCCAGTTCTTCGGCGGTCATTTCCAGCGCGTCAAGCAGCCGTTCCAGAGAGGAAAGTGCTGCCATAGCCTCTTCGCTGCCGGAAAGGTGATAAGTCTGCAGATGAGAAATATCGGAATAGTCATTTGAAAAATCTTTGTCTGCGCTCATTTTTTGGCGCCTCCAGTATTTGCGGAAAGAAGTCTGTCAACGAGTTGTTCCAGAAGGTCCAGGTCCTCTTTGGAGACGAGGGATATTTTATGCTTTAAACGCCGGGTCTGTTCGGTATCTTCTTCCTGAGAAGCAAAGAATTCTTCCGGTGTCAGATGAAAGAAATCGCATATGTCTAAAAAAGCGTCCAGGGACGGCAGGGATTTTCCGGATGTAATTGCCTGTATGTAAGTTTTACACTTTCCAAGTTCCAAAGAAAGGTGATATTCGGACATGTCGTGCTCAAGTCTCAGACTGGTTATCCGGTCTCTTAAAAATTGTTCATAATTCATAATAATCTCCTCCTGAGTTAAATTATAGTGGATTTCGTGTCGCTAAATTCGTGATTAAAATCGTTATTAAAATGAAAAATATTGATTTATGACGAATATAATACAGAATAGACGAAAGGAAATCGTTTTGTCCAAAATATCAGGTTAAGGAAGCGTAAAATTCTACAGAGAACCTCGACAATTTTATACATTTTTTGCTTCCGGGGAATGTTAAAATGCAGGGGACAGGGAAGGGAGACCCTGATTATGAAAAAGATAGGAAAGGAGACGGGCAATTTATGGAACCGACAAGCAGAGATTTCCTGCTGGAATTATGGAAGGTAAACACAAAAGAAGAGTTGCAGTCCTGGTGCGGTCAACTGAAACTTTCCGGCGCCACAGGCAGCTGTTCCTGTGGACAGGTGGCTTCATTTGTCCACAGAAGAGGGCAAGGCATAGAACCCTATTATTGGATTTTAAAACGGCTGCAGGAAGCTTATTACATAACGGAGGATGAAGAGGTCAGAAGCAAGATTGAAAAAATGATGGACGGAATGGATCTGGAACGTTTTCGGGAGAAGCATTTTTTGACCGGAATGGCGGCAGCGATGACGGGCTGAATCCATACAGATAACGAAAAAGGAGGCAGATCGGCACTGTCTCCTTTTCTATGCAATTCTTCTTATTTTTTCAAAATACGACAGGACTCTGTAAGCATGAGAAGGCCGCTCATATAAAACAGAGGCATGTTATAAATGGTATATCTGCTCTGACAGAAAATGACGGCGGAGACCACGCCCACATTTACAAGAATAGAGATCAGCACAAGCGCGGAAAATGCGGTCACCTCCCGGCGCCCCCCTTTTTTGACCAGGAAGATCAGTAAAAACAGATATCCCGCATACAGGAGCAGGGAAAAGATCACAAGGGCGGGCGTTCTGACCGCCACGGTGGTCACCAGTCCGGAAAGCAGATTGTCAAAAAAACAGCCGATGATGGCAGGAAGGCATACGGGTAACAGGGATTGGGTCATGTACTTCATGATTCGGTCACTCTCAATTGCCCGCGCCGTTTCGGTGCCGGGAAAATTTTCTTCCACATAGGCGGTAACGATAGGGCGCAGGGTGTCTATCTGGATATGATCATAATGATCTCCAAAATGGTTCACTCTGCCAAGCCAGTCTTTCGGCGCTTCGTTTTTCAGATAGCCGGCTGCTTCGCAGGTATCATAAATCTGATAAAAAAGGGATTGGATCTGCGGATCTTCCATCCGCTGTCCATAGTCCCTTTCCGCGGTATAATAAACCATGGTGAGCAAAAACCGGCTGTCCCCTGTGTGGCGGACATTCTCACCCCGCAGGAGGGCGTTATAAGAGAGGTCCAAAGCGCCGGAGAGGGAGAGAATGAGCAGGACGGCAAGGAAAGCTCTGCCGATAAAACGCAGCAGTCTGCGGGAATACAGCGCCTGTGCAAAGAGGACAATCACCAGCAGCACCAGCGTGCAGAGCATCTGCTTACGGGTGGAGATGAGCAGAAAGCTTGTGATGCCTGCCAGGACAAGGTTTTTATCCGAAAAAGCGGCTTTCGGCGGGGAACCGGCGGAAACGGTTTCCAGCAGATAAGCCAGGAGAAAACGGATGAAAAGCAAAAAGAGGGGAAGGGCGATGGCTTCCGACTCGATGCCGTTGGAATACATGGCCTGCCGTCCGGCGCCAAAACGGCATAAAAGAGAAACAGCCAGCGGAAAACACAGCAGTGCGGCGGCCATCCGTTTTTTCAGGGAGAGTTTTTCATAAAGAAAGGCAGGAATGGTCCAGGCCGCGAATGCGGCAAGTAGGCTTTGACCGATGACAGCCCACTCAAGCCACTGTTTTTCTTCCGGTCCGAACAAAAAACGAAACAGGGCGAGATAGAGGGAATAAAGGGGCTCACGGTGAAGACTCATATGAATATAGGTGGAACTGTCGGGGGTGAGAAAAGGTCCGTCCCAAAATGCGAAAAACAGGTAAAAAAGGATGCAGAAGCTGAGCATGAAAAAAGAAAACAGTGATTTTTGACGTTTTTGGGGCAGAATCATGGCAGGTCTCCTTATTCTAAAAAGCTGCGCCCCCTCAGCCGTTCTTAGTCTTTGTCATAGTTTAAGACGATATACTTAAGGAAACCAGTGAAAAGAATGGAAAATTAATGAAGATTCTCTAAAAAGTTTCTTAAGAGAATATCTGAACTTGTAGAAGTGCGCTGTTGTGTATTATAATAAAGAGACTCTAGGCCGGAAAACAAAAGAAGGAGCAAAAAAGATGAGGAAAAAGCAGAATGGTTTTACCCTTGTGGAAATGATTGTTGTGATCGTAATCATCGGAATATTGCTGGCAATTCTGGTTCCGGGAATCGTGCGATATGTGCAGAAGGCGAAAAAGGTGCAATGTGACGTGAATCGGGAGTCCGCCCGCAGGAACCTTCAGGGGGAAATGATGGAAGCATATGCCCATGACCTGGAGTTTACCCAGGAAATGGGAGATGATGTCATGGAAGAGCTGGGCGCCGAAAGGATGGGCGTTGGCACCGGATATCAGGGGCTTTGTTCGGAAGGCGGTATTTATTATGTGAAGGCTGAAATCGGGAGCGATGTGGTGGTAAATTGCAGCAAGCATGAATTGACAGCTGTGGATGTGGTGAAAAACGAGAGAGAGTATGTTCTGGAATATGCCTTGTGGCAGGTGAAAAATAAAGACGGACGGCCATATTTTTATCAAGAGAATGGTGAGAAGCTAACAGTTATTGATAGAGACACCAGCCTGGATTCGCAGGGGCAGAATTATGGAAAACCGATCAAAGAGCAGCTGAAAAAGGAATTCGGGATTACCTCGGATTTTGATTTTGTCATCAAAAGAACAGGGCTTGGAACGGGGCCGGATCCTACCGATAAGTTTGAATTTTATGTGTTTGAAACGGTGGACAGAAATGACAAAAATGCAGAACTTCAGGCCACGAAATATGAGTATAAATTTGACAGGAACCAAAAGACGTTCATTTTGGATCAGGCTACGGAAGGAACTGTTAAAATAAAATTCAAAACGGGTGCGGATAAGAATTTCTGGTCTATGGATCAGTTTATCCCGGCAACGAAATAACAGGAAACAGAGAGGATAAGAAGATATGCTGCGGGAATTGGAATACCCTTTTGACAGGGAATACATTTTAAAGAAATCAAAGAGCATAAAGCGCCGCCTTCTGGCGGAGGGGGCCGCCCGGATCCACAAGAAGATCGCGGTGCTGGGAGGCTCCACCACCCATGATATCGTGCGGATTCTGGAACTGTTTTTATTAAACCAGGGAATCGAACCGGAATTTTATGAATCCGAATACGGCATGTACTGGGAAGATGCCATGTTCGGAAACGAAGCGCTAAACGGGTTTGCGCCGGATCTGATCTTCATCCATACGAGCCTGCGCAATATCCGTAATTTTCCGGCGGCCGGAGAATCCGAGGCTGTGGTGGAACAAAAGCTGGCGGAAGAGTTCGGAAAATACGAAGCTATGTGGGAGAAACTGGCGCAGACCTGGCACTGTCCCATCATACAGAACAACTTTGAATACCCTTATTTCCGCCTGATGGGGAATCAGGATAGCGTGGATATCCATGGACGGACCTATTATGTCAACCGGCTCAATTGGCTGTTCGCCGATTATGCCGGAAAGCATCCCAATTTTTTCATCAATGATATTAACTATCAGTCTGCTGTATACGGTCTGGATGAGTGGTCTGCGCCGTTTTTCTGGCACATGTACAAGTATGCGCTGTGTTTGAACGCGATTCCATGGATGGCTCATAATCTGGCTAACATCATCAAATCCATTTTCGGAAAAAACAAGAAATCCCTTGTGCTGGATCTGGACAATACCCTTTGGGGCGGTATTGTAGGAGATGACGGGCCGGAAAATCTGGAGGTCGGGCAGGAGACAAATTTAGGACAGGTTTTCGCAGAGTTTCAGTCCTATGTGAAGCTGTTAAAAGACTATGGCGTCATGCTGAATGTGGCTTCCAAAAATGAAGAAGAAAACGCGCTGGCAGGACTGAACCATCCGGCGGGGATCTTAAAGCCGGATGATTTCATCCTGATCAAGGCCAACTGGGAGCCCAAGAGCAAAAATATCCTGGAGATCGCGTCACAGATGAACATTCTGCCCGACAGTCTGGTATTTGCAGATGATAATCCGGCGGAACGGGAAATTGTGAGACAGCAGGCGGCCGGCGTCACAGCGCCGGAAATCGGCAGGCCGGAGGATTATATCCGGGTGTTGGACCGGGGCGGATACTTTGAAGTGACTGTACTTTCGGAAGATGACCGGAAACGGAACGAAATGTACAAAGCGAATCTGGAGCGCGCCCGGCAGCAGGAAGCTTTCGCAGATTACAGCGAATATCTCCTCTCTTTGCAGATGAAGGGGACCATACGACCTTTTGAACCGTTATATATGGCGCGGATTGCCCAGCTGACCAATAAGAGCAACCAGTTTAATCTGACCACAAAGCGTTTTACCCAGGCCCAGATCGAGGAAGCGGCGGCGGATCCCCATTTTATCACGTTGTATGGGAAGCTGGAGGACAAGTTCGGAGACAACGGCGTGGTTTCTGTGGCTGCGGCAAGGAAAGAGACGGACAGCGCCCATATTGAACTATGGCTGATGAGCTGCCGGGTTTTGAAACGGGATATGGAATTTGCCATGATGGATGAGCTGGTACAGTGTTGTCTGGCATGCGGGATCCATACCATATACGGCTATTATTATCCCACGGCCAAAAACGGCATGGTGAAGGATTTTTACGGGCTGATGGGGTTTGAAAAGATTTCGGAGGACGAAGATAAAAATACGGTCTGGAAATATGAGATCCCACAGCCTTATGAAAAGAAAAATCATGTGATCGAAGTGGAGAAATAGAGATGCTTTTTAACTCCTATATTTTTATCCTATTCTTTTTTCCGCTTTGCCTGGCCGGGTTCTATCTGCTGGAAAAAAGAGGATGGGCCCAGGCCGCCAGAATATGGCTGATCGGTTTTTCCTTATGGTTTTACGGGTATTTCAATCTGTATTATCTGAGCATTATGGTGGGAAGCATTGTGTTTAACTATGCGGTCTATCAACTGCTGATCCGGATAAAGAAGCGGAAAAAGGCGGTGCTGGCGCTGGGCGTATGCGCTAACCTGGCCATTCTGTTTTATTTTAAATATTATGACTTTTTTGTGGAAAATATAAACGGCGTTTTTCATACGGGCTTTCTTGTAAAAAATATCCTCCTTCCGCTGGGGATCAGTTTTTTTACCTTTCAGCAGATCGGCTTTCTGGTGGATACCTGGCGGGGAGAAACGGAGGGCTGCAGCTTTGTGGAATATGCGCTGTTTGTATCTTTTTTCCCCCAGCTGATCGCCGGCCCCATCGTCAATTACGGTGAAATGATTCCGCAGTTCCGGCAGATCGGGCGGCGCAGCTTTTCCTGGGAAACCTTCACCAGAGGGCTGTATCTGTTTACCCTCGGAATGGCAAAAAAGGTGCTGCTGGCGGATACCTTCGGCCTGGCGGTAAACTATGGCTATGGGAATACAGCTGCGCTGTCTTCTGCGGATGCTCTTTTGGTGATGCTGTTTTACACCATCCAGCTGTATTTTGACTTCAGCGGTTACTGTGATATGGCCCGGGGGCTGGGGCATATGATGGGGATCGAAATACCCGTCAACTTTAACTCTCCCTATAAAGCGTCAAATATCATAGATTTCTGGAAAAGATGGCATATTACCTTAAATCGGTTTTTGATGCGGTATGTCTATATTCCGCTGGGCGGAAACCGGAAAGGACGGCGGCGGATGCTCCTCAATCTGCTGCTGGTATTTTTGATCAGCGGTCTGTGGCACGGGGCAGGATGGACGTATGTGATCTGGGGAGCCATGCACGGCGTGGTATATGTGGCCACGCGGATCTGGCAGCTGCACAGACAGGATCGGGCGCAAAAGAAGAGCAGCGCTGCACAAGGCAATGAAGATCAGCCGCCTGTGGCGGACGGAAATCCGAAGCGCCGGAAATGGACGGTATCTGCAGCGCATGGAGCAGGCGTTTTTTTCACATATCTGTTCATGAATGTTTCCTGCATTTTTTTCAGGTCAGCGGATCTGATCCAGGCGGAGCAGTTTTTTACACGGATCTTTCAGGGAGGATGGAAGCTGCCGGCGGCAGGGATCAGCAGTGTGTTCAATCTGGAGGAATTTTGGTATGTGATGAAGATTCTTCGGATCGACCGGCTGCCGGGCAGCGAAATGTATCTGTGCATCGCCTTCACCCTGTTTTCTCTGGGCGTGATCTTTTTCCATAAAAATGCGGCGGAGATGGCGGAGCGTTTTCGGCCTAAGGGCCGGAATATGCTGGCCACAGCTGTTCTGTTTTTGTGGTGCGTGCTTTCTCTGTCGGGAGTGAGTTCCTTCCTATACTTTAACTTTTAAGATACCGGGGTATGAAAATGAAAATTTATCAGAAATGGCTGGCCGGCTTTCTGGCAGTCCTTTTGGCAGGACTGCTGGCCGCCGGGGCGCTGGTCGTATATGTAGATCCCTTTTTTCAATATCATAAGCCGCTGGATTGGTTTCCCTACCTGGTAGATAATCAGGTGAATCAAAATCCGGGACTCGCCAGGCACATGGATTATGAAGGGGCGCTTTTGGGGTCCTCCATGACCGCCAGCTTCAATACGGACTGGTTTGAAGAACTCATGGGGATCAAAACCCAGAAACTGTCCTATAACGGTTCTTATCCCAAAGATCTGTCCAACATTATGGAGCTGATTTTCAAAGCAAAGGGGGACAGCGTAAAGGCCCTTTTTATTGCGGTAGATCAGGCCACCTTTTCCGCGGATGTGGAAGAAACAAAATTTCCGGTGACGCCCTATCTGTATGACGAGAATTACTGGAATGATGTGCAGTATCTTTTTAATAAGGATGTGATTTTGGATTATATCCTGCGCCCTCTTGCGGATCAGAAAGATAAATCCGATTGGTCGGAGCTTTATAAGCCCTGGTGGACGGATGAATACTATAATAAGGCAAACGTGCTCATGTATTACACCCCGGCCGAAGAAAAGGATACCGCCCTGCCGGAAGATTATTTTACGGAGGCGGTGGAGAAGAATCTGGCGCAGAATATCTGCCCTTATATCGAGGCTCACCCGGAAACGGAATTTTACTTTTTTTATCCCCCCTACAGTATTTTATTCTGGAATGATGTGATGCGGGAACAGGAGCTGGACGCGGTGATCGGCAGACTGTCCGATATGACAGAGCGGCTTTTGGCCTATGATAATGTGAGGGTGTTTAATTTTCTGGGGGAAGAGGAGATCATCTGTAACCTGAACAATTACGCCGACTATATGCATTATCATAAAGATGTGTGCCGCTATATTACGGAGTGTTTTATAAGCGGAACATGTGAACTGACGGCGGAAAATTACAGGGAATCCCTGGAAAAGCTCAAAAATCTTGCTGCTTCCTATGATTATGAGTCCATCTGGGAGGACTGGTATGATGCAGCACCCCGCTTTTATGAAGGAAGAGGTTCATTATGATACAGAAATTGTTTGGCATTCTGTTCCTGTTTGGAGCAGCGCCCCTGTGTATGGGGCTGATCTGGGCAGCAGGGATGGGAGAAAAAAAGGAAAAGGCGGCCAATCTTTATCTGGCGGGTTTTTTGACGGAACTGGCGGTCTTTCAGATCATTGCGGTGCCCATCATGATTCGGGAACCCTTTGGAATGAAACATCTGGTGGTATGGATCACGGCAGCGCTGGCAGTCCTTTCGGCGGCAGGCGTGATCATGACGCTGGTTTCGGTCAGGGGAAAAGAGAAGGGCGGCATGAAAAAAGCGGTGTCAGGGCTTGGGGAAGGGATCAGATCCCTGTCCTGGGAATGCCGGATTTTCTGGGTGATCGCGCTTTCGGCCATCGCGTTTCAAATGTATATGGCCTATGCCTATGCGGTGTTTGACGGGGATGATTCCTACTATGTGGTACAGTCGGTGCTGGCGGACCAGACCGGGGTGCTCAACCGGATCCGCCCTTATACGGGACTTTCCACGGATCTGGATATCCGGCATGCGCTGGCGGCGCTTCCGCTGTGGGAGGCTTATGTGGCCAGGATGACAGGAATCCATGCGGCCATTGTGGCTCACACGCTGCTGCCTTTAGTGATTATTCCGCTGACCTATTTTTGCTATTTTGAGATCGGCAGGAAGATTCTGGGGGCGTCAAATGTCAAGCTCCCCATCTTTATGACGCTGGTGAGCATCCTGCAGATCTGGGGAAACACTTCCATTTACACCAACGCCACTTTCTTTTTGATGCGCACCTGGCAGGGAAAATCCGTCATGGCAAATCTGGTGCTTCTGGTCCAGATATGGCTGTTGCTGGAAATTTTCGATGAAAAAATGCAGGGGACAAAGCGGGGATACTGGGCGCTTCTGGTGATCACCAACGTGACAGCGGCCATGATGACCAGCATGGGCGCGTTTCTGGCGGCGATGTTTCTGGGCGTTGTCGGGTTGGTGGCAGCTCTGCGCACAAAAAAAGCGGTGATTTTAATCAGGCTGGCGGCCTGCTGCATTCCCAATGTGGTTTATCTGGCCATGCTTCTGGTGATGGGTTAGGAGGAAAATGATGCAGGAAATTTTATCCGTATTTCAAAAATACTGCGGCAGCGGTTTTTATCCGCTTCTGTTTCTGGCGGCCCTCCTTTATCTGCTGGTGACGGAGAAGGACAGAAAGATCAGGATTGTGCTGCTGGAATCTTCGCTGGTGATCACGGTGCTTTTCTTTCTGCCCCTGTTTAAAACGGTGATGGATATTCTGGATGAAGGGACTTATTACCGGATTTTGTGGCTTCTGCCCATGACCATCGTGATTGCTTATGCGGGAGTGAAGCTGATCGGCAGACATAACCGGGTCGGATTTGCGGCCCTGGCCCTGATTCTGATCCTGACAGGGCAGTATGTTTATAAAAGCGAACTGGTGACAAAGGCGCAGAATCGCTATCACATTCCCAATGTGGTCATCGCGATCTGCAATGAGATCATGCCACAGGAGGATGAGGAACGAATCTGGGCGGTATTTCCGGATGAACTGATCCAGTATGTGCGGCAGTATTCTTCCGAAATTCAGATGCCTTACGGCCGGGAAATGCTGGTGCCGGAGTGGGGATGGAACTGGGATACCCATCCAATCTATGAGGTCATGCGGGAACCCCCGGTGGATATGGAGGCGCTTGTGCCGCTTCTGACAGAGTATCACTGCCAGTATCTGATTTTAAACCGGGCTGTGGCGGTAGAAGGAAATCCGGAGGAACAAGGACTTGTTCGGATCGCGCAGATCGAGGCGTATGACGTGTACCGGAATGAGGCCGTGGAGATTTATAAGAAGGCGGAAGAATAAAAGCGCAAGCGCCGGTTATGAGGAAGGGATACAGAGGATGGGACAAAGAACAAAAGCAGGTGATAAAACTATTTTAATCAGGAGAAAGGGGATTCTGTTTCTTGCGGCTGTCATATCGGCACTGGCAGTGGTTTTGACTCTGGGAGTGCCGGAAGTTTCGGAGGAAGGAATTAATAACCCTTCTTTTCTGCTTGTTTACGAAGTGATAGAACAATTGGAGGAAGGATTTGCGGATCAGGGATTGGTTCTCAGCCTTTTATCAGTGGCACTGTATGTCCTCTATAAAAGAGTATGGATTGATTGGAAGGTCAGCTTGATTCCGTTCAGCAGAGGAATTTCACTGATACTGGCATTTCTGTTTGCGGGGGGCGAAGCTTTTTTATACGGCGGACGTCTTTCTCTGCTGTTTTATCCGCAAGTGAACAGAATCAAAACGGTGATTCTGATGATTGGTTTTTTTACAGTTTATCTGACCGGAATCCATTATTTATATCTGCTGCTTCACAGGGAAGATGTCAAAAAGGAGCGGAACGGTCCTTTGATACGCTTTTATCGGAAATATCCGTTTTTGAGTATATGGGCAGGGATTATGGCGGTGTGGGTGATTCACCTGCTTTTTCGTTTTCCGGGAGCCATGAGTTATGATAATTGGGATCAGTTAGCGCAATATTATGGTGTCACCACCTATTCCACATCACAACCTGTTTTCCATACCTGGCTTTTTGGCTCTTTTATCCGTTTCGGAGCCTGGCTGGGAAACTGTAATCTGGGTCTGTTTTTGTTTGTACTGTTTCAATCATTGATGATGTCCGCGGTGTTGGCATACGCCATGCTTCTGATGCGCAGATGGAAAACACCGGTTTGGCTGCGCAGTCTGACTATGGGAATCTGTTGTATTGCACCTTATTATACGGGTTATGCCGCATTTCCCATTAAAGATTATTTGTATACGGCATTTTATCTGCTGCTGGTCTTAGGGGTTATGCAATGGCTGAAAGCGCCGGAAGATTTTTGGAAAGATCGGTGGCAGTCAATTCTATGGATTTTGTCTGCAAGTCTCATGATTCTGTTTCGCAAAAACGGCATTTATGTTTATTTGGCGGTGACATTTTTCTTTCTTATCTATGAAGCAACGGCGTTTGTGAAAAACAGAAAGCGGAAAAGCGGGGTTAAGTCTTTTATTCCAATACTGATATGTCTGCTGCTGCCATTTCTTTTGGTGAAGGGAACGGAAACCATGATCGAAAAAGAGTATCAGGTACGCCAGGATTCCCCCAAGGAAATGTTTTCACTGCCATTTCAGCAGACCGCGCGGTATGTGAAGCAATATGGAGAGGAAATTCCGGAAGAAGAGAAGGCAGTAATTGCAAAAGTGCTGAATTATGATGCCCTGCCTGAAATTTATTCCCCATTGACGGCGGATCCGGTAAAAACAACTTATCATGCAGAAAATACAAGGGAGGTATTGGACTATTTTAAAGTATGGATGAAGCAGTTCTTACGGCATCCGCTCTGCTATCTGGAAGCTACATGGAACCAAAATTATTATGTCTTTGCTCCCAATGTGGATAATATTGTTTATAACAAAAATTGTTATGTGGGAGCGGAACTCTTCTGGAATAGCGAATTTTATGACAACATCCATTTTGAAATACCGGAAGGAATGCCCGGGCTGGATCAGATCGCTGTCAGTTTTTATTCGCTGCTGACCAGGCTGCCCATAATAGGGATGCTTAACAATGTGGCCTTCTACATCATTCTCATGTTTGTTATCCTGTTCTTTATGCTGAGGGATAAAATGCATAGGGAATTGTTTGCAATGGTGCCGTTGCTGATTTCGTTCCTCTTCATACTGATGGCACCGCAAATTCAGGATCAGCCGAGGTATGCATTTCCGATCATTTATGCGATGCCGTCAGTTATTGCCTTATATATATCTGCAGCCCAACAAAAAGAGATCATAAATACATAGTAGAAATTAAAAAAACACTGTGGGATTTCTCTGATCCTACAGTGTTCTTTTTGATAATAAAAAGTATACATTGCACCTTTTAGGAGCAGCAATAAAGAAAGCAGTTCGTCCACTCTCCAGCATCATGGTTCTGGGAAATATATCTGAAAAGTACCATTATAATAATCATTCTAAGGAGAGAGCGAATGTGGAGCATATTTCTGCATATTACAGCAGCTTTATTTTTGAGAGCCATTAGAAGGGGAATACACGCTGGCAAACCGTTTTGCTACCCGTTTCCGACCTTTTTTATTCAGATGGAATCCGTCTGTGAGACAGTCCGCATCCTCCACAGTGACCGCGCCGTAATAATTATCCACAAAGGAAACACCGTTGCTGCGGCAGGCTTCCAGCTCCCAGTTTAAATAATCCACCAGGGTGCCGTTTCCCAGATCATCCCGGTCGCCGTCCACCACCGTGCCGTCCCCGTCGGTATAAGTGCCGTAAGGGTGGGAGAGAACATAGATGCGGATATAGGGATAATGTTCCTGAATCAGCTGGATGGAAGCATTTAAAGCTCCATAGACGCTGTTTAGGTTTTTCAGATTATTTTCATCGTACACGATGCGCTTTCCCATATAGTCCTGCAAATCATATAGAATGACTAAGGTGTCCACTTTGGATATATCCACAGACTTCAGGGTTTCCAGTGCAGCAGAGGCGGATTCAGACTCCAGATCGGGAACTACCTGATCCATCAAATCAAAATTCTGGTTGACCAGGGCGGCTGCAGTCCAGTACAGGCTCAGCCCGTCCAGGGGATAACTGCTTTCATATTCCGGATTTTTCATGGCGATGGAACTGCCGGGAAAAGCACAGTTATAAATCGTTGCCCCGGTTTCCTTTTCCATCAGAGCAGCCAGTCCTTCTTTGCCACGGTCGTCGGAAAGAATGTCGTTTCCAAAGGCTAAAACAGTATTGACGCCGTCATCCTCCCGGCCCTCCAACACGGCAGGATCCAGCGGAATGATATAATCCAGCAGTTCCACGTCGAATTCCGTGGTGGTTTCATTGGGGTCGAAGCCGGAGCGCTTCCCGATATTCCAGACAATCAGCCGGATGATTGTGACGAGAAAAAGAACCGCCAGCACGAGAAAAAAGATGGCATGTCCGTTGATTTTTCGATTCTTATTTTTATTCTTATCCTGTTTCATGGAAACCTCCTCCTGTTGTTGATGCTGGCCTTATCTTATCATCCGGTATTCAGGCTGTCCATAAATTGAGCGAAATTTCCCATAAACTTAAGAAATTCTACAGAAATTTCCGGTTCCTATCATCTTGGAAAAATGCTATACTTAGAAGATAATAGCAGGAGTCTGTCCTGTGCCATGAAGAGGTACTTATGAAAAAGAAACCAAACGTGAAAGATTTTTTGATTCTCCAGGCCGTGGTGGTGGTGTATACTTTTTCCACAGTGATCGGGAAATTTGCGGCGGAATCCATGGAAAGTCAGAAGGGGATGCAGTTTTTGTTTTTGTATGCGATAGAGATCGGGGTGCTGGGCATTTATGCGATCCTATGGCAGCAGATGATTAAAAAGTTTGAACTGTCTGTGGCTTATGCCAACCGCAGTGTGGCGCTTTTGTGGTCGCTTCTTTGGGCGGTCCTTTTCTTTGGAGAGCAGGTCACACTCAAAAAAGCGGCCGGAATCGCGCTTGTGATCGCCGGAACGGCAATAGTGAACGGAGGAAAGGAGAAGGAAAATGCAATTTGATTACCATTATCTTTTCCTGATCGCTTCGGTTACGCTGGCATCCGTGTCTCAGGTCCTTTTAAAAAAGGGGGCTCAAAAGGAATATCCTTCTTTTTTAAGAGAATATTTGAACCCCTGGGTGATCGGCGGTTATCTGCTCCTGTTCGGATCAGTATTTTTGACCATATCAGGTCTGCGGGGGTTAAGCTATTTCAACGCCCCCGTGGTGGAATCTCTGGGGTATGTGCTTGTCCCGGTGCTCGGCGCGGTCATTTTCCATGAGAAAATGACGCTGCGCAAGTCAGTGGGAATAGGCTGCATAGTTCTTGGGATGATAGTTTTCTATATTTGACATGGATAGCTGCAACCATTTGGCATAGTCATACGTCTTTTTAGGAGAGACTGTGAAGGCGGCGAGTTCCTTGGGATCGCTCAGGCGGGCCCGCAGATCGCGACGCTGCTCCTTATCAAGATTGACATATTTCATATAGGATATTTTCAGTTCGGCCAGATGGCCGCTGCAGCCGGGGCAATAATTTTTATGCCCGTTTAAAATATGGATGCGCTGACAATATTTGCAGTAGTGTATGTACATCATAGGATGCGTTTCCTTTCTTTGCGGCAGGCGCCGACAGAATGTGGCAGTTGTCTATGCCGTCCGATGTGTTTTATGAAATGATTGTGTCATGAAACGTAACAATGTGCAAGAAAAAGCGTTCGACAAAAAACAGCATTGATGCAGAAACGGGGATCCGTTTTAAGGAGGGAAGCCTGTGAAAAAAGAACAGGTGACGACAAAAAAAAGAAAAGGAAACAGCAGCGGCAGAAAAAGGGCTGAACAGGGGAAAAAGCCCGTGAAAAGGCTGGTTACAGGAACTACGGAGATCCTGGACTTCAATTTGGAAGAGGAATTATCCAGACCCGGAAAGCCGGTGAAAAAAGAAAAGCCTACTGCGGCAAAAAAGCCTTTGAGGGAGCGTTCAAAAGCGCCGAAAAAGTCGAAAAGTGCGCCCGAAGCTTATGGCGGTTCTATGCCGAAAAAGCCGGTTTCTGTCGGTCAGGATACACTGGAGCTTTTGGATGTGGAAGAAATCCTTGCAAAAAAGAAACAAAAGAAAGCGCCCGGACGGAAGGAAAGTTATTTGGATTTTGTGCCTCAGAAAAAAACATCCGCTTCCCGAACCGTCACAGCGAAGGCGAAGAAGCCGGGAGCCAAAAAGAAAAAGAGAGGCGGATTTTTTGAAGATTTCAGCGCCATGGATGCCGTGATTGGTCTCACCGGGGTTTTGGTTTTGTTTGCGGCTGTGATGGCTATGGGCGTATACAGCAGCGCCAACACCCTCAAAGAACAGGTTGCAGCAATGGCAGAAGTAGGCCAGCAGATGGAGGAAATCGGCATTGCGGGAGAGGGCATTTTTACCGCCATCGCCGATGCCAAAGCAGCGGGACTGGAAGCGGCGCAGCTGCCGGTGGAAGAAGAAAACGGAACCGGCGGCGAATATGAAGAAAAAGAGCTGACCAGGGAAATGAACGTGAGCTTAAAGCTCACGTCGGTTCAAAAGGATTTAAAGATAAAATTTACCAATAAAAAATCCGGTAAACTGATCGGCAATCAACCCTTTGCGGTGAGTGTGGACGGCCCGGAAAAAATGACGCTGAAAGACGATGATGAGGACGGGATCATCTATGTCAAAAGCATCACCCCGGGAGAATATTCCGTCACCATTACAGAACCGGCGGAAATTGACGGGAATCAGGCTGCAGGAATCAAAGGGATTGTGACGGTAAAAGATAAAATCGAATATAAAAAGATTGACGTCACGGATGAGGTGAAAAAAGAATCGGAGATCAATGCCGCAAAAGAGGATACGGCGGTTGCCAACCAGGTGGAATCTGTTCTGACGGATACGGTGGAGTGGGTGGAATCCACGAAAACCCCGCTGGAGGAAGGAAACAGTGAGACCTATGAAGAAGTAAAAAAGAAAGATATTCCGGACCCTTCGGCGAAGGCTTTACTGGATATGATCTGGACTGCGGATACGAAAAACGGGGCATACCTGTCTGAGAATACGGTGAAACTGGCGGAAAATGCCGCTTTTTTCCGGGAAACAGGCGTGAAAAAACTGGTAAAAGGAGTGTTCTTCAGCCAGGATGGGGCGGAAACGGAAGCCCCTTGCGGTGGGGCAGCCCGCACGGAGGCAACACAGCAGGAGTCTTCCGAGTCCTCCGAACAGGAGCCCTCTTCGGAAGAGCCGTCCACGGCGGAACCCACCCGGCCCCCGGAGCCGTCAGAATCCTCCGAACCGTCGGAACCTTCCGAGCCCGAACCGCCGAAAGGGGAAGTGACGGGTGTACGGATTTCGGGCGGCACGGAATATACCGTGGGAGATCAGGTGAAACTGAGAGCAGAGGTGGAAACCAGCGGGGAGATTTCCCTGTCTGAGGAAGATTATCAATGGAGCGGTGACCGCAGCGGCACAGGGAAAGAGTTGACCTTCCAGGTAGAAAAAGAAGGCAGCATTTCGATCAGGCTGGAAGTAAAAGGAAAGACCGCTTCTACTTCCGTAACGGTGAAGGCAAAACCGGGAGAAGTGACGGGCGTATCCGTTACGGCAGATCCGGCCCGTGTGGAGGCGGGAAAGAGCGTCACTCTCAAGGCATCGGTTTCCATGTCTGACGGCAGCAGTTACGGAGGGAACATAGAGTGGTCGGCAGACAGAAACGGACAGCTGTCAGGCAGCGGGACCAGCGTGACGCTGACGGACACTGTCCCGGAAACGGTGACGGTCAAAGCCAGAGCAGGCGGGAAGGAAAGCAGCATTACGGTGGAATTTTATCCGGCCGATAAAAAAGTGACTTCCATCCGTATTCCCGAACAGGTTTCGGTGGTCACAGGCGGGACTGCAGGACTGTCTTTGGAAATCCAGCCCGGCGATGCGAAGGACAAGAGTGTAGAGTGGAAAGTGACCGAAGGAGGCGACAAGGCTTCCGTGGACCAAAACGGTACGGTGAAAGGCTTAAAGGCCGGGACTGCGAAGGTGCAGGCGACGGCAAAGGATGGCAGTAGTATTTCCAGTAATGTGTGTACGGTGAAGGTCAGCGATGACATCAGCATCAGTATCAAAGAAACGAAAAGCATCATGACCGGAGAAGAAAGGCAGCTGGAGTACAGCACCACCGGAGAAATCGATTCCATCAAATGGAGCAGCGCGGATACAAAGATCGCTTCTGTGGATGAGAGCAGCGGCAAAGTGAAGGGTATTTCTTACGGCCGCACTACAATTACCGCCAAGGTCAAAGGGAAGAACGGAAAAGAAGCCAGCGCCACCGTGAATGTGAAGATCAATTCTTACGATGTGGATGAAATAAAGCTGGATCCCGAAAAAATGACCATCAAGGCGGAGGAGAAGAAAACCATCAAAGCGAAGGTTTCCTCAAAGGGCAGCAAAGCCGTGGAATGGAAGAGTAAGGACGAGTCCATCGCCAAAATAGTGGAAAGTAAGGACGATTCCTGTGTGATTCAGGGGATCAAGCCCGGAAAAGTATCCGTCATCGCAACCAGCAAAGAGGATAAAGAAAAGACGGCATCCTGCGAAGTGACGGTGACGGTGAAAGACGGATCGGCGCCGCTGAAGGATAAGGACGGCAACCAGCTTTATTATAAGGACGGGGACGAATACAAGGCGGCCACTGTGGATGATTATTATAAATATGACGTGTTTTACCGGAAAAAGGATACCACAAAATATAAATACACCGGCTGGCAGACCATAGACGGTAAGCGGTATTATTTCGATAAGAACGGGAATCCTGTGACCGGCGACCAGATCATCCAGGGAATGAAGTATACCTTCAACAGCGACGGCAGCCTGCAGGTGAACGGGGTCATGGGCATCGATGTTTCCAAACACAACGGCGCCATAGACTGGAATGCGGTAAAAAATGCAGGGGTGAATTTTGTCATCATTCGGTGTGGGTACCGCGGATCCGCCACAGGAGTGCTGGTGGAGGATCAGACATTCCGGACCAATATTCAGGGCGCTTCTGCAGCGGGACTGAAGGTGGGTATTTATTTCTTCAGTCAGGCGGTAAACGAAGTGGAGGCGGTGGAAGAGGCTTCCCTGGTTTTGGATCTGATTAAAAAATATAAGATCACCTATCCCGTTTTTATGGATGTGGAAAGTGCCAACGGCAGGGCGGACGGCCTGGATGCCGGCGCCAGAACACAGGTCATCAGCGCTTTTTGTAAAACGATCATAGACAGCGGCTATACGGCCGGAGTATATGCAAATAAAACCTGGCTGGGCAGCAAGATGAATGTGGGAGCTCTGGGAGGCTATAAGATCTGGCTGGCACAGTATGCCGCTGCGCCGACCTATAGCGGCCGTTACGAAATGTGGCAGTATTCATCCAAGGGAAGCATTCCGGGAATTTCCGGAAATGTGGATTTAAACATCAGTTATATGAGCTATTAATTCCGGGTTGGAAAACCAGGGAAAATGTGGTACACTGTTAAAAGATTATAGCTTGGGGCCGTCTGCCCTTAAAAATCGGACGGGCTTTCTGCCGCACAGGCGCGAAAGTATGCAGGAGGAAAGACAGAGATGAGAACTTATCTTGTGACAGGAGGGGCCGGATTTATCGGTTCCAATTATATCCATTACATGTTCAAAAAGTACGGCGATGAAATCCGCATCATCAATGTGGATGCCCTCACTTATGCAGGAAATCTGGAAAATTTAAAGGATGTGGAGAATCGGGATAACTATACCTTTGTGAAGGCGGACATTTGTGATAAAGAGGCGATCGCAAAGATTTTTGCAGAAAACGAGATCGACAGAGTGGTTCATTTCGCGGCGGAGAGCCATGTGGACAGAAGCATCAAAAATCCGGAAGTGTTTGTGCAGACCAATGTACTGGGCACAGCGGTGATGTTGAACTGTGCGAAGGCGGCGTGGGAACTGCCTGACGGCACCTTCCGTGCGGACAAGAAGTTTTTACATGTATCCACAGATGAAGTATACGGCTCTCTGGAAGAGGACGGCGGATATTTTTATGAAACTACCCCTTACGCGCCTCACAGCCCGTATTCTGCCAGCAAGGCCAGCTCCGACATGCTGGTGAAGGCTTATATGGATACTTACCGTTTCCCCGCCAACATCACCAACTGTTCCAATAACTACGGCCCTTATCAGTTCCCGGAGAAGCTGATCCCGCTGATCATCAACAATGCGCTGCACGGGAAGAAGTTGCCGGTTTACGGCGACGGCAGGAACGTGCGCGACTGGCTGTATGTAGAAGATCATGCCAAAGCCATCGATATGGTGCAGGAACAGGGAAGACTGTTTGAAACGTATAATGTGGGCGGTCACAACGAGAAGCAGAATATTGAAATCATCAATATCATTATCGAAACCCTTCAGGAGATGCTTCCCGACAGCGATCCCAGAAAAGCGCTGGTGAGCAAAGATCTGATCACTTATGTGGAGGACCGGAAGGGGCACGACAGGAGATATGCCATCGCGCCGGATAAGATTAAGGCAGAGATCGGCTGGTATCCCGAGACCATGTTTAAGGAAGGCATCAAAAAGACCATCGCTTGGTATTTTGAGCACGAAGACTGGATGGTCAATGTGACCAGCGGCGATTACCAGAAATATTATAACGAAATGTATAAAGCATAACAGGCAGGAGAGGAGATTTTCCCATGAAAGGTATTATTCTGGCGGGCGGTTCAGGTACCCGTCTTTATCCGTTGACCAAATCCATATCCAAGCAGATCATGCCGGTTTATGATAAACCCATGATCTATTATCCTCTTTCCACGCTGATGCTGGCCGGAATCCGGGAAATCCTGATCATTTCCACGCCCAGGGATCTGCCTGTTTTTGAAGATCTGTTCGGCACAGGAGAACAGCTTGGCCTGTCCATGTCCTATGCGGTGCAGGAAGCGCCCAGAGGTCTGGCGGACGCGTTTATTATCGGGGCTGATTTTATCGGAAGTGACAGTGTGGCGCTGGTGCTGGGAGATAATATTTTCTATGGACAGAGTTTTTCCAAAGTCCTGCGTCAGGCGGCTTCGCGGGAAAAAGGAGCCACGATTTTCGGCTATTTTGTGCGGGATCCAAGGGAATATGGCGTGGTGGAATTTGATGAGAACGGCAAAGCTCTTTCCATCGAAGAAAAGCCGGAGCATCCCAGGAGCAATTACGCGGTGCCGGGACTTTATTTTTATGATAATGACGTAGTGGAAATTGCCAGGAATGTGAAGCCTTCCGCACGCGGGGAAATCGAGATTACATCCATCAACAACGAATATTTAAGACGGGGCACCCTGATGGTGGAAACGCTGGGACGGGGCTTTGCATGGCTGGATACAGGCAATCATGATGCGCTTTTGGACGCGTCGGATTTTGTAGCCGCAGTGCAGAAACGCCAGGGAATGTACATTTCCTGCATAGAAGAAATCGCGTTCCGGAGAGGCTTTATCGACAGGGAACAGCTGTTAAAGCTGGCGGAACCTTTGATGAAAACAAATTACGGGAAATATCTGGTGGATGTGGCCAACGGACTTTGATCTGATTTTTATTAAGAAGGAAAAATCCCGGGCAGTTCGCGGGATGATAAGGAGTTAGGAAAAATGGGTAAAATTACGGTAGAAACATGCCATATCGAGGGGCTGAAGGTGATCACGCCTGCAGTTTTCGGCGATAACAGAGGCTATTTCATGGAAACCTACAATTATAACGATTATAAGGAAGCCGGCATCGACCAGATCTTTGTACAAGACAACCAGTCCGCCTCCAAAAAAGGGGTGCTGAGGGGGCTGCATTTTCAGATCAATTTCCCTCAGGATAAGCTGGTACGCGTGCTGAGGGGCGAAGTGTATGATGTGGCGGTGGATTTGAGAAAAGGATCTCCTACCTTTGGACAGTGGTACGGCGTTCTTCTTTCCGAAGAGAACAAAAAGCAGTTTTTTATTCCGAAAAATTTTGCACACGGATTTTTGGTTCTTTCCGACTATGCGGAATTTGCTTATAAATGCACCGACTTTTATCATCCCAACGACGAAGGCGGCCTTGCGTGGAATGATCCGGAAATCGGCGTAGATTGGCCGATTCCCGAAGGAATGGAACTGATCATGTCCGAGAAGGATCAGAAATGGGGCGGCATCAAAGAATACACAGGAAAACAAGTATGAAAAAAATCAGTAAAAAAGCAGGAATCACCATCTTCACTACGTTGATGGTGATTCTTGGCGCTATTATTCTAATTTACCACAATCCACTGGCGAACCAGCAGGACGAGTTGATGAAAAAAGGCATCGCCTGTGTGCTGATCATAGCGGCAATCGTCGCTTTTGCCCTTTTGTATGACAAGATTACGGTGCTGCCAAAAGAACTTTACCAGAACCGCAGACTGATCTGGAAGCTTTCAAAAAGCGATTTTAAAAAGCGCTATGCCGGTTCTTACATGGGCGCTTTCTGGGCGCTGGTACAGCCGGTCATCACGGTTGCCATGTACTATGTGGTGTTTGAAAAAATCTTCCCCAACAAGGAGAAGTTTGCGTCCGGCGGCATGCTGGACATCCCTTTTGTCCTCTTTCTGACGGCGGGACTGGTGCCCTGGTTTTATTTTTCGGAAGCACTGACCAGCGCCATGACCGCATTGCTGGAATATAACTACCTGGTAAAGAAGGTGGTTTTTAAAATCAGCATTCTGCCGATCATCAAGATCATTGCAGCCACATTCATTCATGCCTTTTTTGTGCTGGTGGCTCTTATTATCGCCTGTTTTTACGGCTACTATCCCAGCCTGTATACGCTGCAGGTCTTTTATTACAGCGCCTGCATGTTCATCTTCGTGCTGGCGATCAGCTATACCACCTGCTCTGTGGTTATTTTTTTCCGGGATCTGCAGTCCATCATCAATATTTTTCTCCAGGTGGGCATGTGGGCGACCCCTATATTGTGGAATATCAATCAATTCGATGAAAAAATACAGATGTTTTTGAAAATCAATCCGCTCGTATACATTGTGGAAGGCTACCGCAGCGCCATATACGGACGCCAGTGGTTCTGGGAGGATTTCTACTCCACAGTCTACTTCTGGATCATCACTGTTGTGCTCTTCGGCATCGGCGCCGTTATCTTCAAAAAACTGAAAATACATTTTGCGGACATCATGTGACGTACCAGCAGGAAACCAAGCGCGGCTTCGCCGCATTTGGTTTCACCTGGTACGTCAACGATAAACTTGCAGCGGAGCGGAGAGTTTAGAGTCTAGGCGCGAAGCGCCGCATGTGCCAGCAGGAAACCAAGCGCGGCTTCGCCGCATTTGGTTTCACCCGGATGATTAACGATAAACTCGGAGCGAAGCGGAGAGTTTAGAGTCTAGGCGCAGAGCGCCGCATGTATCGAAAGGAATTTTATGGAACAGAAAGAACTCGCCATCCATGTGGATGGTTTAAATAAAATATACAAATTATATAACCGCAACCGGGATCGTCTGATCGAGTCTCTGGGATTGTCCAGAAAGCCCCGTTCCACCCAGCATTATGCGCTGCGTGATGTGAGCCTTGATATTTACAAGGGGGAAACCGTAGGGATTATCGGTACAAACGGGTCGGGGAAATCGACGATTTTGAAGATCATCACCGGCGTTCTGCATGAAACCACCGGCATCGTGCAGGTAAACGGCCGAATCTCCGCACTGCTGGAGCTGGGCGCCGGTTTTAATATGGAGTATAACGGAATCGAAAATATTTACTTAAACGGTACCATGATCGGTTTTTCCGAAAAAGAAATCGATGAAAAGCTGCAGGATATCCTGGACTTTGCGGATATTGGGGATTATGTGTATCAGCCGGTGAAAACCTATTCCAGCGGCATGTTTGTCCGTCTGGCCTTTGCGGTCGCCATCAATATTGATCCGGAAATCCTTATAGTAGATGAGGCGCTTTCCGTGGGCGACGTATTTTTCCAGGCAAAATGTTACCGGAAATTTGAAGAATTTAAGAAAAAAGGGAAAACGATCCTTTTTGTCAGTCATGACTTGAGTGCGATCAGCAAATACTGTGACAGGGCGATCCTTTTAAACCAGGGCGTCAAGCTGGGAGAGGGCAGTCCGAAGGAAATGATCGATGCCTATAAGCAGGTGCTGGTGGGACAGTATGAGGTGCCCAAAATGACGGCAGCCGTTCCGGACCTGACTGCGGACGGAGAGATCCGGGATGCCCTGGACCGGCAGAAGAAGGCGCAGGAAGCGGATGCGGCGGAAAGCACCACGGATGCGAAAACCGGCAGAAAGAAAAAAGGAAAAAGGGAAAGCGGACAGGGTGCACAGGCGGGTATCAATCCGGAAACGCTGGAATACGGAACGAAGGAAGCGGAAATCACAGAATATTACATCACCGATAAAAACGGAGTGCGGACCACCGCCATTTTAAAAGGCGATGAGTTCACCATGCATATGAAGGTGAACATCCATAAGGATCTGCCTGCTCCGATCTTCGCCCTTTCCATCAAGAATATTAAGGGCGTGGAAATCACCGGAACCAATACCATGTTTGAGAAAACATTTTTGGACAGCGTTTCGGCAGGGGCGGTCATGGAGATCACTTTTACCCAGCAGATGCGTCTGCAGGGCGGAGACTACCTGATTTCCCTGGGGGTCACCGGCTATGAAAAGGATAATTTTACCGTATATCACAGGCTTTACGATGTGCTCAATGTGACGGTCGTGTCCGACAAAGATACGGTAGGTTATTTTGATATGGAATCCAAAGTGGAAGTAAAGGAACTTTAAGCGTATGGAAAATGGCAGGACGGAAAAGATCGGCAATGTGACGCTGGATTATTCCCGGTATCCCGGGGAGGATTTCTACTGTGACGGCGCTGCGGAAGATGAACTTTTAGAGATTGTTAAAAAGGAGCCCAGAGAACGGTATCCCGAAATCATCCGGGAAAAATGCAGTTGGGAAGTTTTGTATCATCTTTCGGATCTGCGGGAAAACATTGTGGAATGGCTGCCGATGGATCGGGAGATGAAGGTGCTGGAGGTGGGATCCGGCTGTGGGGCCATCACGGGAAGCCTGGCAAAAAAGGCGGGCAGCGTCACCTGTGTGGATCTTTCCAGAAAGCGGAGCCTGATCAATGCCTACCGGCATCAGGAATGCAAAAATGTCACCATTCATGTGGGTAATTTTCAGGATATAGAACCCGATCTGCCGGCAGACTATGATTACGTCTGCCTGATTGGCGTATTTGAATATGGCCAGAGCTACATCGGCGGGGAAACGCCGTTTACGGATTTTTATAATATCATCAAAAAACATGTGAAGCCCGGCGGCCGGATTGTGATCGCTATTGAAAATAAGATGGGCTTAAAATACTGGGCAGGCTGCCGGGAAGACCATCTGGGCACTTTCTTTTCCGGGCTGGAGGACTATCCCGAAGGCGGTGTGGTCCGGACTTTCACCAGAGGCGGCCTGGAAAAAATCCTGCAGGAATGCAGGGAAACGGAATATCATTTTTATTATCCCTATCCGGATTATAAGTTTATGACCATGGTGTATTCCGACCGCTATCTTCCAAAGGTAGGGGAACTGTCCAACAATCTGAGGAATTTTGACCGGGACAGAATGCTTTTATTCGATGAAAAAAAAGTTTTTGACATGCTCATCCGGGAAAACCTGTTCCCCCTGTACAGCAACTCTTTTCTGGTGGTGACAGGGCCGGAGCCGGAAACCATATACAGTCGTTTTTCCAATGACCGTGCGGCGCATTTAAGTATCCGAACGGATATCGGACAGGATCGAAGTGGAAATAAATATGTGCGCAAGTTCCCTGCCGGGAAGGCAGCGTCTGAACATATTGAAACGCTGGCTGAAAACGGGCGTATCTTTACGGCACGATTTCAGGGCAGCTCCCTTTTGGTAAACCGTCTTACCGAAAAAAGGGCGGCGGATGGGACGCCTTTTGTGGAACTGGAATTTTTGGAAAATGCGGTGACTTTGGAGGAGCTTTTGGATGACTGTCTGCAGAAAAATGACGAAGCCGGATTTGGGGCTCTGTTTGAAAGATATCTGCAGGTGCTCTCCTGGAAGGCGGAAGAAGGACCTCAGGATTTTGACCTGATTTTCCCCAATATCTGCGTGCAGGGGGATGTCTGGACCATGATCGATTATGAGTGGACCAGCGATTCCATGACGCCTGCGCAAATCGCTCAAAGAGCGCTGTATTGTTACGGACTGGAGAACGGGAAGCGCTTGGAAAATCCCATCATGAAAAAATGGATGGAAGAGATGAAAATGGACGAGGATACCGTATCATATATCCGAAAGAGGGAATTGGAATTCCAGCGCAGTGTCATGTCGGAAAAGGACGGAAAGCAGCGCACGGCGGTGACGGATATGCGGCATCTGATCGGGCATATGGCGGTGCCTTACGGCGAGTTTTTCGCCAGGGCGGAACGGAAAAAAGTGCAGATATTTGAAGATTTCGGCTCAGGTTATTGTCCGGAACATTCTTATTATCTCTATGACGCTTATGCAGCGGATGACTGGATTAAGGCCGAAATTTTCTGCAGACCGGGCACCCGCGGTATCCGGCTGGATCCGGCGGAACTCCCCTGTATTGTGCAGATAAAACAGGTGACCTGGCGGGGCAGGAAACTCACGCCCGGGCAGCAGAGAGACTGTATTGTGACAAACGGAGAAGTGATTTCCGATAAAAATGCTGACTGTAAAACTGTGGAGAGCGACGGCATGGAGAGCGTGCTTTTTGATACAAATGATCCCAATATCAATGTGCGTCTGGATGCGCTGGAGGAAAACGGCGCAGGAGAGTACGGGGATCGGCTGGTCATCGAAGCCCGGATTGCCTGGCTTTCTGATAGGATGCTGGCGGATTTGAAAGCCCGCATGATGAGGAGGAAACATTTTTGGCTTCAAAAGTAAAGGAAAGACTGCAGCAGACGCTCGTGAAAAAGCGGACCAGATGGTATGAAGAACAGATTGCTGCGCAGGATATTTCATATAACAGCTGGATAAAGGAAAAAGAAAAGCAGGAGCGGGAGTGCCTTTCTTTAAAAGGGAAAGATCTTAAGATGGAAGTCGTTTCCTATGACGAATGTCTGGGAGATTTCTCCTTTGATCGGTATCAACAGGCGGATGTGCTGATTTTCCATGCGCCCGACGGAACGCCCGACATGCGGGAGCTGGCCATGGTGGCAGATTACTTTGTGCGCCATCCTCAAACCGTAGTGCTCTATGCGGACGAGGATGAAGTGGATGAAAAAGGCGTGCGGAAAAATCCCTGGTTAAAGCCCGACTGGTCGCCGGACACGTTGATTTCGTATTTTTATTTCGGCGGTTTTTTTGCGGTGCGCAGGGAAGAATGCAGTCATTTAAAATGGCTGGGGGATGAGAATGTGCGCCGGAATCTCTATGATTTTGTGCTCAAAGCGGTGGAGATCACCGGAAGCGCGGAGCATGTGGACAGCGTTCTTTTTCACCGCAGAAAGATACAGCCCTGGGGACAGGAAGAGGCCTATGACGATCTGAAGCGGGCAGCATATCTGAGACGGAAATGGCCGATGCGTCCGGAAGGCAAGGTTTCTGTCATCATACCCAGCAAGGACAATCCGGGGGTTCTTTCCGACTGTATTCATTCCGTGATGGAAGCCAGCACCTACCGCAATTTTGAAATTATTGTGGTGGACAATGGCAGTAATGCCCACAACCGGGAGAGAATCCAGCGGATGCGGGAGATGCTTCAGGAAAAGTATCGTTTTGTTTATCACTATGAGCCCATGGAGTTTAATTTTTCCAGGATGTGTAATATCGGGGCAGAACTCGCCACCGGGGATTATATTCTTCTTTTGAATGACGATATTGAAATCACACAGGAAAACTGGCTGGAGCTGATGATGGAAAAAGCGGTGCTGCCTCATGTTGGTGCGGTGGGAGCGAAGCTGATTTATCCGGGAACGGAAATCATCCAGCACGCAGGAATTACCAATATCCATCTGGGGCCCGCCCATAAACTGCAGTTTAGGTCCGATGCCAATGAATATTATTTCCTGAAAAACAGACTGCCATTTGATGTGCTGGGCGTTACGGGAGCATGTCTGCTGGTGAAAAAAAGGATTTATGAGCAGGCCGGCGGTCTGTCGGAAAAGCTGCGGGTGGCGTTTAACGATGTGGAATTTTGCTACCACCTCCATGATCTCGGATATTATAATGTGGTGCGCAATGATGTAACCCTGGTGCATCACGAATCTTTAAGCCGGGGGGCGGATGACAGCACGGAGAAACTGCGCAGGCTGCATCAGGAATTGAATCTTTTATATGAAATGCATCCGTCCGTATACGGGAGAGATCCTTTTTATCACCGTTATCTGATCAAAGATGTGCTGGATGCGGAATATTTCACCGGATGCCGGTATGACTTTGACAAGCGGGTGGAAAAGGTGCTGCCTCAGAAGCTGGAAAACGGACTGCCTCCGGAATGGCACAATGAAGTGCTGCGGATGGGAATCGAATTCGCGGGGGATATGCAGCGCTGGCAGACCGGAAAATCCGGCGGCGGCGACTGGCTGATTCAGGGCTGGTCCTGGGCGCTGATTGTGGATAATTGCCGGTACAATTTCAGCCTTTTGTTAAAGCCGGTGGAAAAAGGGTATCTGGCAGAGGGGTCCAGCGAGTCGGCTGTGCCGGAAGACAGAAAAACGATCTGGAAACTGCCCTGTACGCGGCAGTACCGGCCGGATATCGATGCGAATCTGAATGGGATTATCCATACAAAACTGCCGGGGGTATGTGTTACCTTTGAGCGGAACAGCATTCCGGCAGGGGAGTACCTGATCGGATTTTTATGGGAAGATACCTGTTCCCGGCAGAAGCTGTACCGTTTCTGCGCCGAGACTCTCTCAGTGTAGGGGCGTCCCGGCACAGCGCGCCGGGTTCTATGCCCGGGACGCCGATGGGGGATTATGGTAAGCAGCATCTTTGTGAAAGGAGGACGGCAAAGTGGGAAGTTATTTGAATCCGGGAAATGGGAAGTTTGAGGAAGACATTAATTCTATTGTATATGTGGATAAAACCGGTTTGATTTCCTATACGAATATGGTGATGCATACGGCTCAAAAATATATCTGCGTCAGTCGTCCGCGCCGTTTTGGAAAATCTATGGCGGCTAATATGTTGGCAGCCTATTATAGCAGAGGATACGATTCAAAAGAAGTGTTCTCGAAATTGAAAATTAGTACGGATGAAAGTTTTGCAAAATATATAAACAGATATGATACTGTCTTTATCAATATGCAGGAATTTGCAAGCAGGAGCAGTGATATAGGGGAATTGATCAGTCGCGTAAAAAAACGGTTGATTCGGGATTTAAAACAGCAGTATCCGGATGTGGATTATTTTGATGATACGGATTTGGCGGAAAGTATGCAGGATGCATATCAGGTGAGCAGAATTCCCTTTGTGGTGATCATCGATGAATGGGACTTTATCTTTCGGGAATATAAGACGGATAAAATAGCGCAGGAAAAATACCTGGATTTTCTCAGAGATTTACTGAAAGATAAAGAATACATTCATCTGGCTTATATGACAGGGATTTTGCCTATCAAAAAGTATGGGACGCATTCGGCGCTGAACATGTTTGATGAGTTTTCTATGATAGATGCAGGGCCCCTTGCTTCTTATGTGGGGTTTACAGAAGAAGAGGTGTCCGGTCTGTGTGATCGATATGGAATGGACATGGAAGACTTAAAAAGCTGGTATGACGGATATTCTTTTGAAGAGATTTCTTCCGTTTACATTCCCCGGTCAGTGGTGAGCTGTATCCGGTTTGGAAAGATCGGAAATTACTGGAACCAGACCGAGACTTTTGAAGCCCTGAAGATTTATATTGATATGAACTTTGAGGGATTAAAGGACGATGTGCTGAGCATGATGGCCGGGGAAAGGGTTCCGGTGAATGTGGGAAGTTTTACGAATGATATGGTAACCTTCCGGACAGAGGATGATGTGCTGACTCTGCTGATCCACCTGGGATATCTGGGGTATGATTTTGACCATAAATGCGTGTTCATTCCCAATAACGAGATCCGGCAGGAATATGTGAATGCGGTTTCGGTATCCGACTGGGGAGAGGTGTCAAAGGCGCTGAAGAACTCGGCGGATACATTAAATGCGATCTGGCAGAAGCGGCCCGGCCAGGTGGTGGAAGGGATAGAGCAGGCTCATTTTGAAACGTCTCATCTGCAGTACAATGATGAAAATGCGCTCAGCTATACCATTTCACTGGCGCTGTATGCGGCCCGGAATTTTTATACGGTATACCGGGAGCTGCCCACGGGAAAAGGGTTTGCGGACATGGTTTTTCTGCCCCGGAAACGATTTCCGGAGAAGCCGGCGCTTGTGGTGGAGTTAAAATGGGATCAGAGTGCGGAAGGCGCAATTGATCAGATTAAGAGGAAGCAGTATGGGAAGAGTCTGGAGGAGTACCGGGGAAAGATTTTGCTGGTGGGAGTGAATTACGATAAAGAGACCCGCCACCATACCTGCGTCATAGAGGAGGCGTCCCGGCACAGCGCGCCGGGTTCCATGCCCGGAGCCGGGAAACGCTAACCGGGGTTGTCCGTCTCCCGGGCGGCAGCGGAATTGGAGAAACTCGCTTCGCTCAGACAGCTCCAATTCCGCTGCGGGAGCCGGAGGCGCCCCGGAAGCGTTTCCTGCGGCTCCGGGCATCAGTCACCCGGCGCGCTGTGCCGGGACGCTGCGAAGGGGTATGGCCTGCCGGGGGAAAGGGGGGTGGACGGGCTGTTTGGCTTTGCCAAAGGCGCCCGTGGGGCAGAGAATATGTTGAGGCTGTTTGGGTACAGGTTTTTAAAAATTTGGTTGACAGGGATGGTTTAAGAGATGGGAGATACCGATAAGAAGGAACAGGGCGGGGAAGCTTTTTCCAAGGATTATAAAGATGCCTATGAAAAAGAGCATTACAAGGCTGTTTATCTGGCAAACCGGGTGGCGCAGCTGGAAGATCAGGTGGATGATCTGCAGTTCAAGCTGGACCGGATCAAAAATAATCCGATCTGGAAGGCTTCAGGCCCTGCCAGAAAGTGTATGCATTTTGTGATCCGGCAGAAGGACAGGCTGGCAAACTGCGGCAGCTTAAAGGGCGTGGTACAGAAACTGAGGTACAAGTCCTGGGAGAAGAAGGCTATGACCCACTATGGGACGGCCAGCTTTCCGTCTGAAGAGGAACGAAAGAGACAGGAGGAAACGGAGTTTGACCGGATGGTAAAAATCAGCATCCTGGTGCCGTTGTGGAATACCCCTCAGGAGTTCCTGAAGGAAATGACGGACTCTGTTCTGTGGCAGACCTATGGAAACTGGGAACTGTGCCTGGCAGACGGTTCCGACGGGGAACATGCTTATGTAGGGGAATATTGCAGACAGCTGGCCCAAAAAGACAGCCGCATTATCTATCATAAGCTGGAGAAAAACGGCGGGATCGCGGAAAATACCAACGAATGCTTAAAACTGGCGACCGGGGAGTTCATCGGACTGTTCGACCATGATGATATCCTCCATCCCTGCGCTCTTTACGAATATGTGAAGGTGATCAATGAAAAGGACGCCGACTATGTGTACTGCGATGAAGCTACCTTTAAAAACGGCGATATCAACAAGATGATCACCATGCACTTTAAGCCGGATTACGCCATCGACAACCTGCGGGCGAATAACTATATCTGTCATTTCAGTGTATTTTCCAGAAAACTGCTGGACGGGACGGAACTGTTCCGAACCAAGTTTGACGGCAGCCAGGATCATGATATGATTCTGCGGCTGACGGATAATGCAAAACATATTGTCCATGTGCCCAGGCTCCTCTATTACTGGCGTTCCCATGCGGGAAGTGTGGCGGCGAATATCAATGCCAAGCCCTATGCCATCGAATCGGCCAGGAGCGCGGTGGCGGACCATCTGCACAAGCACGGTTTCGAGCATTTTACCATCACCAGCACCAGAGCCTTTGAAACGATTTTTAAAATATCCTACGAGATCATCGGGGAACCCAGAATTTCTATTGTGATCGCCAACAAGGATCATGAAGCGGATCTGCGCCGGTGCGTGACATCGATTATTGAAAAATCCACATGGGAGAACTATGAGATCGTCATCGTGGAAAATAACAGCGAAACAAAAGAGATTTTTGCCTATTACGAGGAATTGAAAAACAATCCCCGCATTAAGGTGGTGACCTATGAAGGCGCTTTCAATTATTCGGCGGTGAACAACCTGGGAGTGAGGGAAGCCACAGGGGAGTATATTCTGCTGCTTAACAATGATACCCAGATTATCACAGTGAACTGGATGGAGGAGCTTTTGATGTATGCCCAGCGGCCGGATGTGGGCGCAGTGGGCGGCAAGCTCTACTATGCGGATAAAACGATCCAGCACGCCGGGGTGGTGATCGGCCTGGGGGCGCACCGGACGGCGGGCCATGTGCACTACCGGCAGAAACGGGAAAACCTGGGTTATATGGGCAGGCTCTGCTATGCCCAGAATATGACGGCGGTGACGGGAGCGTGCCTGATGGTGAAAAAATCCCTCTATGAACAGGTGGGCGGTCTGGATGAAAGCTTTGCCGTTTCCTTAAACGATGTGGATTTCTGCCTGAAACTGCGAAATGCTGGATACCTGAATGTGTTCACTCCCTTTGCGGAGGCCTATCATTTTGAATCCGTTTCCAGAGGGCTGGATGATGAGGGGGAGAAGGCGCAGCGTTATGAGGAAGAGTCGGCCCGCTTCCGGGAAAAATGGAAGGCAAAACTGGAGGAAGGGGATCCTTATTTTAACCCGAATTTCTCACTGGATAAGCCGGACTTTTCTTTACGCGTGTGACAAAATGGTGTATACTGATAGAGACAACGGCGGATGCCGGAGAAATAATGGAGGTAAAAAGCTATGGGGTACATGGAAGAGTACAAATTCTGGCTGGAAGATTCCTACTTCGATGAAGCCACCAAAGAAGAGCTGCGTAAGATTGCAGACAACCCGACTGAGATTGAAGACAGATTTTATAAGGAACTGGATTTTGGCACCGGCGGCCTGCGGGGCGTGATCGGTGCTGGCACGAACCGCATGAATATCTATACGGTGAGGAAGGCGACACAGGGCCTTGCAAATTACATACTGAAACAGGGCGGAGAGAAGAAAGGGGTTGCGATCGCATACGATTCCCGTTATTTCTCCCCCGAATTTGCGGATGAAGCGGCGAGATGTATGGCGGCCAACGGCATTAAGGCCTATGTTTTTGACGAACTCCGCCCCACCCCGGAACTTTCTTTCGCACTGCGCACCCTGGAATGCATTTCCGGCATCGTTGTGACCGCCAGCCATAATCCTCCGGAATATAACGGATATAAGGTATACTGGGAAGACGGCGCACAGGTGACGGCTCCCAAGGACAAAGAGATCATCACCGAGGTGAAGAACGTAACCGATTACCATACCGTAAAGACCATGTCCAAAGAAGATGCCATGAAAGCGGGCCTTTACCGGATGATCGGGGAAGAAATCGACGTGGCTTATATGGCAGAGCTCAAGAAACAGATCATCCATCCTGAAATCATCAAAGAGATGGCAGAGGATTTAAGGATCGTCTACACCCCTTTCCATGGGACAGGCAATAAGCCGGTCAGAAGGATTCTGGCGGAGCTGGGCTTTAAGCATGTGTATGTGGTGCCGGAACAGGAACGTCCCGATCCCGCATTTACCACACTGGATTACCCCAACCCCGAAGATCCCAAGGCGTTTAAACTGGCTCTGGAGCTGGCGAGAAAAGTGGATGCGGACATCGTTCTGGCAACGGATCCGGATGCGGACCGCCTGGGCATTTATGCCAAAGATACCAAAACCGGCGAATACGTTTCCTTTACGGGGAATATGTCCGGCATGCTGATCGCGGAATATATTCTGCGGGAGCGCACTGCCACAGGCACCATGCCGGAAGATCCCGCCATGGTTTCCACCATCGTGACCACCAATATGGCGGCAGCGATTGCGGCGGATTACAATGTGAAATTCATCGAAGTGCTGACCGGGTTTAAATATATCGGCGAGCAGATCAAATGGATGGAAGAAGCGGGCAAGGGCCATTACGTGTTCGGTCTGGAAGAGTCCTACGGCTGTTTGGCAGGCACTCATGCCAGGGATAAAGATGCCATCGTGGCTGTGATGTGTTTATGTGAAATGGCTGCATGGTGTAAGAAGAACGGCAAAACCTGCTGGGACCAGATGATCGCCCTGTATGAAAAATACGGTTATTATAAAGAAACCCAGTATGCCATCACCTTAAAGGGCATCGACGGTGCGGCCCAGATCGCGCAGATCATGGACAAACTCCGCAATAACCCGCCCAAGAACTTTGGGGATTTGAAGGTTGTGAAGATGCGCGACTATGATCAGGATAAGATTACGGATATGGAGACCGGAGAGGTTTGCCCTACCGGACTTCCCAAATCAAACGTGCTTTATTTTGACCTGACCAATAATTCCTGGTGCTGTGCGCGTCCTTCCGGCACAGAGCCCAAGATCAAATTCTATATGGGCGTGAAGGGAACCAGCCTGGAAGATGCACAGGCGAAAGTGGACAAGCTGACGGAAGATCTGAAAGCTGTTCTGTAAATCCAGCGCTGTATGGAACGGTTTTGGAGGACAAACGCCTGATGCGAAACGTTTTTCAGAACAAACCACAGAGCATCGGCAACATGTAAAACAAAAAGAGGGCGGTACCGTTTTACGGCGGTATCGCCTGTTTATACCGTCATCGCGCAAAAAGGTTTTCCGCGCTTTGACGGAATGCAAACGGGAGTCAAGAATGACAGTATTTCGTATTTCCAATCTGAAAAAGACATGGTATTATCTGCAGAAAAACGGGGTAAAGGCGGCATATCTGGCGGCTTTGGAGAGGCTGGAGGAAGCAAAGCGGACCCCTTATTCCTACAGTGCGCCTTCCGGTGAGGTTTTGTCCGGACAGAGGGAGGATACGGAGAAGAATGTGCGAATTTCCGTTATCGTGCCGTCGTATGAAACAAAGAAGGAGCATTTGACCCAGATGCTTGACAGCCTTATGGAACAGACCTACCCTCACTGGGAACTGGTGCTGGCGGATGCCAGCGCAGGCGGCAGGGTGAAGGAAGCGCTGACAGCCTGGGAAAAGGAACATAAGGCGGTTTTGGTAAAAGAAGCGTCGGCGGAGGATCGCTGGCAGGACAGAAGCATTCGTTATAAAAGGCTTGCCGCAAACGGCGGAATCGCCGAGAATACCAATGCAGGAATTTCCCTGGCGGCGGGGGACTATACGGGCCTGCTGGATCATGACGATCTGCTCACACCGGATGCGCTTTATGAAATGGCATCCGCAATCGAATCAGGAAAAAAACGGGGAGCACAGCCACAAGTGCTCTACTCCGATGAAGATAAATGCGACGGAGAGGCAGCCTTTTTTTATGAGCCACATTTCAAGCCGGATTTTGATCAGGAGCTGCTGCTCTCCAATAATTATATTTGTCATTTTATGCTCATGGACACCGGGCTGATCCAAAAGCTGAAGCTTCGGCCCGGATTTGACGGCGCGCAGGATTATGATCTGGTGCTGCGGGCTGTAGCTCTGGGAATTTCTTTTACCCATGTACCCAAAGTCCTCTATCACTGGCGCTGCCATGGTGCTTCTACTGCGGCGAACCCCAGAAGCAAAACCTACGCTTATGAAGCGGGGAAACGGGCGGTGGAGGATTTCTGCAAAACGGCCGGGTGGAAAGTAAAGGTATCCCATCTGAAACATTTGGGCTTTTACCGGGTAGACTATGAAGAGAGTCTGTTTGCACAGCGGCCGGAGGTGGGGATTTGCGCCGGGCCACTTCCCGGCGGCAGGCGTTTTTCCAGCGGCATTTATCAAAAAGACGGTTCCATGCTTTATGCAGGGCTCCGAAGAGGCTTTTCCGGGCCGATGCACAGGGCCGCTCTGCAGCAGTCGGCGGATGCAGTCGATCTGCGTGCCATGAGTGTATGCCCAAAGCTGCGGCAGAGATATGAAAATACCATGGAACGCCTGCAACAAGACGGCGCCAGGGAAGCGGATTACTGCAGGGAGAGCATTCTGTTTTGTGAAAAGGCGCGAAAGGAAGGATACCGTATTCTTTGGGATCCCCTGGAAAAATCCGTGTGAACGTCTGTAAGAAAAAGGAAACGGCGCGAGGAGCTGGCATTTGAAAACAACAGTGATCATTCCCAACTATAACGGGATAAAATTTTTAAAAAATTGTCTGGAGAGCGCAACCAAAAGCACGGTTTGTGCATCTATCATCGTAGTGGATAACGGCTCGTCGGACGGGAGCACGGAGTGGCTGGCGCAGAACTGTCCTCAGGTCAAAGTCATCGCTTATCCTGAAAACAGGGGATTCTGTCCGGCGGTGAATGCCGGGATTATGGCGGCCTGTACACCCTATGTTTTTCTGCTGAATAACGATACTGTCATGGAGCCGGACTGCATTGAGCGGCTGGAAGCGGTGATGGATGCCGACAGCCGTATTTTTTCTGTGGGCGCAAAAATGCTGTCCATGAAGGAACCCGACGTGGTGGACGGGGCCGGGGACCTTTATTCCGCCCTCGGATGGGCCTACGCCATCGGGAAAGGGAAAAAAAGCGAATGCTATACCCGGCGGCTTACCGTTTTTTCCAACTGTGCCGGAGCGGCGCTTTACCGGAAGGATTACCTGGTAAAAACAGGACTGTTTGATGAAGCTCACTTCGCCTATCTGGAGGACGTGGATTTGGGATACCGGGCAAAGATCGGAGGCCTGCGTAATGTTACGGAGCCTTCTGCCGTGGTGTACCATGCAGGCAGCGCATCTTCCGGATCCCGTTATAATGAATTTAAGATTTCCCATTCCTCACGGAATAATGTGTATCTGATCTATAAAAACATGCCTTTTGTACAGCTGCTTTTGAATCTGCCCTTTTTACTCCTGGGATTTGGTATAAAAATTTTGTTTTTTGCGGCCAAAGGGTATGGCATTACCTATTGTAAAGGACTTTGGAAAGGCGTTTTACTCTGTGCATCCCCGGAAGGGAAAAAAAAGAAGGTCAGGTTCTTCTGGAAAAATCTGGGGAATTACGGAAAAATCCAGCTGGAATTATGGATTAATATGTTCCGGCGGTTATAAGGGAAAAAACTTGTACTTTTTCCAAAGGTATTGTATACTACAATTTGTACATGGGGAAGAGCTAGAATGATCAAGGATAACCAGAGATATTTCAACAGGCTCCACGTGGTTGTGGATGCGCTGGTGACCGCCGGTTCCTATCTGTTGGCCTGGTGGCTGATGTTCGGGAGCCGTTTCGCGGATAAAAGCATAGGTGTTCTGGATATGGGGATATATTTTTCTGCCCTGTATTTTGTTGTGCCCGGCTATCTGATTTTATATTACTGGTTTAAGCTCTATACGCCCAAGCGGGTCCAGCGGACGGAAAATGAAATTTTAAATATCATTAAGGCCAATGTGGTAGGCATCACGCTGTTTCTGGCGGTTTTGTTTCTGGCTAACTCCATGGTCAGCTATATGCACGATTTTTCCCGCTCCATGCTGGCTCTTTTTGCGGTATTAAACACCATAGACACCATATTGATGCGGGCGCTGATCCGGAGGATTCTCCATCTTTTCCGGAAAAAGGGATATAACTTAAAGCATATTCTGCTGGTGGGATATTCCCGGGCGGCGGAAGCCTATATCGACCGTATCATGGCCAATCCCCAGTGGGGGTACATGGTGAGAGGAATTCTGGATGACAATGTGCCCCGGGGCGCGGTATATAAAGGGGTGAAGGTGCTGGGATCCATTGATAACCTTCTCTATATCCTGCCGGAAAACAAGCTGGATGAGATTGCAGTGACCCTTTCCCTGTCCGATTACGACAGACTAGAGGAGATTGTAAATCTGTGTGAAAAGTCCGGTGTGCACACCAAGTTCATTCCGGACTATAACAGTCTGATTCCGGGCAGACCCTATACGGAAGATCTGGGCGGGCTTCCCGTGATCAACATCCGATATGTGCCCCTTTCCAATACGATGAATGCGGTGGCGAAGCGCATGGTGGACATTGCAGGGTCTCTGTGCGGCCTGATCCTCACCTCCCCCCTTCTTCTTGTGGTTGCAATTTTAATCAAACTCACCAGCAAGGGACCGGTGATTTTCAGCCAGGAACGGGTCGGACAGCATAACCGAGTTTTTAAAATGTACAAATTCCGAACCATGTATATACAGGAGGCCTCTGAGGAAAAGAAGGGATGGACCACGAAAAATGATCCCCGGGTAACGAAGATCGGACGGTTTTTACGCCGGACGAGCATTGATGAGTTTCCACAGTTATTCAACATTCTGATCGGCAATATGAGTCTGGTAGGGCCACGGCCCGAGAGGCCTCAGTATGTGGAAAAATTCAAAGAAGAAATTCCGCGTTATATGATTAAGCACCAGGTGCGCCCCGGCCTCACCGGATGGGCGCAGATCAATGGCTACAGGGGGGACACTTCGATCCGCAAGAGGATTGAATACGATATCTATTACATTGAAAACTGGAGCATGGGCTTTGATATTAAGATCATGTTTCTGACGATTTTCAAAGGCTTTATCAATGAAAATGCATATTGAAAATGTATAAAATGGATGTCCGTCTTTCAGGCGGCAGATCAGACAGGAGAGGAAAAGAATGGCAACGAAAACGACGAACCAGAAAAAGAGCGGAAAGAAGATGTCAGCAAAACAGAGGAAGGCAAGACAGAGAAGGAGGATCATCCTGTTTTCGGTGGAAATCCTTGCACTGGTAGTCCTTCTGGGAGCAATTGTGGCCGTCAGAATGGTCGGCAAAATGGAAAAGATTCAGATCAATGAAGAAGATATTGTAATCAATGAACATGTAGAAAACAACCAGGAAATGAAAGGGTACCGTAACATCGCCCTGTTCGGCGTTGACTCCAGAAAGGGCAAGCTGGGAAAAGGGCAGAGAACGGACACGATTATGATCGCCTCCATCAATCAGGATACGGGCGATGTGAAGCTTTGTTCCGTCTATCGCGATACGTACCTGAATCTTGGAAATGATAAATATAATAAGGCGAATTCCGCCTATGCCCAGGGGGGACCGGAGCAGGCGCTCAACATGCTCAACTGGAACCTGGATATGAATATTAAGGAATATGTGACCGTAGGATTTGATGCGCTGATCGAAACCATTGATGCGCTGGGCGGTGTGGAAATCGATGTCCATGAGAATGAAATCAGCTATCTGAACGACTACCAGAGAAGTATGTTCGTGGAAAAAGAAGGGGATCCCCTCAACGAAAACATTGTCAAAGTGAAAAATCCCGGGATGCAGACATTGAGCGGCCTGCAGGCTACCGCTTACTGCCGTATCCGTTATGTGGGCGACGACTATGGCCGTACAGAGCGGCAGCGTAAAGTGCTGATGGCATGTATGGATAAGGCAAAACAGGCCAGCCCTGCTAAACTGGTGGAGATTTTAAACAGCGTGATCGGAAACGTATCCACCAACCTGGATGTGACGGAAATGGCCGGCATTTTAAAGGATGTGAACAGCTATCAGATCGTGGCGCAGGACGGCATGCCGTTTGAGAACAACCGTACCACCGGAAATATCGGTAAAAAAGGTTCCTGTGTTGTTCCGCTGGATCTGAAGGATAACGTGAAGCTTTTACATGAGTTCCTGTTTGATGTGAAGGATTACGAGCCTTCTGCTCAGGTACAGGAATACAGCCAAAAGGTGAAGAGTGATACGGCGGCTTATGTGAAATAACCGGAAGAAAGGAATATCCCGGGCTGTGCGCCGGAATAGAAGGGTCTGCCTGACGGCAGATCAGGGAAGAGGACCGACAGGGAAATGGCGGTCCTTTTGCTGTATTTGAAACAGAAAGCAGACAGATACAGGAGGAAACGAGGATGAAGGTAGATGTCATTATCCCCACATATAAACCGGAAGAACGTTTTTTTGAGATGATCGGAAGACTGGAAAAGCAGACAGTTCCGGTGAACCGGATTATTGTGATGAATACGGAACAAAAGGAATTTGAAAAGAAAACGGATAGTAAAGCGTTTTTAAAAGCGCATCCGAAGGTTTCTCTTTTGCATCTTTCTCAGTCGGAATTTGACCATGGGGGCACCCGGAATGCGGGGATCACCAAATCGGACAGCGACGTTTTTCTCTGTATGACCCAGGATGCGCTGCCGGCGGACGACCGGCTGATTGAAAATCTGACGAAGGCCCTGTATGCACAGGAAAATGTGGCGGCAGCCTATGCCAGGCAGCTGCCGGAAAAAGACTGCGGTGTGCTGGAACGCTATACCAGGCAGTTCAATTATCCGGATCAATCCTGCGTGAAAGGGAAAGAAGATATCCCGGCGCTGGGAATCAAAACTTTTTTCTGCTCCAATGTGTGCGCGGCATACCGGAGAGAAATCTTCGACCGGCTGGGAGGATTCGTGGAACATACGATTTTTAATGAAGATATGATCTGCGCGGCCGGGGCGGTGAAGGCGGGATACCGGATTGCCTATGCTGCGGATGCGCTGGTGATCCATTCCCATAACTATACCGCATGGCAGCAGTTTTGCCGCAATTTTGACCTGGGCGTTTCCCATGCTCAATATCCGGAAATTTTTGCGGATGTGCCGCCGGAAAACGAGGGAATGAAGCTGGTGGCGCAGACAGCAGGATATTTGTGCCGGAAGCATCCGCTGTTTCTCCCCAAACTGTTTCTCCACAGCGGGATGAAGTGGATGGGATACCGGATGGGAAAGAAGTATGAGAAGCTGCCTGTCGGTCTGGTAAAACGTCTGAGCATGCAGAAAAGTTACTGGAAATGAGAGGATAACGCCTGCGCTCCCATAAATTATCCGTGTTTCATATATTTTTTTTAGATTTTTCACAAAAAGAACACAGTTCCTCTTTATACTGTAAACATGATTATGAACCAAAGGAAAAGAGGGTTTGGATATGTATAATGATAATTATCCGAATGAATTTGAAGAAAACCAGAGACAGCCGGAAAACGGCGGCCAGCCGGGGAACTTTAGCGGCCGGCAGGAACAGCCGGGCACCGATGGCTACGGCAGCTATCAGAGCCGCCGGGACAATTATCAGTACCAGAACTATTATGATGAAAGATACCGCGGGGGACGGCAGGACGGACAGCAAAATCCGGGCGGCGGCTATGGAACAGGCGGCGGTTACGGCTATCAGAACGGGAACGACAGCGGTCATCGGGACAGAAAGCCGAAGAAACATTCCGCAGGCAAGATTGTGGCGGCGGTTGCGCTGGTCGTTGTGTTCATCGCTTTTTGCGGTGGAATCAGCTGGATGGCGGTGAATTCCATCGAACATCAGCTCTCGGATGCCCAGACAGCGGAGAATTCCCAGCCCCAGGCAGTTTTGCCTGAAGATTCCCGGCCGGAAGGAAGCGCTCAGCCCTCAGCGGGAACCGGCGGCAGCGCACAGATCCCCTCTGCAGGAACCATCCGGGAGAGCGGGAATGTGACGGCGGTTGTGACGGACGTGACGGATGTGGTGAAAAAGGTAATGCCCGCCTGTGTGTCCATCACCAATAATTTCACCCAGCAGATTCAGGATTTCTGGGGACAGACCTATTCCCAGGACGAAGAAGCCAGCGGATCCGGCATCATCATCGGCCAGAATGATTCCGAGCTTTTGATCGTGACCAATAATCATGTGGTGGATGGGGCAGATGCGCTGCACGTGCAGTTTATCGACGGTGAAAATGTGGAAGCCCAGGTAAAGGGAACCGACTCTTCCGTGGATCTGGCGGTCATCGCCGTAAAGCTTGACAGCATTAGGCAGGAAACCAAAAATGCCATCTGCGTGGCTCAGATGGGGGATTCCGACAGCCTGAATATCGGGGAACCGGCAATCGCCATCGGCAATGCCCTGGGCTATGGGCAGTCTGTGACCACAGGCGTGATCAGTGCGTTAAACCGCACTCTTGAAGTCAGCGAAACCGGAACCAGCAACGCGCTGATCCAGACGGATGCGGCCATTAACCCGGGAAATTCCGGCGGTGCTCTTTTAAATATCAACGGCGAAGTCATCGGCATTAACTCCAATAAGATCGGCGGTTCCGTAGTGGAAGGCATGGGATATGCCATTCCGATTTCCACCGCGAAACCCATCATTGAAGAATTGATGACCCACGAAACCAAGAATAAGGTGGCGGGTGATGTGAGAGGCTATCTGGGGATTTCCTGCATCAACGTGACCAAAGACCTTTCCGAGAACTTTAATATGCCGGAAGGCATTTTCGTTGCGCAGGTGTATGAAGGAACCGGCGCTGCCCGGGCGGGACTTGTGAGAGGCGATATTATCACAGCCTTTGACGGAACCACAGTGAGAAGTCAGGATGAGCTGACCAGGCTTATGGAGTATTATCAGGCTGGTGAAACCGTGGAAATCACCATCATGCAGGGAAGCCCTACAGGATATCAGGCCAAGAAAGTGCAGGTTACCCTTTCTTCCTATGATGAACTCAATGCCGGAAGTCAGAAATCCCAGGAACAGCAGGGACAGCAAATGAGACCTTAACAAAAAAACCGCTTCGGCGGTTTTTTCTGTTTCGTCGGTAAAAATTCCGCCTTCCTGGCAGGGCTTTTGCAGAGCGCCGATCCTGTAAAAAATCGGAACAGTTGTTTATACAAAGTTTACTTGTTTAAAGCCGGCAGATGATTTATACTGGAAAAGAGTTGTGATTATGCTAAAAAAGCGGGCAGCTCATATAGAAAAGACAAAATGATTTGCGCAGAAGTGAGGTAAATTATGAGCGATATGGATAGAAAGGATCCGGAAGAGGTTTCCGGCATCACGGAGGAAAGCAAAGAAGGATCGGAAGATAAGAAAAAAGAATACGAAGACGTATGTTTTATCTGCAGACGTCCCGAGAGCAAGGCGGGGAAAATGTTCCATCTGCCCAACAATATCTGTGTCTGTGACGATTGTATGCACAAAACGATGGATGCGGTGAGCCAGTATGATTATCAGGGAATGCTCAATAATCCGGCTTTGTTTAATATGCTGAACAACCAGTTTGAGAAAAAGAGCACTAACCAGGAAAAGAAGGAAGAGAAGGAAGAAGAGGGTCATAAGGAAGAGAAAGGATTCCCGAATATCAGCTTTATCAATCTGGCGGATTTCATGAATGACGGCATACCCAAGAAACAGAAAATCAAGAAAAAAAGCGGGGATGACAAGGTGAAACCCATGTTTGACATTAAGTCCATTCCCGCGCCTCATAAAATCAAAGAACAGCTGGATCAATATGTGATCGGTCAGGAATATGCCAAGAAGGTCATTTCCGTTGCGGTCTATAATCACTATAAACGGGTGGCTACAGGAACCATGAATGAGATTGAGATTGAAAAATCCAACATTCTCATGATCGGCCCCACCGGATGCGGTAAGACTTATCTGGTTAAGACGCTGGCGCGCCTTCTGGATGTGCCGCTGGCGATTGCGGATGCCACCTCCCTGACGGAAGCGGGCTACATCGGCGACGATATTGAAAGCGTGGTGAGCAAACTTTTGGCCGCGGCGGACAACGATGTGGAAAAGGCGGAGCAGGGGATTATTTTCATTGACGAAATCGATAAGATTGCCAAGAAAAAGAACACCACTTCCCGGGATGTATCCGGCGAGTCCGTACAACAGGGAATGCTCAAACTTTTGGAAGGCGCCGAAGTAGAGGTTCCGGTGGGGGCGAACAGCAAGAATGCCATGGTGCCCCTGGCCACTGTGAATACAAGGAATATCCTCTTCATCTGCGGCGGCGCGTTCCCGGATCTGGAAGAGATCATCAAACAGCGTCTGCGCAAACAGACATCCATCGGTTTTAACGCGGAACTGAAAGATAAATGGGATAAGGAAAAGAATATCCTGTCCAAGGTTACGGTGGAGGATATCCGCTCTTTCGGCATGATTCCGGAATTTATCGGCCGTCTGCCGGTGATCTGTACGCTGGAAGGTTTGAACAGGGATATGCTGGTGCGCATTTTAAAGGAGCCCAGAAATGCGATATTAAAGCAATATCAGAAGCTGCTGGAGCTGGATGAGGTGAAGCTGGACTTTGAAGAGGAAGCGCTGGAAGCCATCGCGGAAAAAGCGATGAAAAAGGATACCGGGGCCAGAGCACTGCGGTCGATCATCGAAGAGTTCATGCTGGATATCATGTATGAAATCCCCAAGGATGACAATATCGGCCGGGTTACCATCACCAGAGCCTATATTGAAGGCACGGGCGGGCCGATTATTGATATCCGCAGCAATGCTTACGCGCTGGGAGAGCTGGAACAGCTGAATGAAGTGAAGACGGAAGCGCTGCCGGGGAATCTCTGATAAATATGTGTGGTGTCTGGAATGGCGGCCATGAAAAGCGCATATAGTGAACAAAAAGGGCTTTTTTCATGGATTGCAGGGAAAAGATTGTTTCCGAAGACTTTATGAGTATTATTCTGGACTATATTCCCAGAGAGGATTTACCGACGGAAGGCGACTGGTTTTGCTTTCGCACCATAGAAGGGGCATTGGGCGTTTATTATCTGGACAGAAGCAGAGTGCCTCCCCTGTCTCCCGCAAACTACCTTTATCGTTATATTCCGCAGGTTTATGGACTGGAAGCCTTTCCGGCTGCCGGCGCTTCGGTTTTTGACCCCCAGCCTCTGGAAGCTTCCGGGATTCTGGCGCAGCAGCGGCCGCCACTGGAGCTGACGGGAAGGGGCGTCATCATGGCGTTTATAGACACCGGGATTTCCTATGAAAACCCGGTGTTTCGCTATTCGGACGGAAGCAGCCGGATTCTGGCGATCTGGGATCAGACAGATCAGAGCGGGGAGCCGCCGGCAGGAATCTCCTACGGGACGGAATATACGAGAGAACAGATCAATGAGGCGCTTGCGTCGGAAGATCCCCATGGAGTGGTCCCCCACCGGGATGAAATCGGGCATGGCACGGCGTTGGCGAGCGCAGCGGCGGGAAGCCGCCTGGACGGAGGCGTCACCTTTACCGGCGCGGCTCCGGATGCGGATATTGTGGTGGTGAAATTAAAGCCTGCCAAAAAATATCTGCGGGATTATTATCTGCTTGCGGATGACGTACCTGCCTATGCTTCCGACGATATCCTTTTTGCCATCCGCTATGCCCAGGACTTTGCGGCCCCGCTGACCCAGCCGGTGGTGATCTGCCTCGGCCTGGGAACTTCGCTGGGCAGTCATAACGGCGCTTCCCTCGTGTCGGAGTATCTGCAAAATGTGGCCCAGAGACTTTCCCGGGCTGTGGTGGTGAGCGGAGGAAATGAGGGAAATTCCGCCGGGCATTACCGGTCCGTACTGACCACGGAAATGCAGCGGGCAGAGATCCGCGTGGGGGAAAATACAAAAGGTATCATGGCGGAATTGTGGGGAGAGGCCCCTTCCGTTTACCGGATCAGCGTGCGTTCGCCCGGCGGAGAGGTGATTCCGGAAGTGGATTTCAGAGTGGGCGTATCCGTGGACTATACGTTTGTATATGAAAGGACCCGGGTTCAGATCTACTATGTGCCAAACGAGAGGAATACCGGGGACGAACTGCTCATCCTGCGCTTTGTGACGCCTTCTCCCGGGGTGTGGACCATAACCGTCAGAGGGGAGAGGACTGTGCCCGATAATATCTTTGACATCTGGCTGATGTCCAAACAATTTATCGGCGGAGAAGCTTATTTTCTGACCCCGACGCCGGAGGTGACGCTGACCATGCCCGCCTATACGGAAAATGTAATATCTGTGAGCACTTATAACAGCGCCAACGGAAGCTTTTTTTACATGTCCGGACAGGGGTTTTCCAGAACCGGACGAATCAAACCGGATTTGGCGGCGCCAGGGGTTTCCGTCAGTACGGTCAGAGGTCCCTACAGCGGCGGCGCCATGGCGGCGGCAGTGCTGTCCGGGGCGGCTGCCCAGCTGATGCAGTGGGGCGTGGTGGAAGAAAATATGCCGCTGATGTCCAGCCGGGAGCTTCGGGGATATCTGACCAGAGGAGCCAGACAGGTAGCGGCGGAAATATATCCCAGCAGACAGTGGGGATTCGGAAGGCTGGATATGAGAAAAACATTTGATGTGATAGCAGGAAGAAGGCAGGAATAGTATGATTTATATTGGGATAGCGGCGGCGGTTTTTGCCGTGGATTTTCTGGTGAAGAGCCATATCGAAAAAACAAAGGAAATGCAGAAAGGAGAGCCGATCCTCAAAGGAAAGGCTCTGCTTGTGCGGTACCATAACAAAGGCGCATTTTTGAATCTGGGAGAGAAGAAAAGCCTTTTGATGCGCGCGCTTTCCGTGGGGCTTACGGCAGTGGTGCTGGTGCTGTTTATCGGCACGCTCACAAAAAAAGGAAACGGGCTTTTGAAAACGGGCCTGGCCCTTCTTCTGGGCGGCGCGTTCTCCAACACTTACGACAGGTTGAAGTATCAATATGTGGTGGACTATTTCAGCTTTCACAGCGGCATCAAGGCGCTGGATCAAGTGGTTTTTAATATTGCGGACTTTGCGATCATGATCGGTGCGCTTTGTACGGCGCTGGGAGCCTGAAAAAGGAATCCTTTCCAAAGTCGGGATCTGGTCTGCCCTCTTTTACTGTTTTGCTTCCGGCATGTCAGGCAGTGATTTTTCATATTCCGTCGGCGTCATACCCGTATATTTTTTGAAAACCCGGGCGAAATAGTAAGCGTTTTCAAAACTTAACCGATAGGAAATTTCACTGATCAGGTATTTGTGTTCCCGGATCAGCCTGCAGGCGCATTCCACCTTAGCCTGGTTGATGAAACTCACAAAGCTCTGATTATATTGCTTTTTAAACAGCGTGGAAAGATAGCCTGCGGAAATGCAGACTTCATTGGCCACATCCTGGAGGGTCAGCCGGTCTTCGATGTGGTTTAAGACATATTGGCGGGCTCTTTCCACGGGTTCCGATTTTAAATTGGCTTCCTGCCAGATAAGTTCTGTCAGGGAGTTTTTTAATTTTTTTACCCAATTGACCACCTGAGAGCGGGTCATCAGATTTTCGATTTCGCCATAGCCGTCAGACTCCAGAAATGCGATGTCACCCAGGGCTTTGGCGGCGGAACGGTATAGCTCATTGCAAAGCCAGATGGCCTGGCTTTTCTGGTGGACGGTATGTTCCAGCCGGGTGATCGCGCGGTCTAAAAGAACGCTGCAGCCGGTCAGATTTTTGCTGTTGAGTTCTGTTTCCAGCTGGGAACCGATGCCTGTCAGTCCGAGCGGTTCAAAGTTGGGACGGGTTTCGGAAAACTGGTCGGGAGTTGAGACGGCATCCAAATAAAAATGTTCCACCAGGCTGAAGTAGGCATTGATACATTTGACCAGCTGTTCTTTTCCGAAAAAACACCGGGTGGGCAGGGGGATGGGCCGGGCCTGGGTGATGTTCATGGAGGCGCTGGCAAACTTGGAGGAAAACAGGGAGGTGCGTTTTTCCCAGTCATTGCCCTGTCCCCAGACAAACATGGTCAGACAGTCGTTCTGACCCGTTTCCACAAAAAGATATCTGCTGCCGAAAATACTGTCTGACAGCCGGACGGCCAGCTCTTTTTCCCAGGCGGTCAGACTGCTTTTTGCATTTGCATCCGTCAACGCTGCCTGGGGCATTTCATCAAAGCCAAAGGGAATATAAAGCATGCCGAAGCTGTCCAGCATATGGGCCTCATATAGCAATTCTTCTGCCCGCCGCAGAACCTGGGGATCCGGAGAGAAGAGCATTTCCAGGCAGGCTTTGCCGATTTGATCCCGGTTATTTTTCTGCGGAGAACCCCCCGGCCTTTCCGTCTGGGAAAGGCGGCACCTTCTGTCGGCTTCCAGCTTTGCCTTATGCAGACTTTCTTCCAAAGAAGCGGCTTCCAGCTGTACTTTGAGCAGATAATCCACAGCCCGGCAGCGGATGGCATCCCTGGCCAGAGAAAATTCCTGCAGGTTTGTGAGCATGACAAATACAATCGAAGGAAATTCTTCATTACAGATGGAAAGCAGCTCCATGCCGTTTATGACGGGCATGTTGATATCGCACAGGACGATGTCCGGCGGGCAGCTGCGGATTTTTTCCAGCGCATCTTTGCCGTTTCGGGCCGTATCCACAATGGTACAGTCATTTTTTTCCCAGTCGATTAAAAATTTGATGCCGGAAAGGATGATGGTTTCATCATCCACAATCAGAACATGATACATCTTGCGCTTCCTCCCAGGGAATATGGATGGTGACCCGGGTGAACCTCCCAGGCTCACTTTCGTAGATCAGCCCGTAAGCCGGGCCATAGATCAGTTTTAATCGGGCGTCCACGTTGGCCACGCCGATGCCGCTTAAAGAATCCTTGTTGTTGTTTTTCAGCGTATCTTTTAAACGCTGCAGCTCTTCCGCAGTCATTCCCGCCCCGTTGTCTTCGATGGAGAGGAAAAGGCTGCCCTCTTCCCGCCGGGCGGTGATCAGGATTTCTCCGAATTCCCCGGTAGGCTCCACACCGTGAAAGATCGCATTTTCCACGATGGGCTGTAGGGTGAATTTGATGATCAGGCAGGACAAAAACTCTTCCGGCACCTGACAGATATAGTCAAAAACCTCCACGTAGCGCACCTTCTGAATATGGACGTAATCATTCACCAGCGCCAGCTCCTCCCGGAGGGTGATTTTGTCCCCGGCGCCTTTCGCCACGTTGCGCAGCAGGTTTTCCAGCGCCTTTGTGGTGAGTTCGATGTTTTTACTTTTCTGGATCACCGCCATCCAGCGGATGGAGTCCAGGGTATTATAAAGAAAGTGCGGGTTAATCTGGCTTTGCAGCAGGGAAATTTCGATGTTTTTGCGCTGCTCATACATCTGTTCCATCTGTGTTAAGAGTTCCTGGATATGCAGCGCCATATGGTTGACTGCGTGGCCGATTGCGCCGATTTCGTCCGAGGATGTCACAATGTCCGGATTATAGGAAAAATCATCCGTTTCCGAGATTTTACGGATATGGCCGGTGAGCACCCGGATGGGCTTTGTAATTTTGCTGGTGACGATTCTGGAGATGATCAGGGCGGTCACAATGGTGGTCAGCAGAGTGAAAAGCAGGAGATAAAGGATATAAAGGTTGTCCCCTGCAAAAAGCTGCCGTTCATTCAGGATACACACCGTGATGCCGTATTCCGGGATCCGCTGGGCGCTCACGATGTAGGGATGGCCCTCCAGCGTGAGTTTGGAACCCTCCAGCATGGCAGGATCTTTAATGTCTGGAATACTTTCGGCATCAAAGGTAGCATAGAGAAGGCTGCGGTCATCGTTGAGGAGAAAAATTTTCTGCAGGCCCCGGTAAGGATCAAGAGGCGCCAGCAGAATTTGAGGTTTTACTTCCATATACATATAATAGCCGTCCGCTACGGAAAGAGGGTATAAGCAGGTGAGCACCGGGGCCGTTTCGTCCTCTCTGGCAGAGGGGAGAACGGGGATGGAGCGCCAGCCGTAGACAGGGGCTTTGTTTCCGTTTTCCGAACAGGAACGGGCATAATTCTGCAGCAGCGCGGTTTCCGCCGGGTTATGTCCTTTGGAAGCGGTGGCCGTGATGGGAATCTGTTCCATATTAAAGACCACAAGACGGGTGGTGTATAAAGACAGAGAACTGGAAGCCAGATAGCTGTCCAGCGATTCCTGCGCCTTTAAACACATGCGCTTGGCGGAAAGGGTTTCCAGATTACTATAGCGCAGTCCGTAGGAAATGTTCTGACTGCTGGCGCAAAGGGTGCCCAGACTGTTCATTTCCGTCACATACCCGTTGATCTGTTTGACGATAGTGGTCAGATATTGTTCGTTGATCTGCCGGGAACGGGCAGAAAGGCGGCTGCCCAGCAACGTGGAAATCACGATGCCGCAGACAAGAGTGAACAGCACGATACAGGCGGTCATGGCAACCAGGATTTTTATTTTGATACTGTCCTTCATCTTTAGTTTCATAATTAAGAAATTCCTTCTTTGCGATCCGGGAATCAAAACCCTTTATGGAAAAGGAAAGAAAGGCCCGGTGTCTTTTCAACAGTATAGCATATTTTCCGGAATATGAGTGGGGGATTGTACGATTTTCAAAAAAAATATGATATTCGAAAAAAGTATTAGTGCTTTTTGCTGCGAAACAGTATGATTCGAAAAATTTATTAGCTATTTTTATAAAAATGAATTTTTTGCGGATCATTAGAAGCTTATAATTGTTATAACAGGAAACGGAAAGGAGTAGTAAAAAATGAAAATGAAAAAAGTTATGGCATCGGCACTCACAATCGCAATGCTGGGAGGTATGATCGCAGGCTGCGGAAATACAAACGCTCCGGCTGCAGCGAGCACCCCGGCGCCCGCCGAGACCACTCCGGCAGCGGAAACCACGGCGGCAAAGGAAGAGACGCCTGCAGCGGAAGAAGCTTCGGGAGAACAGGTGACCATCAAAGTTGCCCATTGGGATTCCACCCTCGAACCTTCCACACAGATGTTGATTGACGGTTTTGAAGCCGCAAATCCCAACATTAAAGTAGAACTGATTGACATCGCATCCGCAGAATATTCCAACAAGCTGACCGTTATGTTAAACGGCGGCAACGATCTGGACGTTGTATGGGTAAAAGATCCCGACAACACTCCTTCCATCGCGGAAAGAGGACAGCTGGAAGATCTGACCTCCTATATTGAAAGAGACGGCGTGGATCTGTCCGCAATGAATGGTGCAGATGCGCTGAACCTGGACGGAAAACAGGTCGCTCTTCCGGTCAGCACAGGCTTCTATGTGCTGTATTACAACAAAGACATCTTTGATGCGGCAGGCGTGGAATATCCCTCCAATGACATGACCTGGGAAGAGTTTGAAGAGCTGGCAAAAAAGGTGACCAGCGGCGAAGATAACGACAAGAAATACGGCGCCCTGTTACATACCTGGCAGGCCTGTGTACAGAACTGGGCGGTACAGGACGGCAAGCACACCATTCTGGATACGGACTACAGCTTCATGAAGCCTTACTATGAAATGGCACTGCGCATGCAGGATGAAGGCACCATCATGGATTACTCCACCTTAAAGACCGGCAACATCCATTACTCCAGCGTATTCATGGAAGGCCAGTGCGCAATGATGCCTATGGGCAGCTGGTTTATGGCAACCATGATTCAAAAGACGAAAGCGGGCGAAACAAGCGTGAACTGGGGTGTTGCAACCCTTCCTCATCCCGCTGATGTAGAAGCCGGCTATACCGTTGGTTCCACTACCCCTATGGGTGTGAACGCAAACTCCAAGAATAAAGACGCTGCATGGGAATTTGTGAAATACTGCAGCGGCGAAGAAGGCGCTGACATTTATGCGACAACCGGCCAGATCCCTGCAAGGATGAACGAATCCACCATCAAGAAACTGGCGGAGCAGGAAGGGATGCCCGAAGGCGTGGAAGAAGCGCTGCAGACCAAGAACGTGGTGATGGACCGCCCGCTGGAAATCCACTCCGCAGAAGTGAATCAGATGCTGGGTGAAGAGCACAGCCTGATCATGATCAAAGAACTTTCCATTGACGACGGTCTTGCGGAAATGGGAGAAAGAAGCAAAGAAATCCAGGGGAAATAATCGTTCATAGTTTATTCGGGAGGCGGCAGGTAGCAATGCCGCCTCTTTCTTCTGTGACAGGGAACTGAGTTTTCTGCCGCAAAAGCGCGTAAACTTTTTAAGCATAACAGGAGGAAATTTTATGCAATCGAGCAGGAAAAAGAGACACATGTCTCTGTCCACAAGAAACACGCTTGTGGGTCTATCCTTTATACTGCCAAACTTCATTGGATTTTTTATTTTCGTGATGATTCCGGTGGTCTTTTCCCTGACCTTAAGCTTTGCGGATTGGGACGGCTTTAATCCGATGAAATTTGCGGGACTGCAGAATTTTATTGCCATATTCAAAGACAGGGTTTTTCGGGGATCGATCTGGAAAACGGCATATTTCAGCGTATTTACCGTGTTCTTTTCCATGTGCGCATCTCTGGGGCTGGCGGTTCTTTTAAATCAGAAGCTGAAAGGGAAGGGGATTTTCAGATGCGCCATCTTTTTCCCTTATGTGGCATCGACAGTGGCCGTGGCGACCGTATGGAACTCGCTGTTTCGTGATATCGGGCCCATCAATCAGCTGCTCAGGCTGGTGGGGGTGGACAATCCGCCCGGCTGGACCGCCTCCAGCAAGTGGGTAATCCCGGCGCTGATCATTGTAAACGTATGGAAAAACATGGGGTATTTTATGATCGTATACCTGGCGGCGCTCCAGGATATTCCGGAATCATTGTATGAGGCGGCCAGAATCGACGGCGCAAACGCGATGCAGTGCTTTAAGAAAATCACCCTTCCCATGCTGACCCCCAGCACCTTTTTCGTGGTGATGATGCTGACCATCAATTCCTTTAAGGTGTTCGATCTGGTTTACCTGATGACGGAAGGCGGGCCCGGCAACGCATCCACCATGCTCAGCCAGTATATTTATAACCGCGCATTCATCTCCTGGAGCTACGGGGAGAGCAGTGCGGCTGCAATGATCCTGTTTCTGATCCTGGGCGGACTGACCCTGATTCAGTTCCGCATGGAAAAGAAATGGGTGAGCTATATGTAGAAGACGGAAAGGGGAGAAAACGACATGACGAGAAGAAACAAAGAAATCCTGATCAAAACCGTCAGCTATATTTTACTGATCATCCTCACGGTGGGGACGCTGCTGCCGCTTTTGTGGATGCTGAGCGCGTCCGTAAAGACCAACACCGAGGTGTTCAGCACCAACTTCCACTGGATTCCGGAAATCTTTCAGTGGTCTAACTATGTGAAAATCTGGAGCAAGATCCCTCTGGATGTTTTTACCATAAACACGGTGAAGCTGACGGTGATCATCACTGTCATTCAGGTGCTGACCTCCAGCTTTGCGGCATACGGCTTTTCCAAATGTAAGTTTAAGGGCAGGGATGTGCTGTTTTTGTGCTATGTAGCCACCATCGCCATTCCCTGGCAGGTTTACATGCTGCCTCAGTACAGTATGATGAATAAGATGCATCTGGTGGATACCCACATCGGATATATCCTGATGCAGAGCTTCACGGCCTTCGGCGTATTTTTAATGCGGCAGTTCTTTATGTCTCTGCCAAACGAACTTTTGGAAGCGGGGCGGATCGACGGACTGAGCGAATACGGAAACTATTTCAGAATCGCCCTCCCGCTGTCAAAACCCAGCATTGCCACCCTGACCATTTTCAGCTTTGTGGCGATCTGGAATGATTATATGGGACCATTGATCTACTTTAACAGCACCAACAGAAAGACCATTCAGCTGGGCATTAAAATGTTCATCGGGCAATACAGCGCCGAATACGGGCTGGTAATGGCGGCCAGCGTGCTTTCCCTGATTCCGGTCCTTGCAATTTTTCTCGCTGGACAGAAATTTTTTGTCCAGGGAATTGCATCCAGCGGCATAAAGGGATAATATAAAGGAAAAGAAATAAAAAACAGGAGAAAATTACATATGATACAGCGGCTTGAAAAATTCTGGTGCGGCGCTTCGGTGAAAGAGGCAGCCAGAGTCTGCCTGGCGGAATACAAAACGGAGGCGGATGCCTGTATGAAACAGGCGGACCGGATTTGTGAGAACACCTTTCTTTTTCAGGAACACTGGGAGATGGAGCGGACATTTTGTCCGCTCACTTTCTATGAAGAGATCAAATGGGATGCAGTGCCTTTCGGGGATCCGGAATGGACCTATGCGTTAAACCGGCATACCTGTTTTCTCATCCTGGGGAAAGCGTGGCAGTATACGAAAAATTTAAAATACGGGGAGAAGTTTGCAGCGCTGGCAGAGGACTGGATCTGTAATGCCCCTCTGACACAGGAGAGCAGAAGCAATACCTGGAGAAGCCTGGAAGCGGGAATCCGGGTGGAGTTCTGGTTAAAGAGCCTGCTCCTGTTTGAGGACTGCCCGGCGGTGACAGAAGAATTGTGGGAGAAGATGGAAGATACTCTGCGGCTTCATGCGGACTATCTGCTGGGGGTCAACGAAAGCTTTCATCATCTGAGCAACTGGGGCGTTCTGCAAAATCACGGCCTGTTCCTTCTGGGACTTTATTTTGGGGAAGAAGAATGGAGGAAGGAGGCGCTGCGGCGTCTGGATGAAGAAGCATATCTGCAGGTATTCCGGGACGGCAGCCAGTGGGAGCAAAGCCCCATGTATCATGCGGAGGTGCTTTACGGCCTTCTGGACAGCCTGCTGCACGCACGGCGTTTCGGCGTTTCCGTGCCCCAACGGCTGGAAGAAAAAATTCATAAAATGGTGTATGCCATGGCGGCCTGGTGCAAACCCGACGGTCATATGCCCTGCCAGTCGGACAGCGATGACATTGACGCCAGGGATCTGATCGCCCAGGGAGCGCTGCTTTTTAAAGACAGTACGTTGAAATTTCTGGCGCACGGCATCCTTTTGGAGGATAACATCTGGAATTTTACAAAGCAGGAAAGGGAAGCCTATGAGAGCATCCCTTCCGTAAAACCGGAAAAAGCGAGTGTGGCGCTGACCGACAGCGGCAACTATTTTTTGAAAAGCGGCCTTACCAAAGACGCGGATTATCTGCGGTTTCACTGCGGCTGTATGGGCAGCGGACACGGGCACGGGGATCAGCTGCATGTGGACTATTTTTCCTGCGGGGAGGATATCCTGGTGGATCCAGGGCGCTATACTTATGTATATAATGAAGAAAGAGAGCGGTTAAAGCTGCCTTCCGCCCACAACACGGTCTGTGTGGACGGGGAAGAGTTCTGCGCCTGTGCGGACAGCTGGGGCTATACCAAAATGGCCCTTCCCATAAAAGGAGAATATTGTTTCCTGGACAAAATGGGCATGGTTTCGGGGGCCCATCTGGGATATGCGGACAAAGGCATCCTGCCCCTGCGCCGGGCCATATTGCTGGAAAAAGGCCTGGTTGTGCTGTGTGATAGCTTTTATCGTCTGGGAAAAGAAAAAGGGGGACACCGCTATACTTCGTTCTTCCATTTTTCCAACCGCGGTACGGTGTCTGAAGCGCCCGGCGGCGCCCGGTATCAGTCGGAGGGTGTGCAGGCCCGGCTGCTCTGTTTAAAAGGAGAGAACCGGCTGAAAAAAGCGGAGCTTTCCCCGGTATACAATCTGCTGGAGGAAGGCGTATGTCTGGAAAATGAACTGGTTTCCGACGGGGCGGAAAGCCTGCCTGACAAAGCAGGGGTAGACGCCGTGCAGTTTACCGTACTGGCGGCGGAAGAAGTGGGAAAAGAGCTTGTGCTGGAAGCAGAGCTTCTTCCGGTATCCATGGTCAGAAGCGGGCGCACGCTGGAGGCTCAGGAGGCCCAGGCTGTCCGCATCAAAAAGAACGGCAGGGAATTTGTTGTGATCGTTGTCCTTCAGGAACTGATCAGTGAGGTGGATTATTTCACCGCGGGCGGCTATTGTTCCTACGGAAAGGTGATGGCATTTACGCCCTCCTGTAAGGAAGGGGTTGTGCTGCAGTATTAGAAGTGAAGAAAGGGGTTTTTGAGAGGATGGAACATGTGAAAAAAAGTGTGACGGAACTGATCGGGCATACGCCTTTGTTTGAGCCGGTGCGGTACATGGCGGCGGCAGGGGTTGAGAAAGCCAGGATTCTGGTGAAGCTGGAATACTTAAATCCTGCGGGAAGCGTCAAGGACAGAGCGGCTTTCTATATGATAAAGGATGCAGTGGAGCAGGGGCTGTTGAAACCGGGAGGCACCATTATCGAACCCACCAGCGGCAATACGGGGATCGGTCTTGCCAGCGCTGCGGCAGCCCTGGGGTACCGGGCCGTTTTCGTGCTGCCCGACACCATGAGCATAGAGAGGCGGAACCTGCTGGCGGCTTACGGGGCGAAGGTGGTCCTGACGCCGGGGGCAGAGGGGATGAAGGGAGCCATCCAAAAGGCATGGCAGCTGAAGGAAGAGACGGAAGGTTCCTTCATTCCGGGACAGTTTGAAAATCCGTCCAATGCGAAAGCCCATTACGAAACCACCGGCCCGGAAATCTGGGAGGATGCAGATGGAAAAGTGGATCTTTTTGTGGCGGGCGTGGGAACCGGCGGTACTGTCACCGGCGTGGGCCGTTTTCTGAAAGAAAAAAATCCAAACCTGCGCATTGTGGCGGTAGAGCCGGAAAACTCCGCTGTGCTTTCCGGGAAAAATGCCGGGCCTCACGGGCTGCAGGGCATCGGCGCGGGCTTTGTTCCGAAACTTCTGGACACCTCGGTTTATGATGAAATTCTGACGGTGGCGGACGAAGAAGCCTACAGGCACGGCCGCCTTTTCGCCCATACGGAAGGAATTTTAAACGGGATCAGCGCCGGGGCTGCCCTGTACGCTGCGTCTGTACTGGCCGGACGTACAGAGAATGCAGGGAAAACCATCGTGGCGCTGTTGCCGGATTCCGGGGACAGATATCTGTCAACTCCGCTATTTACAGATGGAAGGTAATTGTGGTAATATAAAAGCTGACGGTAAAAAGCAGAAAATTGTCCGTATTACGCGGACATTTGTAAAAACGGAGTGAGTCAATGGAACCAATGATACGGATTGAAAATGTGAGCAAAACATTTTCCGGAAAAGACATATCGGTGGAAGCCTTAAAGAATATCAATCTGGACATCAATGCCGGTGACATATACGGCATTATCGGCATGTCCGGAGCCGGCAAGAGCACTCTGGTGCGCTGCCTGAATTTCCTGGAGCGCCCTACACAGGGCACCGTTTATGTGGAAGGACAGGATCTTTCCGCCATGAGCGAAAAACAGCTGCGGCAGATGCGGACGAAAGTAGCCATGATCTTCCAGCATTTTAACCTGCTGATGCAGCGGACGGTCCTGGACAACATTTGTTTCCCCATGGAAATTGCAGGGATCGGCAAGAAGCAGGCCCGGGAAAAGGCGCGGGAATATTTGAAAATCGTGGATCTTTCCGAAAAAGAGGGCGCTTATCCGGCCCAGCTGTCCGGCGGACAGAAGCAGCGTGTGGCCATTGCCAGAGCGCTTGCCATGGATCCCAAGATCCTGCTTTGTGACGAGGCTACCAGCGCGCTGGATCCCACCACCACAAAGTCCATTCTGGCGCTGTTAAAAGAGATCAATCAAAAATATGGGATTACCATCGTGATCATCACTCATTCCATGGAAGTGGTGCAGGAGGTCTGTACCAAAGTCGCCATCATTGACGCCGGTGTGCTGGCGGAGAGCGGCACGGTGGAAGAGGTGTTCACCTCTCCGAAAACAAAAGCGGCCAAGAAGCTTGTGTTCCAGGGAGAACACAAAGTATCCCTGATGAAGAGCAGGCGCTGTGTCCGCATTGTGTTCACGGAGAACTCTTCCTTCGAGCCGGTCATCGCGAATATGGTTTTGGAGTGCAGGGCCAGCGTGAATATTCTGCTGGCGGATACGAAAGATATTGGCGGCATTGCCAGAGGGCAGATGGTGCTGCAGCTGCCGGAGGATGAGCAGATTGCGGACAGGATGGTTTCCTATATGAAGGAACGGAATCTTACAGTGGAGGAGTTGACGGACTATGTTGAGTAATACGGAACTGAAAATGCTGCTGGATGCCACCGGCACCTCCATATACATGACTCTGGCTTCCACACTGATGGCTTATGTGATCGGCCTTCCTATCGGGATCCTTTTGGTGGTGTGCGCGCCGGGCGGCCTGAAGCCGAAGAAAATACTGTATAAGGTCCTGGATATCGTGGTGAACATCACCCGTTCCATTCCTTTTTTGATCCTGATGCTTTTGGCAACCCCTCTCGCCAGGGCCGTGACCGGCAAATCCTACGGCGCCAATGCCACCATTATTTCCCTGACCCTGGCGGCTGCGCCTTTTATCGCCCGGCTGGTGGAGTCCTCCCTACTGGAGGTGGACAAGGGTGTGATCGAAGCGGCCCAGAGTATGGGCGCGGGCACCTGGGGCATTGTTTTGAAGGTGCTCATCGGAGAAGCCAGGGTTTCCCTGATCGTAGGTTCCACCATCGCGCTGGGCACGGTTTTGGGCTATACGGCCATGTCGGGCGCCATCGGCGGCGGCGGTCTGGGCGATGTGGCCATCCGGTACGGCTATTCCCGGTGGGATACCCGGATTTTGCTGGCGACGGTGGTCCTTTTGGTCATCCTGATGCAGATCATCCAGGTGACAGGGACACGTCTTTCAAGAAAACTGGACAGAAGGCTCGGCGGCTGATCGGGGCGGCAGGGCAGACTGTTTGGTATCGGGCGGATGTTACAGCAGACACGGCATGACAGCTTTTTTGTGAAGGTGCAGCTTCGCCCGAGATAGAAATAACGGGGATTTGCCCCCGGAAAAAGAGGAGAATTATTATGAAAAAAAGAGTATTGGCACTGGTATGCACACTGGTTCTTGGCGCATCCCTGCTGGCAGGCTGCGGGGAACAAAAGACCGAAGCACCGGCACAGACACAGCCTGCACCAAACACATCTACAGAAGCGGAAAAAGAAACTTCTACGGCAGATTCCACACAGGCAGCGGCAGAGGAAAAAGGCACTGTGACCGTAGCGGCGACGCCGGTTCCCCATGCGGAAATCCTGGAAGAGGCAAAAGCGCTGATGGCGGCAAAGGGCTGGACGCTGGAAGTGGTGGAATTTACCGATTATGTACAGCCCAATGAAGTGGTGGAAAGCGGCGATATGGACGCCAATTATTTCCAGCACATCAATTACATGAACAGTTATAATGAAGAAAAAGGAACCCATCTTGTGAGCGCCGGGGAAATCCACTACGAACCCCTGGGCATTTACGCCGGCAAGGAAACCGATCTGAACAATATTTCGGACGGCGCTGAAATCGCGGTTCCAAACGATACCACCAATGAAGGCAGAGCACTTTTGTTACTGCAGGAAAACGGCCTGATCAAACTGGACCCGGCAGCAGGAATCACAGCCACAAAGCTGGATATTGTAGAGAATCCCCACAACTTAAAGATCGTGGAGCTGCAGGCAGAGCAGATTTCCCGCACTCTCCCCGATGTGGCCTTCGGCGTGATTAACGGCAACTATGCGCTGCAGGCGGGACTTACCACAGCGGATGCGGTAGCGCTGGAAACGGCGGACTCCGAAGCCATCCAGCAGTATGTCAACGTTCTGGCGATTAAGGAAGGCAATGAAAACAACGAGGGCATCAAAGCGCTGGTGGAAGTGCTCAAATCCGACGAAATCAAAAATTTCATCAACGAGAAATATCAGGGGTCCGTTGTCCCTTATGAAGGCTGAGAAAAATCTGCCGGAGGAATCTTCCTCCGGCTTTTTTGTATTAAAGGAAAGTTCTCCAGTTGGAGAACCCTTGTAATCGAGTAGGGGAGATTTTATCTCCCCTCTCACACCACCGTACATGCCGTTCG
>CABSCP010000012.1 GCA_902476265.1 uncultured Lachnospiraceae bacterium
CTGTATAAAATTTTAATGTTCTTCAAAATTTAGCTTGACTTTTTATTTGCAGGCTTTATTTTTGCTATTATTTAAGGCTCTGCGCTGCAATGAATATCCCATAAGATATTTACCACTTAAAGGCTTGTCATTTTCATATTCACCTTCTTCGAAAAGAGACATAATTTCATCAAGTTCTTTCTGATATCCCTCTGCACCATTTAGCCGTTGAATATAAGGATTTAATTGATGATAAATAACTTCCCAGGTTTTAAACGGCTTTGTGGCAAATGCCGACATATATCTTACCGCATTAGTAGGCCGTTTCTCAGTTTCATCTTTTTTGTCTTGTAAATACCTTGCGTGGCTTTCAATCTTATCGGCAATTGCCAGCATTCTGCCATAGAGATAGTCTCGGTCTCTTCGCGTTCTCTCAAGTTCCAATTCAAATTCCTCCTTATGATCGAAATAATACTTTCTGGTAATAGCACATGTTGTATTTACTGCGACTTCCCATTTGTAAAAGTCCCAGCCGCCATCTGCTTTGTCATAAGAAAACGGATTGGAAATACGATTTACGGCTGCACTTAACCATGCTTTGCTAAACTTTTCTCCATTTATGATAAAGCTTAAAATCCGTTCTCTTGACTGCTTCTTTATTTTAGAATATCCCTCGCCTTTGGGTTCTCCATGTACCGCTGCAATAATCTGGTCGGAACTTGGAGCGGATATATATGTTTTCCCCTTACTTCTAAAATACCAACAACATGATTCGTGCCAGTTAATGATACGTTCAGTATACTCATTCTCCTGAAGTTCTTTGTAGAATGTCACCGCCATTCTTCCTGTCGTTGCAGCATCTACAGCAATAACAGCAATCTGCCTGTTATGATTTTTAAGATTTTCGGAATTACCATATCCTCTGATTGCCATGCTCAACTTTTTAGCGTAATCCAAATCAAGTTCGTTTTGGGCTTCTATCAACTTATCTCTTTCTGTTTTTACGGTATCTCCATATATTTCTAAACTATCTTCAAAAAATCCGGACTGCGCTGCTCCGCTGTCAACCGCCCATGCAATAATCGCTTGCGAATCACACTTATAAGCCTGTGTATTGATTAAATATTTCAGCATCGCATGTGCTTTATGGCTTGCTTCCATACTAATCATATTTGCAGGTTTGGTTTTATCGAATCGCCCACGATATGTAAAATTTTGATCATCATTACAGGATATAAGCTTTGCATTACTGGTTAAACTATTAATATTTTTAGGATGTTTGCTGGTAATCGGTAAAATCTGGCCAGTAACATAACATAATGCTATTTCTTTTGACTCCTCTTTCTTCATATATGTTTGCCATGCTTCCGCTACCGTTTTATCTTCCCACAAATTTGGCACGCTGTCTCCTGGCATTTCAACAGAAAACCGAACAAACAATTTATCGGATATTTTGATATTACAACTTTGTAAATCCTCAATGAGTGTGTTTTTTGTAATATATTTACGCACCGCTTCAACTTTTGGATGTAAACTACTCCATTTACTAAGCTGCAAAAGATATTTCCCACGTTTTTCTTCGTTTGTTGAAAGATATGCAATTTCATCATGTAAAGGGTGTGGAAAATTTGCTTTACCTGAACGTGACCCTGAACTCTCTGTACAAAGAATAAGAATTGTTAATTTACTTTGATCAGCATCACGAAATATTCCGTCTTCGTCAATGGTAATACATACGTCAGAGTTGCTTTTTGTCGTATGATATGGCGGTAATAGAATATTTCCGTTCTCATCGGGGATACCTATAATTTCTGAAACATTATCATACGTATCTGTTAAATTTTTAAACCAACTCAATTTTAAAATTTACCCCCTCTTCAAAACGTTTATAAGAATAATTATTTGTACTGACAACGCGGCGAAGTTCGATTTCTCTTGGATCCATAAAATTTATTATCCCATCTTTCATTTTTTGATAGCATAGTCGAACCCCCAGTTCATTCTTCCCTGTTTCATCTGGATAATCAAAACCATGAAACATGAGACCGAAATCAATTTCACCATAATTGTCATAATCACTTTCGCCTTCGCCAAAAACGCATGGTTCTACATATGCTTGACATTCACGTGTTCCAAGAAACACATCACGCCGGCCTCCTCTTTTGATCCAACGCTTGGCAATATTATGATGTTTGTTTTCGTCACGGTCTGCCTCTAATTCCGTTCGCTGTTCGTTCCATTCAAAATGAGCAGATACTTGATATTCCACATCTTTAAGATAGGTATAATAAGCCAGATCATTCCCACCAGTCATTTTTATGGGGCGGACTCCTTTACTCTCGGTTTGAATGCGTTTCATAACACGTATTTTATCAATGTACCAAATAAATGTCGGCTTCCAATATACACTTTCAATAATCCCTTTCACCGCTTGATATGTTGGCGTCTGATAACTGATCTTTTCACCTCCGGGACGGGTGATTGGATCGGAGAATAATGCATATTTTCCATAAACTTTAAATTGCACAGTATTTCGTATTTCCATTCTGTAACCTCCCTCGTATAATAAATCATAAAATTACAGGTTTCCTCAAAAATTCAATCCAATGTCTATATCATAAAATTTATTTTTAAGGATAGTTAAACCTTCATATTTCCTATCATCTATGGCATCATTCCTTTTCAATGCATCAAGTTGATATTGGTATAAAGATATGCTATATCCGCCAAGTTTTTTTAATAATCTACGTTTTTCTGCGATATTCTCTGTAGTATTATATTGTTCTAAAAGTTCCGCGCTTTCCCCATAATGAACAATGACATCCTTACGTCCTTTATCAATGACATAAAATTCATCCGCTGCAGAACGTATGGCTGACCTTATCACAGGCGGTTTCATATCTTGTTTGCTTTTTCGACTAAGGTATGCCCCTTGTCCCTGTCTATTGCAAGAAAGCAAGTCATACACCGAACCACCGACAATATTATAATCCATTTCTTTTTGTTCCGTATGAAAATAGTATTTATAATATAAATTTATATCATAGATCTTGCCCTCATCAAAAAGTCGTCTGGTTATTGCTGCTCCTTTTTTTATATCGGGTAGTCTGCTTAAATCCTCATCTCTTATATTTATCACATATACATTTCCTATTTCTAGTTTACCATGACGGTTACATCTACCCGCCGCCTGAAAAATACTGTCTAAACCAGCCAAATCACGTATAACGCATTCAAATGAAATATCAACACCTGCCTCAATAAGCTGACTGGATATACAAAGGACAGGCTTATCGTTTTCTAATCGTTCTATAACTTCGCTAATTTTATCGTTGAGATGAGAAGAACACATATTATTACTTAAGTGAAAAACAGGTATCCCTCTTCCATGTAACTCTTTATACAGTAATCTTACAGCTTTTCTCGTGTTGAGTATCACAAGAGATGATTTTTTATGTTTGCTCAACACAAATTCCGCCAATTCAGGATATGTATACCCTCCACTCTTCAGTTCATTTCTAATTTCATACCTTTTTGGCGGTTCCATATATTCCGTTAATGACGTATTTTTTGAAAATGCCAGTTTCCGGATAGCATTTCCAAACGGTGGCTGAGTAGCTGTACAAAGTAATATAGTGCTTTTACAAATCTTATTGATAAAGTTCATTGCAGAATTAAATAAATGAATACATTTTATCGGTATACTTTGCGCTTCATCAAAAATCAAAACGCTATTTGCCATATTATGAAACTTTCGTAAATCGGAACCAGTAGCAGAAAAAATACTTTCTAAAAACTGAACTTGTGTTGTTATAATTATGGGCGCATCCCAACGGTCAGAATGCAGTTTATAAAATCGCTCATCATCAGGTAAAAAACCGGAATGATGCTCCAAAACCATAGTTTCATCTAAATTTAGAGTATCCCGAATTTCTTTTGCCGTTTGGCTTATTATAGACAGATATGGAAGCACAAATATAATTCTGTCTAATTTATGGTACCTTACATGCTCTAATGCGAAGCGCAAACTTGCCAGCGTCTTCCCTCCCCCTGTAGCAACTTCAAGTTTATATATTCCTATATCCCATAAACCCGCTGCCTTACAATCTTCGGAAACCTTTTTTCTTAACATTGACATCTTTGATTGTTCAATTGCCTGTAATTTAGAAATTTTACTTTCAAGCTTGGCTATCAAATTATCCCAATTAGACATTACAGGTAAAAGCAGTTCACTATTTTCAGACAAAAAAGCATCTAATCTGTCGGCATCAACAAGACATGAATAGACAAGCTTTATAAGCATAGATATATAAAATGGTTTATCTGCATTCTTATCTGCATTGATTATTTTTATAAATTCATCATTAAGTAAATTAAAATCAATTGAAAACTCCTTTGGTATCTCAACATCTGTTTCTGATGTTAAAATATTTTTGAGTACTGTTTCTCCACTAGGTGAAATATAGTCATATAAAGCGCCATGATGTGACATAATAACGTTTCCAAGTATTTCGGCGATATATGGGAATGATTTGGCTTTTGTAAAACAATATCTTGCACCATGTATACTATGCGGTACCATTGCAACATCTTCATTCATTTGTTTTTTTGCAAAATATTCCTGCCATTGCACGAAACCTTTTCCATAATCATGTAAAAATCCTGCAACCGCCAAGAATTCTTCCATAGCAAATTTGCTTCCAAATTCTCGTGCCAACATTGAAACATTTGACAAGTGTGTTTTCAGAAACTGATTACGACGAGCTACGGCTATATCCCACATTTCAGGACTTGATAATTTTTGCTTAAATACTTCCTTATCCTGCTGATATAATATCAACAGATCTATTTGTCTATTCACGTTATCACATCCATTTCATACCTTGGCATTCCCATCATATGTTGAAATTATTATACCATACTGCTCTGTTTAATAGTTAATTAAATCATACTAATCACTTAAAATTCTAAAACATTTTATCAAATCTTGTCATCACACGGTATTTTTTACACTATGAGCTAAGTGTTGGTCTTGCCTTCCCCGGTATTGGTCATCACCGGGCCTCTCCATGTACTTTGAGGCAATTACGGCCAAATATGTTTAAATTGGGTTAGTAGCTATAGAGACTTGCGGTACCTTAACGTTCCTGTAAAATATGATGAAGTAATTCAAAAATTTACTACTCTTTATTTCTGCTGTCCTGAAAATCCTTCAGTTTCTCATTAAAATCCGCCGCGCTTTTCACGTCATTCATCCACAATACTCCGTAAACGATCCCGAAAACCGCCGCTATGGAAAAGGCCAGCGTCAACGCAAGCACCGGTTCAAATGCCATGCCCGCCGCAGAATTGGCGCCGAAAACCAGCGCTTCTATTAGAAGCAGATGTACCGCCCTCCTGATCCAAACCTGCCTGACGCTCATCTCCTTCTCCGTACCCAGCACTGCTCCGAACAGGGCCGAAAAGAACCCAAATATCATCGGTGAAAAAAAAGCCTCATAACCGAATCTGACATCCGGCATGAAAATTATTCCCAATATGCCTTCCAATCCGGTAATACAGGCCGTGCTCACCAGAAAAGCCATCAGCGCTTCCGTCATACGTCCCCTGCTTTTCATCTTCCTTCCTCTCTCATCATAATTTTTTTCAGCACAGGCACATACTGCCGCGTGATCATCAGTTTTTCCCCGTTTTTCATGTGGGCAAAAAAAACGCCGGGGAGCATTTTCCCCCTGGAACGGACGAAGGAACAGATTTCCTCCACTTCCTCCGTCATTTCCACACATTCCACAATGACCTGTTCCTCCTCTTTTTTCCCGACTCTTCTGACACGCACCTTCATAGGACCAAAACCTCTTTCTCAGCCAATTCAATATACCTTTTTTAATACAGGGCTTCCCTCTCCTTTTAAATAGTAGTTAAAAAAGGTCAGCACAATTTCATTCACATTTTTGATACAGGTCTTGGCATCCACTTCTCCCACTCCCAATACCTTCGCCAGAATGGGGGATACCATCGGCAGATCGGTAAAATTCAGATGCCCCGCTCCATTGATGATGATTTCCGCAAAGCAGGCAGCCCGGTCTCCCACATAAAAATTCACATATTCCCGCCCCGAAAGCGCTTTTGCCTGTTCATATGCTTTTCTCGAATTCACATCCAAAAGCGGCACCGGATAAGGTTCTTCTTCATAAAGATAGCTGCCGTTTTCAAAGCCCGTATATTCCCCAAGCATGGTGCCCTCCAGGTCAATGACCGCACCGATATCCTTTCGCATCCTGCCCAGGGCCACAGAGGACGCGCCTCCCATGGAATGTCCGAACAGTCCGATTTTCTCCGGATCAACCTTCTGAAAGAGTCCTTCTTTTTTCCGGGCTTTTTCAAGGATGGTATCCAGCACAAAATTTTCATCCCCCGTCCGCACCTGCATCCACTCCCGGCTGGCCTGATAGATTCTTTCTTCCCCTTCTGCACCGTCCTTGCCGTTTCCCATGTAGATTTGTCTGACAAAATCCCCATTCGCCATGGTCACTTTTCCATTCACATCCTTCACGAACATGGCGTGATATGTGTGCCCGATGCTCACCGCCACATAACCGTTGGATGCCAGTTCCTCACAGGTGGAAGCGTTACTGTCAATCACGCCGAAGGCTCCATGGGAAAAGACTATCAGCGGATAGCTGCCTGTTTCTTCAGGATACCATACTTTTATTGTGAGCGCCCGCTTTTCCCCCGTATCGGCGTAAGTTTCCACCCGGCTTTCATCCACCCAGGTGAATTCTTTTGCCGCCACTGTAAGACTGCCCGTCACTGCCGGCAGATCGTATGATTCAAAAAGAATGAGCGGCGCCGCCAGAATCAGAAAAAGAATCCCCAGTATAATTCTGAGACTCCGCTTCTGCCATCTCCGCCCGCCTCTCCAAATAAATGTCGCTGCAAATGCTCCTGCCACCGCCAAAATCAAAAGATATTGTATTCCTTTTCCCATAACCCCTGTCTCCCTTTCATTTTCTTTCTGCCGCTGTCCAATGAAGGTAACATAATACCATAGGAAGCACAATCCCGGAAAGGATGAAATACCAAATCCATGGATGAAATACGTCCGCTTCTGCCATCTCTGCCGGCCGGAAATACATACCGATACCAAAACAGGCTGCCCCTTCCCTTCCGGTAAAGTGTCAGCCTGCTTTTTCTCTCTGTTGTTTCTATTGCTTCCAAACGAATTTCACACTTGGTCATTTCCCGGATACCGGGATATTGCCGCTGTTTACCGCTCCACGCGGATGCCGCAGTAATCCAGCACCAGTTCACAGAACATGGCGTTTGCCCAGGAGAACCATTCGCGGGTATATTTGGAAGGATCATCCACATGGAACCCTTCATGCATCATTCCCTTGCCTGCATCCGTGGACTTCATCATTTCCAGAATATGCAGCTTTTCTGTCCGGCTTTTGCTTGTCAGCCCCTGGATCGCCAGGGAAATATGCCACACGTAATCCGGCGGGGTATGCTGGCTGCCGATGCCCCTTGCACAGGTGCCGTCATAATAATAAGGATTGCCGCTGCTCAAAATAAACTTCCGGGTATTCTCCACAACTTCCCTGTCATTGGCCTCATATCCCAGATAATCCATGGCCAGAAGGCTGGGCACGTTGGCATCGTCCATCAGCAGGTACTGACCGAAACCGTCCGTTTCATAAGCATAAATCTTTCCATAATATTCGTTTTTCACGATTGCCAGCGTTTCAATCGCATTGTGAATTTCTTTTTCCAGCGCTGCCGCTTCCGCTGCCAACAGTTCATCATCCAGCACTTCCCTGGCGATGGTTTCCATGTATCCTAAAACAACTGTTGCAAACATATTGGAAGGGATCAGGTAGCCGTAAACGCAGGCATCATCGCTGGGACGAAAACCGGACCAGGTCAGGCCGATGCCGGATTTTACCAGCGCGCCCTTTCCGTCCCTGGAAAGGGTATCTGTAAAATAGCTGTTTTTCCGCTGAAAGGTATAAGGGGATTTTTCCTCATGGCTCTGCTCTGTTTTCCATACTTTTAAAATCGTGTGCAGGCCTTTTACAAAATTCGCGTCAAAATGATCTGTCCTTCCCGTATTTTTCCAGATCAGATAAGCTAGCTGAACCGGATAGCAGAGGGAATCAATCTCATATTTACGCTCCCAAAGCCAGTCCGTCATTTCCGTTTCATCATGTTCCCAGCAGTTTCCGTTTTCTTCCTGATTGAAGGCATTGGCATAGGGATCATGGTTGACGAAGAAGAACTGGCGCTTTGACAGCCCCACCAGAAGATCGGCGATTTCCTCATCTTCCCTGGCCGCAACCAGATAAGGCCGCACCTGCGCTACGGAATCCCTCAGCCACATGGCCGGAATATCCCCGGTGATCACATGGGTGGTGCCATCCTCCATCTTTTTGACCGTGGTATCCAGCGTATTGGTGAAGCAGTTGATGAACAGCTCCGTCATCGCTGTGTCATCGGCAAAAGTTTCCCTCACTTTACCGATCAGCTTTTTTAAAGATTCGGGTAAATTTTCTTTCATTTGTTGAAACTCTCCTCTTCTGCGGACTTTGCCGCCATATACCTATATAGTGCTGTTTTTCCCACATTCTGTCAAGATTGAAAAATCTCACTTTTAGTGCTGTAATTATGAGTTGTGGAAACTACATCAGACCATCCGCCCACAACATCTGTCGGTTCCGCCGGGCTGAGGTGCGGGTTTCTGATTCCAATCTTTTCCGGCAGGAAATATCGGCCCCAGACAGTCTGCTTTTAAACTGCCGTCGGACAGAAGAAACCCGCTTTGCTCAGACAACTCCTGTCCGACGGCAAAAACCGCCTGTCTGCAGCCGTATTTCTCCTGCCCCTCTTGCCTGGAAAATAAATTCGTGCTAGAATCGTACCCATGAGCGAAACATGTATGGATAAAAATGAAATTTTAAAAACCTATTACGGTTATGACACCTTCCGGGAAGGACAGGAGGAACTGATTGACTGTCTGCTTTCCGGTCAGGATGTCTGCGGCATCATGCCCACAGGCGCCGGCAAATCCGTTTGCTATCAGGTGCCTGCTCTTTTGCTGCCCGCAATTACTCTGGTGGTTTCCCCGCTCATTTCCCTGATGAAGGATCAGGTCCGGGCTCTGAACCAGATGGGTGTGCATGCGGCCTATTTAAACAGTTCGCTCAGTTTCGCTCAATATAAAAAAGCGCTGGCCCTGGCCAGGGAAGGCCGTTACAAAATCATCTATGTGGCGCCGGAACGGCTGCTCACCGACGAATTTATGGACTTTGCCCAAAATGCGGAAATCTCCATGGTGGCAGTGGACGAGGCTCACTGTGTATCCCAGTGGGGACAGGATTTTCGGCCCAGCTATTTAAAAATTCCTTCCTTCATCGACTCCCTCCCGGTACGGCCCGTGATCGGGGCATTTACCGCCACGGCCACCAAAGAAGTCAAAGAGGACATCATCCGTATGCTGGATTTAAAAGACCCGCATCTGACGGTCACCGGTTTCGACCGGAAAAATCTGTATTTTGAAGTCCGGCATGATAAAGATAAATATAAGGGAATCCGGGATTACCTGCTTTCCCACCCCGATGTTTCCGGCATCATTTACTGCGCCACCCGGAAAAACGTGGAAGAAGTCTGCGACAAACTGACTGCGGACGGTTTTCCGGCCACCCGCTATCATGCGGGCCTGTCCGACAATGAACGGCGCGCCAATCAGGAAGCCTTTACCTATGACGAATCTCCCATCATGGTTGCCACCAACGCATTCGGCATGGGAATTGACAAATCCAACGTCCGCTTTGTCCTGCATTATAATATGCCCAAAAATATGGAAAGCTATTATCAGGAAGCCGGGCGTGCGGGACGCGACGGAGCGAAGGCCGACTGCATTTTATTCTACAGCGGCCAGGATGTGATCACCAATCAGTTTTTCATCGAGCAGAACCGGGACAACGAAGAACTCACCGGAGAAGCTTTGGAACTAGTGCGAAGCCGGGACCGGGAACGTCTGAAAAAAATGACCTTTTACTGTCATACCACAGACTGCCTCCGGGATTATATGCTGCGCTATTTCGGGGAATACGGTTCCAGTTACTGCGGCAACTGCTCCAACTGCCTGCATGTTTTCGAAACCGTGGATATCTCCCGGATCGCCAATGACATGATCGGCTGTATTATGACCAGCGGCATGCGCTACGGCGTCAACGTCATTCTGGATGCGCTGCGCGGCAGCAAAAATGAAAAAGTCCTGCGTTTCGGACTGGATCAGAACCACTATTACGGTTCCCAGGCAAAAGAAACCATCGTTTTTCTTCGCCAGGTTTTAAACTATCTTGTTCTGACGGAATATCTGGCTGTCACCGACGACCAGTTTCCCATAGTAAAAGTGAAAGAAAAGGGACTGACCTTCTTTTCCGAGTCCGGGGATTTCCGCCCTGTGCTCACCATGAAGGCAGCAAGGAAGACTACGCAGACACCGGAAAATGCCGGGAATGTTCCCGGCCAGGCAAGCGGCGGCAAAAAGCGCAGCGCGTCGGCTCATGCCAAAAGCGCGCCTTTCGAGGCCCTTCGCCGTCTTCGCACGGAAATTGCCCGTGCGCAGCATGTTCCGCCTTACCTTGTCTTTTCAGACAAATCGCTGGAATCCATGTGCGTCCTGCTGCCCCAGACCAAAGAAGAAATGCTCGCCGTCCACGGAGTCGGCGAATTAAAATATCAAAAATATGGCGAGCCGTTCCTGGAACTCTGCCGGGAACTCGCCGGAGAATCAGAGGAGTTTTAGAAATTGAATTTAAAAAAATTGAATAGAAATACCATCCTGCATTACGGTTCCCTGCTGTTTGGCGCTGCAGTCCTTTCTTTCGGACTATTCAACATACACAGTCAGAGCCAGATCACAGAGGGGGGCGTCCTGGGCATGACCCTGTTTCTGCACCACTGGACAGGCATTTCCCCGGGGGTTTTTTCCTTCCTTCTGGACATGACCTGCTATATCATCGGCTTTAAACTGCTGGGGACGGCGTTTTTGAAAAACGCGATCTTTGCAACCTGCAGTTATGCGCTGTTTTACCGGCTTTGGGAATTCATCGGCCCTCTCCTGCCCTCTTTTTCGGACAGACCTCTTGTGGCAGCCGTTTTAGGCGGACTTTTCGTAGGCGTGGGCGCCGGGCTGATCGTGCGCCGGGGCGGCGCTTCCGGCGGCGATGACGCGCTGGCGCTGATCCTCCACCGGGCCACCGGCTGGAAAATCTCCCGGGCCTACTTCTTTACGGATTTCGTAGTGCTGATGCTTTCCCTGACCTATATTCCTGCGGTGAAAATCCTGTTTTCACTGCTGACGGTCACACTCTCTTCGGCGGTGATTGATTTGCTGCAGAACAAAAAGCAAGAAACAATACTGTCTGAATAACCTGAGAGGACCCCGGAATCGATAAAAATTCCGGGGTCCTCTCAGGCACTCAAACTTTAAAATGCCGATTCAGCCTTTATAAGACAAACACCCTTGTCTTTCACGTGGATAGTAATAGCTTCCATAGTGACTACAGTATTGCCGCCCATTGCTATCTCTGTCATATGGATTCCAATAAATACAACCGTCTGCACAGTTATGACCGCAAAACATGCCTTCCGGAATCTGGATTTTATAATCCTTTTCTGCACACTCGTTGCTTTTCATAGTGTAAGACACCTCCCTTCTAACTTTTAATAACCTAGCTGTACTTGCCAAATTTGAAAAACTAAATTCCACAGTACAGATTAAGTATTTCTACACAATTTCAAATTATCCGACTAATTTCTTCATTGCTTATACAGACTTTATTATCTATAATTCTCGCCTTATAAGAAATTATTTTTTCTCCAGGTAACACAATCATGAAATAGAGCATTGGAATGTCATTAGACACGGCAACCATAATTTTTTGAATATATTCAATATCCGACTGAGAGAAAGTTTCCTGCGCCTTTACATGGCTGTGAAACATTCCGCAAAAAGTGATTCCTTTCTGGTTCCATCTATCTATTTGTCTGTTAATAGCAATTGTATTGGGAATGTATAAAGCTTTTGATAAAATACCATCAGACAAATCAAAGTAAACATATCGGATTATTCCATTTACACTTCCTATAATGCCTCCCGTCTCTGGTGGAACTGTAGGACTTTTTTTAAGAATCAACCGATATACAGAATCTAACATCTCCATTGAATACTACTCTTCTATTAACTTTAATTGTTCTTTTAAATCGTACTTAGATAAAATATACCTTACTTTATTTATACTCCTCTGAAAATCTTTTTTCCCTTGATTATCGGTCATATATTCTCTTACCAATTGATCTAACCGCATGTCTTGCCCCGATACACCTTCAATTATAATTTTCGATATCAGTATATCTTCAGTCATTAATATTTTCCCATCTTTTCTAATTCCAAATAAGGTTTTATATGGAGACTCATAAAAAAGATCATAAAGATTCATCAGACGCTCCCCTTCGTCTGATATTACCGGATTATCGTTATCCAAATTCAGATTTACATAGTTTAAAGCATATGAAAGCAATGCGCTTTTCAACATCTCTATTTTTTCATTGCTAAAAGAAACAAGCAGATATTCTTCCAATTCCTGGATTGTATCCAGAACTTCTTTATCCTCCTGTGCACTGCCCCCTGCATAATCCTGCGATGATATAACCCCTGACCATATATCATTTACCTCGCATACCGCTTCATAAATAGTGCTAAAATCATCCTGCAATTTATCAAGCTGCGCATCTAAATTGTTCTCTGCATCAAGTGTATTCTTTTCCCGGAAGTACTGCAGTCTCTCTATCGTTTCTCCATTTGACGCCATAGATGATGCCAGTTCCTGAAATTTAGGGACACTTGATAAATCTTTTAAATATGGTACAAGTGCATTTATATCCATTGTACAAACCGCATCTTTTATTGCATTATAAATGGTAGACTTAATTATGGTGTCCTGATAATCAGATACAACTTTCTCTGTGAGATATTCCGACCCTAATTCTTTAAAAAAGGAGTAATCCGCATTCCCAGGCTCCTTATTCACCTGTTCTCTGGCTTTGGAATAAAAATAATCTACCAATTCCTGATCTGTCATTTTCTTACCTGTTTTATTCTTTTTCCAAAATCCAAACATCTCAATCTTCCTCCCAAGATTAAAAATCTTTTTCCTCCAATATCTCATTCACCAACTCATTCATTAACCCATTCTGTTCATCCTTTATTCGTTTCCAAAATCCTGCATTCTTTCTGCTTTTTGCTGTACCAATTCCTTTTTCGTAACATAAAATCAATAACTCTACTGTTTTTTCATCATATCCGGCCAGCGCTGTGTTTCTTAAAATTTCAAAACCTTTTACTTCGTTTTTTTCCGTACCGATTCCATTTAAATAGCATCTTGCAAGACAATAGCCCGCAATTCTGTAGTTCTCCTGATCAACTGCTTTTTTCATCCACGAAAAAGCAATACTTTCATTTTTCTCTGTTCCTTTTCCGTTTAACAAAAAAAGTCCGGTTTTTGCTTGTGCATCTGCGTCTCCCATCTCAGCAGCTATTTTATAATATTTAAAAGCCTCTTTAAAATTCTGATCCGCATATTCTTGTTCTGATGCAATGGCATAGGCGCCTTCCGCATCTCCATATTTTAACGCTTTTTCAAAACAGTCCCGGGCCTGATCCTTTTTTCCCTTATTTCTGTAAATATATCCAAGTTCTGTATACGCTGGTCCAAACTTTTGGTCCGCTGCTTTCTTTAACAATCTCATTGCCTCATTTAAATTTCCTTCAATATCTTTATAATATTGAGCAATCCTAACCTGTGCAGCAGGATCGTTGTTCTGCGCTTTATCATATACTTCGGGATCAAAAATATTATCCTCCTGGCTATTCACATAAGAACGTAATTGTAAGTATGACTGCTCATCATCATTAACATTTTTTCCTTCTTTATGAAAAAAGCCAAACATAGTGCCTCCTTACATTATAAAAAACACACCAAAACATACACTAAAAACCCACTTTTTATTGATATGATACAATTGCATTAATTCTTTTGATGTCATTGTTCCTTTTAGCACATGGTTCATCAAGAATATATATACAATGCCTGCAAAAAGCGCGGTAGCCAAAGATATTCCTGCATTACTATGCAGTTTACCGATTGCTTTAATGAGAATTAATACACCAACATTAAACACCTCAACAATGATTAATTCAAAAACATCCCACCAAGATTCTCCATTAATAATATATGGGATACCATATAAAATCGCGGTAAGAAAAATAGTTTGAAATAATATGATATTAGCGGCGAGGTCCATAATCAACATCCGCATATTTTTGTATTTCATGGAAAATAAAAAGCTCACACAAATATTTATGAACAGAAATATTCCGCCTGCAGCGAATAAATGTTCTGTTATCCATACAGCCAGGGAACTTATAAAAATACCAGCAATAAAAAGCGGAAGTATCAAAATGATGATCAACGCAAACCATCCAAATCCCTCGCTATCTGCCAGCCAAATGGTATCTCCATCTCTGTCATTATAATATCCCATAAATTCACCTTGCTTGCTTATTCTTTTTCACCATAAGCGAAATATATCTATAAACGCCTATTGGAAAGATCACAATACCGGCAAAATATCCCAACATAATATAAACAATCAATATTATTACTGTAACAGCAATATTTGAGCTTATTGAAAAAATGCTCAAAAAGCTGGTTACGCCCCATAAAGCTTTCAAAACGCTCCATCCCCACATCAGCAGCACAACCACGCAGAAAAGTTCCGAAAATCCTTTCCTGACGAAAAGGAAATCAATGAGCAATAAAACTATTGCAATAATAGAAGCAATTACGCGAATTTTTAAATATTTTTCCTGTGCTGCAACGGTTTCCCCAAACAATTTTTTATACATTTCTCCTATGTCCTCCCACATCTTTTGTTATGATAATATATTCGCTGACATCCGCTTACCAAATGCCGCATTTTGTCCGGCCCCTTAAGAGGTCTAAATGCCCATATCCCGGAACATGATATCCAAATCATCCATTCTCTTGTCATGGGTCTGCAATTCCATTTGTAAAACTCTTGCTTTTCTGGGGTCTTTTCTGACTCCTATTCCGCTATTATAAAATTCACAAACCTTTCTTTTTGCTTTAATATCCCCAATACATCCTTTCATGGCTTTTTGATACCATTCAAAAGCTTGCTTTTTATTTATTTCCGTTCCAATGCCTTCTTCATAGCACTTGCCAAGTTCATAAGCTGCATAAAAAGGATCCATTTCAGCCGATTTTAAATAGTTTAGAAAAGCCTGCTCCTTGTCGATCGCAACACCTTTTCCCTTAGCGTAGCAATCCGCCAGTTTTTTTAAAGCACAGCAGTCATTACAATTGGCAGCCAAAGCATAATTGTAAACTGCCTGTTCCCAATTATTTTCCTTTGCAAGCCTATCTCCTTTTTCAATCCATTCATCAATTTTCTGTTGATCCAAATGATTTCTTCCTCCTTTCGTGTAATACAGGTTTAACTTGTACATATTATAGCATATGGTTCTATTTTTTACAACTATAACCTGTATTCTTAACTAAAATAAACATATTTTGAGGAGTGTATATGATAAATAGGATTAAACAGCTCAGAGAAGAAAATCATATGACCCAGGTTCGTTTATCCATTGAACTTGAGGTGTCTCAGGAAACTGTCAGCGCATATGAAAGTGGAAAGCACTATCCCAGTGTTGCATCTTTGATAAAGCTTTCTGAAATTTTCAATACAAGTTGTGACTATATTTTAGGATTATCAGATATTCGATATATGACTGTTTCCCCAACACACTCTCAAAAAGAACAGTCCCTTTTTATGAAGTGGAAAAAGTTAACTGATTATCAAAAAGACCTGTTATTGGCATATCTTGATGGCCTGATTGCAATGAATGGAAATCATTTCCTTTAAAAAAACCGCAGACTGAAATTCGTCTGCGGTTTCATCAAAACATTAATTTGTAAATTATTTCAATTCTGTTGAGTATTCTAGCTCTCACAAACTGGATTCAATTAATTTAATCTTATTGAAAAGCTCCCCCTACTCCACTTTTACTTTCATTCTATTCAAAAACTTCTCCAGCCCTTCCTCCGCTCCCATAAACCGGATGCCCTGCGCCCTCGCTTTGGCCGTGTCCATGCACAGGTTCCGCAGGCTGCCTGTCTCTGCACGGCGGACGATGGCGGCGCTGCCCATCCGTTCCAGCACGCTGCGTACAAGTTCATATATGCTGCCCTCATAAAAGCTGCCGAAATTATAGACACCCGGAGGCAGCTGCCAGGCGGCTTCCATATTTCGCACTACCTCATTGACATCCGTCACGCTGCGGTAATCTGTTGCCGAAAAAGCCGGCAGAATCTCTGTCCGCCCGCTTTCTTTCTGTTTTCCCTGCGCCGCCGGATCACAGGCCGCCAGTCCATCCAGAAGGATGGTTCCCAGATTCTTCCGCCCCTTACAGCGTTCTTCTTTTGTCAGTCTGTCATACATCCAGGTCAGCCGCAGGCAGACCGTGTCCGGGCAGGCACAGCGGCACAGTTCTTCCGCCAGCAGTTTGTGCTGTCCGTAAACCGGAATCGGGGACAGCGCTTCTTCCTCCCGGTGAGGCAAAAGAAAGGCTTCCCTGCTCTCTCCTGTTTCTTCCTGCCAGGCTTTAAAATACACCTGATCCGAACTGCAGAGCACAAATTTTGCGCCTGCAGCGGCGCCGGCCTGTGCCAAAAACTGCGCCCCCTTCACATTTACGGCAAACGACCGGGCAGGGTCGGCGGTACAGGCGCCCACATCCGAAACGGCCGCACAATGGATCACCACATCCGGTCCGAAACGTTTCACCGCCTCCCGCACACTGCCCGCGTCGGCGAGATCCATTTCTTCATGCCCCACGCCCCAAACCTCATATTTCCCCCGATAAAAAGAGGACAGCCGGCTGCCCAAAAAGCCGCCGGCCCCGGTAATCAAAAGCTTCATCCGTACCTTCCTCCTGTAATCTCTTCTTAATCCTTTCAGAAGCTGCGCAGCGCGTCATCGTCCCCCTGCGTCTTGTCAATGGATTTTATGACCACATAATAACCGTTTCCGCCGCCGATATCCACAAAAACCCGGTCCCCCGCCTTATGGCCCATCAGCGCCTTCCCCAGCGGGGATTCTGTGGAGATCAGACCCTCCAACGAATTCTGACGCACGGTGGTAACAATTTTATAATGTTCCGTTTCTCCGTCCTCTTCAAAAAAGACCTCCACCCGGTTGTTCATACCGACTTCATCTTCTTTGGAAGCATCGGATACCACTTCCGCGGTTTTGATCATCCGTTCCAGAAAACGGATCCTGCTTTCGTTCTTATTCTTAAATTTCTTAGCGGCATAATACTCAAAATTTTCGGAAAGATCCCCCTGGGCACGGGCTTCCTTTACATCCTCCAGCGCCTGTTTACGGACTACCAGCTTCCGGTATTCTATTTCTTCCTGCATTTTCTTAATGTCGCTTGCCGTCAACTGATTATGCATGATTCTTTCTTTCCTTCCTGTCTGTTACTCATTGGGGCGAAAGCCTTCAAAAATAAAGTAATCATAATAATCCCGGCAGGCATCCAGCTGGGCCTGACATTTCACCGTCCAGGCCACGGAAGGACAGCCGAACAGGCAGCGGCAGATATTCTTGGACACCGCATGCATGGCTCTGCAGTCATAGGCGATAAAATCCGGTTTTGTCAAAAAATTGGTGAGCAGATGACGGGCGATATAATAGCTTGCACTGCGCTCCCCGTCCTCCCTCTGGAAATTCATGGACAGCTGCCCTCTGCAGACAGCAGGATAATTCTGCTTATACCAAACAAGCACCTGCGGATGGAAAGATTCCACACAGTAAACGCCGTGATATTGATTCAGGATTTCCTGGGTTTTTTCACAAATACGGCTCTGTCCGTTTTTATATTTCAGTTCCACGATCAATGGCACTTTCCCGTCCACCAGTTTCAGTACATCCGTAAAAAGAGGGATCCTCTGTTCGCTGTCATAAACCGGGAACTGCTGCAGCTCTTCATAAGTAAAGCTGTCCACGTCCCCTTCCACGCCACAGATCCGTTTCAGGTCAAAATCATGAACCACCACAACCTGGCCGTCCTTTGTCAGCTGTACATCCAGCTCAATGCCATATCCGGCATCCACCGCTTTTCGGAAAGCGGCCGGCGTATTTTCCGGCGCGTCGGAAATATTGTCATGAAGCCCTCTGTGAGCATAATAAACTTTCGGCATCCTCTCCGGCCTTCTGGAAAGCCTGGGAGAAATGGCAAACAGGTATGCACCTGCCGCTGTCAATGTTGCCGGTATCCATTTTTTCATCCGTAACCCCTCCTTTAATCATCCACATCAAAATTTTCAAGCACATTTTTCTTTAACTCCGGACGGTTATCCCCATGATGCACCATGCTCATGGTCACCATCGCAGCCACCGTGAACAGGCAGGCATAGGGGAACAGTGTCCGGTAAGACACATACTGTAAAAACGCTCCGGATAAAATCGGCGTAAAAATCTGGGCGGACATGGAAAACGTATAATACAGTCCCGTATATTTCCCCACATCGCCGCTGGAGCACATTTCCACTACCATAGGAAGGGAATTGACGCTGACCGAAGCCCAGCCGATCCCAATCAGGGCAAACCCGATATTGATCAGCGGATGGTACTGCGCGAAAAAGATGGCTGCAAAAAAGCTTACAAGCATCAGCACAAGGCCGCCCTGGATACACTTTTTCCTGCCTATCCTGGCGGAAATATAGCCGATGGGAATATAGCTTAAAATTGCGGCAACCGTTGCTACCATCAGGCAGTTGGCAAAACCGCCGCCTTCCATGCCCCAAACGGTCCGGGCATATCGGGAAAATGCGGTGGTCACCGCATTATAGGCCGCGAACCATAAAAAGATGGATACGAGGATCATGAACAGACTGCGCTTCACTTCCGGCGCAAGCTCTCCCGTCCGGTCGGCCTTCTGCTCTTCCTCTGTCTCTTCTTCCAGATTTTCCGCCGCCACCTGGGCCGCCAGCTTCTTTTCCCGGATGGTGACTACCAGCAGGACCACCGCCAGGATCATGATGGCCGCAACCCCCAGAAAGACAGGGGTATAATCCGGTTTCTCCCCGCCTTTTAACAGCAGACTGATCAGAATCAGGGAATACACCCCGCCCAGCGCCCCCATCAGATTGATGATGGCGTTGGCCTGGCTCCTTAACGGTTTGGGCGTCAGATCCGGCATCAGCGCCACCGCCGGGGAACGGTACAGCCCCATGGCAATCAGCAGGAAAAACAGGCTGCCCACAAACAGGACCAGGCTTTCCTTTTGATCCGCTATGGGAAGCAGCATCATCAGCACCACCGCCAGTAAGGTTCCCACCACGATAAAAGGCGTCCGTTTTCCGAATTTGGTATCCGCCTTATCAGAAAGCGTGCCCAGAAGAGGCAGCAGAAAAACTGCCAGCACATTGTCCGCAGCCATGATTGCTCCGGTGAACGTTTCATTCAAGTGAAACGTCCCCTGCAGAATCAGGGGCACAATGTTGTCATACATCTGCCAGAATGCGCTGATGGATAAAAAGGCCAGCCCGATAAAAAAAGTTCTTTTGTAATTCAGTTTCATGAAATTCCTCCCCTTACACCAGCAAAAGCAGCGTGCCGCCCACGATCATCCCAAGGCCTGCCGCCGACTTCGCATATAGTTTTTCTTTGAATACGATCCCTGAAAACGCGATGGTGACCAGAATGCTGAGCTTGTCAACAGGAACCACCACACTGGCAGGCCCGGTCTGCAGCGCCCGGTAATAGCACAGCCAGGACCCCCCTGTGGCAAACCCCGACAGTACCAGAAAGAGCCAGCTTCCGGCATCTATCTGTTTTACCGTATGCTGTTTGCCCGTGACAAATACCACAATCCAGGCCATCACCAGCACCACCGCTGTCCGGATGGCGGTTCCCAGATTGGATTCCACCCCTTCGATTCCCACTTTTCCCAGTATGGCGGTCAGACTGGCAAAAACAGCGGAACCAAAGGCAAAAAGCATCCACAGCTTCCCCTCCTTCTTCGGCGCTGTCCCCTCTTTTTTCTGAATCATCAGCCAGGTCCCGGTTCCGATCAGCACCATGGAAACCCCTTTTAACAGGGTCAGCTCTTCTCCCAGAAAGAGAAAAGCCAGCAGCATGGTGAGAACTGTGCTGGACTTGTCAATGGGCGTCACCTTATTGATGTCCCCGATCTGAAGTGCTTTAAAGTAACACAGCCAGGACGCGCCCGTGGCAAGTCCCGACAGGATCAGAAAAACCAGCGTCCTCCTGCCGATCTCCCCGATGGCCGACTGGCTTCCCACCACGAAAACCATGATCCAGGAAAACACCAGCACCACAATGGTCCGCAGCGCCGTAGCCACATTGGAATCCGTATTCCTGATTCCGCATTTGGCCAAAACTGCTGTCAGCCCCGCAAACAGGGCGGAGCCGAAGGCAAACAGGATCCACATCCCCTCTTCCTCCTTATGTACAGATATTACTATCATACCTCCTTTGACGATGGTTTACAATTTGTTTTTTAATCCAAAATGTTATAATCAAACTTCCTGATAATGCTCCAGCCATTTTTTCCCTTTAAACCGTTTCCAGAAGACAACGGTGCGCACCATCCACTCTGCGCACATGCAGACCCATACCCCGGGCAGCCCCAGACCCAGCACAATAGCCAGGAGATATCCCAGTCCCACGCGGACCACCCACATGGTAATCAGGGAAAAGTAGGATGAAAATGCCGCGTCCCCCGCCGCCCGCATGACCGACGGCATCGTGTTGGAAGTCGGCCAGAAAAAGGGCATGAACACCGCCGCAATGGCGACGATGATATAGATCATGGACAGCGTATTGTCCGGCGCCTGGTACAGCTTTAAAATAAAAGGAAGAAGAGGCAGCATCACCGCCATGGAAACCACGGTGAGTCCGGTGCACAGAACCACCATTCCCTTTCCGTAACGCCTGGCAAGCTGTTTGTCTCCCGCGCCCACACACTGACCCACCACGGTGACGGCCAGCGTCCCTACCGCAGCCGGCGCCGCATACAACAGGGAAAAAGCGGAATTTCCCACAGCGTTTGCCGCCACGTTCACGGTGCCCAGCCGGGCGATATAAATCTGTACCAGCATGGAGCCGCCGTTCATAAACAACTGTTCCATTCCGAACGGAATGCCGATCCTGAAAATTTCTTTCAATATCTTTTTTTCTATATGGAACACATGCCGGGCCTGTACCCGTAGAATGCTCCTTGGAGAAAGCAGCATCCAGACTGCGGCGGTGCCGCCCACAAAGCGGGCCAGGTTTAAAGCGAGCACGCTGCCCATGATATCCAGGCGCATCAAATTGATGAACACAAAACTGCCCACAAAATGCAGCAGATTGATGATCACCGTCAGCCGCAGGCAGGTCTTCGTTTCGCCCAGCCCCCGGTATACCGCAAAACCGCTCATATAAACGGCCAGAAATACCATGGAAACGGCGATGCCGATGAGATATTGTTCCGATTTTACCAGCACTGCCTCCTCCACACCGCGGAACAGGAAATGTACCAGCGGGTCGGAAAACACAATCAGTATCACACAGGCGATGACCGCCGAAAGGGGTGTCGCAAACATCAGCTGCCCGGCTGCGGTTTTCATCCGTTCCACTTCCCCTTTTCCCTTAAACTGGGCCACCACCACAGTGCCCCCGGCGGAGATCGCATTGTAGACCGCATAGATCATCATATAAAGGGGGCTGACCAGGCTCACCGCCGAAACGGATTCCTGGCTGGAAGAACTGATCATCGCCGTTGTCAGCATTCCGATCAGACACACAAAAAACGAATCCATAATCAGCGGGACCAACATGGAGAATATCTGCCGCCAGCTGAACATACTGCTGCCAAACTGACGGTCCAGCTGCCTGTCCATCCATGATCCTTCTCTGATGAATCCTCTCTTTTTCCCGCTGTTTTCCGCCCCGTACCGGCCGGCTTTTCTTCTGGGCAGCATTTTCATTCACCCTTCATCCGCCCTTTGCGGATGTCCTTTTTTTACAGTTTGGCACCCTTCTTTTTCATGCTCAAAATGAAGTGCCACGTCCCTAATCATAGCAGAATGCTTTCAAAATACAAGCACAGAATTGCATAGTTATTATACTAATTTTGTGATCCCCGTCACAGAGAATTGTACCATAAATTTAATGCAATTTTCATCTTTCGGATTTATACTGTTATCAGATTACAATCACACCGAAAGAGAGGAACCGCCCATGCGCCTGCTCATTGCCGAGGACGAAAAAGATTTGAATTCCGTCATTTCCAAAACCCTTCAGAAAAACCATTATACCGTGGACTCCTGTTATGACGGCCAGGAAGCCCTTTCTTTTCTGGAATCGGCGGAATATGATGCCGTGATTCTGGACCTCATGATGCCCGGATTAAACGGACTGGAGGTCTTAAAAAAGCTGCGCGCCTCGGGCAGCCGCGTCCCTGTCCTGGTGCTCACCGCCAGGGGCAGCGTGGAAGACCGGGTGACCGGGCTGGATGCAGGCGCCGACGATTATCTGGTCAAGCCCTTTGCCTTCGACGAACTTCTGGCCCGCATCCGCGTGATGCTTCGCCGGGAAAGCGGCCGTCAGGACCACTGTTACCGGATCGCGGATCTGACCATCGACTGCGACGCCCGCACCGTTTTGCGAGGGGACACTCCCATCTCCCTTTCGTCCAAAGAATTTTCCATTCTGGAATATATGGCCTGCAATCAGGGAATCGTCCTGACCCGTGAAAAAATAGAGGAACATATCTGGAACTATGATTACGAAGGCGGTTCCAATGTGGTGGATGTCTATATCCGCTATCTGCGCCGGAAAATTGACGAAGGTTTTTCTCCCAGACTCATCCACACCGTCCGGGGTACTGGATATGTTTTAAAGGAGCAGCCATGAAACACATGTCCATCAAAAAGAAAATCACCCTCTGGTACACGGTATTTATGAATCTGTTCGTCCTGCTGGCGCTTTCCCTGCTTTTGTTCATTGTGAACGGCCGGATCCTTTCCGACGCCAGGCTGCGTCTGAAGGATACTGTCACCCGCAGTTATCACGAAATCGAATATGAGGACGGCCTTTTAAAATTTGACGATGATTTAAACTACCTTGGGGAAGGCATCTATCTCTCCGTTTATGATAACGGCGGGGCATTGGTATACGGCAGGATACCGTCCACCTTTTCCGGCGCTGCAACGCTCATCATGGATGAACTGCGACAGGTCCGTTCCCGGGACACCGTCTGGTATGTTTACGATTACTGCCAAAACATTGAAGGGTACGGAAATCTCTGGGTCCGGGGGATCGTGTCCCAGTCCCGGACGGATGCCGTGCTGCGGACCCTCGTCCTTTTTTCGCTGGTGCTTTTCCCCTTTTTCGTCCTCTGCATCGCGCTGGGCGGCTATTCCATCATCAAAAAAGCGCTGCAGCCTCTCACTTCCATGGCGGAAACCGCAAAACAAATCGGATCCGGCAGCGATCTTTCCCGCCGGATCCGCCTGAGCCCCGGCGAAGATGAGGTGCACCGGCTGGCGGATACCTTTGACGGCATGATGGACAGGCTTGAGGCCTCCTTTGAAGCGGAAAAGCAGTTCACTTCCGACGTGTCCCATGAACTGCGCACCCCCATTTCCGTGATCCTCTCCCAGTGTGAATACGCTTCCGGCGAATCCGTTTCCATGGAGGAGCAGCGGGAAGCGCTGGAAAGCATCTCTTCCCAGGCGAAAAAAATGAACGGCCTCATCTCGCAGCTTCTGACCCTTGCCAGGGCGGAAAGCCGCAAAACAGCCCTGCATCTGGAAACCGTAAATGTGAGCGAACTGGCGGAAATGGTCTGCGAAGAACAGGAATTTGCCGCCAAAGACAAGCAGATCGCCATCCACACCCAGCTGCCGCCGAACCTTTTGATGCGGGGAGATGAAACCATGCTCATCCGCCTTTTTATCAACCTCCTTTCCAACAGTATTTCCTATGGAAAGCGGGGAGGGAATATCTGGGTGGAACTTCATCAGGAGGACGGACTCATCAAAGGATCGGTGGCCGATGACGGTATCGGCATCCCGAAAGACCAGCTGGATCAAATATGGGGCCGCTTTTATCAGGTGGACCCTGCCCGGAGTTCTTCCGGCAAGGAGGTTTCCGGATGCGGTTTCGGGCTGGGGCTTCCTATGGTGAAATGGATTGTGCAGGCCCATGACGGCTCGATTTCTGTGGAAAGCTGCCCGGAAGAAGGCGCCCGGTTTTCTTTTCAATTTCCTTCCGGTCTTTAATTTTCCTTTCATCTTTGCAGTATAAAATACAAATATAACAACGAAGGGAGTCATTACCATGAAAAATAAAGAGAAGAAAAAACTGGCCGCCCTCGGCCTTGGCACACTGGTTTTCGTAGGGACGTTTCCCCTTGCGGCCTGCGGCGCGCAGACCGCACAGGCCGCTACCCAGCAGATCACATCCAGTCAGGAACTCATGGCGGCAGGGGCCAACAGCACTTCCGTCAATGTGGCAAATAAGGAAAATCCGGATCAGACGGTTCCCGCCGCCGGAGAAAGCGTTCCTTTGACCTCTGTCCCCCAAATTCCCGAAGCGCCCTCTGTTTCAAAGCCGCCCTCCGCTCCTGCCGCTCCTGCCGCTCCGTCCTCCAAAGCACAGGCTTCCGATTCCTATATCGGGGAAGAAAAAGCGAAGGAAATCGCCCTGACTCATGCGGGCGTCACAGAGGACAGCATTTCCGGCCTGCGGATCAAGCAGGATTACGATGACGGCCGGATGGAATATGAAGTGGAATTTTACGTGGGATACACAGAATATGAATATGACATCGACGCCCTTTCGGGAGAAATTTCATACCGCTATAATAACAATTCTATTCATCATGAAGAAGATCATTACCCGGGAGACGGTTGTGACGATTATGACAGCCATCATGAATCAGACAGACACCACAGCAGCGTTTCCTCCGGCAATGTTTCTTCCGGCAGCGCGTCCATCAGTGCGGAAGAAGCGAAAAAACTGGCGCTGGCCCAGGTTCCCGGTGCATCTGCCGCAGATATCCGTCTGGAAACCGACCATGATCACGGCCGCACTGTATATGAAGGGAAAATCGTGTACAACGGCATCGAGTACGAATTTGAAATCGACGGAACCGACGGCACCATCCTGGAATGGGAAGCAGAGCACGATCATCACTGAAATTTTTTCCTGGTATAAAAAGAGCCGCCGCCCGGTTGTGATCCAGCTGGGCGGCGGTCTTTTTTATTGTAAGAGGATGTTCGTGTAAACCGGAATTATTTGGATGCTCTCCATTCGTCAATCTGCTTCTGATATTCTGCGCGGATTGTTTCCAGGCCTGCTTTTTCCAGATCCGCATACAGCGCGGGAACCGCTTCTTCGGGATCTCTGGTACCGGTATAAAGTTCTTTCTTATAACGGTCCATAACCAGAGAACAGTTCGCGATTTCCGTTTCCACATTGCTGCGGTCAAAGTTAAATCCTAACAGAACGGAAGATGCTGCCTTTTCGTTCCATTCTTTCACCTTATCCCACTGGTCTGCAGGGTTGGGCGCTACCGGGTAAAGCGGGAAGTAGCTTGCCTGAGAATAGGTTGCGGGGTTATAGCCGTTTTCGACACGGCTGATCGTGCCGTCCTCATTCTTTGTGTAGTCAACGCCTTCGATCCCGTAAGCCATCATATTCCGGAGGGTTTCGTCGGTGTTCATCAGTTCCAGATACTTCAGCGCTTCCGCTTTATATTTGGAAGCTGCGGAAATCGCGTTTACAGAACCGAGAATAGACGTTGTGGAATAGATAGGGCCTGCAAAAGGTTCCGCATAAACGTCTTTGCCGCGGCCGGTTGCCCAGGATACTTCCGCACCCGGGAATCCCTGCCCGGAAGATACCACATTCCACTTCGGTCCCTGATCGGTGGTTGCCGCATCGGGATTGATCAGACCGTCACTGTACCATTTATGCATATGTTTTAAAACATTCATGATGTCTTCCTGCTCGAATACGTTTACCACTTTCGCATTCTGATCATCATAGCGCACGCCCAGCGCCGGGATGGGGGATTCATAGTTCATCAGGAAACCGTTGATCCCGTCGGAAGCGATGGTCAGCGCATACTGGGTGTTCTGGATCTCGCCCGCTTTGATGGCATCCTGAATGGTATAGAGGACAGGATCCAGGTCGTCTACGGTATGGATGTTCTGATAGTCAATGCCGTATTTGTCCGCTACTTCTTTATCCCATACCCAGTACTGTGTCTGAGAGGAATCCTTGTAAGTGGGAATCGCATAAATTTTATCATTTACCTTCACGCCTTCCCAAACCTTATCCGGAATGGAATCCTTCAGAACCGGAACGTCGGCGATCATATCCGTAAGATCCGCAAAAGCGCCAAGAGCGATGCCGGAGGTGTATTTGTCCCCGTTTGTAAACATGATATCCCAGTACTCGCCGGAGTTGATCATGGCGGTTACTTTATCGCTCCATACGCCCCAGTCGAGGTAGGAAACTTCCACGCCTACGCCGATCTTTTCCAGTGTGTAGTCGTTCATCGCTTTTACAACCGCATCATTATTCTGCGGCTCGCTGCCGATCTGGATCCATTTGAGCATAACGGACCCGTTGGAAGAAGCGGAAGCATTTCCTCCGTCCGCGGCCTGTCCGCCTGTCTGTGCGCCGGAATTGCCGCAGCCTGCCAGCAGGGAACCCGCCATCACTGTTGTCAGCAGCAATGCTAAAACTTTTGATAATTTTTTCATGTTGTTCATCCTTTCTTTCTATGTTTGTACTGTCCGCCTTTTACAGCGGACAGCCAACTCACTTGTTTGTTTTCAAATACCGTCATTCCTTAACGGAACCGATTGTCAGACCGGATACGAAATACTGCTGGAAGAACGGATATACACAGGCGATGGGTGTCACGATCAGAACCGCCATTGCCATGCGCATGGGCTCCTTGGGCATATTCGTGGCATAGGCCGCGATGGAAGCGCCCATGGTATCCGCATTCTGAGCCAGGAATTCGATATTCTTTTCCACATTCATCAGCACTGCCTGCATGGAATACAGTTTGCTGTTGGAGATATACATCAGGGACAAGAACCAGTCATTCCAGTAGGAGAAGCTCAAAAGGATGCCGATGGTGGCCAGCAGCGGCTTGGAAATCGGAATGACGATGGTGAAGTAAGTACGCATCTGGGAGGCCCCGTCTATTTCCGCCGATTCCAGAATGGACTGCGGAATCGTGGTCCGAAAGAAGGTCTTACAAATGATGACGTTAAAGGAGGACACTGCCAGCGGCAGAATCAGAACCCACAGCGTATCTTTGATATTCAGCACGGAACTGTAAACATTGTAGGTGGAAACCAGACCGCCGCCAAACACCATGGGGATGAATACGATGATCGTATACAGCCCTTTGAGTTTGTAGGTATTTCTGGACAGCGCATAGCCCATGGCCGCCGTCAGAAACAGGCCGATTACCGTTCCCGAAACGGTAACGAACACGGATACCAGGAAGGAACGTCCGATCATCACCCTGTTGTTCCACAGATATTTATAAGCATCTATGGACCAGGATTTGGGCCAGAAAGAATATCCGATGGAGTTGATACTGTCCATACTGGAAAAAGAAATAATTATGATAAATACTGCCGGAATAATACAGGTCAGCGCCAGAATGATAAAAATCAGGCTGAACACCACATTCGTAGCCGGTTTAACCCTGTTGATCCTCGATAATACTTCCGGCTCTTTCTCACGCTTTGTTTTTAACATCTTCTCCACCTCCCCTTAAATGATCGCGCTGTCGCTGTCAACCTTCTTCACGATCCAGTTACTCAAAAGGATCAGCGCACAGCCGACAACCGACTGCAGGAAGGCCGCTGCGGAACCCATATTGGGATTCGGCTGCGTTTTTATCATCTTGTAAATGAATACGTCTATGGTCTCCGTCACCGTATACAGGGAATCGGAAGCCTTTGTGACCTGGTAGAACAGACCGAAATCGCTTCGTACCAGACCGCCCATCGCCAGAATGAACATCATGATGATGACGGATTTCATCAGCGGCAGTGTGATCTTTGTCGCCTGCTGGAACTTGGTGGCGCCGTCAATCATGGCCGCTTCATAGAGAGTGCCGTCAATGCCTGTGATAGTCGCCAGATAGACCACCATGCCATAGCCCATGCCCTTCCACTGGCTCAAAAATACCAGGAGCACCGGCCAGTATTTCGGCTGCTGATACCAGCTGATAGGATCCTTGCCCATGCTCACCAGAAGATTGTTGACCATCCCCTTATCCGGGCTTAAAAAGGCGAATACGAAGTAAGTGACAACAACCCATGACATGAAATAAGGCAGGAACATAAAGGTTTGACAGGTCTTACCGAATTTCTTGGAATACAGCTGGCTCATCATCAGGGATAAGCAGACCGGAATCACGATTCCCAAAATGATGAATACCACGTTATATAAAAGCGTGAGCTTTACCACAAGCGCGCCGGAACCGGAAGTGAATAAGAACTCAAAGTTCTTAAAGCCGTTCCAGTCGCTTTTTAACAGGTTATAAAAAAAGCTCTTCGTCGCATCCGCAATTTTGAAGTTTTTAAAGGCCATCAATACACCGAACATCGGAAAATAGCAAAAACAGATGTACCAGATGACTGTGGGCAGTGTTAAAACGGTCAGCTCTGTGTCCCGCTTGGCCCATCTGTCTTTTTTCTTTTTTTGCGCCGCCATTTCTTTTCCCATTTCATACCCCTCTTTCTCTTTCCTACCGTTTGCTGTTTAAGATTTTTCTTTCCAAAGATCGATCTGCCTCTGCATCTCATCGATCACATCCTGCATCCCGTTCTCTTTCAGCTTTTCGACAAGCTTTGGAAGATAAACCTGCGGGTCCACGCTGCCCGTATAAAGTGCCGGACCATATTCATCCAGAATGATGCGGAAATTGGAAATCTGGGTCTGCACCCGGCCCGCATCAAAATCGAATCCGAACGTAGGCGCTTCCACCGACTTTTTGTTATATGCCTGAAAGGTGTCCCACTTATCAATCGGGTCCGTATCCGGCACCCAGGTGGTAAAAAGGCCTCCCTGTACGTAATAGGGAACCGAATATCCGCTGTTTTCCAACAGATGCACCTTACAGTCATAAATATAACTTTTCCCCTCAGCCGCTTCCTTTTCCTCTTGTGTCACCGGCACCTTTTCATAGTGCACGTTTTCAATGCCGTAGTTTAAAAGATTGCGAAGATACTGATCTGTGTTCACCAGATTTAAAAATTCCACCGCTTTTTCCGGATGCCTGCAGTCTTTTGAAATCACGGTGAGCGCTCCCCTTGCCGACGCGTTGGTGATCTGCGTCTCCATAATCTGGGAAGCCACCACGGGATGGCCGAGACTTTTGCTCCATGAGGTTTCCGCATAGGGCTGGCCGTCGCCTTTTGTCACAAAGCGTTTCACCGATTTGTCGTCCCTCGCCACCGCCGCATCAGAGTTGATATAGCCGGCTTCAAAGTATCGGTGAAGTGTTTGCAGTGTCTCCTGCATCCGTTGCGTTTCAAAAACATTTTTGACAGTCAGTGTTTCATCCCCGTATTCAATGCCGACAGGATCTGTTATTTTATCCATGTAAGTGGGGGCGGTAAAATCCGCTGTCAGATAAAGAGGGACAACTCCGGGTTCTTTCTCCCGGATCAGCGCAAGATACGGTTCCAGATCTTCCAGCGTATGGATGTCCTGATAGGGAATGTCATATTTATCCACATATTCCTTTGTGAACACCCACATCGGCATATTGCCGATTTCCTTTTCGCTGGGCACGCCGTAAATTTCCCCGTTGATCCTGGCCGCTCTCCAGAATCTCTCATCGATCCCGGAAAGGAGATCACTTCCGTATTTGGGAAGCAGATCATCCAATGCAAGCAGCGCGCCTCTCTGGGCATTTTCCAGATAATCATTCGCCCAGGAGCTTGAAAATGCCAGATCCCATTCCGCTCCCGTGTTGATGATGTTGCGCATTTTTGTGTTGTAATCATTCCAGTTCACCGGAACAATTTCCACCGTAACGCCGATCCTGGATTCCGTATAGGCATTCACCTGTTTCTGGACTTCCTCCAGGTCGTCCTGTCTGGCCCCGATCTGATACCAGACCAGGTGCACCGGCGCCGCCTTTCCCGCCGTTTCCTCTTCCTGTCTGCCGCATCCTGTGAAAAATGCCGCAAGGAGGAGGCAAAGGACAGCTGTCTGCCGAACCGCTTTTCCAATTCCGTATTTCATAGTTTTCCCTGCGTACTTTCCGTCTGCCTCTTTGTTTCCGTGCTTTTCCGCCATCGTCTTACCGGATACTTTCATCTTATCAAAACCTCATTGTTCGTCATAGTTTAAAACTTATAGGTTTCCTGTACTTTTTATAGTTTTTAATAATTTTTACATGCAATTTGTACAATTTTAATATTTCATTCCATTAAAAAGACGCTATTTTCACAGATCAATGAACTTTCAATCTGCAAAAACAGCGCCCATTCTTACCATCCTGCACAAATGCCCCACTCCGGGGCAGATCAATATTTCTTCATTTCCCGCATGGAGGCCGGGGAAATGCCGTAGCTGCTCTTAAACTTCCTGTAAAAATAACTGGTATCCGAATAGCCCACTTCCCTGGCAATATCATTGATCCGCATATTGGTGGTCAGAATCAGATTCTTCGCCACCCCGTTCCTGACATTGTTCAGGTATTGGGAAAAGGGACAGCCCACCTCTTTCTGAAAAATCTGCCCCAGGTAGGAGGTATTCATATGATATTTATAAGCCAGGGTTTTCAAATTCATATCGTCCCTGTAATTCTTTTTGACCTCCGCCATGATCTGGCGCACTACCGGCGTATACTGGGTATTCTCCGTGTTCAGCCAGGAAATGATGTCCGTAATTTCGGAAAGGAACAAAGACTTGATCGATACGAGATCTTCTGCCTGATAAATGCTGTCAATCACATCGGACAGCCGGTTTCCTTCTCCTGCCAGGTTGTACTCTGCCCGGATCTCCTGCAGCAGGATCGCAATTTTTACCGCAATCTGGTAAAGCACATCCACAGAAGCTTCGTCCTGCATATTGTTGATAAAAAGATCCTCCACATACCGGCCGGCTTCCTTACTGTCCTTGCTCACGATCAGCCTGGAGAATTTTTCCCGGTCTATGGTGATGTCCCCGTTGGTACGGTTCATGATATGGGCTTCGTCAACGCAGCTTCCATACCCGTCTATCAACAAATACTTCTGCATTTTCACTACCGTCCGGTATGCTTCCGGAAGTGCCGTAAGTTGCGTAAATACTCCTGAGACCGTGAGGAAAGTCATGATCCCCAGCTCAATTTCCATTTCATTCTGCAGGTTGGAAAACCAGTCGGTACCCTCATCCCCGTCCGCTCCGTTTTCCGTCAGAATCAGGATGTTGTTGCCCCGCAGATGCCATACAAAAAGCGCCCTGTCCCCCCGTTTTCCTTCTATATAATGAATCACATCCGTAATTTTGGAACCGGACAGGGTGGTAAGATCCACTTTCATGATAGCCGCCCTCATGCTGCCGAAGGACTGCAAAAAATCATTTTTCTGCAGATACGCTTCCCTGGCCTGCCCGGTCATGGTGCCGTCCAAAAACTGCAAAAACTCCACCCGCTCATCGATATAGGAGGTTTTCTGATCCTCAATTTCCTTCAGCCTGAGCATACAGTTTTGTAACGCTTTCACCAGTTCTTCCTCATTGATGGGTTTTAAAATATAGTCCTCCACGTCCATGCGGATGGCTGCCCTGGCGTATTCAAACTCATTATAGCCCGAAAGGATGACAAAACGCATGACCGGATCGGTTTTGCGCACCTTTTCCAAAAGCTGCAGCCCGTCCATCAGCGGCATGCTCACATCAGTCACGATGATGTCCACCTTTTCCTTCTGTAACAGTTCCAGGGCTTCCACCCCGTTATGCGCCTTATGGACAATCTGCAAATCCAGTTCTTCCCAGTCGATAATGTTCTCCAGACCCTGCAGGATAAAATCCTCATCCTCCACCAGCATCACTCGTCTCATCACAGCCCCTCCTTTGTATTTTTAAAACGAAGCGTCACTTTAAGCCCCTTCCAAATGCTTTCGGAAAGGGTCAGACCGCATTCTTCTCCGTAAACCGCACGCAGCCTGCGGTTTACATTGGCAAGCCCCATGGATTTATGGGAATCAAATTCGTCCGCGCGCAGAGCGGCATTCCTGGTTTCCATTTCCTCTGCAGGCATTCCCCTGCCGTTGTCCTCAATCACCACCAGCATGAAGTCTCCGGCTTCGCGGACCTCCACCCGGATATAGTTGGAATCGGACTCCAGGCGGATTCCGTGGGCAAAATAATTTTCCAGAACAGGCTGAATCACAAATTTGATGACGGGCACCTGAAGCAATTTTTCGTCACACTCCATATCCCACCGAAACTTCCCGTTGTAGCGGTATTCAAAAAGTTCCATGTATTTTTTGCTGTAATGCAGTTCCTGAGCCAGCAGGATCACGTCGTCGGCTTTTAACTGACTCTGAAATAAAGCCGCCATGCTGTAGAGCATCCGCCCCACTTCCCGGTCGCCGTTACAGATCGCCTTCATCCGGATGGCCTCCAGCGTATTATATAAAAAATGAGGATTGATCTGGCTTTGCAGCGCGGCCAGCTCCGCATTTTTCTGTTCGATTTCCGCCAGATAACTCCTTTTGATGTAAAGGTCCAGATCCTGACACATTTGGTTGAAGTTATCCGCAATGATATCCAGTTCATCTCCCTTTTTTCCACAGTCTATGCGTGTATTGAGCTCCCCGGTGGTAACTTTTTCCATGCCCTCCACAATCGTCTCCAGCCGGTTCATAATACCGGAAAGGTAGAAATGAATGCCAATTTCCCCCACCGCGGTCAGCGCCGCCCCCAGAGCGATAATGGCGATCATTCTCCAGACGGGGATATGGCTGGCCTCTTTTTTTGGCAAAACGGTAAAAATGCGCAGGGACAGGGCATCCTCCTCCCACACATAGGCATTCAGGCTTTTCTCCAATTCGCTGATACTGACCGCCTGATTCCAGAAAAGGCCTTCCTCTGAAGAGTAAATTGTTCTGGCTGCCGAATCACAGACCAGCAGTTTCGCCCGGTCATAGAACTTCACAATGTCGTCCAGCTTTTCCGTGGAAAAAACGGCTTCCATCCATCCCATGGCTTCCAGAGTCACAGGATTTCGCAGTTCCTTCCTGAAATAAATTTCCTTCTGCCCGGCACTGTAAATCTCTTCTTTCTCCATCAGGCGGACCGGTACGGATTCCCGCCGTGTTGTTCCGTCGGATTCATAATAGGTCAGGATCTGCTGCTGGATGCTGTAGACCCGGATCCGTTCCAACTGTCCATAGCTGTCAAACATCCCGGACCAGAAATCTTCAATGCCGGAATAGGCCACCGAAGAACTTCCCCCATAAGTGTCCAGCCTGTATTTCATATACTCGTCGATATTGTCCGAAAGATAATGACACAGATCATTTAACTCGCTGTAGGAATTATACAGGCTGCTCATGATATGTTCCGTATTCTCCGAGGACTGTAGGATGTAGTCTCTGGCCTCCTGTGCAGCCAGCTTCATATAATCCTGATTTGTATCCTTCGCCTGCTGCCGGGATTCCGAAATGGAATACATCACCAGCAAAATCACCACCCCTACCAGAACCGCCGTATAAACCAACAGCATCTTCCGGTAAAGCTGTCTGGAACCTTTTTTCATATCCGTCCTCCGTCCCCGGGCTTTTATCGCATGATACCGGTCACCTTTTCCCGGTATACAAAAAGGTACCGGCCGGCATGAAAGAATGCCTGCCGGTACCGCTCTTCAATTTATTTTATCACATTATTCTCCATCGCGCAAAGGTGCAAAAAGAAGCGTGATGATTTCATAGGGTTTCACCGTCACGGTGACAGGGCCTTCCTTTTTCCATTCCGTCAGCGGCCGTTCCCTCAGATCGCTCTCACAGTAAGCTTCCCATGTGAAACCGGGGGTTACGGTGATGCGGTTGGTGCCGCCGGTGAAATCATGGAAGCGGACCGCGATATACTTTCCGTCCTCCGTTTTCTTCACCGCATCCAGTTCCACACTCTCCCGGTCAAAGGAAAGGAAGCTTTCAAAGGGCAGATTCAGGCGGCCTTCCACCGCATGCATGGGCTGGTTTAAGGCGCATGCCTCCTGCACCGTGCGGCCTTCCACAAAACTGCCGCCGTGAGGAAGCAGGGAGTAGGTAAAATAATGCATTCCCTGATCCTGGCTGTGGTCCGGGCTGGTGGCCGTTTTGATCAGGGTGATGCGCAGCACATTGTCCTTCACATCATGGCCGTATTTGCAGTCGTTTAACAGGCTGACGCCGTAACCGTATTCGGAAAGGTCCGCAAATCTGTGGGCGACGGTTTCAAATTTCGCCTGATCCCAGCTGGTGTTCCAGTGATTGGGACGGCGCACATTGCCGTACTGCACGTCAAAGGTGCCGTAGGTGGTGCGGATATCCACCGGGAACGCCGCTTTCAACAGCTGGTGCCGCTCATGGTAGTCCACTTCGGTTTCAAAGTCGATGCGTCTGTCCGCAGCGTACAGGATCATATCCTGGCTGACGGCGGAATTCATGTAATGCCACTTCATCCGGATTTTCAGGCGCACAGGCCCTTCTTCCACCACCTCATATGCGCACAGATCCGTGATTTCCCGCATTTTCTGCTGATAGAAAATGTCGATGTCCCAGGCATCGTTGCCCATGGGCTTATCCTCAAACACCTGAAGCACGTTGGCCCGCTGGCCTTTGGGCAGCACTTCCCGTTCAAACTCTTTGTCATACAGCCGTGTGATCTGACCATAGTCGTTTAAGCTCATCACATAAAAAGGCGTTTCCAGCACATGTCCGTCCCCGCTGACTGTAAAGGGTTTGGCTGCGCCGTTTTCTTCTTCCTTCACCCAAATTTCCAGCCTGCCCATGGAAGGCACCGCTTTCGCATGCACCAGAAGTCCCTTCTCCGTTTCCTGGGAATCCAGCTTCGTGCCGTCCTTAAGATAAGCGCTGCCTTTGGCTCCTTCCAGAAGAACCGGTCCGTCCATCATAAAGCCGTTGCTGTTGATCACCGTATAACGGCCCTTTTCCGGCTTCTGCACGTCCTCAAAAAAGGTCTGCTCCACCGCTTCCCCGATGCCGGCGATCCATTCGTAGTCTTTTTTGGAGTCCTCATACACTTCAAAAATGGAGGAGCCGGGAATGATATCGTGGAACTGGTCTGTCAGGATATGTTTCCATCCCTTTGTCAGTTCTTCCTGCTGTGCCAGGGACAGATCCCCGCCCGCCGCCAGCGCGCGCATCACCGTCAGCCACTCCGCTTCCCTGTAAAGGAGTTCCATTTTCCGGTTCATGCGTTTGTTGTGGGCATGGCTGGTATAGGTGCCCCGGTGATATTCCAGATAAAGTTCCCCGTCCCAGACATTCACGAACTGATCCGTATTCTTCACGTTCTCTTTGAGTTTGCGGAAATATTCTCCCGCCGTGCAGGTCTTTACATTGGGCAGTCCGGGAATCCGGTCCAGTCTGCGCCGCTGTTCCAGCATATCCCGGTTGACGCCGCCGCCCCCGTCTCCGAAGCCGTAGGAAATCAGCAGGTCCTTATTCATATCCTTTTCGCTGTAACTGTCCCAGACACCTTTTACCGTCCTGGGCAGAAGGTTCCCGTTATAGGTATAAAACCAGCTGTCCGCCGGGCTGTCCGGTTCCGGTGTGGTGATGAAATGGGTGAGCACTTCGCTGCCGTCGATCCCCTTCCAGTAAAAGGTGTCGTGGGGCATTCGGTTATACTGGTTCCAGCTGATCTTGGTGGTCATGAACATATCAATGCCGGATTTCTTCAAAATCTGAGGCAGCGCCCAGGAATAGCCGAACACGTCGGGCAGCCAGAGATATTCCACCTCTTTGTCAAACTCTTCTTTGATAAATTTGCTGCCGATCAGAATCTGCCTTGTCAGGGATTCGCCGCTGGTCAGGTTGCAGTCCGCTTCCACCCACATGGCGCCGTCCGCTTCCCAGCGCCCTTGTGCAATCCGTTCCCTGATCTGCTCATATAATTCCGGAAAATCTTCCTTCACATATTCGTAAAGCTGAGGCTGTGTCTGCAGGAAGATATATTCCGGGAACATTTCCATCATCCGCATTACCGTGGAAAAAGAACGGGAACATTTTTCCCTGGTATTCTTTAATCTCCACAGCCATGCGATGTCGATATGGGTATGCCCCACCGCGTAAACGTTGATATCGGAGCGTTTGCCCATGGCGTCAATCTTTTCATTCAGCATGTCATCCGCCTGTGCCACGGATTCGTAGAAAGTTTCGCTCCCCGGGTAAGACCAGTCAATGCAGTGCATCGCGCGGTCCAGATTGGCCAGCAGGTCATGCTTTACCGGATCGTTTTCGGAAAGCTGTGCCACGGTTTTGAGTACCATATCGGACATATAATATAAATCGTCCGTCTTTTCATCCAGCCATCCGAATTTCGCCCTTTTCAGCTTATGCTCCATCTCCTTGGGCAGGCCGCCGCCCTCCAGACCGGACCACAGGCGGAAGGTAAGGCTTAACTTCCGGCCGTACATGGATTCCTTAAAAAAGACTTCCTTGTGGTTGACATCCACACCCTGATAGGGTTCCCCGTCAATATACAGAAGGGATTCAAAACCGGAATTGTTTCCCGCTCCGGTAAAGCCGAAGTCAAACACGCCGACCGCCCTTCTGCCCTTCCATTCGGCAGGAATTTCCACCTCGGTGTGCAGCCAGAGATACTTGTCCCTGCCGGCCCAGTTCTCTCCGATTTTCATGACGTTCCAGCCCTCAAAGCAGTCCGGCACCTCCGGATTCACAACGCCCTGGGTATCCTCCGCCGCCAAAAACTTTTCTATTGCGGTCACATCCCGGTATCGGTATTCCTCCAGTTCGCGGGTGCGCCCCTCCAGTTTTCTGTCTGTAAAAAACATCTGCAATCCTCCTGATGAAAGGTAATTTTTTTGGTTGAATGGGCAATGCCCTTCTGACGGTATTATCCTATCCTATTTCCTGCTTCAAAACAACATATAAAATTCTATATTTAATGTAAAAAAATCAGTTCTCATCGTTCCATTCTTTTTTGCCCGGACGCACCTGCTCCACCATTTCCGTCAGTTCTTCCGGCAGATGATCGAACAGATAATTCTTTCCGCTTCCATGAGACTCTTCTCTTTGGGAATCCTCTCCCTGTTTTTTCTCCCAGGTTTCCCGAATCTGTTTCTGCGTCAGTTCCACCTCATCCCACAGTTCTCTGGCGGACATCCGCCGGGCGCCCTGCCCATAGATAATGACCTGCTCCAGGGCATCCGAAGTGGCCACCGTGACGGTGGCTTTATGGCCGATTTTATGCACGGTCTTTTCAATATACTGGTCTGCCGTTTCCGCTTCTTTCGTAAATACCACATGGATGTTGTGGTATTTCTGCACGCTGCCCTGACCGCCCTCCACCCGATAGGCGTCAAAGACCAGAATCAGGGTACAGCGGTGAAATCCCTGGTAATTGCAGAGTACATCCATCAGCTTATTCCGTGCGCTCTCAATATTGACTTTTGACAGTTCCCGCAGATCCTCCCAGGCGAAAATGATATTATAGCCATCCACCAGAAGATATTCTTCCGCCGGTTTTGCATCCGACTTCTGTACATATGCTTTTTCTGTCGTGGAGGTTTTTCCGAAGGTCCGGGATACAGCGCCCTGATTCCGCTTTTTATAGCCGTTTTTTTCCCGTTTCACCGTTCCGTAGGTGCGGTTAAAAATCTCTTCCAGCTCTTCCTCGCTCACGCTTTCGGGAAGGGCCCCCTCTCGGCGGGATGCCGGCTGTTTTTCCGTCCCCTCTGTTTGAACGGTTTCTTCCTCTTTTTCCGGTTTCAGGCAGCTTTCCAGATGCATATACCGTGCTGCCTGATCCCAGGGGACCACAAAACCCGCGCCGTGGGCACAGAATACGGAGCCTGAGGGGTTTTCCGTATCCCCTTCCGGATCATAACCTGCAAGCGCGAGCACCTCTTCCGGATTGTGGCATGGTTCATATCCTCTCAGCGTACAGGCCAGCCTTCCCCGTCCCTTTGTGTACGCCGTCACCTCCCGCTGATAGCCCCTCATGTTCACCACCGGCGCGCTGCCGGTCAGGACAGAAAATTCCCCTTCCTGCCGGGGTGTATCGAAACGGCCCTTCATCCGTTGAATATCGGTCATGGCCCGGCCCATATTTCCCGCGGGCACTTCCAGCCGGAAATCATAGACCGGTTCCAAAATCACTCCTTTCGCCTGCATGAGGCCCTGGCGCAGGGCCCGGTAAGTAGCCTGCCTGAAATCCCCGCCCTCCGTATGTTTGATATGGGCCCGTCCCGTCAAAAGGGTGATTTTCATATCCGTGATTTCCGCGCCGATGAGCACGCCTTTGTGCTTTTTCTCCTCCAGATGCGTCAGCACCAGGCGCTGCCAGTTTTTATCGAGCACGTCTTCGCTGCAGGAGGAGGCAAACTGCAGCCCCGCCCCCCGTTCCAGAGGCTCCAGACAAAGATGCACTTCCGCATAATGGCGCAGCGGTTCAAAATGCCCCACACCCTCCACTCTATTTTCTATGGTCTCCCGGTAAACGATGCTGCCCTCTCCAAATTCCGCCCATACGCCGAAACGCTCCCGGATCTGGTGCTTTAACACTTCCATCTGCACCTCTCCCATGACCTGCGCATGGATCTCCCCGGAATTTTCCTCCCAGACAACGGAAAGCTCCGGCTCTTCCTCTTCCAGCTGCTTCAGTTTTAAAAACATGCCATGTACGTCACAGTCTTCCGGCAGCCCGATCCGGTAAGTCAGGACAGGTTCCAGCACCGGCAGCACAGGTTCGGTTTCCGTCCCCAGCCCCTGCCCGGCAAACGTCTTTGTCAGCCCTGTCACGGCGCAGATGCTGCCCGCCTCTGCCTCCGGCACACTGCGATAACCGTCCCCCGAATAAATCCTCACCTGATCTGCCTTTTCCTCCCAGACTTCTTCCCCGCCGCTCTCTTCCCGGCGGTTGGACAAAAGCATTTTCACTTTCAGGCTGCCTCCGGTGATCTTCATATGGGTCAGTCGGTTTCCCTGCTCATCCCGGGTGATTTTAAAAATCCTCGCCCCGAAACGATCCGGGTATTCTTTCGGCTTCATCAAAGTGCGCAGCCCCCATAGCAGTTCGTCCACACCGAAAAGCTTTAATGCCGATCCGAAAAAGCAGGGGAAAACCTTCCTCTCCCTCACCAGTTCGGCAACCTCTTCCATGCCGACGGGTTCCCCCTCCAGATACCGTTCCAGAAGCGCGTCTTCACACATGGCAATGTTTTCCCAGAAATCTGCCGGAAAATCCGGCTGTTTGCCGCCTTCCTCTTTGGCATCGGAAAAAAGCACACACCCCTCATCCAGACGGGACTGCAGTTCCTTCATGAGCCGCTCCGTTTCAGTCCCCTCCTGATCCATCTTGTTGACGAACAAAAAAGTGGGGATCCGGTATCGCTTCAACAGCCGCCACAGCGTTTCCACATGCCCCTGCACGCCGTCCGCACCGCTGATCACCACCACGGCATAGTCCAGCACCTGCAGCGTCCGTTCCATTTCCGCGGAAAAATCCACGTGTCCCGGCGTATCCAGAAGGGTCACTTCATAATCGCCCAGCGCAATACAGGCCTGTTTGGAAAAAATAGTGATTCCCCTGGCCCGTTCCATTTCATCCGTATCCAGAAACGCATCCTGATGATCCACTCTGCCCAGTTTCCTGATGCTCCCGGTTTTATATAAAAGGCTCTCCGCCAGGGTGGTTTTCCCCGCGTCTACATGGGCCAGCAGACCCATGCAAATATGTTTTACCGGCTTTTTTTCTTCCGCCTGTCCGCCCATCTAAAAGGCCTCCTGTCACCAAAATATACTTTTTAAAGTATATCACAGGAAGAAGCGGCCGTCGAGATGCCGCTTTCGGATCAGAGACCGATTTCTTTACCCGGACGCCGCTTTGCCAAACAAAATCCAAGTGCCCGCAAAGTAGCTGCAAAGAAGCGCTCCTGCAATTGTCAGCACCAGAAAAACCTGCTGCATCAATTTGAAAATTCCGATATACACGTTAATCTGAACAGAAAAGCCCAAAAATACAAAGCCAAAAAAAGCGGCGGATAGAATAAGCGCCAGTCCCACCGGTACCCCAAACCATATTCCCAGCTGCTTTAACACAAGCTTTTGGATTTCCTTTTCTTCCACCCCAATGTTTCTCAAAACCTGAAACCGGTATTTGTATTGATCCGAATCCGATAACTGCTGTAAGGATAAAATGGTAAAACAGATGACAAACAGGATAACCGCGCTGTAGGTGAGTCCGGTCTGCATGACAAAGATTGCAGCGGATACATCGTTCCTTTCTATAGTCCGGGTTGTGATGGAATGATTTTCCTGTTCTTCTTTTGGCCAATGCTCCTTAAAAACGGACTCCATCTGTTTTGCAGCCTCATAGGGGACGGGCTTTTGCGTGATGATATACCGGTAAGAATTGGCAGGAAGCAAATTTTCAGCGATTGCATCCGGCACCACACAGATGATATTTTGAAAATTATACAGATCCTCCCCCAGTTCCTCTGTTCTGGCCGAAACTGCGGCAAGCTGTAAAGTCCCGGCATCCGTATGGATGACCTCATGCTCTCCAAGATAAGATTGCATGGATTTTTCCGGCGTAACCGACAGCCATTGCGTGGTGTATTCGTTCTCCGCCAGGGAAATCCGTTCATATCCCAGCATTTTCAGCAAATGATTATAGTCGGATAAAGAAATCGCTGTGACCGGATAATCGTATCGTCTATTTTCCCCGGCCTGTCTGGTAAAATCGGTTTTCTCCAGAAAACAGGTGACAAACGAACATTCCTCACGAATATCGATTCCTTTTTCCTGAAGGAAATCGGATAAAAAGGTATCGTCCCTATGCAAAAGTCCCTCCGTTGTCTCCTCCCCTGTACACTCAGAAAATATCTGGATATCATAAATAGCCCTTCTTTCCAAAAAGCCCTGTGACCACCCCACAAGGACCGGGGTTAGAAGGAACAGCCAAACTGACAGCGTTAAGGTTAAACAAATCAACGTCATCGAAAGCGTATTTGTCTGCAGTTTTGACAGAAGCTGCCCAAAAAGGAAAAGATTTTCCCCCCGATACTTCACTTTTAAAGAACGTTTTCGAAGCGCTGCCAAGCCGTTGGTGAACAGAATAAAGAACAGACTGACAATAAAAACAAGGCACCAGCACAAAAACACCATATAAAGGTTAAATGCCCCTTTGTCCATTGGCAGCGCATAACAGGTTTTCAAACCGGGCAGCAATCCCACGGTTATCAGTTCCATGAGACCAATCAGCGCACTGACCACCAGGAGCTTTTCCGGCTTCCTTGGTCTGCTTTTTTGCAGCAGAAGAACATTACATCCCGCCATCAGAAACGGGAGGACCATACATGCGCTGCTCCACGCCTTCACTGCCGGTAAAAACTGTGGGGTAAAATAATAGGACAACGTCCGGATTCCATAGATCCCCATCAATCCATGGACGAACAGATTCACAACAATAACTTTATGTATCCATGCACAGGAAGCATCGGCATCCTCGTTTTTCCTGTCCGCATTCAGCATGTCAATCATTTTTATTTTTCTGATGGCGCGTACCTGAAACAGGCCGGCCGCCCCGAAGCAAAGTAAGAAAAATACGCCGGTCAGAAATACGGTATCCGGAAAAAGCATAAAGGAAAATTGAAACGGCTTGTGATACATGTGCAGCAGCATGGCGGTGATCAGCTGGGAAAACACAACGCCCAGCCCAATTCCCATGAAGAGAGCAAGAAGTCCCATGACCGAAGTTTCCGCAAAAAAAATCCAGGCTGCCGCTGTGGTTTCCATGCCGATTATGCTTTGTATAGCAAACTCTTTTTGACGCTTGCGGATCATAAACCGATTGACGTAGCGCACCAGGAATATAAGCAGTGTTGTAATGCCAATAATTACCAGCTTCATTCCGCTGCCCAAAACCTGTATGTCAAATTCTGCTCCGATTTCCGGTTGATAATATTTACTGGAAATGGAAAGGAATGCATAAAACAGGGAAGTACAGGCTGTGAGCGTAATGATATAGATCAGATAATCTTTGACCGACTTTTTCACATTTTTCAGGACCAATTTAACATACATCTCTGGCGCCTCCTCCCATCATTCCCACCTTTCTTCCTATTGTAAACGAAAACAAACATCGTTCGTATCCTGTTTTCTAACAAAGTTCTTACAAAAACGTAAGAAGTGCAGGGCTGACGTGGCCCTGTAATCGCATCTACCCGTTTCATCAAGCCGCCTCATGCCCTTGCGTACTTATTTGTTTTCTCATACATCTCACACACAAACCTCAATTTAGTCATTTCTTTCAAAATGACTAAATTGGGGGCATAATGCTAAATTGATATACTCCAAATAAATGAGAAACAGAAAGACGTTATGGAACCGAATACGATTATGTCATCCCCTGTAAAACAGCATTCTTTCAGAATAAACAATATCCGGCAGCAGAGCTGCCAAATACAAAAAACGGGCGCCCATTCGGGCACCCGTCAATTCGCTTCTCTAATACGGCTTCATATTATGCAGCCGCGTTCGGAAACCTTATGCTCTGCAAACGTTAACTGCTCTGAGCTTTCTGGAATCCTTAGGATCGCTTTCGATATCGAAAGTAACTTTCTCGCCTTCTTCCAGAGTCTTGAAGCCGTCTGTCTGGATTGCGGAGAAATGTACGAATACGTCCTCTCCGTTTGCATCGTTGGTGATGAAACCATATCCTTTGCTGGAATTAAACCATTTTACTGTACCGTTATTCATTTTACAGTACCTCCTGATAATTATTTAGATCAATTGGAAATCTTTACCGGTGTGCCATACGGGCCAGGGACCTATTCGTGCTCTGCCTTTCGAACTCTATCCGTAAAAAAATGACCGTACATACAAGTCATCTGAAGAAAAGGAAGACTTATAAAGTACAGCCAGTTCTAAATTCAAATTGATTCTTTAGGTATAATAACATTAATCGGCTCATTTGGCAAGACCTTTTTTTATTATTTTTCTCCGCGTTTTTTCTCCGCCAAAACACTCCCTTGTCTAATGAAGATAAGCCTTTTGTGCAAATGAGGATCACAGGAAATCTCCAAAAAACGGATGCCCTTTCGGACATCCGTTTCTCTTATGGACCAGCGGTCCCTTCCTTTTAGTTAAGCTGCGAACACATTGACAGCTCTTAACTTGCTGCTGTTCTTGGGATCGCTTTCGATGTCAAATGTCACCTTCTGCCCCTCATCGAGAGTTTTGAAACCATTTGTCATAATCGCTGAGAAGTGAACAAACACGTCCTCTCCGTTCGCATCATTTGTGATAAAGCCGAAGCCTTTGCTGGAATTAAACCATTTTACTGTACCGCTATTCATAGTAAGGTACCTCCTAATATTTTTTTGATCAATCAGAAAACTTTACAGGTGTACCACGGGCCAGGGCTCTTTCCATATATTGCCTTACATCACGATATCCGTAAAAAAATGACTATACCACAAGCCACTAAGAAGAAAGATGACTTGCAAGCACAGCCAGTTCTAAATTCAAATTGATTATGTCCTTACTTTACCACACATTCAAATCATTGTCAATTTATTTTCGAAATTTTATTTTCTAGTTGCCGCCCGGGCAGAATAGGACCCGGGCGGCAGGTTTTTTATGCGTAAATATTGCCCGCCTTCTGAACCAGTTCTTCCATCAGGGCTTCCATTTTGGGCACTGCCGGAATATCCGCAAGACCGTATTCTTCCGCTATTTTTACGATGCGCGGGAATGCCAGCCAGGTGCTTCCCGTTTCGTCTTCCCATACGGAAATCCTCAGCGGAAGCTCCACGGAAATGCTCTGGTCCGCCTGCATCAGTCCGGTTCCCACCTTCGGTGATCCGAACACCAGCACTGTGGTGGGGCGAAGCTGCAATCCTGCCTCCTGCGCATTCCGGGCGTGGTCAAACTTGGCGAAAACAGGGATTTCCCGTTTTTTAAGTTCGTTTTCCAGCCGCTTTACCGTTTCCTCTGCCGGGAACTGGCCTTCCAGCAGATACAGCCTGTTATCATCATAGTTGGTGGAAAGCAGATCTCCGAACGCGCCTGCAATCCGCCTGCCCAGATTTGTGAAATCAACGCCCTCTTTATTTGCCAAAAGGGTCACGCATACCAGCTCCGCCGCATCGGTGAAACGGCTTAAAAAGGAGGAAAATCCCGGTACACTCCCCTTACTGTCCATCAGCCCGCGGTGATGATAAAACTGCCATCCCGCCACAGCCGGCATCATTTTCCCGTCCGGCAGCTGCCAGGGTGTATAGAGCAGGGCCCTGTTTTGGGCTTCATGGATCAACACGGAACCGGCCAGCCCGATATCCCATCTGGAAATATCCTGCGCGGAGGCCCAAATATCGGAAAACCCTCTCAGTGCGGAGGATTCCGTACGGGGCACCGGCTTGCCCGCCGGATCGTAACCCGACGCCGTCTCAATCGGGTCAATGAATTTCCCGTCCTTCTTAAAAGCCTGATGCACATTTCCCGTCAGGGAAACATCTTCCTGGGGAAAGCGGTCCAAATCCTGTGAAAAGCCGGTATGCGTCAGTCCCAGATAATCGATCTGACGCTCCCACACAAAATCATGATAGGACTTGTGCGCCACCCTCTCCACTATCTCTGTCAGCAGAAGAAAATTGGTGGCACTCTGCTCCACTTCTGTGCCGGCTTCAAAGTGCAGAGACGCCCCTGCTGCCAGCCGGAGCAGTTCCGGAAACTCCCATCCCCTGAATGGGTCAAAACCGAGAGCCGTCCGGTAATCCGGCAAACCCGAAGCATGACGAAGCAGCTGCAGGACCGTGATCTTTCCCCATTCCTCCGGCAGTTCGGGGAGATAGACAGCGGCCCTTTCCGACAATGAGAGCGCTCCGTCCTCAAACAGCTGCATCACAGCGACCGCTGCAAAAGCCTGGGAGATCGGGCCTGCAGGCCACATCGTATTGGCGGAGGCAAGCCTCCTTTCTCCTGCATCCGAAAAGCCGTATCCCACCACTCTCGGTATGTAAGGGGCCTGCACAATTGCCAGCGTAAGACCCGGAATCTTCCTCTCTTCCATAAACGAATAGATCATTTCATCCACTGTCCTGCCCAGATAAGAAACATCTGCGCTTCCCCGCATTTTCATTGTTTCATGTTCTCTTGTATTCATTTTGCAGCCCCTTTCTTGAAATACATTATATGTATTCGTTTCAGTTACAGTTTATACTGTAATAATAGCAGTTACAGTTTGATTTGTCAATAGCCTTCCTCTGTTTTTTCTCAGCGTCCCTGCTTCCTGTAGGCCGACGGCGTCACTTTCATCACACGGAGGAACTCCCGGTTAAAATAGCTGATATTATTAAATCCGCACTGCATGGCAATCTCGCCTATCTTTTTGTCCGATCCTGACAGGCATACACAGCTTTCCATGATCCGGAATCTGTTCAGCCAGGTAAAGGGCGTGCTTCCTGTCAGCCTTTTAAAAGAACGACAGAACTGTCCTTCGCTCATGTGAGCGGTGTCCGCCAGATTTTTCAGGGAAAGGTCTTCCTGGAAATGCTCCCTCATATAGCACAATACGTCCCCCAGCTGCCGCTCCAGTTTCTCCTTCTGCCGGTCTTTTATGAGGGCAGAAAAGTGCCTGTTATAAAGATTCTGCCAGATCACAAGCACCAGCCCGGCGACGGCCAGCTCGGCGCAGCCGGCGCTTTCCGCCAGGGAAAAAAGGCGTTTCAGGTCCTTCAGGACTTCCCTCTGCCATTCTGCATTGGGTGACAGATAAAGGCTGCTGTCCCTGTTTTGGTATAAAACCGGCTGTACATATTTTTGAAACTGCATTCCTTCCGCCAGCCCGGTAATGAACTCAGGCAGAAAACAAAATGCCAGAAAGCTGCCCGGTTTGCCGGAGACGCAATCCGCCCTGTGCAGCACGCCTGGAGGCACCAAAACCGCATCTCCCCCGTTCATATGGTAATGGCGGTCTTCCATTTGAAAATCCAACTCTCCCTCTTCCAGATAGCACAGTTCTATTTCCGGATGCCAATGCAGGTACAGCGCGCATTTCTGTTCCGGTCCAAAATGCGTCCTGTGCACCGCGTAAGGGCGCGTATTCGTCACATGGGGCACCGCTTCCCGATAGTTTATCTTCTGGTCTGCTTCCATTCTGCACTCTCCTTTGATCCGCCCTGATTTGATCAAAATTGTATCATATTCTGGCAATATTATAAAAGAATTTCTATAAAAAATGCGATATTCTACAAATAAAAAGGGAGGACTTGGACATGAATTTTTTTGAAGAAAAAGACGGCAGCCTGATTTTCAGGGAAAACGGCGAAACCGTCATGCTCACCCCGTGGGGCCGCGACAGCCTGCGGGTACGGGCCAGCTATCTGGGCGAAATCTGTGAGAGCAATGCTGCGCTTCTGGCACAGCCCGCATGCAGTCGGGAAATCACGGTCGGGGAATGGGAAGCTTCCATCTCAAACGGGAATCTGTGCGCCAGACTTTCCGTACAGCCCTGGGGCCACGCCCTGCAGATCACCTTTTGCAACAGGGACGGCCGGGTGCTGCTGCAGGAAATTCCAAACGGAGGCGCGCTCCAGCTTTCCGCACGCTGTTTCAAACCGCTCCCCGGCGGAAACTTCCGCTTAAAGGCCAGCTTTGTGGCAGATCCCTCCGAAAAAATATACGGTATGGGACAGTATCAACAGGAAACCCTGGACCTGAAGGGGTGTAACCTGGAACTGGCCCACCGCAATTCCCAGGCCACCATTCCCTTCTATCTTTCCAGCCTGGGATACGGTTTTTTGTGGAATAATCCGGCGGTGGGCGAAGTGCATTTCGGTTCCAACACCACCGAATGGATTGCCAATTCCACACGGCAGCTGGACTATTGGATCACTGCCGGAGATACCCCCTCTCAGATCGAAGAGTCCTACGCTGCCGCTACCGGAAAAGCGCCCATGATGCCGGAATACGGCCTGGGCTTCTGGCAGTGTAAACTGCGCTATTACAACCAGGAACAGGTGCTTTCCGTGGCAAAAGAATATAAAAAACGGGGCATTCCGTTAGACGTGATCGTCATCGACTATTACCACTGGCCCCGCTGCGGGGACTGGCGCTTCGACGAAGAATATTTCCCCGATCCCGCTGCTATGGTCAGAGAGCTTCACGAAATGGGGATCGAAACAATGGTTTCCGTCTGGCCCACAGTGGATGAACGGAGTGAAAATTATGAGGAAATGAAACAGCAGGGTCTTTTGGCCAAAACCCATTCCGGCGTGGATGTGCAGAAAATTTTCCATGGAAACAACGCATTTATGGATGCCACCAATCCCCGCACCCGCCGTTATGTCTGGGAGAAATGCAAAAAAAATTATGCTGATCTGGGAATCCGCACCTTCTGGCTGGATGAAGCGGAACCGGACTTTTCCGTACATGACTATGAGAATTACCGCTATTATGCAGGCCCCGTGGAAGAAACCGGCAACATTTATCCCCGGGAATATGCCCGCCTTTTCTATGAAGGACAACAGGAAAACGGTCAGGAGGATATTGTCAACCTGATCCGATGCGCCTGGGCCGGAAGCCAGCGCTACGGCGCTCTGGTCTGGTCCGGTGATATTATGTCAACCTACGAAGATTTCCGGAAGCAGATCTGTGCCGGCATTCATATGGGACTGTCCGGCATTCCCTGGTGGACCACCGATATCGGCGGTTTCCATGCCGGACGGATTGCGGATGAAGGCTTCCGCGAACTGCTGGTCCGTTGGTTCCAGTTCGGCGCTTTCTGCCCTGTCATGCGTCTGCACGGCTGCCGACAGCCCGGACAGACCATCATCAATCAGGCCGGAGAAGTCCGGGAAGGGACGGGAGCGGATAATGAAGTATGGAGTTTTGGCGAGGAAGCCTATCCGATTCTGGTGAAGTTCATCCGGATCCGGGAAATGCTCCGGGACTACACCAGAACGCTCATGCGGCAGGCCCATGAAAAAGGCGATCCCGTTCTGCGCGCGCTGTTTTATGAATTTCCGGAGGACCCGTCCTGCTGGGAAATCAAAGATTCCTACCTGTTCGGCCCTGATATCCTGGTAGCGCCTGTCTGCCATGAAAAAGCGAGGAGCCGCCGGGTTTATCTGCCTTCCGGCGCATCCTGGACCCACGCCGGAACCGGGAAAGTTTATGAAGGCGGAGGAACTTACGAAGTGGAAGCCCCGCTGGATACCCTCCCTGTTTTCCTGCGCAACGGCAGACAGGAATATCTGATCGGTCAAATCTGATCACCAAAAAAATCTTCCGTCCCGAAGTTCTTTCGGTCCGGAAGATTTTTTTAACACGACTGTTCTATCCCCCCACAGCTGCTTCACATCAATCCGCTTCATAATTTAACCGTACTGTGATCATTGCCGTTTTAAACCGGGAACTGGTATCAAAAGCGCCGTCATAGGTAAATTCCCCGGAGCCGGAATTTTTTGCCGTGATCTGGAACACGCCCAGGTTTGCGGAAAGCAGCTTTCCGGCGCGGGACCCCGTCCCTTCCGCCATAATATCAATCCGCTGCTTCGCGTTTTCGGTAGCTTTCTGAATCAGCTCCAACTTCACCTCATCCAGTTTGGTGCAGTAGTATTCAGGTGAAAAAGAGGCAAACTGCACGCCCGCTTCAATCAGTTTTGTGATATCCCGGGATACCTTCTCCACCTTATCAATGTCATCGGAGGTCACGGTCAGGCTCTGGTTCAAATCAAAACCATCCGGATAATTATTGATATAATTGCCGTTTGCATCATATTCGGTCCGATACCTCTGAGATATGTCCACGGATGAAAACACCAGCTCATCTTCCGTCACTCCGCTTTCCAGCAGATAATTTTTTACCAGCTGCGAATCGTTTTTTATGATCTCATACGCTTCTTTCGTGGTGGCTCCATAGGCGGAAAAGCTGCCACGCCAAACGATAAGGTCGGATTCAAAATCACTGCTTGCGGAACCTGTCGCCGTCAAACCGCTGCCTCCTGCGGTCTTTTTATAATTTGTCACGCCAACGGTCAGTATCGTGACACACGCCACTGCCGCCACGGCAGCAATCAGCGCCACAACAATTGCTGTCATTCCCCTTCTGTTTCCTTCACCCATTTCGGTACCTCCCAAACTCTGAATCCCATGGTCTGCCGGGCATTACCAGGCAGGCCAAACCCTAAATCCGGCTGCAGTTTCAGTATAACATAAGAGTACAAGCGATTCAAATTCTCTCTTCCTTTTGTTCCGTCACTGTGATATCGTAAATAAAGAGTAAAAATAGCCTTTCTGCGCCATCAATTCTTCAAAGGCGCCGCTTTCTTCCAGATCTCCGTTTTTTAAGACCAGAATTTTGTCGTACAGGCGCAGAATCCTTTCCTCCAGCCGATGTGTGATAATGATCCGGGTCAGTCCTTCCATTTCAAGAATGGACTCCATCACTTCACCTGCGGTAGCCGGATCCAGCGACGCGGTAGCTTCGTCCGCCAAAAGAACGGGGGATTCGCGGAGCAGACTGCGGGCGATGGAAATACGCTGCCGTTCTCCTCCCGACAGCAGGTTCCCGTTTTCGCCGCACAGATAATCCAGCCCTTTCTCTGCGGCAAGCGTATCCAGTCCGGCCTGATGAACTGCCCATTGTACCTTCTGATCGGGAAATTCCCGGAACATTGTGACATTATCCCGGACTGACCGGTTAAAAATAAATACCTGCTGCTGAATCACAGAAATCAGATCGTACATGGAATCCTGAAAACAGTCTTTCAGCTCCCGACCGTCAAAACAGATGGATCCTTCATATCCTCTCAAAGTTCCCTGCAGCAATTCCAGCAGTGTGGATTTTCCGCTTCCGGAGCTGCCTACCACCGCATATTTCCCTCCGGCCTCAAACCGACAGCTGATTCCTTTTAAAACCGGCTTCCCCGGTTCATAAGCAAATTTCAGCTGATCGACGGAAATCACTTTTTGTAAAGTTGCAGGCAGTTCTCCGCCTCTTTGTCCCGTGTCTGCCGACAACATGCCGGCCAGCTTGTCAATCAGGACATCCGCCGCTCTGCGATTCGCCCATATCTGTGGAATACTGCCCAGCGCATCCCCTGAAAATTCCATCAGCTGCACAAAAGCGAGTACCACACCGGCAGAAATTCCGGCACCGTTTACGGCCAACAGCGCCCCTGTAAAAAAGATTCCAAACAAAGCCAGTTTTCCTGCCGCGCCGCCTATATTCTGTAAAATGCTCCGGATTCGGTTTGCCTGACATTTTATCTCCTGTGTTTCACTGTTGCTTTCAGAGAATAGCTTTTGAAACTCTTTCTCGGCCCGAAAGCTTTTTATCACCCGAAATCCGGATAACATGTCTTTAAACTCCGCCATAAATATGGCATTTTGTTCCGCTCCTCTGCGCTCCTGTACTCCCAAATTCTTTCCCGTAAGCATGGCCGCTGCCATAGGAAGCAGAGAAGCGCCCAATGCCGCTGCAGCCAGGGGCAGACTGTAGTAAAGCATGACAACCATGGAGCCTGTCAGCAACAAGACCTGCCCCGGCAATGTGAACAGCGCCGTCAGATAGTTTGCTTCGATGTTGGTCGTGTCATTGGTCAGAGCAGACAGGTACGCCGCTGTATCCGCTTTTCCGAAAGCATCCGTTTCCTTTCGCAGCATTTTTACAAAGGCGTAATCCCGGTATTGCCGGATTGCCCGTTTCAAAAACAGCGGTCTTGCCCAGCTGTTCAGCGCCATGACCAATAACATGCCGCCAAATGACCCCAGCAGGATTAGTCCCGTCTCCCCAAGAGAGAAAAGCGTATGCGTCCCCGCGGCAATATCGGTCAGTATCTGCATCTGCCAGGGAATGGCAAGTGCCAGCACCGTATTCAGCGCCATGGAAATCACTCCTGCCACAAACAAAAAGTGATTATGGAAATAAAACTGTTTTTTCAGTTCCCTGCAGATCCTCTTCCTTTCCTCTGTTTTCACTCGCAGCACCTCAGCTCCTCCCACGCTTTTTGCAGCCTTTGACTGACCGGCTTACGGGCGTGAAAAATACAGTTTTCAAGTCCCTGCATCGCACTGTTTCCAAAATCATCCGAAAGAAGCTGCTGCCCGGAATGATAAAATCGCAGGTTATCCGTAGTATAAACCGGAGCGGCATCGAACTTTGCGGCAATTTGCGCCGCCTGCTTCAGGCAGTTTACTGCGGCATCGGTTTTTCCGTCTGCGTCATAATACCGCATCTGTTCACTCAGCAGCACCACCTCCGCCCTGTCCATATAGGATATCTTTCCCGGAACTTTAAGCCCCGAAATCATCTGACGCATCCATTCCAGTAACTGGACGGCTTCCTCCACATTTCCGGTACTTACCGCACACTCGGCCATTCCCATGGCTGCCCTGATCAGTTCTGTTGTATGGTGCAGGGCCGCATCTGCCAGCCATTCCGAAGCCTCCTGATATTTGCCGCTTTGGGCGAGCAGATAGCCGATTCGCGCATGATTGCTTCCCGCGTAATTGTATTTTTTGTACTGTGCCACCGCCAGCTCCGGTTCTCCCAGCAATACCCAGGTCTGTGCGAGTTGATTTTGAATCTCGGCCTCCTCTACTTTCCGATCCTCATTCTGCCAAAGCAGCTGCAAACTGTGCCTGTACAGCTTCTGGGCCTGTTTGACCATCTCCTTATCTTTTCTTTCCATTCCCACTGCATGATATAATTCTGCTGCACAAAAGACGATTTCTATGCAGTTGGGAAATTTTATCAGCGCTTTCTGCGCTTCTTTGCATGCATCCTCAAAAAGTTTCCGATGGGTCAATGCCCTGATATTTTCAACTGTCTTCGTTCTGCCGGAATCCGAAAGTTCATATCCTAACAGCGCATCCACAGAAATCTCAAAAAACGCTGCCAATTCCGCAATCAGGACGAGGTCAGGGATTGTACTTGCGCTCTCCCATTTTGAAACGGCCCCGACCGTCACTCCCATCGCTTCCGCAAGCTGTTCCTGTGTAAGCTTCCTCTTTTTCCGATAAACCCTGATATTTTCTGCCAATGACAATTCCATATCGATCCTCCCTGCATGAATGTATTTGCCGGCCTTTTGGAGATTTCTTCCGGACAGATCCCTCCATAGGACTATCATACAGGGTTTTGTGGGAGTACGGAAGGGAATGGGAGTAATAATAAGAAAGAAAAATATTTCCTGATAGGAAACTTTGCAGATGTACCTGAAATTTGGGTTCTGTTTTCTTCAAATCAGGTCAAACCATATCAGCGCTTTTTGGGCGTAGGAAAAGCCCGGAAAACCTTGATTTTCCGGGCTTTTGTAAACCTTTTAATACGCTCCCGCCAGCCGATTATCTCTTGCTGAACTGAGGTGCACGACGTGCTGCTTTGAGACCGTATTGGACTTCTTTTAGAGCCGATCTCCCTTGATATTTCGGGCTTTTCCGGCTTCTCATTATTCAGTTATCCTATATGGTAACCACAAAAAATGGCGTTTTTTCATTGAGCGACAGCCTACTGAAAAGCACCGTTTACCACACCAAACAACTCCTCTGGTTTATTATATTTCACCTTGGCATAGATGTCCATAGTTGTTTTACTATTTTCATGTCCGGCGAGATACTGAACCGTCTTGGGATCAACGCCTGCATAGAGAAGGTTGGTGATGTAAGTATGACGCAGCAAGTGGGGGGTTACATCAAAATCCAGCGTATATTTGATTTTAGGCTGATTTTTCTGCGTCATGCCCAGCGTGGGTGTAACCGTATATTTGATGCTCTGCCCATTCACATACTTATAGTAGTTGCGGGGCTTAGTGGAACGGACAACCACATACTGCCACATTCTTTGAAACTGCGAAGCGGCTAACGGCTGTCCTTCACTGTCCGAAATCACATAGTCCGATTTAGAGGATGCCTGAACTTCCCGCAGGCAATCCACCAGGCATTTGGGGATCGGAATATCCCTTTTAGCCGCCTTGGTCTTTAGCACCGTAGAAACCACGGGGCGATTATGCTCTGTACGCCATGCCCGCCTCACAGATATATAGGGAGTAGACTCGTTCAGGAATACACAGTCCCATTGTAACGCGAGAATTTCTTCCCGACGCAGACCGGAATACAACCCAAGCATAATAAACAAGTAGGGAGGAAGCCCTTTGACTGTATCCAGAAGCACCGTTACCTGCTGATCTGTCAATGCCTCCTTCTTTTTCGCTGGTTTTCCGCCCTTTCCTGATACTCCCGCACACGGATTATTCTCAAGTATTTGACTGCGCTCTGCCGAGTAAAAAACACATTTGAGGAGCATATTTATCTTACTGTATAATCCCTCTGATTTTTTCGACAGTGGCACAAGTGCCAGCCGAATATCATCCGCAGTCACTTCCTCCATATACATCTCCCCCAAAGATTTGATTATGTAGTTCTTCATGTCGGAAGTATATCCCTTCAAGGTGGCCGCAGATACCTTTGCTGATTGCATCAGCAGCCACTTCTCACAATACTCGGCTACCGTCGGATGCTGCCGACGAAAGATAATCTCCTCCACCTGCCTCCGCGCATCTAATTCCTTTTCATATAATTCTTCGCAAGTGGCGGCATACAAACTCACCTGCTTACCATCTGCATCTGTAATCCGGGTTCTGTAATACTGGACACTTTTTAGCATAATGGTCCCGTACTTTGGAACCTCTGTTTTCTTTTTAGCCATCTTCGACCTTCCTTTCCTGATAATGAACAGTTTCCGTATCTACACTCTCTTTTTATCAGAAAGCTCCAATTTAATCAAAGATACGGCCTATGTAAAACAAAGAGCGAGACATCCTTGCCTCGCTCCTGCTTTGTTTTTTATTTTATTGTTTCTCCTTATGCCTGTACAGCATCCCACCCCGCAAATGCGCTGCTCATCGTTCTCACCAGCTCATCCGGCCTGTTGTATTTGACCTTTGCATAGATGTCCATGGTAATTTTGCTGCTTTCATGGCCTGCCAGGTATTGAACCGTTTTGGGATCTACCGATGCATGAATGAGGTTAGTGATGTAGGTGTGCCGTAGTTGATGCGGTGTAACCTCGAAGTCCAAGCTGTAAATAACTTTACTGTTATGTGCCGCCTTTTCTCCAAGAACCGGCGTAACTGTATGTTTTACCCGCTTTCCATCTTCGTACCGGTAATAAACCCGTTCCTTTACCGTTCTGGTAACAATATACTGCCACAACCGCTTAAACTGTGTGTAAGACAGCGGATCGCCATCCCGGTTTGAAACTACATACTCCGAAGTCGAGTTTGCTTTCGCTTCTCTCAGGCACTCTGCCAAACAGGTTGGCAACGGAATATTTCGTTCCGCAGCCTTCGTTTTTAATTCATCCAGAATTATCGGCCTATTACTTTCAGTATGCCATGCTCTCCGTACTGTTAAATAAGGAAAGTCTCTATCCAAATAGACGGAATCCCATTTCAGTGCGAGGATTTCTTCCCGCCTCAAGCCTGCGTACAACCCAAGCATCACAAATACATATGGTGGCAGCCCTTTCACCGCCTCCAACAAACGCATAACCTGCTCGTCTGTCAGTGCCGCTTTGTCTTTCTGTGGAACGCCGCCACCCTTTGTCGTAAGATAAATTGTCGGATTATCATCAATAATCCGGCTTTCCTTTGCTGCACGGAAAATAGATTTATACAGAATCACTACTGACTTATACACGGATGCTGACTTTTTTGAAACAGGGACAAGGGCAAGCTGAATATCATCCAGGCTAACCTCTCCCATCCGTTTGTCTCCCAGTTCCGCAATGATGTGACGCCGCACCTTTGAGGTATAGTCCGTCAAAGTCGTGGTACGCACATGAACAGACTGCATCAACAGCCATTTCTCGCAATACTCTGCAACCGTGGGTGTTTTCCGATGAAATGTGGCATTCTCAATCTGCTCCAACGCAATCGTTTCTCTATTGTAAAGTTCTTCAGGCGTTCTCGCATAAAGAGCTATGAGCTTTCCATTCGCATCTTTGATTCTGGTTCTGTAATACAAGACACCTTTTTTCATGACAGTGCCATATTCCGGAATTGCAACTTTCCTTTTTGCCAATTCCGCCACCTCCTAAAATAGTCTCCAGCGCTGTACCTTTGTTTTACCAGACACATTCAGTTCCAGCAAGGATACGGATTGGGTCATACTCTGGCGCTTCGAGGTTTACGATACGTTACATTTTTTTCCATCGGCTTTGCCCGGTGGGTACATTTTGCGATATACTCCTGGAGGCCAGCATCAGTAAAATACACACAGCCATTTTGCACATACTGAACATAAGAAATCAGACCATTATTGCGCGCGGCATCCAAGGTAGCTATGCTGATTCCCAAGATTTTGGCAGCTTCTTTTCGTGTAATCAATTTTTCCATAAATCATACTCCCTCCATTCTGTCAAGGTTGTCATCACAGCTTTCAAAATCACATGAATACGCTGGCAGTCGAAGCCGCCAGCGCATGGTATCTGACTTTAAAAAGAGAACTGCACTCAAATGATGACCTGTTGTTGCTTACAGTAAATGGACGCAGCTCTCTTGTATTCTAATTTTGCATTCGCCACATTTGCCACGCATCCCTGACGATGGGAACATTTCCGGTCTCCGCTGGCGCGGATGTCATAACTCCACAGCGCCGTTTTACTCGTGCGCCGTAGGGTTCCGCCTCAAGTCCGTGGGCGGGTGTGAACAAGTATCTTTAAGCTCCCATGCAGTCCTCGCGCCCGAAGTGCCACCTCCGGGTCTCAGGTTGGCGTTGATCGCTCAGAACAGCCTGCCTCATCACCTCCTGGGCTGTCCATCTTGGCGGCGCACCCGACTCGCTCGTACATGGGTTATGTACCGAAAATGCCGTCTGTTCAGTTGTCAAAGTACCGGAGAAGGGAAAGATTGTCCTTCTTATTAGCACTGACAAAAAGAGTAAAAAACAGGCGCTTCAAACGAAACTTTATCAAAAATATTTTGCTAACTGCTTCAGCCCGCGCCGGATACTGTCACGCACACGGCTTGGATCTACTCCTTCCGCTTCGGCAATCTCATTCACGGTCATTCCCAGGTAGTACCGGGCATAAATTCTTTTTGCCTGTTTTTCTGGCAAAGCCATTACAGCGGAGTAGAGCTGTTCCTGCAGCTGCTTTTCCTCCAGAAGCATTTCCGGCGTCTGCGGTTTCCACAGGACCGCATTCTCAATACCGTTTTCATAATCCAGGGAATACTGCGCTTTATAGCGATACAATTTTCGCTCATAAGCCGCTTCTGCCCTCCTATCAGTCAAAAACACCGCCTGTACTTCATCATTCACTTCCACAAATAGATCTGTTTTATAAATATCGGGATAAAGTTCCCGAAGGTTAATTTTCTGCATTATGTACCTCCATTTCGATTCACGGGTTTACGAGTGAATCGAATGGAGGCGGAGACCGACACCGGCATTGTTCGGTGCGGTTTGACAAAAAACGACAAACAAAAACGCCAGCATCCTCAAAAGAGACGCTGGCGCAAAAATACGTTGTCAGATTGTTGTTACCGATTAACCAGCATGATAATGCCGGAGGAGACGTGTGGAAAACCCGATCATAAGCAAGACTTTTTTTGACAATAGAAAGGGCGTATGATCTTGTCTAAATACGGTTTCTCTCATGGCGACTCCTTCTTATAAGCCGCCAATCTTGGGCATCACTCCTTCAGTCACAAAAAGAATGGCGACCTTGATTTCTCAAAGCCGCCGAAGATGGTCGGGACGTGTTTATATGTCTGCTGTACGACGGCTTTTTTTCTTTTGCCATCGTTCGGCAGTTTCTAATAAGCTATATTATTACCGTTGCGTTCTTCTGCTTAAACCAGCAAGTAAGAGAATTGCAATACCTGCACAAGCCACCAGACTTGCATAGCTTAGAATGATATTTGTTGACGATGTTTCATAGTAACCGGAAATATTGAATACTGCTGTAATCGGATAAAACACTTTAAGCGGACCAGACATACTTGTGAACAGACCCGCAAAGGAATAGATTTCTGCAAATACCAATGCCATCCAATAGCCCTTTTTTATTCGTGCTACTAACGCAATAATCGGAGAGATTGCAAAGAATATTCCCAGACCATCTAAAAGGTAGGTTTTCAAAAATCCAAGCACCAACCCAAAAGACAAGGTCTCAAAATGCAAAACAGCTTCAGCTAAAAAGGTTATGAAAAAAAGAAGCAAATAAATTCCTATGCTAAACGCCAATGATACGATCATTTTGGCAGCAGTCAGTTTTGTCTCGTTGACCGGGATAAGCTGTAAAGCCTTCATTGTGTCCTCATGTTCTTCACGGCATATCATGTAGCTACCTAAAAGGGCGATCACTGCTGGTAGAACAAAGAACGTTGCAAGAGATTGTGCAGCCGTCATAAACCAACCGGCTCCATCCACATACCGAGAGCCATCAAATACAAACTGACCTTGTGCGAACACAATGACCGCCACCATGATTGTCGCAAATATCGTAATCCAAATAATTTTGGAGCGGCGGAGCTTTTGTCTTTCCGCCCAAAGTAACTCTTTCATTTTAATCGCACCTCACTTTCTTCTGCGCAATGCAATGTTCGCCAGTACAAACGAAGCTGCACTCCATATTCCGATACAGAGCAATGCTGCCTCAATGCTAAGTCCCTGTGTCAGCACTACCCCCGGAACATCTCGTATCACAATAGCTGTTGTGCTGGAAAGCGGATGAAGATACATATTTACCATCAACAGAATAAAGCCGAGGAATGTATAAATCAGAGTAACACAGACCGGGAGGATGTACCCTTTTTGTGAAGCAGCCACCGCTAAAATAGGCAAAACAGAAAATGCGGTTAGGACGCTGATCTCCATACATTTTCTCAGCAGATAAACAATACTGTTCCATTCCCAAGAGATATAGCCGGGAAGTACACCAGCCAGTATAGAAGTCATGGCTGTAAGAACCATGAAAAGGACGGAGTAAAACAGCACAACCACAAACTTGCCGAAAAAATAGCCCATTGGATTTACTGGTACAATCCAAAGCTGCTTGAGCATATCATATTGGTTTTCATCATACATGAGCATTGTGCAGAGCAGCCCCAAAACAACAGGCAAAATGATCCACGGCGTATAGCTGAACGCCGTCCATTTATAAAACTGTACCGGGTCAATGCCCGTTTCTCCCATGCTTCGGAAGTAAAACAGGGCAAAAAAAGGCATAAAAAGAGCTGCCAACAACATCAGCCAAACAAACTTTCTTCGGCGCAGTTTAAGAAATTCTGTCTGAATTAGTTTAAGCAATGCCTTCTCCTCCTGTAATTTTCTTGAAATAGTCCTCCAGGGTGTCATTACATAACCCGGAACTGAAAACAGACACCTCCTGTGTCACGAGAGCCTTGTTAATCGCTGCCATGTCCAATGCGGTATCATAAAGCCGCAATGAGTGTTCGTCCTGTACGGAATAGTCCTTTACCTTGAATTGACGCTCCAGAATCAAAAGGGCTTTCGAGACATCGGAAACTCGCATAAAAATATACTTGCTGTTTTTTCTCTGTAATTCTTCCATGCTGCTTTCTTCCAGCAAAACGCCGTGATCTATAATTCCAATATCATCAGCCAGCAGTTCTATCTCAGAAAGGATATGACTGGAAATAAGGATGGTTTTTCCCCGTTCTGTACTCAACTCCTTAATGAAGTTTCTAACCTCTGCAATACCGATAGGGTCAAGTCCGTTGGTCGGTTCATCCAAAATCAACAGCTCCGGGTCATGAAGAATGGCATTGGCAATGCCAAGCCGCTGCTTCATACCGAGGGAATATTTACTGAACAGCTTTTTATCCTTATAGGGTAGCCCCACCACCTCCAGTGCAGTTTTTACCGCGTCGGGAGCGGCTGTACCACGCAGTTTTGCAAAAATCTCCAAGTTCTCCGTCCCGGTCAGATTAGGGTAAAAACCCGGCGTTTCAATGATTGCACCGATACGGGGATATATCCGTTTTTCTTTTCCTTTGATATTTTGGCCGAACACATCCACTTCACCCGAAGTAATGGGGGTTAATCCCAAAATCATTTTCATTATCGTAGTTTTGCCGGCTCCGTTGCGGCCAAGCAGACCGTAAATACGGCCTCTTTTTACATGGAGGTTTACCGAACTAACAACGGTCTGCTCTCCATAAACCTTTGTCAGTTGTTTGGTTTCAACTAAAAATTCACTCATTGTGTTGCCTCACTTTCTTAAAAGCATTATTCTTCTTTTTTCAATACATTTGTTTTCTTAAGGCTATGATTGATACGCCAGCAGAAATAGCACCAACAATCAGTATAGAAATAAAACAGGCGGCGGGGGACACCGTTGTGGATACCCTTTGTATCCAACTCGCCACCATTTCTGCAGCGGCTGGAGAAATGGTGGAATATATTCCCATTACACTTGCCAGCGGATGCACCCCCATGAGATAGGACGGGGCAAGCACCACAGGTATAAGGTAAAGAAGCGTTGCACTAATTGGTAGTACATATCCCTTTGATAATGTCGCTAAAAAGATGATAGGTAGCATAGCAACAGGAATAAGTACACCCCCAGTCAAGTATAAAAGCGCAGCTTGTAATACGCTTTCAGCGTTCAGATCGGGAAAACCGCCAGCAACGAATCCCCCAATCGTGGATAGCAGAAATGTACCCATGCACAGGCCAACAGACATTAAAATCACAACTGTAACCTTAGAAAAATAAAGTCGTGATTTTGAAATGGGAATAATCAAAAGTTCTTTCCATGTGCCGTTCTTCTGCTCTTCAAAAAATAATGTAGTGGAAAACATCCCCAATACGATAGGTAGAAATAAGCTGGTAAGATTCTTAAATGCCAACGTATAGAGATCACCAAAGCTGTCCATATACGGGCTGCTTCTGGAAATACTGCAAGCACGCTCAAAAGCAAACACAGCAAGTAAAAAGGTTAGGGTTAAAATCCCCCAGACACTCTTATTCCGTTTCCACTTTTGCAGTTCTGTTAATATCATTGTCATCTTAAGGTTCTCCTTTCATGTTCTTTATTATAAAATACCAACCTTGCCAAAACCTTGCCGTAACCTTGTTTTTTTCTTGTTTTTATGGCAAGTAAGAAAGCCCTGCGCTGTCACAGGGCTTTCGGTAATGCAATGGTAAAGATAGTTTCTACACCGGGGGTGCTGACAGCTTGAATTGTTCCTTTGTGTGCGCCCACCAGTTCTTTTGTAATGGATAGACCAAGGCCATTCCCCTGTGCACAGCGAGAACGGTCGCATTGATACATTCGTTCAAAGATATGGGGAAGATCTTCTGGGGAAATGCCCCGGCCATTATCGCTGAATGTAATCACAGCCCTTTGTGTGCTCTCAGTAATATTCATCTTTATTTGGGTAGCTGCGCTGTGAACTATAACATTCTGAAACAAATTGTTCAGAATACGGGCATATGCATTTGGATCAATCCGAATAGAATATTCCGTTTCAGGAATTTCAAATTCATATTCCAAGCAGTTATTTTCTAATGCAGGCACCCAATCGGCAACAATACTGCGGGATAGTTCGTTAAGGTCAGCAACTTCAAAATGAAAAACCTGTTCTTTTGCATCCAACTTCACCCATTCAAATAAGGAAATGACAAACTCCTTAAGGCGATGGACTTTATCAAATATAACACGGAGATATTCTTCTTTTTCTGCTCCGGTAACCATCCCGTTTTCTATTGCCTCCAGATAACCCACAAGGGATGCAAGGGGTGTCTTTACATCATGGGAAAGGCTTGTCATCAGCCGCTTGTAAGACTGATCTGCTTGTTTCTGCTGGATAAAACGAGCCTGATTTGCAATAGCAATTTCGTTGATGTCATAGCAGATTTGCTTTGTCATATCGTTTTCACGAGTGAGAACGCGGCGATTAAGATTTCCTGTTTTTATATCTGCAAGAGCGTCCTTTATAATCGCAAGCTGTTCACGGACTCGGTGGAGCTTCGACGCAAGGTATATAATCACAAGCAGAGAAAGCAAAAGTCCCGAAAGTAAATAAGCATTTATTCCCATTGTCACACCTCCTTATTGAAACGGTAGCCTACTCCTCGCACCGTCTGAATATAAAATGGATGATCCGGGTCTGGTTCAATCTTTTTTCTCAGTTTGCTGATAAACGACATGATGTTACTATCGTCAAAGGCATATTCCTCATCCCACACTTGAGTATAGATCTGCTTTTTAGTAAACACCCGCCCCTTGTTTGTTGCTAAAAAGGATAGCAGATCAAATTCTTTGCTTGTCAGTTCCAGTATCGTGCCATCCACAGTTACCGCCCGATTGTTTTTATCAATAGTCATGCCTTGAAGCCTTATTATATCGGTACTGACTTCTGTTGCCTGGTTTAAGGTCGTATAACGGCGCACAAGAGAGTTGACGCGGGCCATCAGTTCGTTAATGCTGAATGGCTTTGTCAAATAATCATCAGCACCCAGCCGCAGCCCCGAAACTTTATCTTCCTCATCGCTTTTGGCAGTAAGCATAAGCACTGGAACATTGCTGGCTTCACGAATTATCTGCAAAACTTGAAAGCCATTCAGATCGGGCATCATTACATCCAAAATTACGAGGGAAAGACTTATGTTATATTCCTCAGCCAGTCTCAGACCTTCCATGCCGCCGTTAGCAACTATGGCAAGCAGTCCCTCATGTTCAACACATTTTTTCATCAGCGCACAAAGTTCTTTGTCGTCGTCTATAATTAAAACACTATTCATGTTTCAGTGCCCTCCCTTGTTTCGTTCTTCCATCTATCGGCTTTTCTGTTTCTTTGGGTATCAACCAAATTTTTGCTATTTTCACTGCGCCAGGGATACGTCCCGCCGCGCAGTAATAGTTTATCCATCTTGGGGTCACGCCCCATTTTTTACCGGCTTCTTTTAAGCTCATATAATCCATGCACAACCCTCCAATACTTTCATTATAGTTCCTTAACTCGAAGAGTACAATATTATTCATTATAAGCTGTTTCAGAAATCAGCATAATCATGCCTATAAATCGGCATAATAAGGTTATTCCTTCGCTTAAATCGGAACGATACAATATAGTTGAGGTGAATGATTATGCCGATTGATGATTTAACTGCTTTAGGGCAAAAAATGCGGGAGGCCCGAAGAAAAAAAGACCTGACGCAACAGGAACTTTCAGATCAAAGTCATGTTTCTGTAAAACAGATCGCCAACATTGAAAAGGGGCAAATGAATCCGTCCTATTTGATTTTAAGAGCATTAGCAAAGGTTCTGCACATCTCTCTGGACTCTCTGATAAACCCGGATATTTCTCCAGAAGATGAGGGAGCCAACCAGATGAAAATGCTTTATTCCAGTTGCCCGCCAGAAATGCGTGAAACTCTGTTGCACCATACACAGGAGACCATGCAGGAACTAACAGAACTATCTAAGAAAATTGAAACGAATTGAACCGGTGGGTAAAATTTGAGAATTTCCCCGCTGGTTCTTTTTATGTGATGAAGAAAGAGGCAAGCAATGCCTCTGGATAGCCATTCGGCTCCCAGACACTGCTTGTTGAGGGTGTCCCCCAAACCCCCGTGAACGCAGAATTTCATTCTGCGGCTACGCATCCTTTGGACGCTTTTTACCATGACCAGATTATCTCTGGCCGTGTTTTTTTTCTTTTTCACCATCGTGATCCGCCTCCATATTTAACAGTCGATCTACATTGGCCTTTGCCGTCATCAGCTCTCTCATTTCCTCGCGGGAGTGCCGATATTCAGCATAGGCTTTTTTCTTTTCCTCCAGGAGCTTGCCATACTCAGCCTGCAAACTTTTAACGGTGGGCAGCTTCTTGATGCCCATATCGTCAAAAGCGTTCTTGGCCGCCTTATGGAGCAGAATTTCCGCTTCATGCTCGGCCAGGAATTTCTTTGAGTAACCTGCCTTACGGTAGGCCACATAGACCTCGCAGGTCTTGGCGTAGTTGATGATATGCGTCCGCAAGACAGCAATCTCCGCCATACGCTTCTCCGCCCCCTTGATCTGTTCCGACAGCTCATTGTGATGAGTTGTGGCCGCCGCTGCTTTTTCTTCCAGTACCGCATATTCCAGCAGGTTATGCTCGGTGAGATAGTTCATCGTCTGCGCCATCTGTTTGAGGTTAAAAACCTTAGCCCAGCGAGCATACCCTGCACCTTTCCCGGCCTGCAATTTTGTCTGAATGTCCACCAGCAAATTGACCTTCGACAGATCTGCTTGCATCGTCGGTTTCTTCCGTGGCGTATGCTTCTTTTGACCGGAGAGAACCGCCAACAGGTCCTCCAGGGCGTAGCCTTCATCCAGCCTATCTAAGCGAACCATTTTGTCCCATTCTGGTAACTTCAAACGGTACGATTTGCCGCGCTTTGATATTTCATAGCCGGATTCGCGCAACAGCTTCAGCAGTTCGTCCAGATCGGCAGGTTCCTGATCCAACGCATTGTCAATAGCAACACGCACCTGCTCCCGATGCGAAGGCTTGGCCTGATCGCCCTGCCATTTGTTGTAGCTTTTGCCATGAGGCTTAGGATTCTCCACAACGGATAATCCGTTTTCGATGCAGATGGTATCACTTAACTGCCGGACAGCCTTTGTACTGCCCCAAAAGTTTCGGAATTTCCGGTTACAGTCCAGATTGACCGCTGACCAGATGATGTGATTATGGATGTGCGATTTATCAATGTGGGTGCAAACGATAAATGCGTGTTTGCCCTTGGTAAACCGCTTGGCAAACTCCACTCCCAGCCGATTGGCTTCCTCTGCGGTGATCTCGCCGGGACAGAAGGACTGCCGGACATGATAGGCAATCACATCGTCCTTTCCCCGCACCCTTCCAGTGGCGGAAATATACTGACGCTTCGCCAATAAAAACTCGGCATCAGCCACCCGGCTGTCACATTCATAACCAGTGATAAGTTTGCCGTGGTCTGTCTTTTGTGGGTTTGCTACATAGTCGATGATGTCGCTGATCGCCTGACCTTCGGTACGGCCTTTGCCAACGTGAAGCGGCATGATACGTGTGGTTGCCATAATGAACCTCCCTTCATAACAAAACGGCCTGCATACGCAGACCGCTTGCTTTCCTTCATTCTTGATTTTTATATCAGAGCACAGGAACTTGCTTGGCTTTTTTCCTGAAAGTCCGGCGCTCCAACGCAAAGACATCCAATATCTTCTTCCAACTTATCCCGCATTTACAATGCTGCAAGCCGATGAATTGCTGTTGCATTTTCTACCGCTGTTGGGAAAAACTTTGTTGTTTACACCCATACTATTCTTCCAGTTTATAAAAATCGTCCAAGTTCAATTCACGCTTCAATTCTTCCTCTGATGGCAGATAAGTAAAATATTTGGATGCGAATATCTGGTGATTATCTTCCGGCAGTGTGTATTTTACAATGGAATCGCCTTTGTCTGCACAAAGTACAATACCGATAGGCTGTGTATCTCCCTCGTTCATCATCTCACGGGTATAATAGTTCACATACATCTGCATCTGTCCCAAATCCTGATGGGTCAGCTTACCCATTTTCAAATCTATGAGGACAAAACATTTCAGAATATAATTGTAAAATACCAAATCAATGAAAAAATCCTGCCCATCCAGCGTGAACCGCTTTTGACGCGCCACAAATGAAAAACCTCGCCCAAGTTCCAAAAGAAAATGTTGGAGATGGTCGATCAGAGCTTGTTCCAATTCACCTTCGTACACATGAGTGTCCGGTTGAATCTGCAAAAACTCCATTACATAAGGGTCCTTGATGATTCTTTCGTATTCCGGTTTTGGTTCTGTAGTTTCAATTTCTTTTGAGACAAGTGCCTTATCCTGGCTCGCTAAAATTCGCTGATAATACATCGTATTGATTTGCCGTTCCAGCTGCCGGACACTCCATGCTGATTTTGCACACTCTTCTGCATAGAAGTTCCTTGCCGGTTCGTCCTGGATACGCATCAAAAGCCGATAATGGGACCAACTCAATTCACTCCACAGTGTGGAGCGAATCGGAAATGTGCAGTAAAATTGCCGCATATTGCGTAATCCTTGAACGCTAAAACCTTTACCAAATTCTTTAGTCAAATGCTCAGACAGGTATTGTAATAATTTCTTTCCATACTCAGCCCTGTCATTTTCTCCACACGCTTTATAGATTTGTTCGCCTATTTCCCAATAGGTTATCACCATAGCGGAATTTACTGCTGTGCTTAAACGATGCTGTGCAGAAACAATAGAATTGCGGATAGAATGATACGTCTGTTCCGCATTTTGATTTATTTGCAAATTATAATCCATTTTTGCGCCTCCTTACCGTGGGTCTTACCTAAGTATTATATCACAAAACCATAAAAACAAATGACCTAAAAACCATGAACTGACAATCTGAATGGTATGCCACATATGAGATCAATTCTCTACTTTCTTTCGTGCGCCATAATGTGCGGATATAGTCCAAAAGGAAATAGCAAAAACTCTTTGTCCTTGCACTTTTTAACCATAAACCCAATCTTGAATTGCAAACTTCATGTCCTGCACCTTTCCCAGCATCCAGAAGGCGAGCTTTGGCAGTCCAAAAGGACTGACAAGGAAAGCAATCAGAAGCAGGATAAGGCCGTTTTGCGGGGAGTATGTCACCAGGACGGCCACACCCAGCAGCGCGATTACCATGCTAACCAACCCCAGCACCAAACCGGACACATACACCAGCCCAACGCAAATCCAGACGAATAGTGTAAGCAACAACAACACCGGCGCGGCCACGATCTTCAAAAGCAGTTTCAATACAATCATTTCATTTCCTCCTCTCGACGGTCCAGATACTTTTGACAGAGCCGACTGACCTGATCCATGTCAGTTTCGTTCTCATCCCGGCGTCCTTTCGTCAGCCGAATGGATTCAAAGGTCTGATACTCGCTCAGTAAACGGTTAAATAATTTCTCCGGGGTCTGGTACAGCTCGCCCACGCAATAGGGAGACTCCGAGGATGCGCCATCAAAGGATACACACAAATATCCATATCGGCTTTTACAGACCTCCAGCTCCATATCCTGATCCAGATAGTCCTTAAAAATCTCCAAAACCTTTTCAAAGGTCAGCATTTTTCTCTCAACTCCTTTACGGAAACACTCTGTTATCTGCCTTTATTATCCGGCAAACACCCAAAGAAGGCAAGAATGCGGCAAAAAGAAAAGGCGGAGGAAGGCGCGGCGAAAAGAACGCCGTTCCTCCCTCCGCAGATGGAGCATATCTCCCTGTTAGGAAAGTTTGGAGAGCTGAGTCAGGATTTCCTTCACCCCCACCCAAAGCTGTTCCTGCCGCTGGGATATATCCTCCAGATCGGCATCATAAACCCGCCCGGTTTCATGCACCCGGCGAGTGAGCTGATTTAAGTTGTTGCTGCTCCGGCGCAAGAGGGAAACCAGTTCCTTTAACTCCGGCAATTCCAGCTTCACCACATAGCCGTCCACAGCCATCTTCCGCAGATAGGCTTCTCGGTTGACGGTCCCAAGCTGGGACATTTTCTGCTCGATCAACTCCAACTCCTCCGGGGAGACCCGGAAATTCACTTGAATCTCCCGTTTGCGGTTTGGGGCGCTCATCGTTCCGGCTCTCGCTTTTTGGGAGCGGCGAGCTTATGGGCGGGCGGCTCCTGTTTTAATTTTTCTCGTACCGAAATCCGAGGCGGCATTGAACGGCCACGCTGGTATTCTTCCCGCACCAGATCAATAAAGCCGTCCAGTACAGCCGGGTGGCTGTTCACAGCATAGCCACGGCGGACAGTATCGGAATTATGATTGGGAATAGTCTTGGCCCACTCCTTATTTCGATGGGAGTAACGACCATCCCAATCCTGCAGCTGAACGGTGTTGGCTAAAACAAGCATAACACGTTCCATGCTATAGGTCTGAACTACTCCGCTGGCGGCATCGTGGCTGAGGTACATTCCGTCAAAATGTTCCCGCACCGCCGCCTCGATTGCCTCCTTACATTGGTAATTGGCTCGATTGGAGGCCCGGTATTGCTCCAGCTCCCCATGCTCGGCGGCATAGGCCGCCGAGTGAGGATAAATAGGTAACGACCGCAGCTCCTCTTGAGCTTTGCACACATCATCAGCCCGGTTTTCAATGCTCTCCCGAATCATATCCATGTAGCCGGTCTCCAGCTTCTCAAAATAACGGTACACATCAGCCAGCGGCGTGGAAGAATCCAGAAGCGCCTGGGCCTTGGAATCAATCAGCTCCAGTTCCTCCATCGCCATTATAATGTCCTCCCTGACGGTATATTCATAGGTATGATGCAGAATTTCCTCCGGGGATTGGTCTTTCAGCCAGTCCCGAAAAGAATCCTGTTCAGCGGACATTTTTTCGTAAAGGGCTTTGTTCAAATCATTGGTTTTCATGTTATCGCACCTCCTCATGCTGTTTTTGCTTTGAGTCAGAGTTACGGGGCGGCACAGGACGTTTCAGCCCCTCCAGTACCGAGGGCCGTGCGCTCTTGGCAATCACGGACTCCGGCTGGGACCGTCCCCTGCCGTCGAGGTTCAGCAGCGTATCCAATTCTACTAAACGGGCGGATTTAACCCGCAGATCGTTCTCATAGGGAAAGGACTTGTCTACTTCCTCCCTGGCGGCTGCCTGCTGCTGGTAGAGATTGTCTAACTGCGCTTTTGTTGCCTCCATACGCTGAGGCATTTGTGAAAGGGCATTGTCGATACGAGTGAGATTGCCGCGCGGGTCAGTACCCAAGGGCGTCCGATGGGTCATCTGGCCTTTCAGCAGGAGTGTATATTCCTGTCTCCACGCATCAAACGCCACCGACATATCAAAGCCCCGGTAGCTGCCGATCTGCACCGGCTCCGAGACTTTGACCTCTTTGCAGGCGTCCAGTAAGGCGGCTCCGGCATTTTCCTTATCCGTCAGTGTATCGCCTCGGATTTCCATACCGGCAAAGCTGTCCTCCGGTTGTGGATGGGCGGTCAACGTCTCCAGATCGGCCTCAAAGCCCTTGATAAAGCCCTTATGCTTTTCAATTTCCTCCGGGAAGTATTTCAGCAGCTGATCCTCCAGACGATATTGTTTGCTTTGGTGGTCAGCCTTCATCAGCTTCAGCCTGGACACTTCCACATCCAAATCCATGCGCTCCTTGATACGGGGGTCTCCGGCGCACAGGGCCTTAATTTCGGCAAATGACAGCGCAGTTTCATCCACATCGTCACAGGAGCGCACCGGTGATTTGGAGGTCATGATTTGGCTGATAAATTTCTGCTTGTTTTCAACTGTCTGCCACAAATAAGCATCAAAGGTGCCTTCCGTGACATAACGGTACACATGGACAAGCGGATTCTGATTGCCCTGGCGTTCAATACGCCCTTTGCGCTGGGCAAGGTCTCCCGGCCGCCACGGGCAATCCAGATCATGCAGTGCAACAAGGCGGTCCTGCACATTGGTCCCCACGCCCATCTTTGCGGTGCTGCCCAGCAGGACACGCACCTGCCCGGTACGAACCTTGGCAAACAGCTCCTTTTTCCGCACTTCGGTGTTAGCCTCGTGAATGAAGGCAATCTGGTCGGCAGGCATCCCCTGGGCAATCAGTTTTTGCCGAATATCCTCATAAACCGTAAAGATCGTCTCCTGTTCCGACAGCGACACGACCTGCTCCAGCGCGTGAAGGGTAAGATTGTCCAGTGCCTTGGCTGCCTTTTGGGAAGGAGCGGCCTGGGGCGTGGAAATATCGCAAAACACCAGCTGGGCCAGCTTATCAGCCTCACCGTCCCGCCAGATCTGCATGATATTTTCCACACACTGATTGACTTTGGTGCCAGGTTCGTCCGGCAACATCTGATTGATAATCCTCTGGTCCAGCCCCAGCTTACGGCCATCGCTCGTGATCTTGAGCATATTATCAATGGTCGGGTCAACTGCTCCGCTGTGTACCTTAGAGGCTCGCTCAGAGAGGGCTTTCACCATCTTTTGTTGATGTTCGGTGGGAGGTGCCACAATGTTGTGGTATTCCACTTCCGGCGTAGGGAGGTTCAGCTGATCGGCAGTTTTGATGTCCGCTACTTCTCTAAACAGATTCATCAGCTCCGGCAGGTTAAAGAACTTGGAAAACCGCGTCCGTGCCCGATAGCCTGTGCCTTCCGGTGCCAACTCCAATGCAGTTACAGTTTCTCCAAAACGGCTTGCCCAGCAGTCAAAATGGGTCATGTTCAGTTCTTGCAGACGGTCATATTGGAGATACCGCTGCATGGTATATAACTCGGTCATGGAGTTAGACACCGGGGTGCCAGTCGCAAAGACCACGCCACGGCTGCCGGTGATCTCATCCATGTAGCGGCACTTGGCAAACATATCAGAGGATTTCTGAGCATCCGATGTGGATAAGCCCGCCACATTCCGCATCTTGGTGTATAAAAACAGGTTCTTATAGTTGTGCGCCTCGTCAACAAACAGGCGATCCACGCCCAACTGTTCAAAGGTCACAACATCGTCCTTGCGTCCCTCTGCCTGGAGTTTTTCCAGTCTGGCCTCCAGAGATTTCTTGGTTCGTTCTAACTGTTTGACCGTAAAACGCTCCCCACCGCTGTATTTTACCTCTGCAATTCCCTCGGTGATCTCGTCGATCTGTTCCTGAAGGAGCCGTTCCTGCCGTTCCCGGCTGATGGGAATACGTTCAAACTGTGAATGACCGATGATGATGGCATCATAGTCGCCGGTGGCAATTCGGGCACAGAACTTCTTGCGGTTGTGGGTCTCAAAGTCCTTTTTGGTGGTGACAAGAATTTTGGCGGAGGGATAGAGCCGCAGGAACTCCGAAGCCCACTGTTCGGTCAGGTGGTTCGGCACCACAAAGAGAGATTTCTGGCACAGGCCCAGCCGTTTGGACTCCATTGCGGCAGCCACCATTTCAAAGGTTTTGCCCGCGCCCACCTCGTGTGCCAACAGGGTATTGCCGCCGTAAAGAATATGAGCGATAGCCCCCAACTGGTGTTCGCGTAAGGTGATAGCAGGGTTCATGCCGCCAAAAGTGATGTGGCTGCCGTCGTACTCACGGGGCCTGGTGGAGTTCATTTCTTCATTGTACTGGCGCACCAGAGTTTGACGGCGCTCCGGGTCTTTCCAAATCCAGTCCTTAAAAGCATCCCGGATGGCCTGCTGCTTTTGAGCGGCCAGGGTGGTCTCCTTGGCGTTCAGCACCCGGCGTTCCTTACCGTCCGCATCCTCCACGGTGTCGTAAATACGGATGTCCCGCAGGTTCAGCGCATCTTCCAGCAGTCGGTAGGCATTGGCACGGTCAGTTCCATAGGTTGTATAGGCAGCAACATCGCTGTAAGATACAGAATTTTTTCCAGTAATCTGCCACTCGGCAGTATAGGGAGCATAATGGACCTCGATATTGCGCTGAAGGTAAAACGGGGTGTTAAAGGTCTCATACATGAATTGCTGGATGTACTCCTTGTCAATCCAGGTAGCACCCAGGCGCACCTCGATCTCCGACGCATCCAGGTCCTTGGGCTGGGCCTTTTCCAGCGCCTCAACATTGGGCCGGAAGATTTCACTGACTTCCAGCGCCCGCTGTGCCTGCCGCAACTTGCGCCGCACATTCCCGGACAGATACTCATCGGCGGTTACATAGTGCGGCCTCCCATTTTCATCCTTGGGAGCTGGCAGCCGAAAAATTACGCCTTGCAGTTCGGCGGCCAACTCATCTTCTGTCTTGCCGGTTAACTGTTCCATGTACGCCATGTCCACGCGAGCCTTTTCCGCGATAGATACGGCAAGGGCTTCACTGGCGGTGTCCACAGAGGTTACGGCTTCATGGGGTTTGATGGTGCGCTTGGTGAACATATCCGCCTTGCGCTCCAGTTTACCGTCCTCATTGATAATTTCCAGGGCACAGAGCAGATAATAACTGGAATCATCGGCAAAGGCCAACCGGTTCGCCCGGTCATTGATAAGGCCGTACTTGGCGGAAAAATCGTCATAAAGCCGGTTCAATTCTATCTGTTTATCCCGGATTTCATTGTCCGGCGTGGCGGCGTCCATTTGCAGGTCAATCAGTTCCTGCACGCAATCCCGCAGCCCCACCATACCTTTGACACGGGCTTCGGCGGTGGCGTTGAGATCAGGCCGCACCATACGGCTGTTTTCCCGGAAATACACCGCACCGTCCACTACGGTATAAGAGTAATTCTTTACATTGGGGTCGGCGGGGATGGAGGTGTCGATGGCTTCACCTTCGCCCAGTTCCGGCAGTTCGGCCTCCCGATAGGTGCCGCGAATGTACTTCACAGCATCGTGCAACTGATCGGCCAGCTCCAGGCCCTCAATGGGGTTCACGGTGTAGTCCATGCCGTGGGCAGTGCTTTCCGGTTCCTGTCGGCCCAGCACCATTTCGGGGTGGTCCAGGAAATAGCGGTTAATGGTAAAATCGTCCTCGGTCTGTCCCGTCTGCGTCCACTCCGGCACGATGTCCAGCGGACGATCCCGCTTTTGCAGAAAGATGATGTCCGACACAACCTCGGTCCCGGCATTGGCCTTGAACGCATTGTTGGGCAGACGGATGGCTCCCAGCAGTTCCGCGCGCTGGGCCAGATACCGGCGCACAGTGGAATCTTTGGCATCCATGGTATAACGGGAAGTCACAAAGGCCACCACACCGCCGGGTCTCACCTGATCCAACGACTTGGCAATAAAGTAGTTATGAATGTTGAAGTTCAGCTTGTTGTAGGCTTTGTCGTTTACTTGATACTGACCGAAAGGCACATTCCCCACAGCCAGATCAAAGAAATCCCGGCGGTCCGTGGTCTCGAAGCCTGCCACAGCGATGTCAGCCTTGGGGTATAACTGCTTTGCGATACGCCCGGAAATCGGGTCCAGTTCCACGCCATACAAGCGGCTGTTTCGCATTTCTTCCGGTAACATCCCGAAGAAGTTGCCCACACCGCAGGACGGTTCCAAAATGTTGCCGGTTTCAAATCCCATACGCCCCACAGCTTCATAGATCGCCTTGATGACTGTAGGGCTGGTGTAATGAGCGTTCAGGGTAGAGGCTCTGGCAGCAGCGTATTCCTCCGGGGAAAGTGTTGCGTACAGTTCCTCAAACTCATCTGCCCAGCTGCTTTTGCTCTCGTCAAAAGCGTCGGAAAGCCCGCCCCACCCCACATACTTAGACAAAACCATCTGTTCCTCCGGCGTGGCCTGTCTGCCTTCAAACTCCAATTCTTTCAGCAGATTGATGGCGTCCATGTTCATGCGGAATTTTGCCTTCGGCCCGCCCTCACCCAGATGCTCATCGGTGATATGAAAGTTTACAGCAGATGCCTGGGATAAGGGATGGTCCGGCTCCTCAATATGCAGTGTTTCCACCACTACATCATAGGGCAAATTGTTCTTATCACCTGGATAAAACGACACTTGCTCGGTGGTAAGGGTGGGTTGTGCGGGTTCCGGCTGCTGTTCTAAATGCTGGCGGATGACAGAAATCGGCTCCACTCGGAAAATTGGAAAGCCCGTAGCATTTGCAAAGCTCACGTCCTGTAGCTCAACACGGTCAGTATCTGTCTCCACCCTGCTGACCTGAAAGGTGCGTCCGTCCAGTTCAAAGGTGGTTTCTCCAGGAATCAGATTTTGTTGGGCATACTCCGCATCGGACAACGGTTGGTCCGGCAATTCATGGGTGAAGCCATCCTGTTCCAATTCATACAGAGTACGCAGAGCAGCGGCGGTATCCTGCCAGCTCATTCCCAGAGTAGTGTTGCACTTATCGTGAATGTTGACCTCAAAACCGCTGGCAGAAGTAAAATAGTCCGCTGTATCTCCAGTCTGCAGCTCCATTGTTTCCGCCGTGCCTACATAGGCTCCCGCCAAGTAATGGGCGATTTGTTCATTACTCTCCCCATCACGGAAGTGCTGTGTAATAATTGCTTTTTCGGTGGCATCCAGCAGACCTCCGGCTCCGGTCAGCACCTCCCGAAGATCGGCATTGAAATGCTTAAGTTCCAATCGGGTGAGAAAATTCCGTGCTGCTGCTTCATCTGGAAAAGTCTGTACGGAGCCATCTTCGTCCGCATAATAGTTGTCAATTTTTCTATCCCAAACAGCAAAAGCATCCTCCGGGTCAGGAAAGGCATCGCTGGTCATGGTAACGGAAAAACGCGGCTCGGCTTCTTCGGTGGTATTCTGTTCCGCATCACTGATTACTTGCTGGATGAACGAATCATTGTCCAGCTTTTCCGGGTCAACCACCTGCCCATCCACGATCCCTCGCTGAGCCAAAGTCTCCCGTATGGCAATAGGGTCCACATCGTCCAGATTATCACGCTCAACCTGGGTGTAAAAACGATCCTCCTTGATGAGTTGAGCAATCCGGCGCTGAACTTTAGGCCAAGGCAGCCCTGTTCCTTCAGGACTGCCGGGGCGAACAGCAAACGAGCTTTTACCGTCACCGCCATTAAACTCATGAGCCAACCATGCAGCGGTGTCTTTTTTCCGTGCATGGTCTTTCATATACCGGACAACGGCGTGTTTGCTCTCGATTTTCCCATTCCATTCCTGGATGGCGCTGTCAATATCTTTCTCAGAGAGAGGCCGCAGCAGCTCGTGAAGTTTCGGATAGGTTTCGTCAATGACTTCCCGATTCAGTCGCTGCCGGAACTCCGGCATATCCGAATAGAGCCGAATTAGCTCCATATCACCAGAATTAAGAATGGCACGGCGCACCGCAGCGTTGCCCTCAATTACAGCATTTTCCCGGTCAGAATGACCGCAGGCATTCCGATAGGACACATCCTCGGTAATGGCAGCAATCACAATGGGTTTGTACTGCTCATACTGCTCCCTGATGGTAGGCTTCGCGGGTTCTGCTTCACCATTCCCGAAAACTCTGGTTCCGTCCGCACCAAACTCGGCTTCGTGGGCGTTGATGGCCTGCTCTGCCTCATGGTCGATGGAGTGCAGGGAATATTCCTGATGTTCAGTGCCGCCCTCCGGGACAGCAGAGATCGTCACATCATGCTTATCCCGCAGCCGTTCCACATACTGCTCCAGCTGGTGTGCCTGAATCTCGCACATTTCTATGCGGCCCACGCCCGGAACCGGGCGGGTGGTCAGATGAAGCTCCAACTCCGTAGCAGCTTCTCTGGCATCCTCACCGTATAGTTCAAAGAGATCGCCCACCTGATAAAGCACCAGATCATCGGGGTGACGTTCCTTGACCGCATTGTATTCCCAGCGGTCCGGGATGGAGTGGTTTTCTGTTTCGATGGCGTCCGCTTCTGCCAGCGCCTTTTCTGCCTGAATTTTCTCGTACTCGACCCGCTCCTGCTTAGTCAGATAGCGGTCTTTTTTGATAAGGTCGGTAATGCGTTTAGAGACCTTCTCCCAAGTGAAATGAACATCCGGGCAATCTCTTTTCTTGTAGTGCAGTCCCTTTCCGTCATGGTCCTCTCCACTCCCGGATGCACCGGACAGGGCATGGGAGCGCCCACCGATACCGTACTCCTGTCTGAGAAACACCACCTTCTCCTTGTCCGTATGCAGCTCCTGAAAGAAGGTGAAGATACGGCCCTTGCCGCCCTCAAAGCCGCTGCCGCCTGTCAGGGCGGCGTCGATCTCGTCCTCGGTAATAAAGTGTTTGACCGCAGGAACCTCCGCCATATCGGTTGCAAATTCTTTCCGAGGCAAAGACAAATCCTTCAGCTTTTCCCAAATTTCTCTCGGTCTGTGGTAATGGAATCGAAGTAGGTCACGATCCTGGTTGTACGCAGTCCAAAAGGCGGCGTATTCATCGGTCAGGATCTGCCTGAAATCAGGGTTTTGCAGCTGTTCCGTCAGCCACCGGGTTTCCTCCGGGTATCCATTCCCTCTGATGTGAGCAAGGCAGCTCAGATACCCTGCTTCTCTGGCCTCATCGCTGAGATCGTGATAGAGGTTCCAAAACTTATCTGCCAGCAGAGAGCGCTCATAAACCGCTGCCTCGGCCAGCTCCACATTGGAAGCAAACTGGCCGGACTCCAGCAGCTCACCGATGCGCTCGGCGGCACTCTCCCAAGAAATGACCTGGGCTGATTTATCGTGACGGGCAGATTTTCCACGGGAAAGGCGGATACCCTCCTCAGTGTACCAAGCCGTGATACTGCCGGTGCTGGTTGTGATGCCATTGCCGCCATGATAGAGCGCCTGCAGAGAAGCGGCAATCTCCGAAACAAACTTCTGCTTTTCAAATTCTGCAACAATTCTCTCCCGCTGATGGTCGATATTGCCGCCCAACCGCAGCACATGGTCGATGTCAGCTTGGGCAAAAGAAAAAGCAGAGGATGTATGCACTACATTCTCTGCTTCATCTATCTTTTGAATTTGTTCTGCTTCGGAGAGGAACAGGTCTAAGGTCAGCTGTTGATAAGCTCCGCCAGCAGAATCTCCTCGGCCTGCGCTTTGCAGGTGTTCATCAGGCCCACCCACTTCATCGGATCGCGGGCTTTCAACTCCTCGGTCGCCCCCGCCGACTCCGCCAGCTGAGGCATCATCTGCTCCAGACGGCTCTGTGCTGTCTCGTCGATCTCCGACAGGTGAAGGTACAGCTTCTCGCTCATCAACAACTGATTGTAGAGGATGGGACGATGCTCCTTCAGATAGGCTTTCCGCATCCTGCCATATTTGCCCAGGGGCTTCGACTGCTGTTCGCTCAGCTTCAGGTCGGGAATCAGATAATCCCCATTCTTGGTGTAGGTTAAGGTGTTGTTCATTCCATTGGCTCCTTTCTTGCATGGCCTCACGCTCTGCATTTCGGACGGTGACGCCGATCTGCCGCAGCACTTGTTGATTGATCTGACTGACCGCTGTTCCCAGCGCCCCAATGGTGGCAGGGGTGTTGAAATCGAAGATCGCCATAAAATCCTCGTGGTTGAAATAGCGTTCCGGTTCCAGTCCGCAGCGGGACATCAGTGCGTAAGCGATGCTGACGGTGGCAGCTGCCTTAAACTGAACTCCGGTGTTGAACTCATCGTACTCTTCCAAAAACGAACCGTCAACGATATAGAAAAAGTCCTGCTTATTCTCCGTCCAATACTCGTCAACCAGTTTGCGGGCCACATCTGTGAGCTGCTGAGCAAAATCGCCTCCACCGATACCATAGGTGCGCTCCAGCATGGTTGTTACGGAGATCATGTGTTGTTCCTCCAACTGCCACAGCCAGGGAGTGCGGGAATGTTCGCGGGTGCCGGTGTCGGAAATATCAAATACATAGCGCAGGCGGGGCCGGTCTCCCGAATCATCCACCAGGGCGATACCCTTGGAACCGCGCCGGACGTACCGGCCCATCTTTTCATTCCACAGGTCATATTCCGCGCAGGCTGTGGCATCCGGGCGCTGAGCATAGATCATCAGCTGTTCATGAAAAGGGTACTTGTAAAGGCGAGCGGCGGTGGTAAGGAATCCTGCCCACTCCTGCCATCTGCCGGTAAGTTGTGTTGCTACCTTGTCGGCCATCTGGCGATAAACTTCAGCTTTGCTTGGCATGATTTTCTATCCTCCCTTCAATTTTGATGAAAGAAATAAGGCGGCACAAAAATCCGCCCTATTTGGTATTTACGCGTGCTGTTTACTCGTCAAAATCCGGGTACAGCTCCAGTGCCGCAAATTCATCATCGGTCATGACACGGAGTTTGCCCAGGGCGCTGTCCGTCAGCTCCTGCAGTTCAGTTTCCTCCGGCGAAAGTTCACCTCGCATTTCGGTCAGACTCTCGATCAGCCCGGTGCGGCTGCCGGTATTGTAAATGCACATCAGATTCATTTCCTCAAAAGTGAAGTTTCCCATATCAAATCTCCCTTTCCGCGCTCTTTAGTGGCGCTGCCTTTTTGTGTTTCGCCCTGGACTGGCTTTTCAGCTGCTCTACGACGGACTTTTTCTTTTCCCGATCCTCCCGATGGGCGGCGGTAGCCAAGTCCATAAGAGAAATGGGCTGGCCGCTGCGGGCTTGCTGTTCCAGCTGAATCACTGTCGGCTCCTTGGAACCGTTATTGATGATACCATCGATCATGCCGTAGTCATCCTCCACAGCCATTTCTGCACTTTTCAGTGGATTGTCCTGCAAGAAGCCTGAAACCTTGGTGAAACCAACGCTGTCGGAGTAATGACAGGATACCTTACCGTTCTGCTTGATGGCAACGATGTCGCTGACACTCATGGACGGACTGTGATAATCTACCGGCTTATGCAGATTGAACTGCTCATACAACTTTTCCAGCTGTTCCATGGTACTGCCAGAACCGTCCAGAGGGGCGGTATAGATCAAGTCATAGTTGTTCCGCTCTATGGAAAGATTGTGGGAAATCAGCCATTCCAGATTCATAAAGCGCACATTTTGCGGATCATCCCGACTTACCTGATAAATGGCAAAGCAATCGCCCTCATGGGCGAGAAATGCCTGCTCCCGTTCCAACTGATGTTCCTGACGTCCCTGCACCTTTTCGTGGAATTGTGGGCTTTCCTCCCATTCCTCACGGGACACGGCAAAGATACCGTTGTGGGCGTCCAGATCGGTGGCATCAAAGGCCATTTCCGGATTTTCACCCTCTTGGACGATATAAACGGTCAGATCACGCTCCATCAGCTCATAGGCCCGTTCTTTAGAGAGGGGCAGAAGATCACTGTCCAGATAGCCGCACTTTTCCAAATCGTCCTGAGTCAGCATCGGGTCCGGCATAGGGTATTCATCCAGCACCTGTTGGGGGGCATCTGGCAGCTGGGCAGATACAGCAGCAGCTTCTTTGGCTGACTCCTGCATCTGATGCTCGGCAGCGGTCTGCAAAGTCTCAATCATGGACAGCCGCGCATACTTGATGGACTTGTTGCCCATATCCAGGTCCTGGCAGATTTGCAAAGCAGCTATGGAACGGGGCATATCCGGCGTATCCAGCTGCCCACCGTCCAACTGCTTTAAGGACGCCACATCATAGAGAGTGTAGTCCCAGCCGGTATCACAGGGCTGGATATGTAAATAGGCAGTATCATCCAGCACCAGAAGCGCCTCCTGAAACTCGACACTGGACTGTGGGCTTTCCTCTGCTGGAACAACATCTTCTGTGGACTGCCGAGGAACAGTCTGTTCCGGCTCCGGCGTTGCCGTCAAGTCGATGCCACGCTCTTTACAGATTTCCTTGTAGTGACGGTCAATATCAGAGATCAGTTCACAGGAAGTCTTGTTTATGATCTCCAAACTGGCCTTCAGCTCTTTCAGCTCTTTGTCTTTGCTCCAGGCGGCAATATAACCAAAGCTGTTTTCGCCGGTCTCAATTCCAAAATACTGGCAGACCGCATAAGAAATGCTTTCCGCCTCAACTTCCTCGGTGCGCTGGTTCTTTGCCGCCTGCTGTACCGCCGTCAGATCTTCCTCCACTTCCAGACGCCACTCAAACTGATTCTCATCCACATAACGCCAGCCCTCATTAGTGGCAAACTGCTCCGCCTCCGCTTCGGTGGCAAAGTCCAGCTTGAAATCGTGTTTTGTGCCGCCATCGCTCACCATCACAACTTTCCACGACTGCTCTGCTTCAAACTTCTTCGGGTCATGGAGTTTACTATGAGCGGTCTCATGGACGGCGGCAGAAACAGTCTGTACCTCGCTCATACCGATACGAATGGCGATCCGCTGCTGCTCAGATAAAAAGTAGCCGTCCATGTTGGCGTCCAGCGGCTCAAACGCAATGGGGACTGGGGCAGAGCGACGCAGTGCCTCCATGAAAATCTCATAGTTCTGCACATTCCCGGACAACGAAGAAGCCAGCACCGGCAACGGCTTACCGTCGGTCTGGCTCACATCAAACACCTTAACAGGGCGAAACATGGGAATCTCTATTTCCTTTTCCTCGGTGACGATCTTGCCCTCCTTATCCAGGATGGGGGCCTTTGTATCCGGGTCGAGCTTCTGTTCCTCAATTTTCTTTTTAAAAGGGGTAGGGGCGATAATAGTGATGCCATGCTCCCCCTTTTTTACATGGCGTTCAAACTGATCTTTCCACTTATTGAAACCCGCCACAAGAGTGGCATCCGGCTTCTGCATATAGATGAGCATGGTGTTATTGACGGAGTAGCGGTGGAATCGTGACATCACGGACAAATAGCGCATATACTTCTCGCTCTCGAACAGTTCCTTAATCCCCTGTTCTATGCCATCGGTAATTTCCCGTAATCGTTCCCGGTTGGTAGGTTTCTCAGCCATATTCTTCATTCTCCTTTCCAAGTTGGTAATATCTGCTCCATGTTCTGCAATCCACAATTTCTGTCCTTCCACACTGCCATAGAGTAATAAATCTAACAGATACTCCACATAATCTTTCTTTTGCAGCGCCTCAGTAAAGCGTGGATGCAGTTCCTCATCAGGCACCAACGGAGCATAGTCTGTGGCCCACTTTCTCAACAGATGTAAGTAATCTGCCAAAACACGGAAACAGTATTGCTGCTCCTCTTTGAATTTCTGTGCTTCAGATTTTTGCCGGATATAGTTTTTCCATGGAGGTGCCTGACTGTCATAGATCAGGCCAAAATCATGTGCCAGTTTTTCCGCTGCGGCCTTTGGCGAAAGGTTATAGAGCCTGGAAGTGAAATCAATAACATCCCCATCCGCTCCACAACCGAAGCAGTGAAATCGGTGATCCACTTTCATGCTGGGTGTTTTGTCATCGTGAAAGGGACAGCAGGCCATACCGTTCCGCCTGACTTCAATCCCATACATCTCCACTGCATCTCTGGTACTAACCGATTGTTTTACGGCTTCAAAGACATTTCTGTCCATGCTTATTCAGCGCCCACTTTTTTGGTTGGTGGCTTATACCCAGCGGCCTTGGCACGCTCACTGGCAGCTTTGCGGCGCTCAGCGCTGTATGGTTCCCGGACCGACACGCACCGTTTTGGGACGAGAAAGGTCTGCTGGTCCTTTTTCACGATCTGGTCCGGGTATTTCTTCGACAGCCGCAACAGCTTCTCCAGCAATCTGGGATCATGAGTGTAGACCTCGGCGGTAGCCTCTGCCTGATTGTAGAGAATGATGGTTTCCTGTTCCAGCAGAGAGAGCTTCATCATTTGCCGCCTTTCCGCTGGTCGAATTCCAGCTTAAAAATGGCGTATTGTCCATCGTCCTCCAGCACTACGGTGGCATCGTAGGTCTTGCCGGTTTTCTCGGAGTAACAGCCGGTAAGCCGTGCACGGCCATCTTTGAGCAGAGCCGTCACCAGCGCCTTGGTAGGTTGTTTTTTCTTGGCGATCCACCACTTGCTATTTTTCCAGATCGCAAATTTACAGGCTTCGTTCTGACAGAAAAAGCCCTTTTGCAGTTCTGCTACCTCGCCGCCGCACCGGGGGCAGCGTCCCACTACCTCGCGGGGCGGAGAAAACAGGCATTCGGTTCCCTTGATGACCTCATAGGTTCCAACCAACTCTTTGAGCATATCGCAGATTCCGTCCATGAAGTCCTCCGGAGTAAGCTCGCCACGCTCAATCTCACCCAGCCGGTACTCCCACTCGGCGGTCAACAGCGGCGATTGCAGTTGCTCTGGCAGCACGGTGATGAGGGACACCGCATCCCTGGACGGCATAAGCTGCACAATCTTTTTACTCTTTTTTCGTTCCAGAAATCCCGTGGACACCAGTTTTTCCAAAATTCCGGCACGGGTAGCTGGCGTACCCAGCCCTTTGCGCTCGGCATCCTCCGGCATTTCATCCTTCCCGGCAGTCTCCATCGCGGAAAGCAGAGTATCCTCAGTAAAATGCTTGGGCGGGCTGGTTTTGCCCTCCTTCACAACAGCATCAGAAAGAGGCAGGGTCTGTCCCTCAGTCAGCTCCGGCAGGGCTTTGTCGTCGTTCTCTTTGTCTGGCTCCACATTTTTCAATCCGGCGCGGTATGCAGTGTCCAGCGCCAGCCAGCCGGAATGTTTTACTGTCCTGCCTTTGGCAGTAAACACAACGCCAGCGCACTCCACGGTAACAGAAGTTTCGGCATAGGTATGGGGCTGGGCCACGGCGCACAGCAGGCGCAGAGCCACCAGCTCCAACACCGCCCTTTCACCCACCGGCAGACCGGATAGATCGGAGTTTTGGATATTACGGGTAGGGATCACCGCATGATGGTCGGTCACTTTCTTGTCGTTGATAACCGCACCGGCATCGCAGGAAATCGCAATTCCTTCTCGGAAGGTCATGGCATTGGCAACCAGATTCACCAGCACCGGCAGACCCTCTGCCATGTCCGAAGTCAGATAGCGGCTGTCCGTGCGGGGATAGGTACAGAGCTTCTTCTCATACAGGTTTTGAAGATAATCCAAGGTCTGCTGGGCAGTATATCCTAACAGCCGGTTGGCATCCCTCTGGAGCGTAGTCAGGTCATAGAGGGCAGGCGGCTTTTCCGATTTGTCTTTGCGCTCCACCTGCTTGACCGTAGCAGCTGCATCCTGGCAGGCATTTTTCAGCTGTTCAGCGGCAGCCTTATCCTTCATTCGTTCCCCGAAAGCTGTGAAACCAGGCAGCTCCAGCGCCACCGTATAAAACGGCACCGGCTTGAAGCTGTCGATCTCTGCCTCCCGCTGGACGATGAGAGCCAGCGTCGGGGACATGACGCGCCCAATGTTGAGGGTTCGGTGGTACAGCACAGAAAAAAGACGGGTGGCGTTGATGCCCACCAGCCAGTCTGCCTTGGCGCGGCAGAGGGCCGCATCCCGCAGGCCATCGTAGTCCGCACCAGGTTGCAAGTTTGCAAAGCCATCCCGGATAGCGGCATCCTCCATTGAGGAAATCCAGAGCCGTTTCATGGGCTTTTGACAGCCTGTCAGCTCGTAGACGCTTCGGAAGATCAGCTCGCCCTCCCGCCCTGCATCACAGGCATTTATTACCTCACTTACATCCGGGGCATTCATCAACTTTTTCAGAACATCGAACTGTTTTTTCTTGTCCTTGCCCACCACCATCTGCCAGTTTACCGGCAGGATAGGCAAATCGTCGTAACGCCACTTGGCATATTGGGGATCGTAACTGTCCGCGTCAGCCAGCCCAGCCAAGTGTCCAACACACCAGCTGACCCGCCAGTCGTTTCCCTCCAGATACCCGTCCTTGCGGTCGGCAGCCCCGATCACGGCGGCCAAACTTTGTGCAACGGACGGTTTTTCAGCAATCACAAGTTTATGTTGCGTCATGGTTGTTCCTCCTTTCTCTCAGCCATGCGGTCAGCTGCCGATGGCAGAAACCGACACACGGCTGTGTATAACGATAGTTTCCGCAGCCATAACAGGGGTGGCCGGGAGATAGAGAAGGAGGACAGGAAGTGTCCTTCCCGTCCTCCGGCCTGCGTGTCATCATAGATTCAAAGGGACTGTCGGTAAAACGGGTCAAATCGGCTCTTCCTCGTTTTCCCCATCGCTACCCCCGCCAGCATCCGGTTCGTCAGGTTCTTCTGTCTCCCAGAGATCTTCATCCTCCGGGTTTGTTTCTTCTTCGCCGTAATCGTAGTCATCCAGATTGTCATTTCCTTTCGTTTGGGGCTTATTCTTGATGAACTTGATGTATGCAAAGGCCCCACCGCCGCCCAGTAGGGCAATCACCAAAACCAAAGCAGCCGGGTTCAGACCAGCAGGTTCCTGCTCCGGTTTTTCCGGGACTGGCGTTTCCTCCGGGGCCTCTGATTCTTTACCCGTACACACTTTCAAATTGGTCGCACAAATAGGGCAGGCCGTATTGACCACACCGGCCACGCACTTCTCCGTACAGATGCAGGTGGCAGGCTGTTTCTCAGTAGTCTGACCGTCCTCCATCAACGCCATTAAATCGGCCTCGTCCACCTGGTTTAAGAAATGAACTGCGGTTTCCTTATCCTCGTTAGCCCGGTCAATGAGGATATAAAAGTAGTTACCCGCCTTGGTTGTTACGGTGATAAGTTGCTTATTGCCGCCAAAATCGTCCACCAAAGCCGCGTTGCCCTCTGGTGTGAGGGGTGGCGTGTCCACTGTTTCTTCCACCGCCACATTGCTATCATTGGTGGCATCCTCTGCCGGGGGCTGAGTCGTTCCCTGGGCAAAGGCGGTAACAGAAAATCCCGCCATCAGCACCAGAGCGGTGCAGAGAGCGGAAAGAGTTTTGAAAATTTTTTTATTCTTCATGGTTGGTGTCCTCCTGTTCGTCGTGGGCAGAAGCGGCCATGCCGTGGATCATACCGCCGGAAAGCATGGCGCTCAGCTGCTCCGGGGTCATTCGCATGGCACGCACCATCTGGACAATTTCCAGATTCTCCGCTTCAGTTTTCTGTGCCTCCAGGGTTTTCAGTTTATCCTGGTACTCTGCGATCTTCTCGCGGACCTTCACAATCTCCTGGTCGATGCGTAGGGTTTTGTTCTTAGCCATAATCATTTACTCCTCCTTAAAAAAGTTCAGTTACCAGTTCATCAGGCCATAGCCCTTGATGCACTCATAGGAAAGGGCGTAGCTCTTGATTTTACAAGCATCGCCGGAATTGCCTTCCACCGTGTAGACCCTGCTGCCATCTGTACCGATCACAATTCCCACATGATCCGCGCTGCCATCCAGGTCCCAATCAAAGAAAATGGCGTCTCCGGGAGCAATGTTCGCATAATCCCTTGCGCCCCATTGTCCGTGAGACTGGAACCAGGGAACGCCTTGGGACTGACAGCCCGCAAAACGCGGCTCGGATAAACCTGCCTGACCATAGCACCAGGACACAAAGCAGGCGCACCATTCCACCCGGCTATCAAAGCCATACCAGCTCCAATAAGGATAGCCGCCCACATTGCCAACCTGGCGCTGTGCCAGTTCCACCAACGCCGGATTGCCAGGGCGTGTACCATTTACAAATTCCACACCTCTTATATCCTCGGAATTGCTCATATCTGGGGAACCGCCGCCGAAAAGCAGAGGCTTGTTTCCAAGGGTCTGTCGGTACACTTGATACATTTCCAGCTGTTCTGAGGTCAGCAGTTCGGCAGCCACAGAAGATATGGGTTTGCTGACAAGTTTCACATTCAGAATGTAATACTCATATGGAACTTCCTCGGTGGTGGTTTCACCTGTCTCCGGGTCCGTGGAGGTTTCGGTACGGTATCGTATCTCCACTTCTTCGGTCAGTGTCAATGTATATTGGGAAGAAAAAACGCGCTCCAGTTCCGCTTGGGCGCTCTGCCAGGTGTAGCCCTGCAAAACAGCGGACAGGTAGGCCGCCAGTTCATGAGGGTCGTGACCGATCATATCCAGGTCATAACGGTATTCGTCATAACCGGGGTGGCTGCTCTCAATGTTGTCGATCTCGGCCTGCAATTCCGCTTCTTTGGCGGCATAGTCGGCCTCCACCGCCAGTAGCTCCGGGTCATCAGAAGGATAGGTGGTGCCGGACACCACGGAACCTATGCTCTGCGCCATCATGGAGCAGGAGGACATAGTATTCAGCAGAAGACAGACCAGCAGAAAGATCACGCCCACAAGCAGAAATCCCTTTTTATGGCGCATAACAAACGCGCCTGCCTGCTGCGCCCTTTCCTTCACTATCTTAGCTGCCTTTCCAGTTTTTTGGGCGGCTCTGGCGGTATTCCCAACAGTCTGACCGGTACGTTTGGCAGCAGCATACTGCTTTTTAATGGTTTGTTTTTGCTGCCAACGGGAAATGGGATTACTGGCAAGCTGGGGATTTTCCTGTAAGGACTTCTGATACAAAACGCTTATATTGGCTTTTTCCAGCCGATGCTCAGCCAGGGTTGCTTTACGATAAGGTTTCAGCTGATGGCTGCGATAGCCTTCCCGCACCAGATGAACGCCGGTCTCTACAACCTCCTCGGACTTATGGGCGCTTTCTACACCCACATTTTCCTGCTCGGTCTCCCGGATTTCCTTGTGGATTTTCCCCGTGACCGTATTAGCCGGAGCATCCCGCAGGGTATGAGACAGTTTGGAAGGCGGCCTTTTCTTGTCCTCCAACACCAGCTTCGTCGTAACCTTTCCAGTGTCCGGGTCAATGGCCGTTTGCCGAACCTTCCTTTTGGGGATTTTGGCCTGCGCCCTGTCCGCTTTGGCGGCGGCCTTGTCCACCTTACGGATGTGCTTTTCCAGCGCCGGATCAGCCCTTTCTTCCTCCTTAAAACGCAGGCGCGGTTCCTTATTCAAACCATTCTCCCATCATTACGGAAGCGGTCATATAGTGCAGTTCCACATAGAGGGCCAGTCCCACGGGGTCATGGAAGGGGTGCTGCATCAGGTGGGCGTAGATCTGTGCCACCACATTGGCAAGCAGGTGGGTCTGGCTGCCCTCAAAGATGATGACGCCGGTCATGCCACGCATGGCACACCAGATTTCTGTCAGGCGGAGCAGACCCGCTTCTCCGTTCTCGTTCAGCTCCGCAGCCTGATCCGCTGCCACACGGCACTCGCTTACGGCATCTGCCATCTCGGTGAGCAGCTGAACGCGCTGTCCCTCCAGCGCCGCATCGAAAAACATCATTGTATCCAGTTCGCAAGTGTTCTGGTTCATGGTTACTCATCCTCCTTTTGTTGGTTTAATCGTCGTTGCCCGACCTGCCAATACTCTGACGAAATTTCCGCGCCGAGAAAACAGCGTCCACACTTTACCGCGGCTAACGCTGTACTTGCAGTCCCGGAAAAGCCATCAAACACCATATCTCCCGGATCACTGGAAATCTGAATCAGCCAGCATAAAAATTCCACATTTTTAATCGTGGGATGAAAAATCTGATTTTTCTTCTGCCATGTAGCGTTGTAGGTGGCTTTGGGATATTCCGGCCCAAACCAGCAGTCAGGAAATCGTGTTTTGTATTTCTTGCTTGGGGTCCGTCCCTTTTGAAAGAAAATACCTTCCTTTTTCCGATTTTCCAGCAGAGTGGTTGCATTAAAAGGCCGCCGACCTTTCTGACAGAAAATTATCCATTCGGCGCTGTTTGCGAAACTTCCTTTCAGATCACCAATGCCGCCTAAAGTTCCTTTTTCGATTACCAAACAGTTTTTAATGGAAAATCCAGCCGCTTTCAGACATTGAAAATGGTACGGGTAACAATCATAACGGGTAAAGAAATAAGCGTGTCTGTTCATAGCTAAAATCCGGTAACTTTCTTTGGCAAATCTCTCATAATCAATTCCTGTGTCCCCTTCCAGAATGGGATGGGGCAAAGCAGCAAACTGATTCTGATAACGGATACCATAAGGCGGGTCCGTCAAAATGAGCGAGACTGCTTCATCCGGGATTTCTGCCATAAGTTGCAGACAGTCCTTGTTGAATATTTGATTTTTGTAATTGTCTGGAAATGTGTGCTGCATAAGCACCGCCTCCATGACTTTTCCCCTTTACTCCCCCTTTTTCAATTCTTGCGGTTTGGTGGTCATAATGCGGTATAGCTCGGTGTCTTTGGGGAAGTGGTCCACAAAGGGTAAAATCGTTGAGCCATAGAACAACAACCCCTCCCCCTCACCGGAGTGGGTCACATAGGACAACTGGTGTGGGGAAATGCCCAGCTGCTTGGCGAGAATCTGCCGGTCTCCGCCAGCCTGATTGAGCATATACACGAAGTCGGAGTTCTCAAAGATGTTCTCCACCTCGCGGCTGGAAAGCAGGTCCTTGACGTTCTGCGTGATGCCTGTTGGGATGCCACCCCACTTCCGAAACCGTTTCCAAATTTCCACCGTGTAAGCAGCAGTCTGCTCATCTTTCAACAGCAAGTGCATCTCATCAATATAGTAGCGGGTGGATTTATGAGCGACGCGGTTGATAGTAACACGGTTCCATACCTGATCCTGGACAATGAGCATCCCGATTTTTTTGAGCTGTTTCCCAAGTTCCTTGATGTCATAGCAGACGATACGGTTCTGGATATTTACATTGGTCTTGTGGTTGAATACATTGAGGGAGCCGGTTACATAGATTTCCAGCGCCGTGGCGATGTACTGTGCCTCTTTTTCCTCCTGAGTCCGAAGTAAATTGTAGAGATCCTCCAGTACCGGCATATTCTCCGGGCATGGGTCATTGAGATAACTCTGATAGACCAGCCGTACACAGCGGTCGATAATCGTTTTCTGTACCGGCTGCAGGCCCTCCTTGCCGCCCACGATCAGCTCACACAGGCTGAGAATGAAGTCAGACTTGAGAGACAATGGGATTTCATCGTCCGAGTAGTCCAGATTCAAATCCATCGGATTGATGTAGTCCCCGGAAGTGGGAGAAATCTTGATAACCTGCCCCTGTAGACACTCCACCAGAGGGGCATACTCGGCCTCCGGGTCGCAAATGATGATGTCATCGGCGGTGAGTAAAAAACAGTTGGCAATCTCGCGCTTTGCAGAAAAGCTCTTGCCGGAACCGGGGGTGCCGAGAATCAGACCATTGGGATTTTTAAGCAACTTGCGGTCCACCATGATGAGATTGTTGGAAAGCGCGTTGATGCCGTAATACAACGCCTCCTTGCCGTTCTGGAAAAGCTCCTGGGTGGTAAACGGCACGAAGATGGCGGTGCTGGAAGTGGTTAATCCCCGCTGAATCTCGATCTGGTTCAGACCCAGAGGCAGAGAAGACATCAGTCCCTCTTCCTGCTGGAAGTCCAGCCGGGTCAGCTGACAGTTATACTTTTGGGCGATGGAGCTGGCCTGGAACACATTGTTGCTTAGCTGCCGTGGATTGTCCGCTGTGTTCAGCACCAGGAAGGTCATAAGGAACATTCGCTCATTGCGGCTCTGCAAGTCCTGTAAGAGTTTTTTGGCTTCGGCCCCGTAGGTGGCAAGATCGGAAGGAATTATGTCCATATCATATCCGGCGCGGACAGCTTTTTTTTGTTCCTCTATCTTGCTTCGGTCCAGGTCTGTAATTTTCCGTTTGACGGTTTTGATAGCCTTGACCTGATCCACCGACTGGATGTGCAGGTTCACGATCAGACTGGACTCCATATCCAAAAAGTCCGCCAGCATTCGGTCATTCAGTTCAGGCGCGAGAATCTGTAAAAAAGAAACAGCCCCGTATTTCTTACCCATACGAAACTGCTTACCGGTGCGAAACTCAAAGGAACTTGGAGCGATAAAGTCCTTGGTGGACAGCCCGGAGGGAGCCAGCCAATCCCACTCAAAACGGAATGGGATTTGTTCATCCATGTGGAAAATGTCATGAAGCTGAGCCAACCGCGCCTTGCCGTCCAATATCTCGGCGGCAACACCCAGTCGTTTGAAATTGTTAAGGATGTCAGTCTCAATACGCTCCAACCGTGGTTTTGCAGCTTTGATACTGTCGGCGTCGATGCCGATAGTCAAGTACTTGGTCTTAATGAGACCGTTATTGCCTCTTGCCAGCTGGTTTTGCAGCATCTGCGTGTACTCGGCCCGAATACTATCAAAGTCATCCCCCTGGGGATGGATGGAGATGGCACTGGCAAAGGTTTCCTTAGAGGCTGCCAGATTGAGAAAGGATAGCTGAAAGCAAATGGAACTGTCAAAGTAATTGAGGAAATCGCACCAACCATCAAAAATGGCGGTTTTATCCTCGTTCTGCGAAAGCTGGTAGTTGATGTCCTGGAACTGGATAGTTTTGGTGTAGTGGCAGTCCGACACCCGGCAAATGCCATCCGGCCACATCCGCTCATAGGGGATGCTATCCTGAGCCGATTTTTCTTTCTTATCCGTGCGGTTGGCGCTGGCGATGGCAGCCTCGATCTTCTTCTTATCGGCATGGGACAACTTTTTCTTTCTGTGAACCGGCGGCATTTGTTTGCCATCCTTATCTGTCTGCCGGTTTTTCTTTGCTGTGAACAATGTCATACACCTCCTTGTCGAGTTTTTCCTGCCGTCCCAACACGGCATAGAAATTGTTGGTTTTATACGGGCGCTGCTTGGGCCGAATGACAGCCACTTTAATGATGTTACCGACGATCTTTTCCAGAGGCTGACCGTGTTTTTCATACACTGCCAGCATGAAGAAAGGCAGCATAACAAGCATCATACACATGGCTGCCACGCTGTTTCCCGCAGATCCCCGGAGCAAAAAGAAAAGCGGCACGCCGATAAGCGCCCCGCTGCCGAAGCAGACCAGCTGCCTCTTAGTTAAATTGAACATGACCTTGGTTTTGACTTTCGTCAGGTCTTTGGGTACAGGTACATAAGCCAATGAGATTGCCTCCTTCCGGGTTAATGTGCATTGAACACAGCTTTTGCAAGGCTGCCGGTCTTAAAGAGCGTAAAACACAAAAGAACCGTATAGCCTACGCAGCTCCAAATAGCCATAATGATGTCGGACTCGGTGGCGATGTTCTGCACCAGTACCGCGTAGATCGCCACGCAGACGATGATGAGAAATGCTTGAAAGCCCAGGGCGAACAGGGAGCGCAAATAATTCTGCCCCATACCGCCCCATTCCTTGCCCATCATGGTTGCCATCGGGATAGGAGCTACTGAGGTCACGATATATATTTCCAGCATACGGCCATAAATGACGATGAAAATACAGATATACAACGCCCACATGGTAATGCCGATAAAGAGCGACTGGAACCACAGCCCAAACAGCGGCCCCAGATCCATTTCCATCAACCTGGCCTCCATATCACCCATGACAGCGGAGATGTCGATGGATGCGTCCGCACCGATGACACCGGATGCCTGCGCCACTACACTTTGCGCCATATCAAACACGCCCATCACAATGTTCCAAGTGTTGGTGACGATCAGAATGGCGGCGGCGCTTTTGAACACCCATTTGAAGATCATCCAGGTGTCCACATCATGCAGATTATTTTTGTCAGCAATCATCTGAATCAGCTCTATTGTCATTACAAACGCCAGAATCGCACCGGCAATCGGCACGATAATGGAATTGGACAGATTTTGAATCATGTTAAAAATGCTGCCATTCCAGCCTTGGGGTGTTTGTCCCACCTGCGAGGAAATATCCGCGACCTGTCGGTTTACGTTGTCAAACATCCCGAACAAATTGCTCATGATACCGCCCACCAGCATCTCTTTCAGCCATGTGGTGATTGCATCAAGTAAGAAATCCATACGGTGTCAACCTCCTTTCAGCCGCCCCGCATAGCTGCGGGGACGGCAAGGATTTCTTTCTGGAAACGCTTAGACCGTGAACAGTCCGGAAAGCAGCGGTACGAGAACCAGGCCGACAACGGCCACGCCTGCGCCTGCCATAAGCTGCTTCATACCCTGGCTCTTGGCTCCGGGATTGTCGTTGCCATAACCTTCCAGCAAGTTGATGACACCCCAGATGCCAAGGCCAGCGCCCAGGGCGATAACAAGGGTCTGAAGTACGGTGATAGCCTGCTCAAAAAATGCCATAATAAAATTTAGCCGGAATCAATTTGATAAAATAGTTATGTTTCATAGGCATACAAAAGCCGGAACAATCTGCCGCCCGGTTTCCAGGGGCCTGATTCCGGCTGTCCTCCTTTTTTATTATATAAGTTCTCGGAATTCTCAGCCCTCATTTTTCAAGGCTTCCCATCCCTTTATTA
>CABSCP010000013.1 GCA_902476265.1 uncultured Lachnospiraceae bacterium
ATATTCAATTTTCAATCTGCATTGGAATTAGATTTATCTAATTCCGAGAACTTATATGTTCTATCTTAAAGCAGTTGTAAGCGCTCAGCCAACCTCATCTTTTTTTATAATAAAAAATGAGCCGTACATCAGGATTTTACTGATCTGTACAGGCTCATTTCCGTCAACCGGCATTTTTCATTTTCCGCAGGATTCTCCAGATGCTTTTATCGGACAAAAAATATTTTTCCGAAAGCTCCTTTACCTTAAATCCCTCCAGGTATTCCCGGTATATGTTTTGATCTCTCACATAAATCTTCGTTCTGGCACAATTCTTCTGCCCCCAGCCGGCCCGGTTTTCCTCTTTTCTGGGAACATAAATGCTGATGCCGTCCGCATATTGCTGTATCAGTTCTATCATTTCAACCGGCAGAATTTCCTCTGCCCTCACATAGCCCATGTCTGCCTCCTTAATTGGTTTTCTCTCAAGGATGAGCATTGGCTATAACAAATACGTCATAATATTGTAATAGCCAATACTATGCGTTCCTAATATATCTATTCATAAAACAATCCCTCCTGTTTTTTACCGCATCAGTCTCATTAACACAGTCTGTTCTTCCGGTTTCATACAGTGTAACGCATAATACGGCGCTTTGGCAAGCAGCTGTTTGCTGCAAAGCGCTGTCTCCTCCAGTTCCGATCCCATTTTCCGATCCATTTCCCTGCAGATTTCACCCGATACAGCCAGGAACTGACGTCTGCGCTCCTGCCAGAGATGTTCTTGTTGGATATCTCCCTCCCTCTGACAGCATGTTTCTCCAAATTCTACGATTTGGCTGTAAAGCAGGATATCATGAAAAACTTCTGTAATTCCTTCCAGCAGGATCCTCCAGTAACCAAAAACATTTCCGGCGCATTCCCTCGCAAGCTTTGTGCGGATTCTGTCCTGCCATCGGTCTGCAGATAACCCGTCCATGACCCGGACGCTTTGGGCATACGCTTTTTCCATATAATATCCGGCTTTCTGCCTTTCGTCCGGATGCTCTGCCAAAAGGATTTTTGCTTTCAGCAGCAGCGCTTCCGGAAGCAGTTTGGTTTCCTTTTTATTTGTGATAACCGCATCCACATCTGCCTGCGCTTGCTTATAGGCCTTCTGCCAAAGATAAAGTTTGCTTCTGACCAGATAAAAAGGGGCTTTCACAAAACTTTTTTCAATCTGACGAGTCAAATAGGACAGTGCTTCCTCCCGCACCCAAGCGCTATCTGTTTTCTGCATGCGTTGAAAATAGAGGGCGCCGATGGTGCCGCCCAGGGTGCCGTTTTGGGGGTATTTCTCAAACACCTTTTCATAATATTGCAGCGCTTCTTTCGGACGATTGACTGCACTGTAAAATCTCCCCAGGCTCATGCAATAACTGGCAGAAAGATCATAAACCCCTGTCATATTTTTAACGTTGTAAAACCCGGACAAACACTTCTTTTTCCTCTGTTCTTCCACCTCTATCAGCGCATAATCGGAAGCATAAGCCGGCAGCATCATACGTTCCAGAGCTTCCAGAATATATTCCAGGGCTTCCCCGAATCTTTCAAGCTGCATACAAATCAACGCCGTTTCCGCCATCAGTCCGGAAAGGATTTCTCCATCCTTTTCCTCTTCCTGCCATTCCAAAAGCAGCACTTGTGCCAGGCACAACGCCTCTTCCAATGTTTCCGGAAAGGCAGGTTCTGCTTCCTGTTGTTCCGTTTCCTGTTGCACCGTTTCTCCAGACGGTTCCTCCGCGCCCGATTCCGGCTGCAGCCGCATACGTCGAAGTTGTAAGATTGTGATCCTGTCACTCCCGATCCCGTTTTCTTCCGCCTTCCAAACAAGATCCGATACGGATTCATCCTCTATGCCGTCCAAAAGAAACACCCGGGCTGTGCGTTCATAGATGGCCGGTTCCTTTGGAAAAAGGGGCTGGATCTGGCGGAACACATATCCCACATCTCTCCACCTGCCGTGCTCGAAACACCGTTCCTGCCTGGCATCCCAAATTTCAAAGTCCTCCGGCGTGAGTGCGTAATCTTTCAGGCTGATTTCACCGGATTCTCCTGTTTGCATATGGTGATCCGCATAAAAAACAGCCGCCTCATAAAGCTTCTTTATAAATGTTTCCGCAGTCTCGCCAAAGATAACGGTATCCCGTGACAGCTTGTCCAGATAGGCTTCCCGAATGATCGTTTTATCTGTTGTGATTTCAATTTCCAAAAATGAAAATACTTCCTGTACTGTCATATGTGCACCTGATATATTTATTTTCTGTTTCCCTTTCCTTTTCCGTCCCGTTCCGCTAAAATGGAAGCAGCTCTCAACATCATCTTAAACCCGGAGGTAATTTTCATGCGCGTTTTATTCATCGGCAACAGCCACACTTATTATAACGATATGCCCGCTCTGTTTTCTTCCCTCGCCAAAGAGAGGGGGATTCCCTGTGAAGTCACCATGATCGCCCACGGCGGCTGGTTTCTTTCCCAGCACGTACAGGAACCGGATGTGAAATTCAACATTCTTTACGGCCATTACGACTATGTGGTGCTTCAGGAACACGCCCATCCTTTCGGCCCCGTCGAACAGATGACGGAAGCCATGCAGACGCTCTGCGGCTGGATTGGGAAAGCGGGAAGCAGGCCGGTGGCCTACATGACCTGGGAGCAGCAGGACAAAGGACAGGACCAGCCTGTCATGACCGCCGCTTATGAAAAAGCCGCCCGGCAGTATAATATGATCCTGGCCCCTGTAGGAAAGCTGTGGTGGGAAAAGCTGCAAAAAGATCCGTCTCTCCCGCTGTTCGGGCCGGACGGGCAGCATGCTTCCCCGGAAGGTTCGGCGTTTGCCGCACAGGTACTGCTGGATGCCATTGTGCAGGATACACCCTGAAAATGCCGCAAAACAGGCCGCGCCGTGTAAAAGACAGGGGAGATCCTTCTCCCCTGTGCTTTTATTCCCCGGCGCCCTGCAGCCACCTTGCCAGAATTTCTTTCAGTTTATCGATCACCACCGGTTTGGCAAGGTGATCGTTCATACCGGCGGCCATGGCCGCAGCCACATCCTCCGCAAACACGTTTGCCGTCATCGCTACAATGGGAATCTTTCCGGCATCATCACGGTCCAGCGCGCGGATGGCTTTTGCCGTCTCATACCCGTTCATGACCGGCATCTGAATATCCATAAAGATCAGATCATACCAGCCTTCCGGCGCCTCGCAAAACCGTTTGAAGGCCTGTTTCCCATCCTGTGCTTCTTCCACCCGTATGGACAGACTGCCCAGAATTTCTCCGGCAATCTCCCGGTTTAAGTCATTATCCTCTGCCAGCAGCACCCGCTTTCCGGCATATGTCACCGGGCCGGACGCTTCCTTTTTTTCTTCTCCGTTGTCCGTGGGCGCTGCCTGCCGGCTGTCTTTCTTTAACTGCAGCACAACCGTGAACACCGTGCCTTTTCCCCGGACGCTGTCCACGGTAATGTCGCCCTGCATCATACCTGCTGCCATTCTGGCGATACAAAGCCCAAGCCCCGTCCCCGTTTCTTTCCCTGTCAAACTGTTATCCTCCCTGCAAAAAGGCTCAAACAGATGCTTCTGGAATTCCTCGCTCATGCCGATGCCGTTATCTTTGACCTGAACGCGGAAAAAACCGTAACCGGCCATTTTCTCCGGCTGTTCCTGCACGATAACCTGAATGCGCCCTCCTTCGGACGTATATTTCACCGCATTGGATACCAGATTGACGAAAATCTGTTGCAGCCGCATCCGGTCTGCCAGAACATTGTAATTCTTCACTCCTTCCAAAGACAAGGTGAGCGTCTGGCCTTTCTTCTGAGCCATGGGCCTGCAGACTTCCACAAAGGACCGGAAGGCCTCTGTCAGATTCAGCGGCTCCTCGAGCAGATCCATACGCCCGCTTTCCAGCCGGGACATATCCAGCACTTCATTGATGAGTCCCAGCAGATAACCGGATGCGGATTCTATTTTATCCAGACACTCCTCCAGACGGTCTCTGTCTCCCAGATGCATCCTGGCAATCTGTGTCATACCGATGATTGCGTTCATGGGCGTTCGGATGTCATGGGACATGCTGGATAAAAAGACGCTCTTTGCCTCATTGGCTTTTTTGGCGCTCTGATACGCATCCTCCAGCGCCGCCTTCAGCTTCTCGCTGCGCATCCGGCTCTCGTGCACATCCTGGATTGCCACCGTCACAAGTTCCGGCACCGCGCCCTGCTCCTGCGCCTGAATGAACTGCAGACGCACCCATCTGCCGCCCTCTGCCTCTTTCAGGAAACATTCTCTCTCATAAAAACCGTTGTTTTGCACCAGCAGACCGGCCATGCCGTCAATCTTTCCCACCAGACGGAAATTTGCCCATTCCCCGGGTTCCATCCTCTCTTTTAAAAAGGAATTCATAAATTCCTGATATCTGCCGTCCTTCACAGCTGCAAACAACGGCGCTGCCCCGGGATTCCGATAAACCACTCTGCAGCTGCCCCGGTGCAGATCCACCTGCAGGATCACCGCCAAAGCCCGCTCTAAAGAATGCAGCACACTCTGATGCTCCTGACTTGTCTCCTGCAGCACATTTAAAAGAGACAGGTTGTCCATCTCGTCCGGTCCTGCCAAAGAGACTTCCTCTGTTTTTTGACCGTTTTCCGCCTGCTCCTTTAAATACTCCTGATACAGCTCATAGCAGGTGCGCTGCCGTCCGGTTTCCAGCAGATATTCCAGATCTTCTCTCAATTCTTTTTCATTTATAATGAGATTCACCAGCTCCGGATGATAGGAACTGCCGCTGCCTTCCTCCAATTCCAGCAGCAGTTCCTGAAACGACTTCCCAATCCGGTAATTCCGGTCCAGCCGGTCCGTGGCCGCTTCCAGCGCATCTCCCAGCCGGATCAGATCAATAAAAAAGCGAACCGGAGAAGTGGTATTGTCAAATTCGGAAGGATAACCAAATTTTCCGTCATATGACTTGTGATGTCCCAGGATCACATCTCCGTACTTTTTCAGCCAGGGCGCATTTTTTACAATTTCATATCCCGTTTCCGGATGACTGCGGATAATCTCCCACTCCCGCAGCGTCAGCCGGCGCGTCTGCTTGCCGATAACGTTTTCAATATGAAGCTTTCCGATATCAAAAATCATCGCCGCATCCTGGGCATAACTTTCCATTTCGCCCCGCCGCCTGAGCACCTCCACGGCGGAGGCCGCGCCGAATGCGCCGATCAGAAGCTCCGGCTTATGATCCAGCACCGTCTCCAGAATGCGCAGCACGATCTGCCGTACCAGCATACAGTGCAAAAGCGTTGTCGGATTTCTGGCTACCGTCACTTCAATCACATATTGAAAATCCTGTGCATCGCCCGGCAGATAAGGCATCAGTTCCTGCAGATTATCCTTGATCGCGCCGTCCACATAGGACAAATTCCGGGTGCGGGGCAATAAACGGATAAAGGAGAGAAACCTTTCGGAACAGCTCTCCCAAAGCGCCTCTCTGTCCGGAAGCTTCAGGCTCCGGTCCGCAAGAAGCATCACCAGATTCGCCAGATGATACAGTCCCACCTGAAACAGGCGGCTGTCATAAAACGTTCCGTCCCTGTCCAGATCATCATGCGCAAATACATAGTCGCAGTATGCTTTATATTCCAGGATATATTGCTCTTTTAAAAGTTCCCCGGACAGATATCTGCACCTTAACGCATTGCAGAAAATCTCATCTTTCATTTCATAAGGGTTGGGATTTTCCGAAAGTTTCTCTGCATACAGGCGGTGCAGTACTTCCCCTGCCCTGGCCAGAAAAACCGGGTCTGCATCTTCTTTCTCCATACTGCAAACACGATTGCCCAGCACATCATAACAGACCTCTTCCACCAATTCATCCAGATCACATCGTGTCTGATCCAGACTGCGCACCCTCTCATCCCTGTAAAAGGCAAGCGCTTCGTCCAGTGCCTCCAGCAGTTCGCTGTCTTTGACTCTGCGCCAGTTTCCCAGTACCGCCGCATAATTGTAAAAGGAATACAGAATTTTTTTTCTCGTCTCCCAGTCCTTAAACTTTGTATAACGCGGTCCGAACTCCCGGATCTGTTTAAAATAGTTCGCGCTCTTCTGTCCGGCCTCCCAGGATTCCAGTCGGTTATAAAATGTGCCCAGAAGGCTCAGTGTCTGAATCAGAGAAGCCTCATCTCCGTTTTGCCGGAAATGGCGCTCCAGCATATGCGTCACTTCCACACAGGCCAGATCATCCTGATATCCGCCCTTTTCACAGATCATAATCTCATCCAGGAAAACAGCGGCCAGCGCATCGCTGCAGCGGCCCTCTTCGCCCAGAAACGGGCGGACATACAGATTCAGCAGTGCCTCATTCTCAATATAGAGACGGCGTATTTTTCCCGCCCGCTTCCGGAACTGATCCACCCAGTCTTCCTGGTCTCCGGCATGGAAAAGCGCTTCCCGCACCCGCTGTTCGATATCCAGATTTTTTCTATACTTCGCATAAAATTCTCTGATATTGGCTTCCGCAATCATTTTATCCTCTGTTTTCTTATGCAGCCTATCAATAAGCTGATCCGGCCTGTTTTCCGTATGACAAGAGCCGAAAACAGGCCGGCATTTCCGCCCGGCTCATTTTCGGGCTAAAATCAAAGTTTCATAATATCTTCCATTATAAGGTATAAACTGCTGCAACGTCAAATTTTATTCCATATTTTGCTCATTTATATATGATATATGGCCGCAAAACAGCACGGGAGTCATACAATGAATCACAGAATAGAAATGTATGAGCAGTTAATTATAGAGGTTCAAGATACCGGAACATTAAGTCTTACTTCACGTCAAACAATCCGATCATACTTTACTTTCGCAGACAACAAACACTTGGAAGTTATCGGGCTATGCTTTTAAGATAAAATAAAGTTCTTGACATACATGCACTCTACATGATAGTGTATACATGTAGAGTGCATGTATGCTAGGAGGTGAAACTTTGCCACGTAATAAATATCCAGAAGAAACTGTTCAAAAGATATTAGATGTTTCATTAAAACTTTTTTTAGAAAAAGGATACGAGGAAACTACGGTATTAGATATTATACACAACATGGGAGGAATGACACGAGGAGCATTTTATCATCATTTCAAGTCTAAAGAAGAAGTATTTGATACATTAAGCGACAAATTGTTTAGTGACAACAATCCTTTTGACGAGGCAAAAAAGCAGGATAATCTTACGGGCTTGGAAAAATTAAAGTATGTTTTACAAAGAGCCAGTACAGTAGATAGTGAAAGTCAACAATTAAGTATATCTGTTATGCAGTTATTGAGTAGTCCTGCATTTCTAAAAAAATTGATAATTGACACAAACCGAGACACACTAGCTCCCATTTGTAGGGATATAATTGAGGAAGGGATAAAAGACGGCTCTATAAAAGTTCAAAATGCAAAAATGACTGCTGAAATATTTATCTTTTTGGTTAATTTTTGGAACATTCCCACAATATTCCCTATAACAGAGGAAGAAGCAAGGGAAAAGATAATCATGATAAAAGAAATATTAGATACAATAGGACTTCCTGTAATTGATGATGAATTTTTAGGCAACTTAGAAAAATTTGAAATCAAAAGATAAAATTGTCATTAGGCAATTTTGTTTTTTGACAAGATACATGCACATGGCATGAATGTTTTGTAAAAATAACTGTTGATCAAAATAAGATTGGAGAAAATTTATGAAAAAAGAAGAAACAAAGAAAGCTGGAAGAGGAATAATTGAAATTAACATTCCTGATGATAGCAAAATAGTTACCGATATAAATAAATTGAAGGAAAAATTATCAGCGTTAGAAGTCAGCTCTGGAATTATTAAAATCGAAGTTTCTGATGATAGTAAATTAGTCACAAATATAGAAAAATTAAAGAAGTGGCTAAAATTATGACATATAGGAGTCAATAAGCAATTAAAGAAAACCGTAGAATAGTTTAATAACACAATGGGACTATTTGTAGAAAGAATTTCTTACCAGCTTTTACAAGAAAAAATTTCTATTCCGATGATAGGTATAAAAGGGACTGACAATATACAAGAAAAACTTCAACAGTTTATGGCTACAGAATGGTAGAAAATGAATAGAGTGATATTGCACAACTTCCAGCTTATCGGGTAGAAAAATTTAAAGTTATCGTATAGCCCATCTTCTTGAACTATCGTTCAAGAAGCATCCCTCGCTTTCAGCTCGGTCAATCCCAATTTGTAAGAGTACATTTTTTTATACTTGCCATATACCTGTCATGTTTGATACGGTACAATGGCAGGCAGAGGTGATGTATATGCAAGAGAGCAGACTATTTCGGATTCTATACTTCCTGTTGGATAAGGGGAAATCAACTGCCCCGGAACTTGCCGAAAAGTTTGAAGTATCTGTCAGAACGATATATCGGGATATAGATATCATAAGCAGTATGGGGATTCCGATTTATGCGATACAGGGTAAGGGCGGCGGTATCACGCTGCTTGATCATTTCGTTTTGGATAAATCCCTGTTATCGAATCAGGAAAAAGAACAGATTTTAATGGCCTTACAAGGAATTATCGCAACCGGCCAAAAGAATGCTGACGAATTGCTGATAAAATTGGGAAGCCTGTTCCAATCGAAAACCGCGGACTGGATCGAAGTGGATTTTTCTAACTGGGTTAAAAATAATTCCAATCAAGACATGTTCAATTTGATCAAGCGGGCCATTTTTGGCCGCAACATCATTTCCTTTCAGTATTATGGCGGTAACAGAGAATGTACACAGCGGCGGGTCGAGCCTTTAAAATTAGTGTTTAAGAGTAAAGATTGGTATTTGTACGGCTTCTGTCTTATGCGCAATGATTTCCGATTCTTCAAATTGACACGGATCCGAAATATAGAAATAAAACCTGATATTTTCTCCCGTGAACTTCCGTCAACATTCTCTGCCGGGAGGTCAATGGATATCGAAAACACCATAGCTGTAACGTTAAAATTTGATAAGGAAATGGCTTTCCGTATGTATGATGAATTTGCGGGTACTGTCACAGAGGACGCGCTGGGAAATTTATATGTTCAGACGAATTTACCCGACAATGACGTTTTGTATAGTTATTTATTTTCTTTTGCTGATCATGTGGAAGTCCTTGCGCCTGCAAATGTCCGTGAACAAATAAAAGAAAAATTAGCCTCCATGCAGAAAAAATATGTAACCTGACATCAGGTTGCAAGTTATATGTTGTATCATTTGTTAAAAAACAGGAGGCGCATATTGATGAAATATGAATGGAAAAAACAAGAGAAAGATTTGTATGGGGCAAAGCAAAGCCCCGCTATCATTACCGTACCTGCACAGCGCTATCTCATGATAAGCGGAAAAGGCAACCCGAACGACGAGGATTTTTCAAACAGGGTTGCCGCGCTGTACGCATTCGCCTATGCCATAAAAATGGGCTATAAAGCTTCTGTAACCAATGCCGACGCTTCCAAAGAGGTACATGACTTTTCCGTTTATCCTTTAGAGGGGGTATGGAGGAAACAAGAGCAGGGCGGCGAACTTGTAAAAGAACAGCTGGAATACACCATTATGATACGTCAGCCGGATTTTATTACTGAAAGCATGGCAGGCGAGGCATTGGAAGCGGTGAAAAAGAAAAAGCCCAATCCGTTATATGAGGAGATCCGTTTTGACACCATGCAGGACGGTAAATGTATCCAAATTCTGCATCTCGGATCGTATGATGATGAACCTGCTTCTTTTGAAAAAATGGCGCGGCTTGCGGAGAAAAGCGGTCTGAAACGCTACGGGAGCTGTCACAGGGAAATCTATCTGAATAATGCAAACAGAGTGGAGAAAAGCAAGCTTAAAACCATCCTGCGCTTTTCAGTCGAGTAATATTTTTACAATGACAAAATTTTATCTTCAGGCAATGTACCTGTTGTTTCTACTGTTGTTCATTTTTTCAGATGTCTCTCAAAAGGTTCCGGTCAGCCAAAAAGAAATCCCCAATACGAAAAAGAGGCCGCCGATTCCCATAAAAATGCTGTATAACAGCTTCATTGATTTGCTATCACGCTCTGTCCATATTTTCTCCGGATGTTCCGGATCGTAATACAGTTCGGTTTCTTCTCCGGTCCGATAGCGGCAGGGATTGCTTCCAATGGAAGACTCTTCCTGCCGCATATAACCTCCTGCATAATATTCAAACACCGGATAGTAAAATCTGCTTCCTTTGCCGTTTCTTCGGCATTGAATCCCCACAACCCGGGCTGTTGTCACCATCGTGGCCGTCTTTCGCCTTTTGACGGATATTTTTACTAAAAGAATTCCGATCAGCAGAAACAAAAGTCCCATCCCCGCAAAAATCAAGGATCCTGTCTGTAAGTTCATTTTTGAGCATCCTCCCTTTCTCCTGTGGCATCATTATATTATCAAGGATTTTGTGAAACTTTCCTCTCATTGAACTCATTATAACAAAAAAGCAGGGAAAAGAAATGATTAAATTTGCAAAAAATCAGCCTGCCCGCAGATACAAAAGGCAGGTCCCATGTTAAAAACACGATTTTGTCCCACCACTTTACTCAGCCTTAGTGACTTTCGAATTCTCCTGTGCTATCATTGGATTCACTTATTCGAAAAGGAGATGATCAAAAATGCCACAAATGAACAAAGGCGGCAAGTTTATTTTCGGAAAATCTTTCATTCATGAGGATCTGACAATACAGCTGCCTCCACAGGCGGTCGTCGAATATAACGCCGCTGCAGAGGGCCGGGTTTATCTTTTTACCGGAAGCAAAATTACCGGCGGTTTCTGTGTCACAAGAAAGGGATTGCTGGAGCCGTCCAAATTAGGACATATTCTCACAGACAATCCCGCTTTGCAGAACTATCAGAACACAGAGGGCGAATTTATCCGGTATAAAGGACGCTCTTACTGTTGGGTCTCCATTACTGACACCGGTGTCATTCAACTCTCTCAGGAAATGATGAATTTCCTGCGCCTAAAGATCGGAACGCAGCTGTTGTCCATCAGAAGCAGCGATATCGCATTTACCATGGGGGCCAAAGGACCGTTGCTGGAAAAAGCAGAAAATTATAAAGGTGAAATCCCTGTATATTAAAAAATTTCCATTGCTGCACCAGACAATTTAGTCTATTGCCAGTTTGTTGAAATCAGCAATCATCCACTCTGTCATTTTTTTGTTGATTTCAAAAAGTTCTCTATATTTTTCCTGTCCGGCAAACCACGCTGTCGCGATCATCTGATTCGAGATAATCACATATGGAACCGCCTTTTTTTCTGCATCGGACAGCTTCACCACATCGTCATATCCGTGAATGATATTTTGATACACTTTTATCCAGTTATTTCGTTTTTCTTCGTCTCCTTCCGAAAAACTTTCGGATAAAATGGCGGTTGCCGCATAACAGGGATCAAAGATCCTCACATTTCTCTCGCTCAGTTCAAAATCAATAAAGCCCCATTCTTCGCCCGACAGGATAAGATTCCCCGGATTGGGATCGCGATGAATGATCTGTCTGGGAAGCACAGGATATAAACTCCCAAAGTTTTCCGAATAATTTCTGTAAAATTCTTCCTCAACTCTTATGATCCCTTTCAACTTGGGAACTGCCCAGTTCATCACACTATCATAGATGTTTGCATCATCTGCCAACACGTCTGCATCCCGCAGCGCAATGCTGAGCTGACCGATCATTTCTCCAATAAAATGAGCTTTAGAAACATAGTCATCCATGTACATGCTGCTCGCCTTTAACTGCGTGCCTTTTATTCTTTTCGTGAGATAAAAAAACAATTCCCCATCGGCAACATACTCTTTTCCGTCCAGCGTTTCTATCGGTGTTGCTGCCAATAATCCTACGCTTTCTATCGCCTTGGAAATTGAAATATTGTTTTCAACCTTTCCCGGATTTGCAGAATACTTTATTACATAATCATTGCCTATGTAATTTGCGGATTCATTAATATTCCCGGTTTCCTCGTAAACAATATCGGTAATTTTTTCGTTTTCCAATCCCCAATGCTTTAAGATCTCCTTTAATTTATTATGTGTCACCATAATATGTTCCTCCTTCAAAATATTGATTTTATACGGTTTTTTCACTTTGAACCGGCGAAGATACTGTGTGGGGGTATAACCAAACTCTCTCAAAAAGGCTTTATAAAATCCCGCATGTGTTTCAAAACCATAATCCATCGCTGCCTCGATCATTTTCTTTCCGCAGCTCATCTCATAAATGGCATTTAACAGCCTGCGCCGCAGGATAAATTGCATTACCGGCAATCCGACAGCGCTCAAAAACAGTCTGTAATAATGAAACACTGAAAAACCTGTCATATCACTGAGCTCAGCTGCCGTGATTTCTGTTTTCAAATTGTCCTCGATATAGTCAATGCTTTTCTGAATGAGTTCCCGATTCACCTTTACACCTCCGCTTAATTCGTAGCTACACATATATCATAATATATTTTTTTCAAAAAACATTTCCTGTATTGCTGTCATGATTATCCCCTGAAATTTTCGGGGTATAATTTTTGTGCGGGCGGCGGGAACCTCACAAAAACAAAACATGGCCTTCGCACTGATAAACGTAAGGCCATGTTTTTCCATGTTGTGTAAGTTCATTTAAAATGCCGTTTTTAGAGGAATGGCAATTGCCCTATAATAACAAATTCATTCAAACTCGTCTCATGGGAATTTAATTGTGCCACTTCAGTTCCGAAGGTGAAACTACAACATATTCATCCGCATTCTCACCAACTCGCATAATGACATTGCGAATCCCTGCCTGAATAATCAGCCTTGCACATAAGGGACACGGCTTCGCCTGATGAACAGAATTATCTTCAGGATTAACCCCTGCCAGATAAAGATCCGCTCCCATTGTCTGTTCCCTTGAACAATTTAACAGAGCGTTTTCTTCTGCATGGATCGCTCTGCAAATTCCATAGCCATCACCCTGATGTAGGTTTAATGCAATACGAGAGCATTCTCCGATATCACAACAATTCTCATAGCCACGCGGAGATCCGTTGTATCCGGTAGAAACCACCACATCGTCTTTCACAATCACAGCACCATATTTTCTTTTAATACACGTGCTCCGATAGGCAAAAGTCTCTGCCACATTCAGATAAGTATCTATTTTTGAAATGCGCTGCTTTCCATTCGGCTGTACCATATTTGCACCTGCCCCCTTAAATATCCTTCTATATTTTCATCCCTTTTCCTGTAACCATTATACATCCAACTTATCCAGCATTTCTATAATCTTTTCTTTTTCACCGCTGCCATTCGTCTTAAACCTCAGCAGAGGAATTTCATACAGTGCCATGATATGGTTCTTTCGCAAATCTCTTGAAGCCTGCTCGGTATCTTCTTTGTGGTAATCATATCCATCAACTTCAATCGCCAACACAGGCTTTTTACCAATTCTGTTATATATCAGAAAATCCAAATGCGTTGCCGGATTCATTGCATACTGACATTCCTGTTCGTTTAGTAATTCCGGATTCTTAATTAACATATTCAGAGGAAAATGGCAGACAACATCCAGACTTGAATTCTTGCTATCAGCGATAATATCCTCAATTAGTGAATACATCAGATTCTCCGAATCATATTCTGATACCTTTTTATGCTTCTGCAGGTACGCCATTCTTTCCTCGGTATACTGCTTGTAAAGGTAATCAATTTCTTTTTCGCTCTTGATACAGCAACATTGATTAAATATGGATCATCTGCAAAATCAGATATCTCATCGTCAACAGTAGAAATAATAATATTTTCTTTCTCCTTGCCCTGAAACTTATGCACTGTAGCAGCCTCAATATCTGATATCTCCCTGCCCAGTGCTTCCACCTGATTTTTGTATGGTGCAATTATGCCGGTTTCTTCCGGATCGGAAACATATTTCGGTATGATTTCATTTTTAATCACATCTATCTGACGCTGACTATAATGGTTACGCTCATGATTTCCTACTACCGTTTTCACCACCGATAAAACATCCTTTTCCCCTTTATCCGTTGTCATAATAATCAACTCACCACGATAGAATTTCTGGTTGCAGAAATTAATTATTTTCGGGTGGCATCTATAATGCTCTCGTAATAACGTTTGTGTTACATTTGGCATAACCTCCAAAATAGATTGCAGAAAACTCTTTGTATACTGATATCCGTCCTTCACCTTAAAAGTATCAAATATCGCTTTTGCCTGAACTTTTAAATCATCTGTAACAACATTAGGCAGCTGCTTGGTATCCCCCACAATAACAACATTCCTTGCGCAGGAAAGCGCCAACGCACCGGTTGCAATATCGACCTGTGACGCCTCATCCATGATAAGATAATCATACACTACATCTGAATTCAGACTATTTCTTGATGAAAATGTTGTACTTAATATAACGGGATATTCAGCCAGAACATCATAGGGTTCCTTCCACAAATTATCCTCACTAAATATTTTTCTGCACTCGTTTCCTTCGTACTTTCTTGCCAGTTTATCTTTTAGCACAATCATTGACTGCTTGCATAAATCATCAAGCAAATTTTTATTCACACTGCTCAGATGCTTCTCAATCTCTGCAATTTCTGCAGACAGCTCCCCCTGTTTTGCCCGATAGTACATAGCTTGAAATGTTGTTATTATCTTTGAAATATCCTGCTTATAGAAATTCCAATCTGTTACTCCAAATTTTAAAAAGGCCTTTATTTTAAATAAAAATCCTATCGCCTTTTTTTCTTCGGAAATCAACTGGCACTCCTGCCACAATTCCATCCAATTCTCTGAGGACAGCTTCTTCTTGAACTTTATTTTGTCTGTATTGACATCTGATTCTTCAACATATTGATTGAAATATTCCTGTTCTGTAACCAGCTGCGAACGTTCCTGCCTTAAATATGCGAGTTTTTCCTTCTTGTCAAAAACAGTTTTTAACTGGCTGGATTGCTCCGCTATTTTCTTCCGCAAATCATTCGGATTTTCATCCATTTTCCACGACGAAAAATCAGGATAATTTGTATTCTGCTGCTCAATAAATAATTTCTTGTTCTTAGAACTTCCTAATGTTGCTGCAATAAAGCCTAAATTATGCTCGGATGAAGATAATTTTTCATATACGTTTTCTGTTGCCGAATTATTGTTAGATACTATCTGTACCGTTTTTCCCTGCATCAATATATTGGCAATGATGTTTAATATCGTTTGCGTCTTACCTGTTCCGGGCGGTCCCTGTATAACGCTAAACTGATTCTCCATGGCATCTTTTACAGCCTTATACTGACTGTTGTTGCATCCAAAAGGAAAAATCGGAATGTATTCCTCTCCCCGTTTACCAACCTGTAATGAAGATGGATCCAAATACTTAGCCAATGCTACATCACTACTCACAAAAGAAATCCTGCCAAACCTTTTAGACAATAATTTTTCGCCTGTCTCTTCATTCTTAATATCACTCAAACCAGCGATTTGCCTGATATATTCAAATACATTGGCCGACTGCCTTTGACTGAGACAAGACTCAATAATGTGCAAATCGCTCCGCCGATAATCCCTTTCACTGCCATCACCAAAACATATATGCCAATAGAACTCGCAAGCACTTCTAAATTCATAGATCGCCTTAACATCAAAGAACTCCCGTCCTTTTCTGCTAATACGATACATGTTTGGGTTTAAAACGACCGGTTCCTTCAACTTTTCCACATTCAAATATGCGTACGAGTATGTTTTCCCATTATTGAATTTTACATCCCATTTCTGGGTTTCTCTATTATACACACATGACATTATTTCCGATGTCTTTACATTACCCTTGATAATGACCATAAAATATTTTGTATCCATCTGTTATCATTTCACTCTCGATCCCAATTTTTTACATACTCAACCAATGTCATCTTTTCATTTACTTCTATATCATCACCAACCCTGACAAAGCCGCATTTCTCGTATAAATGACAATTACCCGCTTCCTGCTTAATGCTATCTAAACGCCATTCTTTTGTATTCGGATAAATACCAAATAGTTGTTCTATCACTTTGCTCCCAATCCCTTTATTTTGAAATTTAGGAATTATAAAAATAGGAGATATCCAATAATGGCTTAAATGCTTCTACCTGTAGTCTATATAAACACTCTGCTTCCTCTACTGTTACCAATTTCAATTCAATTAAATCACTCATATCATGCACCACATCCAAACTGCCTGAATTTTATTTTCCTTACACAATATAGAAATTGACTCTTCTGTAACAACAATAGTCTCCATATCCTTCCTCACTTTTAGTTTACAGTATCCGCGCTCAATCCTTTCTCTAATTCCTCTATTGTAGGTAACGTACCCTTGAAATCTTTAGGCATTAATGCATTTAATTCATACTCAGATATACCTATCGGTTCGGCAGACGTTTCAACCGCATATTGAGCCAATATATTATCCTTAGTTTTGCATATAAGAAGTCCTATTGTTTGTGTATCACCTGCGCCCTTGAGAGTATGATTTACTGCCGATACATATGTAGCAGTTTGTGAAATAAACCCTGGCTCAAATTCTACAACCTTTACTTCAACAACCACATAGCAGTGACGCTTAATATTGTAGAAGAGCATATCTATATACTGTTCTGTGTTTCCTACCTGTAGTCTGTATTCTCTTCCTACAAAAGCGAAGCCTGTGCCAAGTTCCATCAAAAAATTCTGAACATTATCCATCAAGGCATCCTTTAATTCTTTTTCATTATATCCTTCACGAATTGCCACAAAATCAAAATTATATGGATCCTTCGTTATTTCCTGTGCCAAATCTCCACTTTCTTTTGGCAAGGTATATTGAAAATTTGTAATTGCCTGTCCTTGTCTCTCATACAAATCCGTATCTAAAAAATTTAGCAAAACAGCTCTTGACCAATTGTTTTCAATAACTTTATCAACATAAAAGTTGAATTTTCCCATATTATCGTGACATTTATCAATCAACACTTTTATGTGTCCCCAGGGAATCATAAAAACCTTATTTAACGTCATCTTAAATTGTTCCTCAACTTGGGGAACAATTTTGTATCCCTTATTCTCCATCAATCTTTCCTCAACTTGGGGAACAATTTCAACATTTTTAAAAAGCTCATAAAATCTCAACATATAACGCAAATTGGTCGGCGAAAACCTTTTGCATTTGGAATTATATCAGACATATCCATGCTCATAGTTTGAAAGAATTTATTTCCCCACTTACTATCAGCACGTCTTTCTGCAATATCTTTTCCAACTGTCCAATAATACATTAACATTTCATTATTAACGCGAATAGAAGCCTTTATTTGACTTGTTTTATATCTATCTCCAAGCTCCTGTATCCAATTTCTATACTCGTCATCAAAACGCATCAATTCACTCATTTTTCACTTTCTCCTATCAAATATCTTCTACAAAAAAGTACCCCAAAGACTCCACAAACACGCCTCCATCAAACAACAGCTTTATCTGTTCTCTACTCATCCATGTAACCTGTGCCACTTCACCTGTAGTCGCATTCTTTTTTCCTTTTTTCAAAAAAACATGTCCATTTTCAGCTTGTAAATCAACCCAACTTCTTTCTTACTGTTCTTAATCCAAACATGTATATCCAAATGATAGCCATCCGTCGTTAATTGCTCTCCTCTTACATAATCTCTACCCAATAAAACGCTGTCTTCACTGTATAAATCCCATATTTCAGTATCCGATATACATTCCAAAACAATCTGCATATACGCATTATCTTCCCATCTAATATACCATAACAGTGGATCTTATCCAATCCATTTCCCATGTTCCTGCAACTCTTTCTCTATTTTTTACCAACATCCCCACTTTAGATTGTTCGCTCATATTTCTATAATTGCAAAATAGGAACCCCTTTCAGAGTTCCTATCCCGCTCACTATTCAAAAGATTTTGTTTCACAGTGTAAGCGTCAGCCTGATATCGCGCGAAGAGCTTCCGATCCGCACCACCTGGCTGTGACAATCCTGCGCCAGATGAATTTCAATCCGGCTTCTCTCCCCCGGTTTGAGGAATACCTTTTCAAATCCCTTCAGCTGCTGAAGCGGCTCGCCCTCTTTCCTTTCCCGGGGCGACAGATATACCTGAACGGTTTCACCCCCGGCCCTGTCTCCCTTATTGACAATATCACAGGAAACCCGGCATCCTCCGGCTTCTTCCGAAAGGCTTCCGTTTTCATAGGAAAAAGAAGTGTAGGACAGTCCGTGTCCGAAGCAGAATTCCGGATCAATCTCAAAGGTATCGTTATACCGGTAACCGACGAAGACGCCCTCCGTATATCTGACCTTCGTATCTCCGGGAAATTCGCCCAGCGCATGAGCGGAACAGTCCGTATGTTTCTTATAGAAGGTTTCCGGCAGCTTACCGGAAGGATTCACTTCGCCGAACAGGACCTCCGCCAGCGCATGTCCCCCTTCCATCCCCGCATACCAGTTCCAGACCACCGTATCCGCCTCTGCAAGAAACGCACCCATTTCCACCGGGCTTCCTCCCTGCAAAACGATCACCGTTCGGGGATTTACCTGCAAAATCTGCCGGATCAGCTCCTCCTGTCCGTAAGGCAGCTTCATATCGCTTCGGTCATTACCTTCACTGTCCTGCTCATGGTTCAGACCCCCGATGAAAATGACATCGTCATATTCCGCCGCCATGCGTATGGCTTCTTCCCGCAGCGCTTTCCTTTTCTGTTCGATCCGGCTTTCCTTTTCCGCGCTGCCGCTTTTCCCGCCTGCAGCAGACAGGCTTTCCGCCTGCCAGTTCAAATCGGAATTTTCCTGCTTTTCGTCGCGGCAATATCCTCTCGCAAAGGCAACGTCTGCATTTCCTCCCAGCAGCGTCTTAATGCCCATCAGAGGGGAAATCTCATACAACGCCTTGATTTCCGCGCTGCCGCCTCCGTTGGAATGAATGCTTTCCGCATTATCGCCGATCAGCAGCAGCCTTTTCACTTTCTTCTTATCCAGAGGCAGTCTGCCCGCACTGTTTTTTAACAGAACAACGGATTCTCTTGCCACCATGAGGGCGGTCTGACGGTGTCCGGGCGTATTGTAGGAACCGCTTTTACGCTCTTCGTCCATCATATGAAGCCGCAGCATCAGCATCAGAATCCGCGTCACCTTTTCATCCAGGAGCGATTCTGGGATCTCTCCGTCTTCCACCATTTTCTTTAACGGCTGCGCCATGTGATAGTCGTCAAAATGATCGGTCACCGACATTTCAATATCCAGAGAGGATTCCGCCGCCAGTCTTGTATCGTGCACCGCGCCCCAATCGGAAACAGCCACACCGTCATAGCCCCACTCATCCCGGAGTATCTGATTCATCAGAAACGGGCTTTCGCAGCAGTGCCTTCCGTAAATTTTATTATACGCGCCCATGACGGTATATGCCCCACCCCTGATCAGGGCATCATGGAAAGCGGGCAGATAAATTTCGCGCAGCGTTTTCTCATCCACCTCCACTTCCACCCAAAGCCTCTCCGTCTCCTGGTTATTGACCGCAAAATGCTTTACACACGCGGCCACATCCCATTCCTGTACGCCCTGAATAAAGGGAACCACCATCTCTCCTGTCAGAAAGGGATCTTCGCTGAAATACTCAAAATTCCGTCCGCACAGGGGACTTCTTTTGATATTGATGCCGGGAGCCAGAATCACGTCTTTTCCTCTTCCCCGGGCTTCTTCTCCCAAAACCCCGCCCATTTCATGGGCCAGCCGCCGGTTCCATGTGGAAGCCAGCGCGCTGTTACAGGGCAAATATGTCACATAATCGTCGGAAAGACCGACCGTTTTCCAGTTATCCGGTTCAAATTCCTGCCGAACGCCCATCGGGCCGTCCGACATTTTTAAGGGCGGAATGGAAAGACGTTCCACGCCTTTTGTAGCAAACAGCTCTGCGCCGTGGATCATACCGATCTTTTCCTCCAGTGTCAGTTTTACCGTAATGTTCTCCGCCTGTTTTCTTAATTCCATCGTTAATCTCCTTATCACTCCAAACCAGTCTATGACACTCCTGCACAAATGTCGTACGGAAAATATGCGGTCGCACAACACTACTTCCGGCATACAAGCCGCGCACCGCCGGACGCGCAGGTCACCACCGTATCCTTTCCCTCTGTCCTAAAGGAGCCGCCCTCCACGGATGTGAAGCTGCAGTTTACAAAACGGATTACACATCCGGCTTCGCCCTCTGTTCCGACCACAATTTCCTCTCCCTGTCTTTCAAAGGAGGTCTTCAGAATTTCCCCGCCATCCTGATATACAATCTTTTCCGTCCGATCCTTCAGACAGAAAACCTTCAGCTCCATAGTCTGCTCAAATGAGTAATCAGCGCGGTCGGTTACCGTACCTGTGGGAATGACGCTGTTTTCACGCACCCACAGAGGGATGGACAGATAATCGTGATGCTCCGTCCTCCAGATACCGCCCTGCACCTGTTCCCCGGTCAGATAATTTGTCCAGACGCCTTTGGGTAGATAATAGGAGGCCATGCCATCCTCATTGAAGATGGGCGCAACCAGAAGGCTGTCCCCCAGCATGTATTGTTTGTCCAGATACTGACAGTTTGGATCCCGTTCAAATTCCAGCGGCATACTGCGCATCAGCGGCACGCCGGTGCGGGAGGTTTCCACCGCCCCGCTGTAAAGATAAGGCAGAAGCGAAAGTTTCAGCTTCGTGAAATATCTCACGACATCAACCGCTTCCTCATCATAAGCCCAGGGCACGCGGTAAGAGGTGCTGCCATGCAGACGGCTGTGAGTGGACAGCAGACCGAAAGCCGCCCAGCGTTTGTATACATCCGGCGTAGATTGACTTTCAAATCCGCCGATATCATGGCTCCAGAAGCCAAAACCGCTGCTCGTCAGAGAAAGGCCGCCCCGCAGGCTTTCTTCCATGGACTCATAGTCTGACCAGCAGTCCCCACCCCAGTGAACCGGGAATTTCTGTCCGCCGGCGGTGGCGGAACGGGCAAAGAGGATCGCTTCCTTTTTCCCTCGTTTTTTCTCCAGAACCTCATAAACCGCCTTATTATAAAGATAGGTGTAGAAGTTATGCATCTTTTCGGGATCTGCACCATTGTGATACACCGCATCTACGGGAATCCGTTCGCCAAAATCGGTTTTAAAACAATCTACTCCCATATCAAGAAGCTGCTCCAGCTTTCCCTGATACCATTTCACCGCTTCCGGATTGGTAAAGTCTACAATCGCCAGGCCCGGCTGCCACATATCCCACTGCCAGACATCACCGTTTGCGCGCTTCAGAAAATATCCCTTTTCCATGCCTTCTTCAAAAAGCGCGGATTCCTGACCGATATAGGAGTTGATCCACACACAGACCTTGATCCCCTTTTCGTGGATTCTGGCCAGCATACCCGCAGGATCGGGGAAGACTCTCTCATCCCAGATGAAATCCGTCCAATGAAATTCCCGCATCCAGCAGCAGTCAAAATGAAAGACGCTCAACGGAATCCCGCGTTCCAGCATCCCGTCAATAAAGCCCATTACTGTCTTTTCGTCATAATCGGTGGTGAAAGAGGTGGACAGCCACAGGCCGAAGGTCCACTGTGCGGGCAGGGACGGCTTACCGGTCAGGTCGGTGTAACGAACCAGCGCCTCTTTCATCGTGGGGCCGTCAAAAAGGAAGTAGTCCAGACTCTCCCCCTGCACGCAGAAGCCGACTTTCGTCACCTGCTCCGTCGCCACCTCAAATTCCACCTTTTCCGGATGGTTGACAAATACACCATACCCTCTATTAGACAAATAGAACGGAATATTTTTGTAGGATTGCTCCGTGCTCGTTCCGCCGTCCTCGTTCCAAATTGAAACTGACTGACCGTTCTTTACAAAAGGCGTAAAACGTTCGCCCAGACCATAGATCAGTTCACCTACGGAAAGGCCGAGCTGCTGCCGCATATATGCGTCCTTACTCCCCTTATCGTATGCGAAACCCTTCCAGTCCGTCTTCATATAGGAAAGATCCCTCCAGCTGCTTTTCGTGAGCAGCTTTCCGTCTCTTTCATAGCGCATGGACCAGTTTTCCATATCAATGATCAGGCTCAGATGTCCACTCCTGACAACGATGTGTCCGTTCTCCTCTGCAGCGTCAATAGTTGAAGCCGCTGTAAGGTTGAGTTCAAACTCCGGCTCCGTTTTTTTCACACCCTTATGGTGCCATGTCTGCACACGGATCACCTCCGGCGCGGGCGTCGTGACGCGCACTGTCAGATTGATTCCGCCCAGAGTATCTCCCTTATGATTGATCCTGTTGGTGGGCGCGCAGAGAACCACCGCATCCTTTTCCATTTTTACTTCGTATACATGCTGAGGCGTGAAGCACTCATACCCCTCTTTAAACAGCCAGCATCCATTATGAAATTTCATATTATCTCCATTCCGGAGCGTTTTTTCTATGTGGCATCAGCTCAATTTGTGACGCTCCTGCACAAATTGCTGTGTGAAAAATGTGCGATAACGCTTATTTTTCACATTTCCTTCTGATTTTTCATAAATTCGAGCATATCATTGCTCCAGTCTCTTGCTTCTTTACAGAACGCCAGATAACAGCCGTGCCCGCCGGAGCGATACACCCGCATCTGATAAGGAACGTTATGCTTCTCGAGACTTTCCGCCATGTGCAGCGTATTGGACGGCGGCACACAGTCATCGTCCGCGACCGTCCATATAAAGGTCTTCGGATATTCCCCCGTCACCAGCCGCTCTACGGATAACGCGCAGCGCAGTTCCTCCCTGCCGCCGGTCAGGGCTTGGAAACTGCCCTCATGGGGTTCCTGTTCAAAGCTGATGACCGGATAGCACAGGCAGAGCTTATCCGGCCTTGCGCCCACGCTTTCATAGCGGCTGGCCTCCTGCGGCATACGCAATACAATATCCTCCCGGACCATTGGCTCGTAAGTTGGATACAGCGCAGCTTCCAAAGCGCACAGATGCGCACCCGCCGATGCGCCGAAAAGCATGAAGTCCTCCGGATCAATCCCGTATTCCTCCGCATGGGCTCTCAAATACATAATGGCAAGCGTCAGATCCTTCTGCGGATCGGGGTAACGCTGCGCATTACTATCCTTTTCCTGACCGCCGCTCTGTGGATATACCCGGTATCTGAGCACAAATGTCCGGTAACCATTGGCTTCCATAAAATACCGGACCGGATTGCCCTCGCCGGAAAAGCATACCGCCTCATACCCGCCGCCAGGACAGATCAGGACGGCCGGTTTTTTTTCTTTTGCCATGGAAGGCTCGATCACGGGAGCCAGTAGAAAGACCCTGTGCTCTCCCCCCAGACGATCTTCCTCTGGCGTCCAGCATTTCCCGTCCGGATTCCACAGCGGAATACAGACCAGGCGTTTGCTATCCACAATATCCAGTATCGTTCCCAGCGCGTCCATCAATTGGTCGGCGATGACGGAGAAGGGATCACCCCAGGGAGTCTTCGCCACCTGCTCCACATAGGCGATCGGCCTGTCTTCATATTCCTCCGGAAACAGGGAAAGCAGATCCTCCGAAAAAAATACACGCAGATATTTCTGCATTCCCGGCCAGGACAGAATATCCCGCATGGAATTATATTTCGTAAACCGCATTGTCATCCTCCCTGTCCGTTCTGATTATGAAAACTCCCTTTGCCGGGATGTCCACAGGCTCTCCTGCCGCACAGACCGTTCCTTCCAGCAGATTTTCGCCGTTTCGCTCAGGATATACTTTCACAGGCTCATCGCCGTGATTCAGGAAAAACAGGAAACGGCTCTCTGTGTTCTCCCGCGCGCATACTTCAAGTCCCGGCTGTTCCAGATAAAGAGGCGTAATTTTCGCATCCTGTATAACCTGCCTGATGAAATCATGGTAAAACGCTCCGTTCCCTCTCGTCGCAACATAATAAGCCTGCCCTTTTCCGAAGCTGTTTCTGGTCAGCGCGGGAGCGCCCGCGTAAAAGTCTGATTCATAGCAGGCCAGTGTCTCCGCTCCCCTGGTATGCAGAATATCGCAAAGCAGCTCTGCGGTATAGCGGACGCCGTTCCATGTGAAGCTGTTTTGCGCGCCTTTTGGCAGCGCGTCAATCTCCTCCACCCAAACACCCAAAAGCTCCTTCAGATGTCCCGGATAGCCTCCTGTGACAACCAGATCATGTTCCTCCACAATGCCTGAGAAAAATGTGGTGATCAAAATACCGCCGTTTTTTACAAACTCCTCCAGCTTTTCGGCGTATCCGGCCTTTACCATATAGAGCACAGGCGCGATGACGACACGATAGCCCTTAAGGGAGTCCTCCACAGAAATGATATCCGTCGAAATGTTTTGTTCATACAGCGCAGTATAATAGCGTTCCACTTCATCCATATATTTCAAATCACAGCTTGGGCCTGCGGAATATTCCAGCGCCCACCAGTTATCCCAGTCTGCAACTATCGCCGCCTGCGCCTTTGTCCGGCTGCCCAGTGTCTGCGCGCCCAGTCTTTTCAGTTCCGCTCCCAGATTCGCCAGTTCCCGGAAAACCCTTGTATTTTCATGTCCCGCATGATCAATGACCGCACCGTGATATTTTTCGCAGGCCCCGATACTTCTTCGCATCTGGAAAAACAGTATCGTGTCAGAGCCGTGCGCCACCGCCTGATAACTTAGCAGCCGCATCACTCCCGGCCTCTTTAAAGCATTATAAGACAACCAGTTCGTCACACTTGGCGTCTGCTCCATCAAAACAAACGGAGCGCCCTGCTTCAGTCCTCTGATCAGATCATGTTGCAGCGCCACTACAGCGGGGGATGTTTCATTCGACGGATAATTGTCCCAGGATGCAAAATCCAGATATTTTGCCCATTTCTGGTAATCCAGCCCCTTATAGAAGCCCATCATGTTAGTCGTGACCGGAATTTCCGGCGTCATAACTTTAACCGCTTCATATTCCGCCCGGAAATTTTCCAGCATGGAGTCGGACATGAACCGCCTATAGTCCAGTGAAATCCCCTGAAAGGTCGTCCTGTCATAAGCAAAATGCTCACTCTGCATGTTCGGAACAACAATCTCATCCCAGTCATAAAAGGTATGTCCCCAGAAGGAAGTATTCCAGGCTCTGTTTACCTCCTCTATCGTCTGATACTTTTCCCGGAGCCAGACGCGGAATGCCTTTTCACAGTTCTCACAATAGCAGTCTCCGCCGTACTCATTGGAAACGTGCCATGCCACAATATTGTCATATCCCCCGTAACGCTCAGCCAGCTTCTTTGCCAGGCGCACCGCGAATTTCTGAAACACGGGGCTGTTCGGACAGGAATTGTGGCGGCTGCCGAATTTTCTCCTGATACCGTTAAATTCGGTGCGCAGCACCTCCGGGTACCGCTTTGCCATCCAGGCGGGATGCGCCGCTGTGGAAGTCGCCAGAATCACTTTCAGGCCGTTTTTCTTCACCAGCTCCATAATTTTATCCAGCCGGTCAAAGCAATAGGTCGTTTCGTCTGGCTGTAACGCCGCCCAGGAAAATACGTTGATCGTCACACAATCAATCCCCGCCAGGGCGAACAGACGCATATCCTCTTCCCACACTTCTTCCGGCCACTGTTCCGGGTTATAATCTCCCCCGTAAAGTATTTTTGTCACCTTATCGCTGAAGGTTTTATAACTTTTCTGGTCCATCCTCTTTCTCCCATCGCATAGATTCCGGCGGAAATCCGCCGGTTTTTACAGAAACCGGAACCGGGCGATGCGGACGTCTCCGGACAGAATCAGCTCTACAGTCGCTGTATCGTTCTTATCCCCTTTTTCCAGCAGAAGGGGCACGCACACATCACTGAAATGTCTGAGGTCCGCTGTCTCCACATACGCGGCTTTTCTGCCGTTTATCTTTAACGTGACCGTTCCTTCCCTTTCACATTTCAGGCAGACCGTGAGATACCCAGTGTCCTCAGCAAGACGGAAATCCCGGTAAAGAAGCGTTCCTTCCCGCTCTGTATCCCGAATGACCGCACAGGAAAGCCCTGCATAGGCCCGGTGCAGATATATGTTTTCATAATCGTCATAATGGTCCGCAGCCGTCCAGTCTGCGCCCTCTCTGTGCCCGGGCTTCTGGCCGTTAACCCATACGGAAGCGGACACCGCCTCATCTGCGCTGCTGCCGCCCGCAAAAAATGTATAATTTCCTTCTTCTACCAGGAAAGACCTGCTGATTACATCATAATAACGTAGCTCGGACAACGGAATAGGAATGACTACCTCTCTGCTTTCACCGGGCCTCAGGTCCTTCAGACGGACAAAACCGGCAAGCTGCTTTTTCGGCCGCTCTACCCTGCATCCGTCAGGCGCTTTCAAATAAATCTGAGCCACCTCATCCCCGATGCGGTCTCCGGTATTCGTCACGGTAAAACGGGCTGTCAGACAGGTGAAATCCTCGATCCGGACGTTCAGACCGCTATAGGAAAAGGAGGTAAAGGAAAGTCCATAGCCGAACGGATAGAGAACCTCCCGGTCAAACCAACGGTAAGTCCGCTTTCCTTTCCGGATATCGTAATCATCCATATCCGGCAGATCCTCTACAGACTGATACCAGGTCATGGGCAGCCTTCCCGCAGGATTTTCTTCTCCGTAAAGCACGTCCGCAACGGCCCGTCCCATCTGCTGGCTACCCGTAGCAGACTGCAAAACGGCGGGCAGCTTTTCCTGCAGTTTTCCGATGGCATACGGGTAATTGGTCAGAAGCACCAGCACAGCGCGGGAATTTACCGCCAGTACCGTCTCTGCCAGCTCCTCCTGAAAAGGCGGGAGAGAAAGGTCGCTTCTGTCCACTTCCTCTTTGCTGTTGATCACCGGATTGCAGCCCAGCGCGAGTATGACCTTCTCCGCACCCGCCGCAGCTTTTATGGCTTCTTTCAGGCTGTCTCTGATCGTTTCGATCACAAACTGAGCAGGCTTTCCGTCCTCTGTTTCCGAAGTGGTGACCAGACAGCCTTCGGAATTCTCTGTGATCGGCTTTTTATCCCAACTGAGCAGACAGACGCCGCCATCATCCTGAGGCCTGATCCCGAAGGATTCTTTGATAAACCACCCGAACGCCTCTTCCTTATCCGCGTACAAAACGCCGTCCTCTCTCAATGTCACAAACCGGTTTGCACTTTTTGCCTGAAAGGTATGGCTGTCAGATCCCCAGTCATTATAGACGAAAACTTCTGCATTCTCACGGCCGCCGTCCAAAGTCAGCCTGTTTTTCTCATCCAGGCGCACATAACGCTCCCCGCATCGCAGACGGATTTCCGAAAGTCCGGTTTCACAGATTACCTCTTTTTGCGTCAGCCCGGCAATTCCCTCCCGCAGCGTCACCTTACAGGGCGGTTCCCCTCCGTACCAGTCGTGATACCAGACATCTGCGACGGGGCCGATCAACGCAATCCTGTCTGATGGATTCAGCGGAAGAAAACCATCCTGATTTTTCAGAAGTACACAGCCTTCCCGGGCCATCTTTGCGGACAGCGCGTCCGCTTCCGAGGTATGAATATTCTCCTCTCCTGCCAAATCATAGGGATTGCGGATTACCCCGTCATAAATGCCCAGCCGGATCTTTGTCCCAAAGGAGTTTGCCAGCGCACGGTCAATATCCCCTTCCGATATCAGCCCCAGCTCATATGCCTGCCTGGCCGCTGTCTCCACCATCTCCGGATCGTCCGTAAAGCAGTCCACTCCCGCCTTCAGCCCTTCCGCCACGGTCTGCGCATGGGTGCCATAATAGTGGTGAAAATCCACAGTCTGGCTCATATCGCCGCCGTCGCAGACGACATGACCGCGCAGCCCCCACTCATCCTTCACAAGATTCTGGACCTCATGGTTTAAGATGGCTGGAATTCCGTTAATTTCATTATAGGCGGTCATCATCGCCTCCGCATGACCTTCCTCAACCACGCGGCGGAACGGCTCCAGGTAATATTCATATTTATTTCTGGGATCAACGGAGGAAGATTTCCACACGCGTCCCTCTTCCACATTGTTGGCGTAAAAATGCTTCAGAGACGCCGCCATACGCAGATATCTGCCGTCCGTCCCCTGCATACCGCGCACATAGGCGGATGCCATTTTTCCCGTCAGATACGGATCTTCTCCGTAGGCTTCCTCCGTACGGCCCCATCTGGGATCCCGCTCCATATCAACCGTAGGCGCCCACCTGCTCAGCCCTCCCGTTTTATGTCTCTTCCACAGCACGCGTCCTTCCGTACCCACCACTTTACCGGCCTCCTCAATCAGCCGGGTATCCCAGGTTGCGCTCATGCCGATAGGCTGCGGAAAGGAGGTGGTAATTTCCGGCACGCCAATCCCGTCCTGGTCATGTCTGGCTTCTATGCCGTGAGCTGCCTCCCCTCCGATATGAAAGGGTGTAATACCCAGCCTTTCCAGCGCCGGCGTTGTCGTCGCCAGAAATTTCAGTTTCTCATCTACTGTCATTTCCGAAAGAAGAAAGGCGAGCCTTTCCTTTACCGAAAGCGAGCTGTTCCACAGCGGTGTCTTTAAATATTCTGCCTGTCCCATTACGGCCCTCCCTGTAAAAGCATTTTTTTCCAAAGAAGGGCAGTCATATCTCAAGATTGCTGAAATAATAGAAAACACGCTTTACGAGTTTTCTATTATCATGAATCAAAGACCCCGCTGCAAGCAACGGAGTCTTTGACCCTCGCGGCAGTCGCCAAATATCCATGCAAGCATGACTACTTGGCTCGTTGCTCGCGGGAATAAAACTGCCCTTCCTTTACATTTCGTTTTTTCTGTTATGTTCTGTATGCTACTTCATCAGAGCAACTTTTTCTTTCACAATATCTGTAAGCATTTTTTCCGCATCGGACATGCCTGCTTTTTCCAGTTCAGCCAGCATAGCGTCATAGGTCGCGTCAAAATCCGCTTCCTTACCGATCACTGCGGAGATCAGACTGGACCAGGAAATTTCATCCAATTTATTGCCGATTTCATCAAATTCAGCCGGTTTTGCATAAGCCCAGATTGCAGAATATTTCGGTACTTCAAATTCTGATGCCTGCGGGAACGTATCCATCAAAAGCTCCACGCCCCATGCTTCACATGCCGCTTTCTGCTCTTCATCATATTCGGCGATTACCGCATCTCTGCTCACGGGTGTATAGGTGCTGCCTGTAGGGTCCACTACTCCCGGGCCGTAGATCGGGAAAGGATATGCATGGAAGCCGACGCCTGTTTTTTTGCTGTAATCCTTATCTGAATTGGAAGCGTCAATTTCTTCCTGCGTACGGTATCTGTGTCCGTTTTCATCTATCTGATAATTGACGCCCTCAATTCCCCAGTTTACAAGCACCTGTCCCTCGTCCGAGCAGATGTAGTCAAGGAATTTGATTGCTGCCACAGGATCCTGGCAGGCTGTGGTAATGCCTACGCCCTGGCCGGTTGTCAGCCCCTGATACATCAGGGAAGGGCACTTCTGATCCGCTTTCATCGTCAGCGGCAGAGGCGCATAGGTTTTATCCAGTTTGCCATCCGCCTTGAGCACCTTTTCACCGTCCTGATAATCCCAATCCGTATCCAGAAGCGCTACCACTCTCCCGGATGCAATCTTTGCAATATAATCTTCATGGGTCTGTGTGGCAAATTCTGCGTCCAGCACGCCCTCGTTATACATTCTGTTGAGCCAGCGGAAATACTCTCTCACGTTCTCAGAACGGAATTTATACATTGCGCTGTAATCGTCCCCGATCAGCCACTGTCCGTTATCCGGAGCACCTTCCGCGATGAAGCCGGCGGGATTGCCCAGCGTAATCAGCCAGTGCCAGTCGGATGCAGACAAGGTGAGGCCGATGGTCTTCATCCCGTCTTCCGTTTCCGGATGAGCCGCCATGTAGGCTTTGATCATTTCTTCAAATTCTTCCAGTGTTTTGGGCTGTTTATAATCATTTTCCTTCAGTGCCGCCCATTGAATCTGTGCAGTTCCGGAACCCTTGTATACGGTGCCGCCCACGGAATAAGAGGATAACTGGTAAATGGAAGGATCCTCAACGGAGTATTTCAGTTTATCGAACTCTTCTCCATACATCTTTTTGATATTCGGGCCGTATTCCTCGATCAGATCGGTCAAATCAATCAGCGCGCCCGCTTCAATCAGGCTGTTCGCATCGCCCTTTGCGTAAATCATATCCGGGAAATTCTGTTCGGCAATCATCAGAGCAACCTTCTGGTCATCTGCAGACACCGGATAGTCCGTTTTGAGCTTTACGCCTGTGGCTTCTGTCAGCGCCTGTGCCACAGGATCGGCCCAGGGATCTTCCTGGCCATCCGCATTATAAAAGGTCAGTTCAACCACTTGCCCTTCGGAGCCGCCGTCTCCCTCTGCCTTCTGGCTGCCGCCTTCTTTTCCTGTCTGCGCGCTCTGTCCGCATCCTGCCAGCGCTCCCGCAGTCAGAGCAGCCGTCAGTAACAGGGCTGTCATTTTTTTCTTTTTCATCTTTTTTATCCTCTCTTTCTTGTTTGATCATCTTATTTTTGGGAAAATTTCTATCCTGTCAGTCCTTAACCGCGCCCAGAGTCATGCCTCCGACAAAGTATTTCTGCAGGAACGGGTAAACAATCAGAATCGGCACTGTGGCGATAATGGTGATTGCCATTCTCACGGAAAGCGGAGAAACAGCGTTTTTCAACTGCTGCGTGTTCGTTGCATGAGGATCAATTTTGATCTTCGCTTTCTCCATGATTTCATATAATACATACTGCAGTGTGGGCAGATCTCTTGCATATAAGTAAGTGTCCATAAAAGAGTTCCACTGTCCCACCGCCATAAACAGCGCCACCGTCGCAAGGACCGGCGTACACAGCGGCAGGATGATCTTCAGCCACACCGTAAAATCGTTGGCTCCGTCGATCTTTGCCGCTTCCTGCAGAGCCATCGGCAGCCCCTCGATAAAAGAACGCATCAGGATGACATTGTATACCCAGATAATGCCCGGAATGATGTAAACCCAGAAGCTGTTCCCCATTTTCAGGGTTCTTGTCAGCAGCAGGTACTCAGGGATCATACCGCCGCTTACGTACATGGTGATGATGAAAAGCACGGTAAATACTTTGTTAAAGTAAAAATCCTTCCGGCTTAACACATACGCCAGCATTGCGGTACATAAAACGCCCAGGCCGGTTCCGATCAGCGTTCTCGCCACCGACATTAAAAGCGGCCCGCCCAGGTCGTTTTCCCGGAATACATATACGTAATTGTTGAATGTAAATACTCTTGGAACAATGAAGTTAACATTCCGCATCGTGTCCATCGGATCATTGAGCGAAATGGCCAGCACATTCAGGAACGGATAAACCGTTACAAGGATCATCAGAGCAAAGAAGATCAGCAGGATATAATCGAAGGCTGCCGCGCTGTTTGCTCCCGTTTTTTTCATCTTTGTCGCTTTCATGACGCGCCTCCTTTCTAAACCAGTTTGCTCTCGCCGAGCATACCTGCTATCTTATTTGCGATGAATAACAGTACGATTCCGACCACCGACTGGAACATGCCGATCGCCGTACCCAGTCCATAATTGTTCGTTCCGATCCCTCTGACATAGGCAAACCAGGAAAGAACCATGGCATGATCCTGTACAATGCCGTTGCTTAAAAGCATCTGACGCTCCATACCTACGTTGAGCGCGCCGCCGATACTCATGATCAGAAGAACAATTGCCGTCGGTTTGATTCCCGGCAGCGTGATATGCCACATCCGCTGAAACCGGTTCGCACCGTCCACCTTTGCGGCTTCATAAAGCCCCTGGTCAATTCCCGCCATGGCCGACAAATAAATGATGGCATCCCAGCCGACTTCCTTCCACACGTTGATCAGACATACGACCACCCAGAACAGAGGCGAATTTGTGGACATCAGATGCAGCTGTTTCCCCAGCATCGTGTCCAGCACTCCTCCGTCGTTTAAGAACATTTTCGCAATGCTGGCAATAATAACCCAGGACACGAAATGCGGCAGGTAGGATACCGTCTGCGTTACCTTCTTAAACCCTGTAAATCTCACTTCATTGAGCATAAGCGCGAAGAAAATTGCGCAGGCTGTACCCAAGGCGATGCCAAGAATGCTGGTGCCGATCGTATTGATCATTGTCTGTCCGAACAGCCGGTCGGTGAAGGCCTTGGTGAAATTTGACATGCCGACAAACTCTCTCTCCCATACCGGCAGAGCAAAGGATTTCGGCCGTACGTCCTGAAATGCCATCGTCCATCCCCAAAGGGGTATGTACTTGAAAATAATCAGCCAGATCACAAACGGAACCGACATAAATAACAGATATCTCTGCTTCCACATCAGCTTCCAGGTGAATTTCTGCTTTACAACTGCTTCTCCCTTTTGTTTTTTTACCTTCATAGAGTGTTTCCCTCCCTTTTCTGTAGCCCATTATAACGTGACCGGGCACACAAAAAATACCCCTGAAATCAGAGGTATTTCTCCCAACTTTTTTTACATTTTACCTGTTTTTTCTGAATTCCTTCGGGCTCATCCCCACATATTTCCTGAACTTCATATAAAAATAATCCAGGTTGGAATATCCCACCTGCTCTGAAACCTGGTAGACCTTCAGATCTGTTTCCATCAGCAGGCGTTTGGCATTGGTAATCCGTATGTTATCGAGCACATTATTGAAGTTTTCCCCGATTTCCTTTCTGAAAATCTTCCCCAGATAGGTGCTGTTATAGTTAAACAGCTTTGCAATGGTTTCCAGCTTCAGATTCTGTGCATAGTTTTTTTCCATGTAATAATACATCCGCTTAATTACCGTCCCTGAATCGTCGCAGCCAATCCGGCGGCACATATCCTGCAGAATCTCCCTGTAAATCCCCAACAGCTCATCCAGCTCCTCTGCTTTCATCAGCCTCTCCATCAGCAGCATCATGTTCTGTTCCCCGTCTTTGTCCCCGCCGCCCTGCTGATCCGCCCGGTTCTTTAAGAGCATCAGATTATACATCACCTGTACTTTGATATCCGGTTCCTTTATCAGATGCTCCTGGCAATAATGTCTGTAATTTTCCACGCAATCGGCAATCCCGTCCAGATCACCGATCTCCATCAGCATATAAAAATAATCTATGGAAGGATTCTCACCGGCCTGCTGAGGCTTTCGTATCACCTCCATGGAAAGAGACGGATACTGGCCGAACAGAAAGGCATTTTCCGAAAGCCAGGACGCGAACTCATAGGAATGGCACAGATCGTACCATCCCGAAACATTGTGCCCCACACAGATCAGAAATCCCCTTCCGTATTTACGCGCAATATGGGCATTTCTCAGCTCCAGTTGCCCGGCCCACAGCCTGTAATCCATGTCCCGGCTGATGAGCACGGCGTTATTCTCCATCATCACCTTCTCAATTTCTCCGGGCAGCCCTTCCACAAATTCCTCTATCCGTTCAAAAAAGCGGCTGTCCTCCTGTCCGACCATCAGCTCTTTGTCCGCAAGAATCGCGGTGCAGAACGTATGATGTTCCAAAAAGCTATCCAGCCTGTAGCGTCTGATTTCCTTCTCCAGCTTGTCTGCATCCTCCAGCTTCAGTAAAATCCGACGCAAAAGCTCCTCTCTCGCTTTTCCTTCGTTCCCCAGATTCCAGGCCGTTTCTGTTTCCCTGCTCACGATCTCTTCTCTGACCTGTCGTACCCGCTCCAGCAGTTCATCCTCATCAATCGGCTTCAGCACATATCCCTTCACACCCAGTATAATGGCGGATTTCGCATAATCAAATTCAGAATATCCCGTAAGGATGATAAAATTCCCTTCAAAGCCTTCTTCGCGCGCGGCGCGTATCAGCTCTATTCCGCTCAGCCCGGGCATTTTAATATCCACAAGAACCAGATCCGGCTCAAATTCCAACGTTTTTTTCAGACCATCCCGTCCGTCCCGTCCTTCTGCGCAGATTTCAAAGCCTTCCGCTTCCCAGTCAATCAGATCGCGGATTCCCTCTCTGACAATTTCCTCATCGTCGATAATCAGAACTCTATACATACTTTCCTCCTATTCTGATGCCGGGATCACAATTCTCACCTTAGTACCTGCTCCCTCCGCGCTCTCGATGTCGATTCCATAGCCCTCCCCATACTTCAGCCTGATTCTCTGGCTGACATTACAGATGCCGATATGCGAACCTCCTGTCCCCTCGCCCGACTGCATTCTTTTTTTCAGATCTTCGAGCTTTTCGGATGACATTCCCATCCCGTCATCTTCTATGATAATGGAGATATGGTCCTCTTCTTTCCGGATGAGCACGTATATATTTCCGTCACCCTCTTTGGATTCCAGTCCATGAACGATGGAATTTTCCACGATAGGCTGCATCAAAAGCGGCAGAATTTTCTCATTTTCAACTTCCTCATCCACTGCAATATGGTATTGGATCCGTTCTCCGAACCGGTATTGCTGGATTTTCAGGTAATACTCCAGCAACTCTGTCTCGGACGCGATTGTTACGTCCCGGTTCCCGGCCTGAACATTACAGCGCAGGATTTTTGCCAGCATTTTTACAAGCTCTTCTATTTCCGGCTGTCCCTGCCGTCTCGCCTTCATCCGTATCGTTTCCAGCGTGTTATACAGGAAATGCGGGTTGATCTGGCTGGCAAGCATCTTATATTCCGCATCCTTCTGCCTCGTTTTCAGCTGCTCCGCATGAAGCTGCTCCCGGTATACCTCGGCGATCAGCCCCTGGATTTTCCAGATCATGGTTGTCAGATATTCATACAACTGGCTGATCTCGTCGTTACCGCCGATCTTATCGTCCAGTTCAAAATTCCCTTCTGCTGCTTTCTGCATCTGTCTGCGGAAACGGTTTACCCTTCTCCCGAAAGAGAAGGAAAAGACCAGAATCATCAAAATGGAAAGGGCAATGCTGAACATAAAAATCAGCACGCCGTCCCTGCTCTGCTTGTCCACTTCCTGCAAAATGCTGCTGTAGTTTTGCAGGCTCACAATCTGTATCGCATCCTCCGACTCTTCCAGCGGCACATTATTACAGGTCATCACATATTCTTCCCCGTCGCATGTAATATTTCTCTGAATGGTTCCTCCCTTGTCATGGGCCGGCAGATATTCCCGAAAAGAAGAAAGCGGGGGACCTTCTTTGTTTCCTGCAATTTCGTATTCCCCATTCAGCAAAATCCGGGTGCTCGCCTCACGCTCCGAAAGCGCTTCCTGAATCCGCTCATTTCTCAGATGCATGACGAGCACGCCCACATCTTTTCCTTTTCTGGTTTTGATCTGACGGGTCAGACAAAGACCGGGGTTTCCCCCTGAGGCGGGCGGCATATACTGCCATGCCACTCCGCCTCCTTTCTCTTTAATATATCTGTACCATTCACTTTTTCTGATGGAATCGTCTACCCGGACAAATCTCGCATTTCCCGCCAGCGTATCATTTTCCAGATAGACGCTGACCCAACTGATCAGATTGGTATAGTAACGGCTGTAAGTATGAAAAGCGGTATATTCCCGGAAATCGTCCACCATATCCTGATAATTCCAGTATTTCTTAACCGATATTTCCTCCAGCTTTTCATCAAAGTAAAAAAGCTGGGACACATATCTCATCGTGCTGAAATATTCCTGCATCTGGCGCTTCACCGTTTCCAGTTCGTTAATTTCGGTATCTCTTGCCTGCTGAACCAAAATCCGGTTCGTTCCGTGAATCCAGTAATAACCGATCATCGCGATCGGAAGTACGCTGCCGATGATATAAATGAAAAACATCCGGTATCCCAGCTTCGATCCCGATAACCGGAATATCATGTTCTGTACTTTTCTCCATGCCTTTTTCATGCCTGGCTCCTGTCTATGCGCCTGTGCGCCCGTATCAATCCGCGGAAATACCTGTTGAAGTCCCCCGCCCTTTTCACACTCTGCGTATCTGTTATCTGCCTGCTGTCCATATAGAAGAAAATCTGCGCTCCCTTAATGAAAGCTCCCTCATAGCTGTTCTGATGAACACTCACCACGAGATCCGGATTTACCTCCTCCATCAGAGAAATGCGTCGTTTCATATCCTGCACTTTTTTCCTCTGCGCCCCTTCATTGTACAGTCCGTTCTCATCTTCTCTGGTCACGACAATTATGTGGTCTAAAAAGTTGAGTCAACTTTTTAGACCACAGTATTTAGACTTTTTAGATGTTGAGTCTATTATCGCAGAAAGTGATCAGGATTAAAAGGTACGCACTATGGGGCGCTCACATTACTTTTTTTGAGAAAGTAACAAAAAAGAAGAAAAAAAGCATAAAAAGACTTTGCCGATATTCTGTTCCAATATCTGAAAATCAGCAATGTTTCTCTATGCCTTTGATATAATTATTCAGTGCCTGATGTTATAAACGATGTGGTGCTAAATTCCGTTTCATTACTCAAACTCCTCGGCGGATAGTCTGAACTGGCTGTTTTTCTTTGATTTTTACTGAATTTATTATCTATATTCTCCCAAATTTGTTCTCGTATTTGTGCCCGTCAAAATTTTTAGAGCCAAAATAGAGCCAAGAAACCTTTCCAAATTTCCTCTAAGTGTCATTTCTGTTCAAGTGCTAAAATCGCTCCTGTCACGCAATAAAACCCGATTTTAAGTTCATAGGCACAACTTATCGTCTATGCACTTTCTCCGTCTAAAAAACCTTATATAATGGGGCTTTTAAACCTCCTAAAGCGTGACATAGTATAGTAGACATTTCAGACAAAATAACTCATCTTATAATCTCGTCAAACTTGAATTTCGCTTTCATTTACAATACCACGATATTCTATGGAATAAAAGATTTCGTTGTCATATTCGTAAGCAGTATACGAATACCACCTATTATTATTTTTCAATGTTTCCTTTTGAACAGTATGAAACCGAGCAATCGCATCTTCTTTACTATATTCATCGACTGGAAAGAAGAAATGCTCATATGCCCTATCCCCATTATCCCAGCCCATACGTTTTGCACTAATAACATGATATTTTCTCATATTCTTAACCTCCAAATTTCCCTTCATCTTTTCTTTAACCCCAAGTCTATACCATAATACCCTCTAATCATCTAACAAATTCTGATAACTCACTCCCAAAACTTCCGCAATAACCTTCAACTCAATATCCGTCACAAACCGTTTGCCGCTCTCTATCCTTTGAACAGCATTTTTATCAATGTCCAGCCCTGCTCTTTGAAACATATCAGCCAATTTCCTTTGTGACGTTTTCTCTGGCAGCTTCTCCCTTATTTCTCTTATCTTCTGTCCACAGATATTGTTGCCGCCGTCCCCTGCTTTATTTTTATACATAAAGTTCTCTCCTATTTTTGACATTTACTAATTGTTATTTTTTTTATTATATGCTAAACTATAAAATAAATTGACATTTAGTAGATGTCATAAAATACTTTTTAGCAAAGGAGACACTATTTATGAAAAGCATATTACTAAGATTGTATGACGGCGAGATTTATCCCGCCGAACAATTCAATCTCAAAACAGAGGAATATCGTTCCATGCGTCAAGCACACTACCAACACTATGAAAATTTTATTGAACAGCTAAAATCTCTTGACCCGCCGCTACACGAAAAGTTCATTGATATCATGGACGAGCAACTTGACGAAGTTCCTCTTGAGCTTTCCGGGACATTCCTTGAAGGCTTCCGTCTGGGCGCGCGGATAATGATTGAAGTATATCAAGAAAACTACACAGACCATGAAGAATAATTTTTCTATCTGCAATTCTTATATCTGACAGCCAAAACATAGAGGGCGAAACAACCAATATCCCGCTGTTCGCCCTCTCCATCATGGCGCTAGCGCCATGTTCTATATGTAATCAAGGAAAAATTAAATCTCGCGCTCCAACTTCCACAGCTTATGCTTCACTTCCTGCTGGCTTTCATACAACTCGTTCCTCCTGTCACAAATTTCTTTTCCTCGCTCTAAGGCTTCTCTAATGCTTTCCCTCCGCTCCGGCTCCCCCTTTTTATATTCCGCCATCAGAGAACGGATTTCATTGTTATTCTGCTTCCGTTGATTGTCAAGTATAACCCAGTTTACTAACCGCTCCGCTTCCCGGTCTGTCTCAAAATCTGCATATTGTATAACCTTTGCACAAAGCCGGAGCAAGACTTTTTTCTCCATGTCTGTCATAGCGATACCTCCGTTTTTTTGTATTGTTTAGGAACCGTTAAGCTCATTTCTGCCGCTTTTTGACCCTCAATAATAGCTTTTACCTCTTGTTCTCCAAGCCCGGCTTTCAGACGCTCAAAATCTTTTAAGTCAGTTGAGAGCGAAAGATTTTTTTCTTCTGCCTGCTTTACCCGTCCCTCTAAATAATTGATATTTCTTTGAAGCCGCTCCGCCTGCTGTTTTAATTTATCAGCCGCTTCTATCAACTGGACATTCCGAATAAGCGCCGCCACCAATGCCTCCTTGACTTTGTCTAACAAGGGCATTGCTTTCTTATCCCGATAAGTTTTTGCCGTTGTCAGAGCCGCCGGTTCCGGCAACTGCCACGCCGGATTTTCACGAATGACGTGAATATTCTTCTCTGTTGCTTTTTTATCAGCGGACAGCTTTATGATTTCCTGTTGTATCTCCTGTTTCTTCCCTTGTAACCGTTTCAAGTCTTTTGTTTCACTGGAAACAGTTTTCTGTATCTCTTGTATGCTCTGGCTGATTTCTTCTTTTTGGGAGGTAAGTATCTGCACCTCCTTTTCTCGTTCCCGCTTTTCAAAATCCAATACGCTCAAATGTTTTCTATGGGTTCCTTTTTGCTTCCAGATGATACCATGACGCTCCATAACTTTTGCCAGTTCCTGTTTTTCCGAAGCTATCCACTGGCTCCATTCTGTTTCCTGCTTTGTGCCGCCCTTAAAGCCCATCGAAGCGAGCGCCTGTTTCATGGAAACTCTTGTGTCCAATCCCCTCTTACTTTCAGATACGAACGGGACAAAATCTATATGTAAGTGGGGCGTTTCTTCGTCCATATGGAGATGAGCGGAGAATACTTTAAGATTGGGATTTCTTTGCTGAAAATTTTTCATAAATTCGTCCAGAATTTTCTTTGCCAATTCGCCGTTTTCGCTTTGGGCATTCATATCGTCTTTGTTGCCTATCTGAAAAATTACTTCATGAAATAATTTTTCCTGTTTCGATGTCCGTATCTTTTCATAGTAATCATTTATCTTCCTGTCATTTCGTGTCTGCTTTTCATTGTAGCGTTCTAAGGCTTTATCAAATAATTCGTGGTAGACAGCCTTGATATTTTCGTTACAATATTCTATATTGTATTGAGTATAATCTTCCTTTACATTCTTTGCCTTGAACGCCCTGCTATTGTGAGTGAGGGAGCCTTTTCCCACCATACCGCTGATTGTCCTCTCGATAGTCTTATCCTCCTTTCAGCAAATCAGGGGCGGCGTTTAAGCCGCCATAGCTTTGTTACTTTCGTCGAAAGTAACGCAAAAGCACTTTTGACAGGTTCCCTATCAAAAATGCAGACCTGCAAGCAGGTTTTGCGCCCTGCCGGGGGCGAGCTGTCCACAGGACAGCTTATCATCCTGCGGACGGAAGCGGCTGTTTTAGCCGCCTTGCTTCCGCCCTTTATCCGGCTTCTTTTCAACTCCGCAACAATACAAAGTCTATATCTTTTGCAACCTTGCAAGTCCAAAGTCCGCAAATTTCATATACTCTGTATTGTTGCGCTGTTCTCTATTCCGGTCTGATTTTATCCAGTTCCCAATACCATGAATTATTTATGCGCTTCGCCCGGACACCTAACTCTTTCTTTGCATTTTCCAATGTCCGTTTCGATATACCCTGTTCGTCCGCCAGATTAACAATTTCGTTGCTTTGCATGGCATTGTTCGTTTCCGCCAGTTCCCGGAGCAAGCGTTTCGCCTGTTCCATTTTATTTGCTTTTGGAGCGATACCGCCCAGAACTTCATCAGCCGTAATTTCATAATCTCCAAGCCACTGAAAACCGCCCTCTGAAAGTTCAAAGGCTTTTGGGTGTCCGAATGCCGCCAGATTGTTTTTTATCTGGATAACCGCCCTTATATTGGCTTCCCCCTCTACTCTGCCAACCAACAGAACGCTTCTTGCAACCGCAAAGAAGTCAATGGAACCCATACCCCGATACGCCGCCTTATTTCCTGCCGCTTTGTTCATGTGACCGACAAGCACAATGGCGCATTGATATTTCTCTGCCAGAGCCGCCAGCTTCTTTGTCATATCCCTTGCTTCATTTGCCCGGTTCATATCCATACCGCCGCCCAAGTAGGCTTGTATCGGGTCTAAAATAAGCATTTTAGCCTTTGTTCTTATAATTGCTTCTTCTAAGCGTTCATCTATCATAGAAAGGGATTTTATACTTTCATCAATGACGGAAATATTCTCACAGTCCGCACCCGCCAATTCCAAACGGGGCTTTACGGTATCGGCAAGCCCGTCCTCCGCTGTCTGATAAATCACATTCAACGGTTCCGTCAACTTCATTTTGCTGTCTAAGCCTTCGCCCTTTGACAGTTTTGCCGCTATATTGAGTACAAGCGTTGTCTTTCCGTCACCCGGATCGCCTTGAACGATTGTCAGCTTCCCGTATGGGATAAACGGAAACCACAGCCAGGATACTTCCTGTGACTGTATTTCCGACATTTTAATCATTTGCAATTCTGTTTTTGTTTTTTCCATAATGCCCTCCATTTCTGAAAAATCATTGTCACTGGAAAAAACCTCTGCTATACTTATTTTGTGAAACACTGATAACAGAGGTTTTCCAGTTATCACAGCCCTAACAGTTGCCGCTGTTGGGGCTTTCTTCTGCTCCGGCGGCACTATCCTGCCACAGATATTTTGCTCCGTCTAAGACCCACAGGATTGCTTTCAGCATATCAAGACAGTCATTCCGCATATCTTCCAACCCCTCCGGCGTTAATGTGATTTCAGTCTTTTCAAACTGTTCTGTCACTTCCCGGATATTGGTCTGCATTACCTTTAGTTCCTCTACTAACTGATAAACCAGTTCTTTTCTACCGACCACGCACACCCGGTTATAAATGCAGGAACGGACAAAATAATCTTTCTTAGAAAGTCCGCTTGCTAAAATCTTTGCTTCAATTTCTTCCCTCTCTCTGGGGGAAATGCGAAAGCTGATTGTCGGGTATTTATGTACTCCGCTCATTTTTCTTCCTCCCTGTTATTTTCAATCTCTAATTTATCCGCAAGTTCTCCCTGCTTATTGGGATATAAATGTGAGTAAGTATTTAATGTCGTTTCGATTTTCTCATGCCCTAACCGTTCCGCAATCGCCAATGGCGTAAATCCCATTTCCACAAGCAGAGAGGCGTGAGAATGACGAATATCGTGCAAGCGTATTCTTTTTACCCCGGAAGCCTTAATACCTCTTATAATTTCATGCTCCATATAAGACTTAGTAAAACGGAACATTCTTTCGTCTGCCATAATTCCATACAAGTGTGAAATGTACTCTTTTAATTCTTCCGTCAGAAACGGCGGTATTGTTATGATACGTTTGCTCTTTGGCGTTTTAGGCGGTGTAATAATATCCCTGCCCTCTATCCGCTGATAAGACTTGTTTACAGAAATGGTACGCTTCTCTAAATCAATGTCATTGTAAGTAAGAGCAAGTAATTCTCCTATCCTCATGCCCGTCCAGTAAAGGAGCAGAAATGCCATTTTTGTTTCCGGCTTCTTCTCCACAGTCACAAGAAATTGTTTAAATTCCTGCTTTGTCCAGAACTCCTTTTCCCCGGCGTGGCTCTTTCCAATGCTCCCGGCTTTCCGGCAAGGATTATCTTTCAAGTCATAATACTGAACCGCATAATTGAAAATTGCCGACAACTGATTATTGACTGTTTTCAGATATGTTTCCGAATATCCTTTTTTAATCAGCGCATTTTGCCATGCCCGAATATCAGAAGCCTTGATTTCGTACATGCACTTTTTCTTAAAATAAGGAATGATTTTCAAGTCAATAATAAACTTCTTCGTCCGCATGGTATTTTCACGCAGACGGTGTTCCATATCCTCGTAATAGATTTGAACAAAGTTTTCAAAATTGATGTCTAAATTTTTCTGCTGTTGTTGCAGAAAATCACGCTCCCACTGTTCGGCTTCACTCTTCGTTTTGAACCCTCTTTTATTCTTCTTATGGCTCACTCCCTGCCAGTCCTTGTAATAGAATTGACAGCGCCACATCTTACCGTCTCTTGTTGCCGCCATAGATACGCACCCCTTTCTCACATGGCTACGGTCAGACCGTAGAATTTTTCTTCAAAGTATTTTGTCGGAACCTTGCCACAGATTGTCCGATAGCCTTTTGCTTTCAATTCCTCATTCAGTCCCCGGATAATCTTGTAGGCATAGCCCGTTGATACGCCAAGCATTACTGCCGCTTCCTCTGCCGTTACATACATCTTTTTTGATTTCTCCATTCATTTTCCTCCTTAATTTTATATAGGGACTTTTGTCCCTTGCTTGCATTTTTATTATACAGGCTCTTTTGTCCCTTGTCAACATATTATTCTTGAATTCATTGATTATTTTCAATGGATATGTTAGAATACAAATGTCCCTATTATTCATATTATTAAATACTAAAGGAGTGACTACATGACAGTAGGAGAGAAAATAAAGACATTCCGAACAATCCGGGGGATTTCACAGAATGTATTAGGGGAACTGGCGGGCATAGATGGAACCACCATTCGCAAATATGAATTAGGAAGCCGGAAGCCAAAGCCCGACCAACTTTTGAAGATTGCCAATGCTCTGGGCGTAAGTATCAACGTATTCACGGACTTCGACATAGAAACCGCTTCTGATGTCCTCACTCTGCTTTTCAAAATGGACGAGCAGGTAGATATGGAAATCGACGGCGAAAAAGACAGTGAAGGAAATCTTATCCCCGACACGATATGTATTCGTTTTAAACACCCGGAAATCAACAGCCGGCTTGCCAAATTTGCAAAGGCTAAGAAATTGCAGGAAAATTTGATTGCTTCCAAAGACGCATTTCCAAGCGAGGAAGCATTTAATAAAGAATTGGAGCAGATGAACGAGACTTGCGAACAGATTAAACAACATTTAGTTGATACAAATAGAATTGTGAAAAAAGGAACCTCTGGTATTTCTGTTCGTATCTATCCAGAGAGTACCTTATGAAAGGGTTTATATGACTTTTCTTGAAAATGAACTACTTTATGATGATTATTTTCACTTGCGTCAAAGTGTAAACTGGAATAACTTTTCAGAGCAACAGACTGTTTTTGCTTTGAGCCATACACTTTATGCTATTACAGTGAAAAACGAACTGGAAACAATCGCTATGGGCAGACTAATCGGAGATGGACTATATTACACCATTGTAGATGTAATTGTAAATCCTGCCTTTCAAGGACAAGGTGTTGGTTCTGCCGTTATTCATAAATTACTGGATTATGTGGAAAAGAATACGCCGCCCGGCGGGCGTTCCAGTGTTTCTCTAATTGCTGAAAAGGGGAAAGAAGCCTTTTATGAGACTTTAGGATTTAAAAAGATACCCCATGAATTTTGCGGTAGCGGCATGAGAAAGGTAATTTACAAAAAAGAAATTAACTGAAATATTAGAGACAGGTATCATGATACCCGCCCCAAATCTAGTATTCATCAGATAATTAGAGCCATTTTAGAGCCAAACGCCATAAAGCAACGCCGAAAATGCCCATTTTATCAGCATTTCCGGCGTTTTGTCCGTTACTCAAACTCAATCGTCCCCGGCGGTTTCGACGTCAGATCATACATGACGCGATTCACGCCCTTGACTTCATTAATAATCCGGTTCATCACCTTAGACAGCACTTCAAAGGGAATCTCCGCCGCTTCCGCGGTCATGAAATCGGAGGTGATCACCGCCCGCAGGGCAACCGCATAGTCATAGGTCCGTTCGTCGCCCATGACGCCCACGGAGCGCATGTTGGTGAGCGCTGCGAAATACTGACCGAGCTGTTTGTCGCAGCCGGCTTTGGCCAGTTCTTCCCGGTAGATGGCGTCGGCATCCTGCACCATGCGGACCTTATCCGCCGTCACTTCGCCCACGATGCGGACGCCCAGGCCGGGACCGGGGAATGGCTGGCGGTAAACCAGGTATTCGGGGATGCCCAGTTCCAGGCCGGCACGGCGGACCTCATCCTTAAAGAGCAGGCGCAGGGGTTCGATGATTTCCTTGAAGTCCACGCAGTCCGGAAGGCCGCCCACATTGTGATGGGACTTGATGACGGCGGATTTCCCCAGGCCGCTTTCAATCACATCGGGATAGATGGTCCCCTGTACCAGGAAATCCACCGCTCCGATCTTTTTGGCTTCCTCTTCAAAAACACGGATGAATTCTTCTCCGATGATCTTGCGCTTCTGCTCCGGTTCCGAAACGCCCGCAAGCTTCTCATAGAAACGGTCCTGGGCATTGACGCGGATGAAGTTCAGGTCATAATGTCCGCTGGGGCCGAATACCGCTTCCACCTCGTCGCCTTCGTTTTTACGCAGAAGGCCGTGGTCCACAAACACACAGGTCAGCTGTTTTCCAACCGCTTTGGACAAAAGGACCGCCGCAACGGAAGAATCCACGCCGCCGGACAGGGCGCAGAGCACCTTACCGGAGCCCACCTTTTCCCGCACCTGGCGGATGGTGGTTTCCACAAAGGAATCCATTCTCCAGTCGCCGCTGCAGCCGCAGACCTTGTATACAAAGTTGGAAAGCATCTGTCTGCCTTCCTGCGTATGCATCACTTCCGGATGGAACTGAACCGCGTAGAGCTTTCTGTCCGCATTTTCCATGGCCGCCACCGGACAGACCGGCGTATGACCGATGATTTTAAAATCCGCCGGCGCCGATTCGATATAATCGGTATGACTCATCCAGCAGATTGTCTGTGCCGATACATTTTCAAAAAGCGCCGAGGAAAAGTCCACCTCCACCTCCGTTTTTCCGTACTCGCTGACGGGCGCTGTTTTCACGCTGCCGCCCAGCATATATGCCATCAGCTGGGAACCGTAGCAAATCCCCAGAATCGGGATTCCCAGTTCAAATATTTCTTTGGGACATCTGGGGGAATCCTCCCCGTATACACTGTTGGGTCCGCCTGTAAAAATGATCCCTTTGGGATTCATTTCCCTGATTTTTTCAAGGCTTAACGTACAGGGATGAACTTCACAATATACGCTGCATTCTCTGACCCTTCTGGCAATCAGCTGATTATACTGGCCGCCGAAGTCAAGGACGATAACAAGTTCTCTGTCCATCGCGTTCCTCCTTTTATGAAAATCTGCTGTTATGATCCCCCGCGCCGGCACTTTTCTTTCATTGAAAGAACTGCTTTATCAAAAATCCTGCATTCTTTCAGTGAAAAAGAATACCGTCGGCTGATCAGAATGCACTAGGGAAAAGATGCGCTCAGATTAACCAACGGTATGTACCGCAAAAGTATTATAAAATGAAAAACCATAGATGTCAAAACATTTTTTCCTCAGCTTCGCTGACCGAAGGTCTCCCACTTATGTCCCCGGTAGCGGATTACATAGCACACTGCGCGGAATGCCCAGTCGATGATCATTGCCACCCAGACGGCCAGCAGGCCAAAATGGAATACATAAGTGAACACGTAAGCTGCCACCACCCGGAAAAGCCACATGGAAATGATGGAAATCGTCATAGGAAGCACCACGTCCCCCGCCGCCCTTAGGGTGTTCGGAACAGAAAAAGAAGGCACCCATATGAGCATGGACATCACCGAATGAAAACGGATCACCTCAATCGTCATCCGGGAGGCTTCCGGCCCCAGATTATAAAAAGTCACAATATAGGGCACCGTCAGAAACAGGATGGAAGAAATCGCAATGATCCCGATATTGGCGGCTTTGCACAGCTTTATGGTATAATAGCGGGCCTGTCCGTATTCGTTGGCGCCCACACAGACGCTCACCACAGAAACAATCGCCAGATTCACTGCGATCCCGGGCAGAATGTTCCAGTTCGCCAGCGTATTGGCCACCGCGTTGGCGGCGATAGCTGCCGTACCCATGGTGGAAACCGCGCTGATTACCAGGATTTTCCCCAGCTGGAACATGCTGTTTTCCATCCCGTTGGGCACCGCTATGTAGAGAATCTTTTTAATCAGCTTCCCGTTGAATTTTAGGCCCACCTGACCGCACAGGTTGATATCCTTCTTTTTATTGAACATCAGAGAAAAAATCACGACCGCTGCCACATAACGGGACAGGGTTGTGGGGATCGCCACACCGGCCACGCCCATATGAAGCCCGAAAATACAGATGGCATTGCCGGCCACATTGATAGCGTTCATCAAAAGGGAGACCCACATGGTGACCTTCGCATTATTCATGGCGCGGAAAAGGGCCGCGCAGGAATTATAAACCGCAAGAGCGATAAACGAATATGCCGTTATGATCAGATAGGTCTTGCAGGACTGCATGACTTCCGGCTCAATTTTTCCAAACATCAGATGGAGAAGCTGGTCATGGGCAGTCACAAAAACTACCGTGATGACGAGCGCCAGCAGGGTGGCAAACAGGATAATCTGCCAGGAAGTCTTGCAGGCATCTTCTTTTTTCTTCTTCCCCAGGAAATGTCCTGCCACCACCGCGCCGCCGGTGGCCAGCGCAGAAAAAATATTGATGAGCAGGATATTGACCGTATCCACCAGCGAAACGCCGGACACCGCCGCTTCTCCTGCTGCCGAAACCATGATGGTGTCCGCCATCCCTACCGCTATCGCCAGCACCTGTTCAATCACCAGCGGTATGATTAACTTTCTCAAATCCCTGCCAGAATAAAGCATTTTGTCTTCTCTCCCGTACTTTTACACAATTTTTACAGAATTTACTTCTGATTCTAAACCGTTTTCCGCGTAATGTAAATATGAATTAAATATGGTGAAGATATTTTTCCCTCGTAGCAAGTCCGCCGCGGATATGACGTTCCGATTTGTTCACATCCAGCACCTTTCTCGCTTCCCTCGCAAGCCCCGGATTGACCTGCTCCAGTCTCTCTGTAATATCCTTGTGCACTGTGGACTTACTGATTCCAAATTGTTTCGCCGCCTGCCTCACTGTCGCGTTATGCTCAATGATATAGCCGGCAACCGCCATCGCCCGCTCCTCAATATAATCCTTCACAGGGGAACCCCCGTCAACCATTTTTTACAATGTATGCAAAAGCGGACGGGAGTATGACCCCCGCCCGCTATGCAATCGACAAACCACTTTAATCGCCAAAAATCCCCTGGATCGCATCCGTAATATTCATAATATTATTCCTTTCAATTTCGGAAATCTTCTTATATCCCCGCACATATAAATCCAGCAATTTCATTTGCTCACACAGCACACCACCTTCCGCTACGGAAAGAATGTCTCCCTGCCTGATTTGTTTGCATACTTAATTATACCAAAATAAAGCTGCTGCTCCATAACTGATTTCTCAGCTACTTTGCAACAGCCCCTTGCTTTTTATCCGGAATATTCTATTATCCCTTTTACTTTTTTGAAGGATTATGCTTCATATCCTTAATCGGTATATTGGCAAAAAGCGCGGGCACCGCCCCATTGCTGCCTTCCGATTCCGTCTCCGTGATCTGGATATCCAGCCCCTGGGCATCGATGTCCATATATTTGGAAATGACTTCGATGATATCGTTTTTAATCATTTCCATCATTTCCGGCGAGCAGTTTGCCCGGTCCGATACGAGAAGCAGTTTCAGGCGGTCCTTCGCCACTTCACCGGAACTTTTTTTTCGGAAAAAATCCATAATTCGCATCCCAAAACACCCCCACTATTTGGTAAAGAAATCCTTTAACATTGCAAGCACGCTTTTCTTGGTATCCAGATCCATGAACGGCACATCCTCCCCCTGGATGCGTCTGCAGACATTCATGTATGCCTTTCCCGCGGGACAATTCGTTCCCACAAGCGGTTCGCCCTGGTTGGTGGAAACGACGATCTGTTCGTCATCCGGCACAATGCCCAAAAGATGGATGGAAAGGATATCGCACACATCCTCCACCTTGAGCATATCCCCCCGCTTCACCATGTCCATACGGATTCTGTTGATCAGAAGGTCGATCCGCTTCATTTCGTTGGCTTCCAGCAGTCCTACGATACGGTCCGCGTCACGAATTGCGGATACCTCCGGCGTAGTGACCACCAGCGCTCTGTCAGCGCCGGCAATGGCATTTTTAAAGCCCTGTTCGATTCCGGCGGGGCAGTCCAAAAGAATGAAATCAAAGTCCTTTTTCAATTCTTCGATCAGCTCCTTCATCTGCTCCGGTGTCACGGAATCCTTGTCCCTTGTCTGGGCGGAAGGCAGAAGACAGAGCTCCGGGTATTTTTTATGTTTGATCAGTGCCTGCTTTAAACGGCATCTTCCTTCCACCACATCCACCAGTGTATACACAATGCGGTTTTCCAGTCCCAGCACCACATCCAGGTTGCGGAGACCGATATCGGTGTCGATCATAACCACCTTTTTATTCAGCATGGCAAGCCCTGTTCCCACATTCGCAGTCGTGGTCGTCTTTCCAACGCCGCCTTTTCCTGATGTCACTACAATTACTTCACACATTTCTTTTGTTCCCTCCTGTTTTGTCACTGCTCTTTCTTATGTACGACACGCCGTTCCTACAGATTATCCAGGCAGCCTTTCGTCATAGGTTCAATACAAATATTCCCGTTTCTCACAACTGCAACGTGGGAGGCATATCCTTCCGCCGTCTCTTTCTCTCTTTTAAAGAAGCGTCTCGTCTCCTTTTCACGGTCAGGGCTCTTTGCGATGTATTCCCCGATCTGCAGCTGGATAGGGCGCATATCAAGGGCAAAAATAAAGCAGCTGTTGTCCCCTGATGCCCCCGCAAAAGCATTTCCTTTCAACGATCCTAAAATCACAATGCTTCCCTGGGAAATGATCTTCGCTCCCGGGTTCACATCTCCGATCAGCGTGATGTTGGCGGCGCTTTCCAAAACCTGTCCCGACCTCAGATTTCCTTTATAAAAATCTCCTGTCCCTTCCGGCACATAAACTTCTTCCTGTGCGGCAGCCATACGCCTTTCAGCCTGGCGTTCTCTGCTTTGGCCTGCTTCGTGCGTCTGACGGCGCCTGGGTTCTTCCTGCCCGCTGCCCAGTTCCGCAATTCCGGTCACCTGTATGGATGAGTTGGCCATTATGGCTTCCGCCACCGCCTCCGCCTCCTGCAGCGACAGCTTTCTTCCCTCATAGGATACCGCCATTTTGGCATCTTTAAAAAAGCTGCCTGTTTCCCTGAATTTATCTCCAATGATCCGCAGCAGATCGGGAAACGGAGTCCGGTCGTCCAGGACCAGGTTCACACCATTTCTGTTGCTCTTAATCACTACTTCGTTTGCCATATCCTCCTCCGCGCCTGTTCCTTCCGGCATTTCGACAACATTCGTCCTGAGCCGGCAAAAAATATCATCTTTTGCAATTATATCTTTTCTGGGCCGATCTGGAAAGCCTTTTTGCGAAAGAATTTACGGAAATTGCTTCTTTTCTCGTTTTTTTATCAGCCAAGCAGCTCCAGCAGTTCTTCTCTGGTCATACTGCCTCCGCCTGCAGCCTCTCCTCCCAGCACTCTGTCGGCAAGCTCAAGTTTGCGCTCCTGCAGCTCCACAATTTTTTCTTCAATCGTTCCTCTGGCAATGAGACGGTAAACGGTCACCACATTTTTCTGGCCGATGCGGTGCGCCCGGTCGGTAGCCTGATTTTGCACCGCCACGTTCCACCACGGATCGAAGTGGATCACCACATCGGCCGCCGTCAGATTCAGTCCCGTTCCCCCGGCCTTCAGGGAAATGCAGAACACCGGCACACTATCCTGTTCAAAAGCTTCCACCATTTCGGCCCGTTTTTCCTTCGGAGTGGCCCCGGTCAGCATGTGGTAGGAAATCCCGTTTTCCCGCAGGACCCGGGTCAGACGTTCCAGCATCGTGGTGAACTGGGAAAAAAGCAGGACCTTGTGACCGCTTTCCACCGCATTTTTGATCAGCCGGATGACCATATCCTTTTTCGCCGCATCTCCCTGATAATTTTCATACAGAAGGGCCGGATCACAGCAGATCTGCCTCAGTTTTGTCAGCTCCGCAAGGATCTGTATTTTGGAGCTTTTGAACTCCTCATCGCTCTTTTGATCCAGCATCAGCTGCATGCGTTTCACATGGGCGTCATAGAGTTCCTGCTGCTCCCCTTCCATGTCGGCATAAATGTTTTCTTCCAGCTTATCCGGAAGGTCTTTTAACACATCCTTCTTCAGACGGCGCAGCACAAAGGGACGGATCATTTTCTGAAGCCTGCGCGCAGCCTCTTCTTCGTCCTTCTGCACGATAGGCTGCTCCAGCTCCTCCCGGAATCTCTGGTAAGAATACAGATATCCGGGCATCAGATAATCGAAAATACTCCAAAGCTCACTAAGCCTGTTTTCCACAGGCGTTCCTGTGAGCGCCAGTTTAAATCCCGCTTTGATTGTTTTGACCGCTTTTGCGGCCTGGGTTCCGTGATTTTTGATATACTGGGCTTCATCGATGATCTGGCAGAAAAAATCCATCTGTTCATAAACAGCGATGTCCCGGCGCAGCAAGTCATAAGAGGTGATCAAAATTTCTCTCTGTCCGGCATTTTTCAGAATATCCTGCCGTTCTGCAGCAGTTCCCGTCACCATTTTGGCCGGGAGCCCGGGGGCGAATTTTTCCAGTTCCCTTTTCCAGTTGTAAACCAGAGAGGCCGGACAGACGATCAGACTGCGGCAGTTTTTCCGCCCGCTTTCCTCTTCCGCCTGCAGAAAGCAGATCACCTGCAGTGTTTTCCCCAGTCCCATGTCATCCGCCAGGATGCCGCCGAACCCGTTCTCGCACAAAGTCCTGATCCATCGATAACCATATTTCTGATATTCCCTCAGCACATCCTGCAGGCACTTTGGCACCTCAAAATCATTATCCTCCACAGTTTTCATATTCCGGATCAGCGCCCTGAACCCTCTGTCCTTCTGCACGGAAAGATGAAAATTTGCCTGCAGCTCCTCATCCAGATAGAGCGTCCGATATCGGGGCACTTCAATCGTCTCCTGTTTCAGCTGCTGATCCGTCAGCTGCAGCGCCCGGCATACATTTTGCAGCGGATCCAGTTCATCGTTATCCACATGGAGGAAACTGCCGTCTTTCAGACGGAAAAAGCGACGCCGTCTCTCATATCGGGAAAGGATTTCCATGAGCTGTTCTTTTGGCATATCCTCCGCCGTAATGTTGAGGTTTAACAGGTCTCCGGAAAGGGAAATTCCCACGGTAACCTTCGGCGCCTGTAAAATCCGTATTCTTTTGAGCGCATCGGAAATGTATACTTCGCCAAGCTGACGCAGTTTTTCTATCCCGTCTGTCAAAAGCCGGTATATCAGCTCATCCTCCCCGCTGATGACCATCATTTCCTGGGCTTCATCATATGCATTGCAGAAAGTGCCCACAATCTTTCCGATCTCCGCTTCCTTCCACAAATCCCTTTGCTCCACATCTTCACGCCGGTTGAATACGCTGTACTCCCTGTCCCCATAGACGGCCGCCGCCTTACAGGTCACAAAATCCTTCTGCGGCATGTCCAGATAAAATCGGAATACCGCCGGGACCACTCCGATCTCCTCCTGACGGATATCCGTCATTTCACATACAAAGCACTCCCTCAGAGCGGGAAGAAGCTGCCTGAAAAAAACAGGCATATCCTCTTTCTGGACATAAGCTGTCCGTGTGGGCAGCTGCCGCATACAGTCCAGAAAGTCCTGCACAGGCTCCATCTCGTTTTTCGGGACACGGTAAACCTTCTGATCATGGAAGTAAACGTAGTTTTTCTCACATTCATAGCCGAAGATGCTGTCCAGAGATACCTCCATGCCGCCGTTTTTGCCGGAAATCCTCACTTTTCTGCGCAGTTTCTCCGATACCGGCGTCCATTCTTTCTCCCCTTCCTGGCAGACATTTGCCAAAAAAGGCCTGTCTTTGACCGCATCCAGTATCGTCTCAAGGCCTTCCCCATCCAGCTGTAAAAAGCGCATTTTCGGCAGGGAAGGGGCAGACCAGGAAGCATAAGCGCTCTGTCTGAAAGCTCTTTCGTACTTATCCGTCCACTTCATGATAAACTCCGCAAGCCCTCTTGATTTTTCCTCAAAGCTTTCCGGCGTGTGGACAAACTGCAGGTTCTTTCCGTAATAGTAATTTTCTCGTTCCTTCATGGCTCCCGCAAATTCAAATACATCTTTGAGCACATACATTTTTCCGACACCGATCCGAAATTCTACCGTACACTCTCCATAACCGCAATTCAGAATAGGTTCCAGCCTTACCTTACCGCAGGTTTCCCCCTGCAGCACCGGCAGGGTCTGACGGATGGCCTGTTTCTGAAGCAGCGCCTTCATCTGGGCTGTTGTCTGAAGCCTTTTGGGCTTCCCCTCTGCCGGATGTTTCGGCCGAAGTTTTTCCTGTCTCAGTAAAAATGATTCTATCGCCGCCTGATGGTTTTGATTCGCAATATATTTCAGCAGCACAGCCACACAATGTTTGCACAGACCATCATATGAAAAAAAGGCCGGACATTCGCAAAATGCCTCCGCTACCGAATCTGTCTCCCGTTCGATTGCGATGCTGACCCTGTAACTCTTTCTGCCGCTTCCCTTCACCTCAGCTTCCAGCCGGTCATACTGGGGTTCTTTTTTGGCTTCAAAGGCTCTGATTCTGTTTTTATTATAAATCTCAAGTCCTCTGGCATAGGAATAACCAGACATTTTTTTAATCTGTTCCCTTGTGATCATAAAATATCCCTCTCCCATATAGTATCCGTATCTTTTATCATAACCCATAAAACAGAAAAAAGCCATACTGCCATCAGGAATCTCCCGATCGCAATATGGCTCCGCGCAATTACCGTTCTGCTTTTCCCGGAACTGTTACAGCCCTCCTTCTCTCAAGCGGCAACCCCTGCAGCCTCTGCCTGCAGGCAAAACCCATAATAGGCCAGTTGCCGTCTCTCCAACGCCCTGTCAGCATCCCTGACAGGTATCTCTCTGGAATCCCCTTCGGGTACCACAAGCTCTTCCATCTTCATACCGAGGTAACAGCTCAACGCATAAAAATTGTCCAACGATGGCAGTGTTCTCCCCTGAAACCATCCATAGATGGACTGCAGGGCTCCTATTCCCAGGAACTCCTGTATCTCATGAACCGTGATCTTTCTTTCCCCGCAGACATCCTTCAGCCGCCGTCCTGTCTCCCGCACATCGATTACCGGATAAGTCAGCATAAATCCACATCCCTCCTGTCTCCCTGAAATAGCCCTCGGAAATGCCCTTCCCCTGCTCTCCGTCTCTATCGTAACATAGTTTGTGTCCAATAATCCGTACCCTATCCTTTCCGTCCGCTTTTTATGAATCATTCATTATTGTCCACTCCATGACCTGTGACAACAAATTCTATTTTTTACAGCTTTTTAAAATGCCCGCCGTACAGCCATGCGGATATCCCCGCGTCAACCGGACGACTCTCAACCGTTCTCATGGATTTCGGCCATACACACGTGCCTGTGTGTGAACCTGCGTATCAGTTCAATATCTTGAATCCGAATCTTTTCTACCAGACTATTTTTTTGGAAGAGGAAAAATACTCTTCACGGCTCTCCTGCCGCCGGGTCCGGATTCGGGGTTTTCGTACGGAGGGCATATAAAAGCTGTCGTCAGAGGACTGCTTTTCCTCTGTCTGAACGCTCGCTTTATACTTCAATGTATGTGACAGCATTCGAAATCTTAATTTTGGTCTCCAGTTCCGTAAGGAAAGCTTCTTTGCTTTCCTGAAGCTCTTCCGCCTTTTTCCGGATATTAAGAGGGTCGAATATCCGCATCAGCTCCGGAGTCTTTTCCGGGCCGCGATGCTCCCCTCCTTTTGGCAGTGCGGCATCTCCGTCTACTGCCGCTGTCTTTCCCGCCGATGCGTTTGCCGTATTCTGAAGGACGACCACCTTTCCCCCTTTCTTCTTCTGCGCCGCTTCCTTTCTGACCGCATCGTTCTTCCTTCGCAGCAGCTCCTGCTCCTGGGCATAGCTTTCCTCCAGCCTCTGTGCCAGCCTGCCTTCAAAATCCGTGAGTTCGCCATAAGGGCCGCTGCCCCGCAGCCGGCTGCGGAGAGCAATGGCACAGGAAACGGTCATCCGCCCCCTGGAGGTTTCCAAAAAGGTGGCCGCATTGGACATTGTGATGGCTTCGTTCAGCTTATCATAGCGCGCGATCAAATCCTGGATCTGCCGGAAGGCTCCCTGGGCCTCCGCAGTGAATTCCGCTTTGGCCAGCCGCTTCTCCCATGTGACAGATGCCTTCGACCGAATCAAATCTACAAACTGCGCCTTCCGTGTCCGCCCCATAATCTTCTTGATCAGCAGATCTCTTTCATCCAGAGCCTGTACGATTGTCATTCTGCTCTCCATATGATTCTGCCTCCGTTCCTCTGTTTGATAAGCCAATCATAGTACAAAAAAACCGGTTTGTCATTCAGGTATAAACTGATTGACAAACCGGTTCAAAAGAGATATAATATCTATTTTTTATAAATCACATTTACTAATACCCGCAATAGTTCCTTCACATCGACAGGTTTCGCCAGATGTCCGTTCATGCCCGCCTCCAAGGATTTTCTCACATCCTCGTCAAAGGCGTTGGCGCTCATGGCAATGATGGGAAGGGAGCGGGTGTCCTGGCGTTCCAGACTGCGGATGGCCGCTGCCGCCTGCAGGCCGTCCATCACCGGCATCCGGATATCCATCAGCACCGCATCATAATACCCGGGCGCATGGCTGACCACCTTTTCCACGGCTTCTTTGCCGTTTTGAGCCTGTTCCGTCTTCATTCCGTGCATCTCAATGACAGTTTCGGCGATTTCCATATTCAGCACATTATCTTCCACCAGCAGAATGCGCTTCCCTTTCAAAAGTTCTTCCTTTTGTACGGCATCCGTTTTCGCTCCGGCATCCTCCTGGCGGCTGCCCCGGCGCTGCAGAATGGAGAAGGAAAAACAGCTGCCTCTGCCGGGACGGCTGTCCACTTCGATGCTCCCTCCCATCAGACGCACCAGCCGGTCGCTGATGGCAAGCCCCAGCCCCGTTCCGCCGTAATTCTGGGAAGTACCGATCTCTTCCTGCTCAAAGGCGTTAAAAATACGTTCCAGATTTTCAGGGTTGATCCCGATTCCCGTATCCGTTACCCGGAAAGTGGTCCTGACCTCTTCCTGACTGTGGCTTTTCTGTTCGATTCTCAGGGTCACGCTCCCGCCGGAGGAAGTAAATTTCACCGCATTGCCCAGCAGATTGATCAAAACCTGGTTCAGATGAAGCGAATCTCCGATCACCCAGGGCTCTGTAATTTCCGTTTTTGCCTCATAGCGGATTCCCTTTTCCCGGGCCTGGGACACAATGATGCTGTTTACATTTTCCAAAAGTTTGTGCATGGAAAAAGAGGCGTCCGCAAGCTTGAGCTTTCCGCTCTCTATCTTACTCATGTCCAGAATATCGTTGATCAGGCTGAGCAGATAGTGAGAGGACTGATCGATCTTATCCAGGCAGTCCTGCACCCGGACGGGATCCTTTTGATTCTCAATCGCGATCCCGGTCATGCCGATGATCGCATTCATGGGCGTCCGGATCTCATGGGACATGCGCGCCAGGAAATCACTCTTGGCGCGGCTGGCCTGATCATACTTAAATCTGGTGATATTGGATTCCACGATTTTCGCGATCTCCGTCATATCCATCTGTATTTCTGCAGACCAGGGCACGTTATTTGCTCTTGAAGCGAACGTGATGACGCCCATCAGGTTCCCGTTATCAAACATGGGCACTGCATAAGCGCTGCGATCACGGGGAATTTTACAGATCAGCGTCTTTAATTCGGGATTGCCGTCCGCCTTTTCCAGCAGCACCGGCCCCTGCAGGAATACGGAAGAAAGCTCCTCCGCCTCCTGCTGGTGCAGATAACTGCTCTCCTCCCGTTCCCGCTCTCTGCTGCCGTCCTGCCAGTACCAGGATCGATGAATCACATGAAAATCCCTGGCCGCCTCCGTCACCGATATGTCTGAAGCGCCGTAATAGCTGCCCAGTTTGGTCAGCAGGACCGTCATAATACTGTCAATATCGGTCCCTCTGTCAAAGAAACGGAACACATAGGACACCATATTCATCTTTCCGGCCGCGTCAGGATTGGCAATTTCATCAATTCCTCTGCGGATATCCTGTTTTTCTTTCTGTTCCGGAGTTAAATCTTCATAAAAGACATGCCTGCCGTTGTCCGTCAGCTTCGCATACCCCATAGCCTTCTGGGCCTGTCCCAAAAGGCGGGCAAAATGCTCCTGTTCCGTCTCGCCATCCTTTGCATTCACTGCCGCAGCCCCGGCGGAAAAGTGAGGGGAAATTTCCCTGTCTCCATATATACTTCCTGCCTTCCCTGCAAATTCTCCCAGGAACTCTGCAGTCTCTGCTCTGGAACAGCCCGGCAGATAGAGCAGAATTTCATCGCCGCCCAGACGGACCGCCGTGGCTTTGGCAATATCCTTCTCCAGCATCAGCCCTTTGAGTGTATAGCCAAACTGCTCCAACAGGGCATCCCCGAATACCATGCCGAACTGTTCATTTGTTTCCCGGAAATGGTCCAGATCCATGAGGATCAGATAACCGTTCTCCTCTTCCGCCATATGCTGGCGGATGATCGGTTCTCCCGCCGTCCTGGTATACAGCCCGGTCACCGGATCGCGCCCGACAGCCTCTTCTTCCTCCAGCTTCTTCAGCTTCAGTTCATGAATATCCCGGATGCTTCCCACCAGATGCGTCCGCTTTCCTTTTCCGTCATAGAGAACCTTCCCGCTGATTTCCGCCCAGCGCATTCCTCCGGGGCTGTTTTCCGCTTCGCACTCCGTTTTGATTTCGCTGTCCGCATTCTGAAACAGCTCCTGCAGGGAACCTCCCCCGGCCAGCTGTATTCCCTGAATTTCCTCCAGCCGCACGCTTCTTTGGTTTTCCCCTGTTTCTGCCGGCTCTTTCCCGTTTTCCAAAGATCCCCAGTATCCGCCGCTCACATTCTGCATCTGCAGCATGCCCGTATCATAATCATAGTCAAACAGGACATCCGAACTGCTTTCCAGCACAATCCTGTAGCGTTCCTTTTCTTCCAGCAGGCGGCGCTGTGTTTCCCTCTCGCTCTCTGTCAGCTGCCGCACCACCTCGTAAAGCTCATCCACTTCCGCGATCCGGCTCTCCTTAAATCCTTTCAGCCGGCCGCCTCTGCTGTCCCGGATACATTCCGCCAGCCGCCGTATGGGTCTGGTGATCATGACCGCAATGACGGCGCTGCAGATCAAACCGAAAAGAAGCCCTGTCATCACCGCCACCAGCATGTCGAGGATCAGCTGGTTCCCCATGCCGAAAATGCTGTCGCCGTCCTGCACTCCCATCACATACCAGCGTTCCTTCGAAAAAAGGGTGTTGGAATTATACAGGGAAAGCTCATACAGCGCCCCATAGCTGGATTCCTCATCCCTTTTTCCTTTGATCCGCCACAGGTTTTCCGATTCCTCCGCCGGCTCTATGAAGACGGCGTCCATGCTACCGGCCCCGGTCCTCACCGATCCTGTCACCACCACGGGTTTCAACACATTCTCTTCCGTTGACCTGACCAGCATATAGCCGCTGTCACTGCCGGAATGGAGTTCCTTTGCGGGAAGCATTTCCATCAGGTATTTTTCGGAGAGTTCCACTCCCATCACACCGAAAGCCTGATTATTTTCATCCAGAAGCGGAATGGAATACGTCATGAACCGATATCCTTCTTCCTGTTCCAGCTCGAACAGGCCGCCCCAGTATCCCATATTCCTGCTGCCGATTTCCGGCTGCCAGGCGGCGGCCTGAAGCGGTCCGTAAAAAAAGTTGTCCGCTTCTCTTGTGCCGATCGGGGCGAAGGAAAAATTCGTCGTCCACCGGCTGTCCAGCGGGATATCCAGATACCGGGACAACGCGCTGGAGCCTCTTTCCATCAGAATATCGGAATAATCCGCCACATCCGTATGAGGATCCGCATCCCTGAAATAAACCCCTCTGTATCCTTCCCCTCCGCCGTCATCAAAAGCCCCCAACACGATAAAAGCGCCTGTAACGGTATTTTTGCGCAGTGTATAAAGGCAGTCGGCCGCAGCCTTCTTCAAAAATTCATCCTGGCTGTCCCTGTCCTCCAAAAGCATCTCCGTGGACACGCCTCTGTCATGCTGAAGCTGCGTCCAGTGCTGCTGAACTTTTTCTGCCTCTTCCTGAATGGAAGACCATTGTCTGATCATGTTGTTCTCCATGATATTTCTCCGGTTTTCCACCGTCTGTGCAAAAAGTCCTGCAGAATATTCCTGCAAAAGACGGGGAACTCCACTGCCCAATACAGTGCCGTAACTGATCAGCGCCTGGATGAGCATGATGATGATCAGAGGAATGATGAACAGTTTAAAAATCGTGTCTTTTTTCTTCTTCATATTTTATCCTGTCAGTCTGAAATGCTGGCATCCTGCCCGGGCCCGTCCGCTCCCTGAGGCAGGATTTCCCGGCGGAAGCTGTCATACCAGATGTCAAACGCTTCCTCCGAAACATAAGGGGCCGCCGCTTCCTCCAAAGATACGCCGTTTTTAACCTGTTCTCTCACACTGTCCCGGGCCTTCTGGGCAGTATCCGTCATATGATATTCCAGAACCTTCCTCACCTGGGTCCCATTGGCAAACGCCTTATTGGTATAAAGCTTTTCGTCCCGTATAGTATCAAATGCGGTCAGCATAGTATCATAGGCCCTGGGATCCATAGACGCGCCGCTCTTTTCGATCATTTCATCCAGGCTTTCCCTGGTACAGGCCGCTTTTTTCACCGGAAGATAGCCGGAATTCACGCTGAATTCCAGATTGTTCTCTTCCTGCGTGAACCATTTCAGAAAAACGGCCGCCGCATATTCCCGCCGGGGATTGCTTTTACTGATCACCATGCCCGCCCCCTGCTGTACCGCATAGGGCTCCCCTCCTTCAAAAACAGGCGCGGGAAGCACGAGATACTCGATGGGATAGGATGTGCCGTCCTCCAGTTCCACCTGCTCCGGAAAATAAAGCGCCGACGCGGTGGATCCCGTATAGGCCAAAAGCTCTCCGGTCTTTACATCATCCGAACGGAAACGCCCAAAGGCGCCGAAATACCCTTTTACATAAGGGACATAAAAGCAGTCCCAGATTCTGCGGATCATCTCCTTATCGGCGTGCAGCACAGGCGCTTTGCCGGGATTGATTTCAAAGAGTTCCTTCCCCATCTGACGGATGCCGATGATGAACAGATTGGCCACAGCATCCCTGCCGTAAAAGGCTTTTCCGTCCCCGGGGATATCGGGCGTCAATGCGTCCGTCCACTCATAATACTTCTGTGCGCAGGCGGCCACCCCTTCCATGGTGGACAAATCTTCCGTCGTCGCCCCCACCGCCCGGGCAAAGGGTTCCCAGTCGCTTTTATTCAACATGAAAATTTCACTGGATTTCGCTGTGGGGAAAATGATCAGTTCCCCGTTTTTCCCGATTCTTCCTTCTTCCAGAAACGGCTGGATATAGCTGTTTTTTTCCTCTTCTGTCAGATATCCGTCTATATCCGCCAGCGCCCCCTTAGTGCTGACCAGATAAGCGGTATCCGCATAGGCTGAAAAAATGTCCGGCATATCGCTGCTTCCCACTTCATGGTTTAAAGATGCCATAACGGCTTCTTCCAGGCCGTCAACGCTGCCCTGACTGTATTCTTCCACATAAATCCCCAGTTCTTTTCCCTGTGTCTCGTTAAACTTTTCCGTCAGCAGGTCAAAGGCTGCCTGCTGTTCCCCGTTATAGTAATGCCATACCGTAATCGTCACCGGATGAGCCGGGTCCAGGCGGACTTCCTTTCCCGCCTCCTTCTGACACCCTGCAGTCAACAAGACCGCTGTCAGTAAAAATGCCGCACACTTCCTTTTTTTCATCAGCTTACCCTCCTTTTTCCATTATATAGGAAACATATCTTTTTTCAAACAGAAATGACTGAATCCTTGTAAAAATCGCCGGATTCCTCTATACTTACAGTATGAACTGCCGCTGTCGGCAATCCTCGGCGGGAAATCCGACACACAATGCGGCTGCAATCGGGGGTATTATGAAACAGTTAAAAACAGAATATTCCGGACGCATCACGGCCCAGACTGCCCTGAGCGATTATCCCAGGCCCTCTCTGGTGCGTTCCTCTTACCTGAATTTAAACGGTATGTGGCAATATGCGATCACCCATAACAGTGCCATACCGCAGCATTTTGACGGCCATATCCTGGTCCCTTTTTCACCGGAATGCAGTTTATCCGGCGTCATGCGCCAGCTGAAGCCGGGTCAGTTTTTATGGTATATGCGGACCTTATCCGTGGCAAAACCGCAGCCGGGCAAACGGTTCTTACTGCACTTCGGCGCTGTGGATCAGGAAGCTGTGGTTTACATCAACCGCATCCAGGCCGGAAGCCATCAGGGCGGCTACCTGCCCTTTACTCTGGATATAACGGACCTCCTGCAGAGCGGGGACAATGAACTGATCGTCCGGGTGACGGATCAGAGCGACACCTCCTGGCACAGCCGCGGGAAACAGTCCTTAAAACCCGGCGGCATGTTCTATACCGCTCAGAGCGGCATCTGGCAGACGGTGTGGGCGGAAGTCGTGCCCGCCAACTACATACAGGGAATTTACTATTTTGCCGACTATGATAACAGCTGCCTGCACATGAAGACGGTCACCCGCACACCGGCCGGAATGACCTGTACCATCACAGGGGCTGATTCCGGCCCCATCACCTATTCCGGCATGACCAATGAGGAGATTCTCATCGCCCTGCCAGACTTTCATCCCTGGAGCCCGGAAGATCCTTTCCTTTATGAGGTGACGCTGCAAACCGGAGCCGACAAGATTTCCAGCTATTTTGCCATGCGCAAGTGCGACATTCAGACCGGGCCCGACGGTCTGCCCCGCTTTTTCTTAAATAACCGGCCCTATTTCCAGGCAGGGGTGCTGGATCAGGGCTATTGGCCGGAAGGGCTTTATACCGCGCCCTCCGACGAAGCCCTCATCGATGATATTTCCCGCATGAAAGCCCTGGGCTTCAATATGCTGCGCAAACATGCCAAAATTGAACCAGAGCGTTTTTATTATCATTGCGACCGTCTGGGCATGCTGGTCTGGCAGGATATGGTGAACGGCGGCAGCCGTTATAAACACTGGTTTGTCACCTATCTGGCCACCCTCATGAACTGGAATCATATTTCCTTCGGTGACGGTCCCGGGCACCGGAGGCTGCTCTCCCGCGCTGACGAAAAGGGACGCTGGGAATTTATGGAGGAACTGGAAGAAACCGTGGCCTTTTTATACAACCATCCCTGCATCGTGGTATGGGTTCCTTTCAACGAAGGGTGGGGACAGTTCGATGCGCTGGAAGCTGCGGACCGTCTCCGTAAGCTGGATCCTTCCCGTCTGGTGGATCACGCCAGCGGCTGGTTTGACCAGGGAGGCGGCGACATTGTCAGCCTGCACTATTACTTTTTTACCCTGAAGTTTACCCCCGAATCCAGGCGTGCCCTGGCGCTCACGGAATTTGGCGGCTACTCCTGTTCTCTGCCGGAACATTCCGCCTGCAAAAAGGTGTACGGCTACCAAAAATACAATTCCACAGGCGCCCTGACAGCCGGCTATCAAAAACTGATGGAGGAAACCATCCTGCCCGCTGTAAAAAAAGGGATCGGCGCCACCATCTATACCCAGCTGTCCGATATCGAAGAGGAAACCAACGGGATTTATACCTATGACCGGGCCGTGTGCAAGCTGGATCCGGATACCGTCCGCCGCTGGAATAAAAAGCTGCGGGAAGCGGTTCTGCAAAACGACTGAACTTCCGTCAGAAAAGGGAAAGCGTCTGGCTTTCCCTTTTTTTGCTTCCCGATTTCTTTATCACCAAACCAATACTTCGCAGCCGTCCTCCGTGACAGCCACCGTCACTTCCCACTGGGCGGAAGGCTTCCCGTCCTCCGTGTAAACGGTCCAGCCGTTCTCGTCATCGAGATAAATCTCCTCCGTCCCCGCATTCACCATGGGTTCTATGGTGAACACCATGCCGGGCACCATCAGCATTTCCGTTCCCTTGGGCGCCACATAGCTGACAAAAGGATCTTCATGAAATTCCAGACCCACGCCGTGGCCGCCGATATCCACCACAATGCTGCAGCCGTTTTCCTTCGCATGGGTATTGACCGCATCCGCCATATCCCCCAAAAAGGTCCAGGGTTTCACATGTGCAATACCGATTTCCATACACTCTTTGGCCACCCGCACCAGCTTTTCCCGCTCGGCCGTCGTCTCTCCTATGATGAACATGCGGGAGGAGTCGGAAAAATAGCCGTTATAAATGGTGGACACATCCACGTTGATGATGTCCCCTTCTTTCAAAATCACGGACTCATCGGGAATACCGTGGCAGACCTCGTCATTGACAGAGGTGCACACGCTTTTGGGAAAGCCCTCATAACCCAGCGGCGCGGGAATCGCTCCGAAAGCTCTGGTTTTTTCCTCCACCATGCGGTCAATCTCCGCGGTGCTCATGCCCGCCCGGATGTGCTCCGCCACATAATCCAGCACGGCCACGTTAATTTTGCCGCTCTCCCGGATGCCCTGAAGCTGTTCGGGGGTTTTGATCATGCCATGATCCGGCACCATATGCCCCTGCAGTTCAAATTCCCGGATTTTTTCATCAAAATGCATGTGGCACTGCTTATATTTTCTGCCGCTGCCGCACCAGCAGGGATCGTTTCTTTCTATCTTTTTACTCATTATCTTCCTCCGTCTCTCCTACTTCGATCCTGGCCGCCTTATCCTCTAAAAACATCCAGCGTTCCATTTTTTCCTCCAGACAGGCGGCAGCCTTTTCTTTTTCCCCGGTCAGTTCATTCAGCTTCACAAAATCTGTGGCCGCTTTTAAAATCTCCCCTTCCAGGGTTTCGATCTTTTCTTCCAGGACGGCGATATCCGCTTCTATGGTTTCGTATTCCTTCTGTTCCATATAGGTGAATTTCAGCTTCTTAGGGGCCTTTTTCCAGCTCCCCCTGGCGGGTTCCGTTTTTTCCTTTCCCCCACCCGCAGACTGCCTGCCGCGCTCCTCTGCCTCCATGCTCTTTCGGAAAGCATAGTCGCTGTATCCGCCTTCATACTGCCGCAGGATCCCGCCCTCTTCAAAGGCAAAAATCCGCTGCACGGTGCGGTCCAGAAAATACCGGTCGTGGGAAACCACGATCACAATCCCCTCAAAATGATCCAGATAGTCCTCCAGCACGGTGAGGGTTGTGATATCCAGATCGTTGGTGGGCTCGTCTAAAATGAGCACATTTGGCGCGCCCATCAGCACTCTGAGCAGGTTCAGCCGCCGTTTTTCCCCGCCGGAAAGCCTGCCGATTTCGCAATACTGGGCGCTTCCTTCAAACAGAAACCGTTCCAGCATTTTAGCCGCCGACACGCTGCCTTCCTCCGTCTGCACAAATTCCGCCACATCTCTGATGTAGTCGATCACCCGCTGCGCCGGGTCCATCTGTACCACTTCCTGGGCATAATAGCCGATCTTCACCGTCTGCCCCACCAGGATTTCCCCTGCATCCGGCGCTTCCTGCCCCGTCAGCATTTTCATCAGCGTGGTCTTGCCGCAGCCGTTTGGCCCGATGAATCCCACTCTGTCATTTTTCAGGAAAATATAGTTAAAATCATGGATCAGAAGCCTGTTTCCATAGGCTTTCTCCAGCCGGGAAGCCTCCAGGGTGGTCCGGCCCAGACGGGTGCTGATGCTGCCCATCTCCACTCTGCCGTCGCTTTCCGGGGCTTTTCTATTTTTCAGCTCCTCATAACGTTCCAGCCTGGCCTTCTGCTTGGTGGAACGCGCTCTGGCCCCCCGCTGTACCCAGGCCAGCTCCGTGCGCAGAATACTCTGCCGTTTCCGCTCTCCCGCCAGTTCCATCTCTTCCCTTTCCGCCTTCAGGGAAAGGAAACCGGAGTAGTTGGTCTGATAGGAATAAATTTTCCCCTTGTCCACCTCCACGATCCGGTTGCACACGCTGTCCAGAAAATACCGGTCATGGGTTACCATCACCAGCGCTTCCTTCCGGGTTTTGAGCTGTTCTTCCAGCCAGTCCGCCATTTCATTGTCCAGATGGTTTGTAGGCTCGTCCAAAAGCAGGATATCCGCTTCCTTCAGCAGAGTGCCCACCAGCGCCAGACGCTTGCGCTGCCCGCCTGACAGTTCCCCGGCCTTCTGGTCAAAATTCGTAAGGCCCAGCTTTGTGAGCATGGTTTTCGCCCGGGTGGTGAGCTCCGTCATGTCCTCTGCGCTGCCCGCTCCATGCCCTGCCAGCACACAGTTTAAAGCCGACATCTCCGGGTCAAACGCCGGATGCTGTGACAGATAGGCGATCACTACATGATTGGCGGTCACCAGAGTTCCTTCATCGGCCTGCTCTGCCCCCGCCATGATTTTTAAAAGGGTGGATTTCCCGGTTCCGTTGATGCCGATGATCCCCACCTTTTCCCCTTCCTGAAGATAAAAGGAGGCGTCCTCAAAGAGCAGCCGCTCGGTATAAGATTTGGTAAGATGTTCTAAGGAAAGTAAGTTCATGGATTCTCCGTTTCTATTTCAGCCCACAATCCTTCTCACGGACAAAATGGGCCTGTAATTCGCATAACCGTATTTAATGCCGGTGCGGGCGGTGCTGGCGTGCACGATTCTGCCGCCGCCCAGATAGAGCGCCACATGTCCCGCATAGCAAATGATATCCCCGGGCTGGGCCTGGTCATAGGAGACCTCTCTGCCCGCGCTTCTCTGACCCGTGGAGTTTCTGGGCAGGCTGTAGCCGTACTGCTTATAGACCGCCCAGATAAAACCGGAACAGTCCGCGCCGTCCGTCAGGCTCGTCCCCCCCAGCACATAGGGGTTGCCCACAAACTGACAGGCGTACTGGGCGATATCACTGCCGCTGGAACCGGTGGCCGGCGGCACTGTCCTGGCACCGCTTTTGGAAGAAGTGACCGAACCTCCGGAAGATTTGGACTGGGCCGCTTTTCTGGCCGCTTCTTCCTTCTTCCGCCGTTCCTCCTCTGCCCGGATGATGGCATTTTCCTCTTCCTGCAGCTTCTGGATCTCCGCATTCTGCTGCTTGATGATGGCCTTATAGGCAGCCGCCTCCTGGCGCACCTTTGCGATCTGGACATCATAATCCGCCGAAACCGCCTTCTTTTCATCCATCATTTCCTGCATGGCGGCTTTTTCCTCTTCCAGTTCATATTTCTGGGTTTCCAGGTCGCTCTTTTTATCTTCCAGATCACTCTTCTTGACCGCCACCTCTTCTTTGATGGCAATGTAGCGGTTGAGCATTTTTTTATCATATTCATACAGCTTCTCCACATACCCTGCCTGATTGAGCATATCGCTCCAGGAAGTGGCCTTGGTCAGAAGCTCCATATAGCTGGTATCCCCCTTTTCGTAGAGATATCTCAGCCTTTTTTTCATGGCCTGATACTGGGATTCTTCCTGGGCTTTGGCCGCATCATAATCCTCCTGGGCCTTTTCAATCTGAACCTCCGTATCCGCGATCTGTTCCTCCATCAGCCCCACGCTGGCAATCACCTCCACCAGCTGGGCGTCCAGCTCATCGATTTCCGACTTGAGTTCTTCCTGCTCCTCTTCCAGATCCCCCAGCTTGCCCTGAGCCTCTTTATACTGGCTCTGGGTCCCCTGCTGCTCTCTTTTCTTCTGTTCTTTCTCCTGCTGTATCTCTGAAATTGTCTTTGCACACACCGGCTGCGCCGCCAGCACAAAGGCCAATAAAAAAGCCAAAAGGCCTGTCAGTTTCTTTCGCATAAATTTTTCCTTCTTCATCCGTTTCTTCGCAAAAATCCCCTCCTGTCAAGTATACAATAAAAAGTGGCCGGGTGAAACCCAAAAATTCATGCAGTTTCATTTTTTGAACCTTATAGCGTTCATGTTGATTAAAATTGTAAAGATGCTATAATAAAATTACATACTGTCTATAGACAAATTATGACAAAGATATCTTAAAGGGGGATCCGGCTATGCAAAAACGGATTGTACCCGTACTTCTTGCGGCAGCGCTGCTGATTTCGGGTTTTCTTTCAATCATGTCTATACACCGGCTGCAAGGAAACGCCCGTATCATCAACTACACCGGCGTCGTGCGGGGCGCCACCCAGCGGCTCGTAAAGCAGGAACTGAACGGTATTCCCAACGATGTTCTCATAGCGCAGGTGGAAGCAATTCTCTACGGACTTTCTGCCGGGGATAAGGAAAGCGGACTCTCAAGGCTGGATGACGACGCGTATCAGACATTGATTTCCGAAATGCAGACGCAGTGGACTGACCTGAAAGAGGAAATCTTCCGGGTGCGCCAGGGTATGGACGGAACGATCCTGTTTCAAAAAAGCGAGGCCTATTTTGATCTGGCCGACCGCGCTGTCTGTGCTGCGGAAGTTTACTCCGAACAGCAGATCGTTCATGCAGAAAAGGCGCTTTTTGCTCTCAGCGCCGTATTCCTGATCCTGGCGGCCGTTCTGGCATGGTATGGCGCGCTGCAGGCACGGCGGCAGCAGGCTTTACAGGAAGCTGAAGAAAAGAACCGTGCAGAAAGCGAACAGCTGGCGCATATGTCTGAGGATCTGCGCGCTCCCATGAACGAACTTTCGGAACTCATCTATATTTCCGACCCCGAAACCAATGAACTGCTTTTCGTCAACGAAGCCGGACGCAAAACCTTCCATCTGACCAATTTCCGGGGTCAGAAATGCTATCGGGCCCTTCAGGGGCTGGATAAACCCTGTGAATTTTGTACGAATCCGATTCTGGTCCCGGGGGAAAATTATACCTGGGAACATACCAATCCGCTGAGCAACAGGCATTATCTTCTGAAAGACCGTCTGATCCGCTGGGAAGGCCGCCTGGCCCGCCTGGAAATTGCTTTTGATATCACGGAATCCGAGGTGGAAAAACAACAGCTGAAAAATACGCTGGATGCGGAACTGATGATCATGGAATGTGTGCGCACCCTGTATAAACGGCAGGATTTTGCCGTCTCTTTCCCCGCTGTCCTGGAGCGTCTGGGGAACTATCTGTGCGCCGACCGGATCTATCTGGCGATGATCCGGGAAAATAAGCTTTATAACGACTTTGAATGGCGGGAAGGCAATTGCGGACCGAAAGCGGAATTTCTGCAGGATCTTTCCCCGGCTCTTCTCCAAAAATGGCAGGCAGACTTTGAGCAGGAAGGCTGCATCATTTTTGAACAGATCACAAATATAGAAGAGCTGCATCCCAAAGAATATGAGGTGCTGCATACCCGGAATATCCGCACTCTGGCCGCCGCCGGTCTGGAACAGGACGGCAGACTGCGCGGGATGCTGGTCGTGGACAATCCTCCGCCCGAACGGATCCGGGGCATTTCCTCCCTGCTCCAGACCTTATGTTATTTCCTCATTCTCACTTACCAGAGAATGGAGGATGAACAGCTGCTCTCCCATTTAAGCTACTACGATACTCTCACCTCTTTTTACAACCGGAACCGCTACATAGAGGATATCGCCGCACTTTCCCGCTTTCAGGGAACTGTAGGAATCGTTTTTCTGGACGTCAACGGACTGAAGGAACTCAATGATCAGCGGGGACATGCCTTCGGGGACCGGGTGCTCATCCAGTGCGCCCATAAAATGAGGGAATGTTTTAAAGAGGCCGATTATTACCGGATCGGCGGCGATGAGTTTGTCATTATCTGCCTGGATATCGATGAAGCTTCTTTCCTGAAAAATGTGGACGCCGTCCGGGGCAGTTTTGCATCCGACGAATTCTGTCATGCCGCCATCGGCGCTCAATGGGCATCCCTCCCAGGGGACGTGGAAGCCATCATTGCAGAGGCGGACGCGAAGATGTATGATGATAAAAAAGAATTTTACAGGCAGAATCCTGCCACAAACCGTTATCGGCACGATTGACCGCCAAAAAAGAAAAAGGCCCGCCGGCCGCTTAAAAGCAAACGGCAGGGCCTTTTTCTTCCGCTGTTTCCATGAATTGCTCCAAGATACGGTACAGCTGATTCACATCCACGGGTTTTGCAATATGGGCATTCATCCCCGCTTCCATCGCTGCCGCAACGTCCTCCCGAAAAGCATTTGCCGTCATGGCGATGATGGGAATGCGCCGCGCATTGTCCCGGGGCGCGCTGCGGATCGCTCTGGCCGTTTGATACCCGTCCATCCCCGGCATTTGAATATCCATCAGAATCGCGTCGCACTCACGTCCTATTGGAGAAAGGAACCATTCAAACGCCTCGTTCCCGTCTTTGGTCCAGTGCACCTGTGCTCCGGCCATCCGCAAAAGCTCCTGTGCAATTTCTCCGTTCAGTTCATTGTCCTCCGCCAGCAGAAACAGCCGGTTTTCAAGGGTCCTATTCCGCGTCTCACGGACCGCTGTACCGGCTCCCAGCCGTTCTGCTCCCGCGGCGGATAAAAGGCTGTTGTATAATGAGGAGGCAAACAAAGGCTTTGCCAAAAACAGATTGGCCCCCGCTTCCCGGGCCTCCGTCTCAATCCTGCTGCAGTCGTAGGCCGTGATGATGATAATCAGCGTATCCGGTCCCACCGCCGCCCGTATTTGCCGGGTCGTTTCTATCCCGTCCATACCCGGCATCTGCCAGTCTATCAGGCACACGTCGTAATCTTCCGCCGCATCGTGGGCAGCCCGTATTTCCTCCACCGCTTCCCTGCCGCTGTGTACCTGTCTTGCCATAATTCCGAACCGTTCCAGTAAAAGTGCGGTATAGGTGCAGTCGTCCGGGTCATTATCCGTAACCAAAACCTTGAGGGAATCCATGACCGGATACTTCACTGTCTGCGCAAGCGCATCCGCCACACCAAAAGGAAGCTCCACGTTGAATACGGTTCCTCTGCCGAGGCAGCTGGACACCGAAATCGTCCCGCCCATAAGCTCCACCAGATTCCTGGTAATCGGCATGCCCAGACCGGTCCCCCCGGTCTCCCCGCTGTCGAAGCGTTCCTGCTCGAAAGGTTCGTAGAGCCGCGCCAGAAACGCTTCGCTCATGCCCCGTCCGGTATCGCTGACGGTAAACCGAAGCCTGACGCAGTTGTTTTTACAGGAAAGCTGTTTGACTCCCAGTCTGATCTGTCCGCCTGCCGGAGTGAATTTGACCGCATTGGACAGAAGATTCAGGAGGATCTGACTGACCCGGACGGAATCCCCCACCAATTCTTCCTCCGTCGTCTCCTGCAGGGAGGTATGAAAATCGATTCCCCGGGCGTCGGCCTGCGGAAAAATGATGGAGGTGACCGATTCCATCACCTGTTGAAGATAAAACGGCTCATGGCTGACGTTCAGCTTCCCGTCCTCTATTTTTGACATGTCCAGCACATCATTGATAATGGAGAGCAAATGCTTGGAAGAAAACCCGATTTTCTTCAGACAGTCCTCCACCCTCGCCTGGTCCCTGATATGGGCGGCGGCGATGGTGGTCATGCCGATAATCGCATTCATGGGGGTGCGTATCTCATGGGACATTCTGGATAAAAAGGCGCGTTTCGCCTCACTGGCCCGCTGCGCCCCCGCCAGCGCATCCCTCAGCTGCGCGGTCTGTTCCTCCAGCTTTTGCCGCATTTCCTGCATATCGGTCACATCGATATAGAGCAGCAGATACACCGGATCATTATCGATCCGATCCACGCAGTCTCCGTCAATCTGTATCCAGATATCTTTTCCCTTCCGGCTATGAAACCGGGTAGTGAGCCGGATATGTTCCCCTCGCCGCACCGACTCCAGATGGGCGGCAAACAGTTCTTCATTTTCCTTCAGGTTCTGCTGCAGCAAAACGTCATATTCTTCCCCGTCTGACCCGAAAAACTCCCGGAAACGGTCGTTGGCGTCCAGCAGCTTCATATGAAATTGATCGCGGATGAGGTATTTCGCCACGAATCCGGGGATGTTGTTATAGGTGACGGATTTTTCCTGTTCGATCTCCACCAGATCGGTGATGTCCGTGATGACCGTATAGCAGATCGGAAATCCCCCGTACTTCTCGTCGGTAAAAGTCCCGTTCAGACGCACCCAGATATGTCTTCCGCCCTTCACCGGCATTCGGGTGACAACACTGAACCCAGGGAGGCCTTTCTGCCGGGCGGACATCACCGCTTCGCCGATCTTCTGCAGCTCTTCCTCATAGTGATGATATTGATAATAAATATCCGGCCGGTTACAAAACAGCTCCCCATACTCCTCCCGGGGATAGCGGATGAGCCGATAGTAAAAGTCATTGGCCCAGATCATGGTAAAGGACGGATCCAGCAAATGCTTACTCACACTCACCTGCATCGCGCTCATCAACAACGTATAATCGTACTCCGTACCGCAAAACCCGGAACCGTTAGGCTCTTCCATCTTCATACTCCTTTTCCCGCGCGCCCACACCGCTCCGACTCCGGTTTTTCAGCCGAAGTGTTGAGAAACCGATCCCGGGAACACGCGCAAAGCTAATCTGCAGCATTGATAAAACGAAAATATCTGAGGGACAAAACATATATTCAGTATATGCCTTTCGGTATCGCATGTCAAATCAAAAGAGACACCGCCTGACACAGTGTCTCTTTTACCTGTTTTTTAAAGTTCGCAGTTTTTCACCGTTCTGGGGAAAGGAAGCACGTCGCGGATGTTCCCCATTCCTGTGAGGTACATCACGCATCTTTCAAAGCCCAGGCCAAATCCGGCGTGTCTTGCAGAACCGAATCTTCTCAGATCCAGATAGAAGCCGTAGTCTTCCTTGTTCAGCCCCAGCTCATCCATACGCTGTTCCAGAAGTTCCAGATTGTCTTCCCTCTGGCTGCCGCCGATGATTTCGCCGATGCCGGGCACCAGGCAGTCCATCGCGGCCACCGTCTTGCCGTCTTCGTTGAGTTTCATATAAAAGGCCTTGATTTCCTTCGGATAATCCGTCACGAATACAGGGCGTTTAAACTCTTTCTCCGTCAGATAACGCTCATGTTCGGTCTGCAGATCACAGCCCCAGAATACCTTATAGTCAAATTCGTCGTTGTGCTGCTCCAGGATTTTGATGGCCTCTGTATAGGTCACATGGCCGAAATCGGAGTTGAGCACATGATTTAACCGGTCCAGCAGACCCTTATCCACAAAGCTGTTGAAGAACGCCATTTCTTCCGGCGCATTTTCCAGCACATAGCGGATCACATATTTCAACATGGATTCCGCCAGGATCATATCATCCTTTAAGTCCGCAAAGGCGATTTCCGGCTCGATCATCCAGAATTCGGCTGCATGGCGGGTAGTATTGGAATTTTCCGCGCGGAAAGTGGGACCAAACGTATAAATGTTCTTAAATGCCATCGCGAAAGTCTCACCGTTTAACTGACCGCTCACCGTCAGATTGGTAGGCTTGCAGAAAAAGTCCTGGGAATAATCCACGCTGCCATCCTCGTTTTTGGGAACGTTGTTTAAATCCAGCGTGGTCACCTGGAACATTTCACCGGCGCCTTCACAGTCGCTTCCCGTGATCAGAGGCGTATGCACATAGACAAATCCTCTTTCCTGGAAAAACTGATGGATCGCATAGGCGATCAGGGAACGGACCCGGAATACGGCCTGGAAGGTGTTCGTCCTGGGACGAAGATGGGAAATAGTACGCAGGTATTCGAAGCTGTGGCGCTTCTTCTGAAGAGGATAATCCGGACCGGAAGCGCCTTCCAGAAGCACTTCGTCCGCCTGCATTTCAAAGGGCTGCTTTGCACCGGGCGTTTCCACAACGGTACCTGTTACAATCACGGCAGCGCCCACGCCGATTTTGGCCACATCCGCATAGTTGCTGATTTTATCTGCCGCATAAACCACCTGCAGCGGCTCGAAGAAGGTTCCGTCATTGACAACCAGGAACCCGAAATTCTTGGAATCGCGGTTGCTTCTCACCCAGCCGCCTACTGTCACCTTCTGGTTGATATACTGCTCTTTTTCTCTGAATAACTGTTTTACATTCGTCAGCTCCATGGTCTCTCTCCTCACTTCCCGCCGGCTGCCGGCGTGTCTGTTCTGCTGTCAATATCGATAAAAGCTTATTCCGCTGCGGTCTGTGTCTCTGTTTCGGAAGCGGTCTGTGTCTCTGTGCCGGTTTCGGTTTCAGAAGCGGTTTCCGGGATATCCTGCGGTTCCGCATCATTCACCTTCGCGTTTTCTACCAGATAAGCCGTTACCTTTTCCGTCATCATATATTCGCGGTAGCCTTTGATTTCCGTGCCCAGCGCTTCTTTATATGCATCTGCAGACTCATAGCCGTAATTGGATGCATTTTCTTCAATATCCTTTTCCATATCTTCATCCGATACGGTCATGCCTTCTTTTTCCGCAATCGCCTGAAGAACCATCACCTGCTCTGCCGCTTCCTTGGCGGAAACCTTCATTTCCTCTTCATACTGCTCGGTGGTCATGCCATAACCATACAGCATGAATGTTTCCAGATCAAAGCCGTACATGCTCGCCTGATAGGTCAGGTTGGAAACCAGTCTGTCATAATAACGCTCTGTCATGGCTTCCGGAGCGGCTTTCACGACAGCATTGCTGCAGACAGCTTTCAAAACAGCGCTCTCCGCTTCCATATCATGCTGTGCCTGCGCAGTTTTCATCAGATTGTCATACACATATTTTTTGTATTCTTCTACATTGGAGACATTTTCCACACCCAGGCCGGCTACAAATTCATCGTTGAGTTCGGGCAGTTCTTCTTCATAAATTTTGTTCAGTGTAACAGTGAATACCACCTTGGCACCCGCCAGATCCGCATTCTGGTAATTCTCAGGGAACGTCAGGTTCAGGTCTTTGGTTTCCCCGGTCTTCATGCCAATGACACCGTCTTCAAACCCGTCGATAAAAGTATTGGAGCCGATGGTCAGCTCATAATTATCCGCGGTGCCGCCTTCAAAAGCCACTCCGTCTTTTTTCCCCACATAGCTGATGTCTGTCACGTCGCCTTCTTTGACTGCGCGGTCCGTCACTTCATTTTTAATCTTATTATTATTCAGTACATTGCTGATATAGCTGTCCACCTGCTCGTCCGTCACCTGCGCAGCTTCCACGGAAACTTCCACGCCCACATAGTCGCCCAGGGTAACATAATCACCCACATTCAGGTTATCCAAATATGCTTCCTCAGGATATTCCTTCTGCTGTACTTCGCTTTCGGCAGCGGCGCCGCTTTCTTCTGTAGCAGCAACGCTTTCCTCTGTTGCGGCAGTATTTTCCTGCTTGTCCGCTTCCTTTCCGCAGCCAGCCAGCATCATCGCTGAAAGAGAAACTGCTGTAACAGCCAACATAAATTTCTTCATAAACAAATAATCTCCTCGTCTTTATACTGATGGATCCATGTCCAAATCCTGCGGGTTGCCCGCATTGCCATACATTTTAGCACACTTTCCCCTGACTTACAATACCGGAGAAAGCAGTCGGCAGACCTGTTCCTTGAAACGGATCCAAAGGGAGCGTCCCCTGTACATATCTTTTGTGATCCGGGTACACAGTTTCAAATCCTCAATGAAAATCCGTTCCATTTCCTGCGCAACCTTTTCATCATATATCATGGCATTCACTTCAAAATTCAGGGAAAAACTGCGGATATCCATATTCGCGGTCCCGTAGCAACAGGCCTCCCCGTCGATGGAGAGTCCCTTGGCATGAAGGAAGCCGTTATTATAAGTATAACAATTTGCGCCCGCCATAATCAGTTCACCTACATAAGAATAGGTCGCCCAGTATACAAAAGGATGGTCCGGCTTGCAGGGAATCATGAGATTCACCTCCACTCCGGAAAGCACCGCCATCATCAGGGCGGTCTGAATGGATTCGTCAGGAATGAAATAAGGCGTCTGGATATAAATTTTCTTTTTGGCCTTATGAATCAGCCTCATATAATTATCCCTGATATTCTCCAGAGAAGAATCCGGCCCGCTGGAAATGATCTGGATCTTGGTATCCCCGCATTTTTCCTCCGGATAAAGAATGTATTTCCCGTCTGCAAAAAGATTTTCCCTGGCCGCATAGTCCCAGTCCTGAATATAACGGATTAAAAGCGCTGCAACAGCGCTGCCGCGGATGCGCAGGTGCGTATCCCGCCAGTGTCCGAATTTGGGGTCCAGCCCGATATATTCTTTTCCGATATTAAACCCGCCCACATAACCGATTTTTCCATCAATAATGGCTATTTTCCTGTGGTTGCGGTAATTCATACGCAGATGCAGCGGCCCTAAAAGCGCCGGGAAAAATACCGCTGTACGGATGCCGTGTCCCTCCAGCTCCTTCCAGTATTTCTTCCGCACACTCCTGCATCCCATGGCATCGTAAAGGATGCGGATTTCCACTTCCTGCGCTGCTTTTTCTAAAAGGACATCCCGGATCCGGTTAAATAATACATCGTTTTTAATGATGTAATACTGCAGAAAAATATACTTTTCCGCTCCCCTGATATCCTCGATCAGCGCGTCAAATTTATCGTTACCGTCGGTGTAGATTTTCACCTCATTATCATCCGTCAAAACGGAACCGGCGCTTTCCAGATTAAAAAAAACCAGATCCGAAAATCCCTGCAGCTGGGGATTGGCCTCCTCCAGTTCTCTGCTGCGCACGCTGTATTCCTGTCTGCGCACCGCCTCATTGACCTGATCTTCAATTCCTTTTATCTTGAACATTTTGCGCTTGTGCATATCGGTTCCGGCCAGCAGATAGAGCAAAAACCCGATGCCCGGCAGCGCGTTTAGCACCAGCAGCCATGCCCAAGCGGACTTCGGCTCCTTGCGCTGGAAAAAAATGATCACTATGGACAGGAAAAAATTCAGCAGCATCATATGTCCGGCTATGAAACTCACACCCTGGCAGATATACTGCCAGCAGCTATTTAAGACTTCCACTATCGTTCTCCCTCCTGCCCCTTTGTCCGCAGAATCCCTGTTATCATGTATCGGCCCGCCCGGCGGGCTGTGAATGGTAATTATTATATAACAATCCCCCGGAAACTGCAATAAAACTCCTTGTCTAAAGTCCAAAATTCTGATAGAATAATAACAATCCGGCCATACAGACTGACCGCTGAAAACAGATCACATCCCAAGGAGGAACTTTCATTATGAACACCCTGACAATTGTACTGCTTGTCATCCTCGCCGTACTGATCGTTACCGTCATCGTTCTGTACTTTCTGGGCAAGAAAGCACAGAAGAAACAGGCGGAACAGGAGCAGCAGATTGAAGCTTACAAACAGACCGTAACCATGCTTATTATCGACAAAAAGAGAATGAAGTTAAAGGAAGCAGGCCTTCCCCAGGCGGTCATCGACAACACGCCCAGACTCATGCGCGGTTCCAAACTGCCTATCGTGAAAGCGAAGGTCGGTCCCCAGATCATGTCTCTGGTCTGCGATGAGAAGATCTTTGATATCGTTCCGGTGAAGAAAGAAGTGAAAGCGACCGTGAGCGGTATTTACTTAACAGGTGTCCGGGCCGTACACGGCACCCTTCCCCAGCCGGCTAACAAGAAGAAAAAGGGCTGGTTAAAGCGAAACGTGGAGAAGCTTCAGGAAAAGGCAGGCGCAAAGCCGGTCAAATAAATTCATATAGAAAAATGCAGGGAAGCGGATGAATATAACCGCTTCCCTTTTATATTATGCGCCTTACAAAAGCGCGTATTCTTTATTTGCAAACACTGCGTTTGGTTTCCCTTTGTGCCTGTTACCGGAATGTTAGGAAAGCCCTTCCCGCCTCATCACTTCCTGCAGATAGGCAACCGCCTTTTCATATTCTGGCAATCCGGAAAGATGCTCCGTAAATACCGGCATGTCCGGATCCAGTTGATCCGCCAGCCGGAAGACCTTACCGAAATTGATTCTACCCGTCCCCGGCAGTGTTTCCTGAATGCAGACCGGCGGGCAGTGCTTTAAGACCACGTCTTTGGCATGGACGCTCTTGACATAAGGCCCCAGCTTTTTGAAACATTCTTCGATAAAAGCTTCGCAATTATGATATTTCTCAAATGAAGTGATCATATTCGCATAGTCCATATGAACCCCAAATGCCGGTCGGTCAATATCCTGCAAAAGTTTCAGATAATCCTCCGGAGAATCCGGGTGCATCCAGTACATGGGCTCCAGTGTAAAAAAAGTTCTCTTCGGGTTTACCGAATCGATGATATCCCGGGTCACATCAATGATCCTAGCATAGGTATCTTTGGCATAGTTTTCCGGATAATAGCCGTCCCAAACTTCCCCTGCGGCTCCCGCAATGTTCACGCAGCAGCGCGCCCCGATCTCCTCCGCAAAGGCCAGCTGTTCCTTGGCATAAGCGATGGCCTCCCGGCTCTTATTTTCATCCGGATGAAGGACATTGTTCCAGACGCCCACTTCCCCGATCACAATATCATTCTCTTTGGCAAGGCGCAGATATTCGTCTCTGACCGCCGCTGTCTCCTCCTTTGTCATAGGCGCTGCGGCAGCCCTGAGGCCCAATCTGTGTATCTCTGCAATCCATTCTTCCGGGTTTTTATGCCCCAGATCCCCATTTACTCCCAGTCTCATTTTGTCATTCCTTTCTGCCGGAAAGCCGGTCAAACTCTTCCAGAATTTTCAAACTGCTGCTGGTTCCGATTCTCTCCGCTCCCGCGTCAATCATCTGTCTGCAGGTCTCCCAGCTCCGGATTCCGCCGGCGGCCTTCACCTTCACTGCATCGCCTGCCGTCTCTTTCATCAGACGGACGTCCTCCGCCAAAGCGCCGGAGGTTCCAAAACCGGTGCTGGTTTTAATAAAATCAGGCCTAACCTCTCCGGCGATCTGCGCCAGCTTTTTGATTTCTTCCTTTGTCAGATAGCAGTTTTCAAAGATCACCTTACAGAGTACGCCGGATTTCCTGCATACCGCAACCATACTCTCCATCTCTTTTCTGATGTAGGAAAAGTTTCCGTTTTTTACTTCCCCGATGTTGATCACATAATCGATCTCGTCCGCTCCGCAGGCAATCGCGTTCTCCGCTTCAAAGACCTTGGTTTCCAACGTCGTCTGTCCCAGGGGAAAAGAAACCGCCGCTCCCACATGCACCGGGGTCCCCGCCAAAAGCTGTTTGCAAAAAGAAACCGGTGCGCTGTTTACAGCTACCATGGCAAAATTGCCCTCTTTGGCCTCCCTGCACAGTTTTTCCAACATTTCGTGATCCGCAAAGGGCTTCAGACAGGTATGGTCAAACATTCTGCAAAGTTCCTGTCTTGTAATTGTTATACTATTCATATTTTATCCATTTCCCGGAATAGATATTTCAGCTGCCCTGCTGCTCCGGCTCTACGATGACAACTTCCACATCTTTGTCCCCGATCGCCCTGAGACTCTTTTGATCAGCACCGGCATCCGTAATAAATACATCTATTTCCGACACATCCGCATATTTTGTAAATGATACATTCCCGATCTTGCTGTGGTCTGCCAGCAGTATTTTATGCTTTGAATTGCCGATCAGACATCTTTTCATCCGTGCGGTATCCAAATTAGGAGTTGTCAGCCCTCTTTGGGCATCCACTCCGTTTCCTCCCAGAAACAGCACATCCAGATACAGATTCTGAAGGGTCCGTAAAGCGGCTTCCCCCGTCATATAATGGAAACGTTTGCGAATTTCCCCTCCCGCCAGAATGACAGTATGCTCCGTATTGCTGTCCAGCCAGGCGGCAATATTCAGGTCATAGGTCACAATGGTCAGATGGGAAAATCCGGTCAGCAGCTTTGCCAGTTCCAGCGTGGTCGTGCCCGCATCCAGTCCAATACATTCCCCTTCCCGGATATAGGTAACCGCCTGTTTGGCAATGGCTTCTTTTTCCTGTAAAAGCTGTATTTTCCGGTCCACAATATTCATCTCGTAATTGACGGAATGGGTGGAGATAGCCCCTCCATGCGTCCTCTTTAACAATCCTTTTTCATCCAGTTCATTCAGGTCATTGCGAATTGTCGCTCTGGACACATCGAACTTCTCACACAATTGTGACACCGTCGCTTTTTCATTCACATTGATGAACTCAATGATCCTGTTTTTTCTTTCCTCTGCAAACATTCCCTGCTCCGTATTGCCGTTCATATCTTCTCCTTCTGGTATTCCCGGTTACATTTTTACGGCAGATTTATTCCGGACCCTTCTTTCCGAAAGCATCCTGCTTCAAATTCGGACTGCCGCGCTTTCCGATTTCCGCTCTCCTGTGCTCCAACGCCGCCAGGGATATTTCTATATCTTCTCTGGCCTCCTGTTCATTAAAACAGCCTACCGTCACCATATCACAGTCACGGATCGTCGCCCATGAAAAATTCAGTCCCACAAAAGGGGTACACCTGCCAGCCGCCATGGATTTTATCGTCATAACCGGCTTTTTAGCCTCCTGAATAATCTGATTGACGGTTTCGATTTCCACCTGCATCATAAAACCAAGACAGTTATAAATCTGAATATAAGTCTGCACATCATATTCGTTTTGGTCACTATAGACCACCAGCTCCGGCATATGGGCCGAAAGCCCAGGGATCATATCCGCGTCCCGGATCATAGCGGTATAGTCATCCAACCTTTCGATGGTCTGTTTCCCCTTATTGACCAGCTGTTCTGCACTGGAATGGTGGATCAGACTGATGCAGGCTCCGATTTCCTTTCCCCGGCGGATGACAGTCTCCGCCTCTTTTCTGGCTTCCCTGCTGTTCTCTACATTTATGATCGGCGTGTCAATCAGAATGAAATCCTTCCCGGTCTTTTCCCGGGCCTCTTCTATCGCCCGACAGATTACAGGCGTCTGAGAAAATGGGGCCATGACCGTATCCACGCCTGCCTCCCCAAAAACCTCCAACATACGCACGATGGATTTTGTACCTGCATGGAACTTTTTGATCATCTGATCCGCCGACGGGCTCGTATGGCTCCATCCCGCCATCCAGTTTGTTCCGATAATCATTCTGGACAGGGAAACGCCCTCCACTTCTGTTCTTGGAAATAATTTATCCACTGAATCGCTCCTTATCAAATCAAGATATTTTTACTTAAAAACCTGAAAAATACCGCCTGATAATCCGCTTTTTGCATTTCCCTGCTATCAGGCTTCATTATAGCATTTTCTTTATCTACAGGCAAAAGCTTTGTGGTATTTTATGGAAATAACTACCACTATTCAGTCATTCGTCCTCAAATACATTCCCCGTTGGACTCGATCACCTTCTTATACCAGTACCCGGAATCCTTTATCACCCGTTTTTGTGTTTCAAAATCAACATATACAAGCCCGAACCGGTTGCCGAATCCGGTTGCCCATTCAAAATTGTCCGTCAGGGTCCAGTGAAAATAGCCGTCGATCTCAATTCCCTCTGCCGCCGCTTTCTTCAGCTGCTGCAGATATCTTTGGGTAAAATCGATTCTCTGGGGGTCATGCACACGGCCGTCCAAATGCACCCAGTCCGTATTGGACATTCCGTTTTCCGTCACGATGATGGGGGTGTGATACCGTTCCGAAAAAAACCGGGGTCCCCAATAGAGCGCCTGGGGCGTCACCGGCCAGGGATACGCGGTTTTATCAAAGCCCGGTTTGTGTCCTACCGTAATACAGGAGCCGTCCTCCGCCGCCTTTCCCAGATAGGTCTGGTAAACATTGATGCCCAGAAAATCAACGGGCTGTGAAATCACTTTCATATCTTCCGGGCCGATCACCGGCATATCAGCGCCTGCGCTCTTTACGCCGCTGTCCGGGTAACGGCCCAGAAAAACCGGATCCATCCACCAGGAGCTGCCGCCGGTCTGATCTTTGGACGCATCAAAGGTCTGCCGCCTGCAGGCTTCGATATCCGCCGCGCTTTCCGTCACGGGGGACCAAAGCCACCAGGCCGCAGGGGCATAGCCGATCACAGGCCGCCTCTTTGCACAGGCGCGGATCGCCTGCACGCTTTTGCCATGGGCCAGCAGGGAATGGTGGGCCGCCAGCAGATAATCCTTTCGGTTCATTTGAAGTCCCGGCGCGTGAATCCCTCCGACCAGCCCGCTGCCGATATAACACTGCGGTTCGTTCTGGGTGATCCAGTGGTCCACCCGGTCCGACAGCCGTTCCATCACCGCCGCCGTATATTGGGCAAACCATTCCGGCATATCGGGATTCAGCCAGCCGCCCCGCTTAAACAGCTCATAGGGCAGATCCCAGTGAAACAGCGTAATATAGGGCGTGATCCCCTGTTCCAGCAGCCGGTCCACCAGCCGGTCATAAAAATCCAGCCCCTTTTCATTGATTTTTCCCGTGCCCTCCGGCAGGATCCTGGGCCAGGATAAGGAAAAGCGGTAGGCATTCATGGAAAGTTCTTTCATGACGGAAATATCTTCCCCGATTCTGTGATACTGATCGGAGGCCACATCTCCGTTGGTCCCGTCGGAAACCCTGCCCTTTTCATGGGTAAAAACATCCCATATGGAAAGTCCCTTTCCGTCCTCCGCCATTCCGCCTTCATTCTGATAGGAGGCTGTGGCAGCTCCCCAGGCGAACCCTTCTTTAAATTTCATATTCCGCTCCTTTCATCAACCCTTCACCGCGCCCACCATCATGCCGTCTATAAAATTTTTCTGGAAAATCAAAAAGAAAATCATGATCGGCAAAACAGCCATACAGGCCCCCAGCATCAGCGCCCCGTAATTCACATCGAAATTGGGCTGCGCCAGCAGGGCCAGCGCCACGGGAATCGTGTATTTTTCTTTCGTGTTAAGCAGTACCAGCGGCACATAATAATTTCCCCATTGATTCACAAAGGATAAAATACCCAGGGAAGTCAGGGCGGGCTTCATGTTTGGCAGAACGATGGTAAAAAAGATCCTGCTCTCCCCCGCGCCGTCTATTCTTGCCGCCTCGATCAGATCCCGGGGATAAGAAAGCATGGACTGCCGCATCAAAAAGACGCCGAAGGCGCCCGGCAGCCCCGACAGGATAATCCCCCAGTAGGAATCCGTCATATTCATATTGGAAAACTGGATGTAGAGGGGCACCATTAACACCTGTACCGGAATCATCATGGCCGCCAGGATCACAAGAAACAGCGTGTCCCTTCCTTTGAACTGATACTGGGCAAAGCCATAGCCCGCCATGGAATCAATGATCAGCACCAAGACCGTATAGACCCCTGCCACGAAAAGGGAACTGAACAGATTGTTCCAGATGGGCAGATCCTCCAGCAAATCGAAATAGTTTTGGATCAGATTGGTCCCCACCCGGAAGGTATAATCAAAATTGAACACCTGGGGATTGGTATGGGTGGCCGCCAGAAAGGTCCACAGGTAAGGAAAGAGGGACACTGCCACACAAACGATCAGCGCAAGATAGGAAACCGCCGATGCCAGATTTTTCTTTTTCATCTCCTACTCCTCCTTCCCTGCTTTCATCTGAATGACGGTCAAAACCACAACGATGGCTACCACCACATAAGAACCGGCGCAGGCGATACCGAAATTGAAATTCTTAAATCCCATGTCGTAAAGATATTTCATGACGGTATTGGTACTGCCCGTAGGCCCTCCGTGGGTGATGATATTGGGCTCCGTAAACATCTGCACGGCCCCGTTTACCGAAGTGACCATAACCAGGATAATCATATTTTTTAAAAGGGGAATCGTGATCTTTAAAAACTGCTGCATCCGGCCGGCCCCGTCGATCGCCGCAGCTTCATAAAGCTCCGCCGGAATATTCTGCAGTCCCGAAAGAATGATCACCGTATTGTAGCCCGTCCATTTCCAGGTCTGGGCGATCACAATAATCATCCTTGCCATCCATGGGTTGGTAAACCAGGAGGAAGGCGTCAGCCCCATTCTTGCGATGATGCTATTGATAAATCCCTGATCATTAAACAGCAGGGAGAAAATAACGGAATAACTCACCGCGTCAATCAAAACCGGGATAAAAACCGCCATCCGGAAGAACCCTTTCCCTTTCACCAGCCTGGAATTCAGCAGGCAGGCCAGCACAATGGCCAGAAAGATCATGATGGGAACCTGGATCAGACCGATTTTAAACGTATTTAATATGGATTGTAAAAAGGTTTTATCCGAAAGCAGGAACGCATAATTTTTCAGTCCGGATAAATTCACCTTGCCGCCTTTATAAGTCCCAAAGCTTAAAACGATGGAATAGCAGACCGGGTAAACGGCAAAAAGGAGAAACAAAGTTAAAAACGGCGCAATAAAGCACCAGGGCGCTATCTTCATTTTTAGTTTATAGCTCATCTATATCCACCTTCCGTCACGGATCCTGTCCCACAGGCAGAACCATTCTTACGGACACCGGATGGCGGCACAACTGTGCCGCCATCTACGGCTCGCATCCTTTTAGAGCGCCTTATTCGCTTTTCAAAAAGTCAAGCTGTTTCTGCGCCTTGTCCGTAGCTTCTGTCAGCACCGTATCCAGATCTTTTCCGTCCACAAAATACGGGCCTATGGCATCGGACTGGAAAATCTGCCCGATATCGGTAAAATATGCCGGGAACGGAAGATCCGGGATCTGAGCGCAGAGTTCTGCTGCCAGGCCTGCCGGGGACATGCCGAAGTACTCGTCCACCTTCGTATAGGACTCATCCGTATAAGCGGGCATATAAGCGTCGAACAGCGTGGATACTTCCATATTGATCCTGCTGCCTTCCGTGGAAAGCAAAAACCATTCCATAAATCCTTTGCACAGTTCCGGATATTTTGTCGTTGCAGAAACCATCACGGTGGAACCGCCGGAATTCACCTGGTTGTTGCCGCCTTCCTCCACTGCCGGAAGCGGCATTGCCGCCCATTTTCCCGCCTGATCCGCCAGGTTTTCCTTTAAGGTTCCGGCAAACCAGACGCCGTAAGGCACGGTACAGAGGTTATCGTTTGTGAGCGCCGTAATTCTGTCGGTCCACTCGCTGGGCAGGTTGATGGTAATATCTTCCTCCACCATTTTCCGGAAGACGGTAAACGCTGTCCTTACCGCGTCGCTGTTAAACTCCACATTGCCGCTTTCGTCAAAGAAAGAACCGCCTTCCGCATAGAAGATGATCAAAGGCATATCAAAGCTGCTCGTGCCGTTGTAATCAAACCCCATCATCTTTGTTTTTCCGCCCGTTTTTTCATTGATCACCTTGCCGGCTTCGATATAATCGTCCCAGGTTTTAATCTCCTCGGCCTTTACGCCGCATGCCTCAAAAATATCCGTTCTGTAAAACAGAAGCGCAGGGGCCACATCCCAGGGCGCCGCGCGCCATACATCCCCGTCTTTTAATAAGGGAATGACTGCGGGCATGATATCTTTTTCATACTGAGCCATCAAATCCGAAATGTCCAGAAACGATCCTTCATATTTGTCAAACGCTGTCAGGTCATCCCGGTTCTGGAACTGCATAATATCGGGAACCCCGGTTCCTGTGGCCAGCTGGGTGAACAACTTCGTGTTATCCGCCACCTGCTCCACATTAATTTTCGCTTCCGGGTGCATCTGCATAAACTGCTTTGCCCCCTCCACAATCGCAGTATAAGAAGAGTTCCAGGCGGTAACCGTTATTTCACCGGCCAAATCCCATGATGCCTCCCCGGAGGGTTCCTGCCCTTCTTCCCCGTCTGCCTGCGCGGCTGTTGTCTCCGCCTGTTTCACCGGCTCTTCCGGCGCATCCTGCTTTGGCGCATTCCCGCCGCAGGCTGCGAGAGATACCGCCATCAGAGAAGACAGGCACAGTGCCGTCAGCTTCCTAAATCGTTTTTCCATAAGAATACCTCCTTCTTTTTTAAGAAACGTTTTCTTTTGTTCGTTTTCTTTGTTGAATGTTGTTCTTTTCATTGTCGTTTCTTATGTTTATAATATCATATTCGGTCGCTATTTCAATCTATTTTTATTGTTTTTTATCATTTTTTATATATTACACAATTATACCATTCCATTTTTGTACATTTTTTTGTTTTTTATCTTTATATTTTATTTTTGTTTTTTATTGTTTATTATTGATTTCTCTCCATTTGTGGGGTATACTGAAAGAAAAAAGGAGGTATTATTTGAATGCAACAAACAATAAACAAACAATTTATCACGCAACTCGGCATATTGACCCCTGATATCCGGGCATCCAAAGCCGCCTGGGAAACATTTCTCGGACTGCCCAGTCAGCCCGTCACTGAGTCCTTCGGGTATGAAGTCACGCATGCCTCCTATCAGGGCCGCCCTTTAAACGGCCGGATTTATCAGGTCTGTTTCCGGTTTGCTAATATTGAACTGGAATTGATTCAACCGATTGACAACACACCTTCCTATTGGAAAGACTGCCTGGACAAAAATGGACCGGGAATCCATCATATTTCCTTTGCCGTAAAGGATATTCAGGAATCTGTTTCGCAGTGCGAAGCCCTGGGGATTTCGCTAAAGCAAAATGGCTCCTGGCCCGCGGGGGATTATCCCGGCGGTTCCTATGCATATCTGGATGCCATGGATTCCATGCATGTCGTGCTGGAGCTGCTCGAAAAAGAACAGGAGGTAAAAAATGAATAAACGAATTCTGATTACCGGAGCCGGAAAAGGACTGGGATATGCCGTCACACAAAAACACCTGGTTGCAGGAGACCGGGTTTATGCGCTTGAATATCAGATTACTGACCCTCTTTTGCAACTGGAGGAACAATTTTCCTCTCTTACCGTAAAAAAATGTGATCTGGCCAATACCGAACAGGTACAGGATGCCCTGCAGGATCTGCTTTGCAGGAAAGAGTCCGTGGACATTATATATAATATTGCCGGCATCTTTTTTGAAAGCGACCGGGTGCCTCTGGAAGAAACCGATATCGAACGCTGTCTGCTTCTTTATAATGTCAATGCCCTGGGCCCCCTCCGGGTAATGAAATATACAGTTCCCCTTCTCAAATCCGGAACGGTTGTGATGAACGTTACCTCTGAATCCGGCAGTGTCACAGACTGTCGGCGCACGGCTGAATATGGATACAGCATGTCAAAATCCGCTTTCAATATGGCTTCCAAAACCTTTTCCAATCAGCTTTCCGGAAAAGGAGTCCGGGTATTCTGCTATCATCCCGGATGGATGAAAACAGATATGGGCGGAGAAGGCGCCAGATTAAGTCCCACGGCAATTACGGCCCAGGACGCTGCAGATGCCATTATGGATATCACGCTGCACCCGGAACAAATACCGGAACAGGTCATGTATCTGGACTATCAAAAAAATCCTTTAAAGTGGTGAAGCAAGGCTAAAAAGCGGCAGGGATAAGCCTTGCCGCTTTTTTTGCCTGTTTTACGAAAATAAAAATACATGCTTCATGCCTTTGGCCTGTCTTGCATTTTCAAAAGCCCGATCTGCATCGGATAGCTGATAGCTGTGAGTGACCAGCGCCTCCGCATTTAAAAGGCCGTTCTGTATCAATTCCATCGTCTTTCTATACTGTGAAATACTGGAACGGGTGGAACCGGTGACATAAAGTTCCCTGTAATGTATCAGATTCGTGTCTATGGCAACCGGCTCTTTATCCGCCGGAAGGCCGCCAAAGAAGTTCACGCGGCCGCCATAGTTCATTAAAGACAGAACGGAAGCCTGTACAGAGGGTACCGGGCATGCCACGATAGCCACATCCAGTCCCTTTCCTCCTGTCTGTTGCGTCACATATTCCTGCAGATTATCTCCCGCATACGTTTTGATATAAGGGAATCGTTTCCTGCAGTATTCCAGCCTGTCTTTCTGAATATCATGCACCATAACAACGGCCCCTGCCATATGTAAAAGCATGGCGTGGCACATGCCGATAGGACCCGCCCCGATCACAAGGGCCTTCTCCCCCGGTTTGACGAAACACTTGGAGAATCCGTTAAACGCGCAGGAAAGGGGTTCCGCCACTGCCGCTGCCTGTGGACTGATATCTTTTGGCAGCACCGCAAGATTTCCTCTGATGACCGCCTGTGCCGGTATCCTGACATACTCTGCAAAAGCGCCGTCCATATTGATGCCGAAAGCACGATAATTTCTACACAGATGAAACGCTCCCGAGACGCAGCTGTCACAGATTCCGCAGCCGATATTGGGCTGCATTGCCACTCTCATACCGACTTGATAACCGGACACTTTTCCCCCCACTTTAATGATTCTTCCGGAAAATTCATGCCCCAGTGTCAGAGGATGTCCTTCCTCCACTCCTTTGCTGCCGTATTGCCACATGCGGATATCCGTCCCGCATATTGCTGCCGCTTCCGTCTTAAGCAGAATTTCATCCTCCTTTATTTCAGGGATATCCATCTCCACCAGCCGGATGTCCAAAGGTCCATAAAGTCTTAATGCCTGCATCTTTTCTCCCCTTTCTCACGCCAGCCGTTCCAGCATGTTCCGGTATTGCCGGATTTTATAATCATATATTTCTCTGTTCCTTTTTTCAGGCCCAAAAAGCGTTTTTTCCTTTACTGTATTTTGTATCACTTTCCTGTAATCCCGAATGAGCCCTATGGCCATTCCCGCCACAGCCGCGCTCCCTGTCAGGGCAGTCTCACCCATCTCGCAGGTCATAACCGACACATTCAGAGTGTCCGCTTTGATTCGGTTGAAAAGGCTGCTTTGAGCGCCGCCTCCCACCACAGTCATTTTCTCAAACTTGTATCCTTTATAATTTTCTCTCATACTGTCGAGATAAATTGCGTATTCATAAGCGATTCCCTCCAGAATGCTCCGATACAAGTGGGCCCTGGTATGCGTGAAATCCAGGCCCACAAACGCACCCTTTAAATTCGGGCGGGGTGGAAGAACCCTTCCTGAAAAATGAGGGCAGAACAGCAGGCCGTCACAGCCCGCCGGTACTGCAAAAGCCTCTTTTTCCAGCTGTTCATAAGGCAATGATTGTCTTCCTGTAAGCTGGTCCCTGAACCAGCGGATGCACATTCCTCCGCCTCCAATGTAAGAGAGCGGATTCCATAACCCATCTATAGGACTGCGCATCATGACAAGAGTCTGATTTTTTAAATCCGGTACATAACTATCCACCACGCTGCATAATATGGATGCCGTCCCGGCGCAATCCAGCAGCATTCCGGGTTCAAACATCCCGGAACCGAAGGTGCTGGCAGCAGAATCCCCCAGTCCCGCTGCCACAGGAATGCCGGACACCAGTCCGGTCTGTTCTGCAAATTCTTTTGTGGTGGTTCCTACAATCTCAAATGGGGATACAATCCGGGGCATTTTATCCGGTTCTATATCGAATTGTCTCAACGCATCTTCATTCCAGCTCTTTCCTGCATTATCACTGAAATTATTAAAATGCAGGCAGGTATAGTCAAAAACAGCCTCTTCCGCTTTGTTCCCTGTCATTTTTCCTGTAACATATCCGTGGGGAAGTACGAATACGGCTGTTTTGTTCCAAGCTTCCGGCCTTTCGTATTTCCACCATAACATTTTAGCTGCATGGCTGTTTGTGACCGGTCCTCCGCTTCTTGCAGCCAGTGCGGCTTCCTTTTCCAGTAAAGGGATATACTTTCTGCATCTCGTGTCCAGCCAGGAATCATACCAGGTAGAAGCCTCCCCTTCTTTATCAATCCCCATGATTCCCGCCATCTGACTGTCCACGCCTATCGCCAGCACCTGACTGCCGCTGATTTTGCTTTTTTCCAGAAGTCCTTTTATCACATGAATACAGGATCCATAAATGTCCTCCGGTTCCTGCCATATTTCTCCTGCATTCCCATGCTGCAATCGGGAGGGTTCAAAAAAATCGGAAATTACCCGAAGCTTTTCGTCCAAAAGCCCCGCTTTTGTTCCCTGAGTCCCAATGTCAATGCTGATCAAATACTCCTCCAAGATCCATCCCCCGCTTTCCCTTCTACATTTCCACTGTTTCCCATCCAAAAACACCGGCAAGCAACTTTAACTGTTCTCCTACATCCCCTTCAATAATCAGGGAATGATGGGAGCAAAGCTCCTCCATCACCCGATATCCGTCCCTGTAACGAATCAGCGCCCCATTCCTGCAGTCGGAACCGGGATATTGCACATACTCTTCAATTTCTGCCTGAATGATTGACAGCTTCCGGAAATCCGGATAAATTTTGGCCAGCGTCACCGGCCCTTCCGGCATCCGGCAGTCCACCATACAGGCGTGTTCATCCACAATTTCCAGCACTTTAGGCCTGAGTATCCACCGGTCACAAAGCTTTTGGGGCATAAAACCAAAGTAACCGCAATGTACGCCCAGTGCATGTTTGTCCGGTTCTTCCACCTCCGGAAAACGGGCGATTTTCTCATGGGCCAACGCCGCCATTCCCATCAAAAAAGGATACAGGTTTGTCATCATGACCGGTTTTTCCAACGTTTTATAAATAATATAGGTAGAAAGCAGTGAAAGTGTATCCCCCTCGCAGGCCCAGATAATATCATCCTTTTCAAACAGCATATTCCACGCCAGGCAGGGAGTGGTATCGCTGTAAAAGGACTCATTCAGGCAATTTGCACCAACACCGTCTATCCCCCCCAATTCCTCCGCTGCACGCTTTACGGCTGCATAAATTCTCACCGCCCGGTAATAACAATCATCCGTTACACCTTCCCGCCGAATATTCCAATCTCTGCAGATCTCTCTCACTTCTTGTTCCGGAATCTGCGCGGCCTTTTCATTGAGTTCTTTCCAACTTCTGTAAATAATCTTGCACCCGAATACTTTTTCCATAAGTTCCGTACTTTTTTCTTCCCACCAGTAAAACTTCTTGAATATATTCGACTGCTTCCCTTCACCTGGTGAATCCTGAAATATCAAAAATCTGGCTCCCCGGGCAAGTTTCTTTTTGACGGCTATCGCCCGGATCACAGTCCTTCCCATCTCGATGGTATAAGGAGAAAACACAAGGCATCCCATTCCTTTTAAGTAAGTCGTGATCTCCCAGTCCCACATTTCAATGGTCCCGTAAGGGCTGGTCAAAATCAGGATAGGAAGATGGTAACTTCTAAAATCTACGTCATGCCGGAATGCCGCATAAATCAACTGTGGAAACAGTATCGCATCCGCCTCTTCCGGCACTTTTGTTCCCACAGTAACCGGTTCTGAAAATTCAGCCATTTCTCCGTAAATTTCCTTCAGACGCGCCATCTGCTGCCTGTATTCTTCTTCTTCCCTTTCATTGATCTCTGCAAATTTCATTGGAACAAGTTTTGCTTTCTGTAAACCCATTTTTCTATTCCTCCCGCTCCAGTTTTACAACCCTGCCTGTTCTTATGGATTCATTTCCTGCCTTAACTACCGCCACCGCCATCATTCCGTCCCACCCGTCTACCTCCGGCTTTCTTTTTTCCCTGATACTTTCCACAAAGCTGATGTCTTCTTTTACATAGGCCTGTGCAAACAGCGTCATCCAGCTTTTCACCACATCCTCTTTCATTTTTCCGTTCTTTGTGCAGACGACAGTGGTCTTATCCTTTAAATCGCCAACGGTTATAAGCCCCTCCGTTCCTAAAATATCGACCCGCGCATCATAGCCGTAAGCAACTCCCTGCGCTCCGTCAATACATCCCATCATACCGTTATTCATCCGCACGCTCATCAAAACACTGTCATAAAAATCCGGATATTTCTCCCTTGCCGCACCACAACGGTAATTTCCGGCAATCGCATAGACACTCTCCACTTCACTGCCTGTCATCCATCGCAGAGTATCAATATCATGACTGTTTACCTCCGCCAGGGGCCCGTTGCTCTTTTCAATATCATACATCCATTCATGGGGAGTGCTTGGACCATGAGTCAGTGATTTGACCATCACCACCTCTCCGATTTCCCCTGAATCAATCACTTCCTTTGCATATCGGAAGCTTTCGTCAAAACGCCGCATAAATCCGATCTGCAGGATAACCTGGTTCTCCTTTGCGGCAAGAATCATTTCCTTGCATTCCTCTACGTTCATCGCCATTGGTTTTTCACAGAATATATGTTTTTCGGCTTTTGCCGCTTTCACCGCAATATCTCTGTGATACTTGGTAGGAACCGCGACAATAACCGCATCGATGTCTTTCCGGTTCAGTAACTTCCTGTAATCGGTGCAATAATCACAGCCCAGTTCCAAAGCCGCCTGCCGGGCGCTGCTTTCATCCACATCGGAAACACATACCATCACCGCATCCGGGACATGTCGTGTCATATTTCTGGCATGGATCATACCCGCCCGTCCGGTTCCGATCAATCCAATTCTCGTTTTATCTCCCATTTCCCTTCTCCTTTTATTTTTTGCTTTCGTTTATAATTTTATGTTATTATTT
>CABSCP010000014.1 GCA_902476265.1 uncultured Lachnospiraceae bacterium
TTTTACACGATGATATCCTTTCAGATTTCTGTTTACATTTGGAAGAAATATGATAGGATTATTCTATCAAGAATACCCCAAGGAGGAAGGCATACTATGGTGACATGGGCGCTGAAAGAGAGCGGAAAATGGCAGGAACTCATTGAACATGCGGAAGTGAGAGAGCGTGAGAAAGGGCTGGAGGTGAGATTGGCGGACGGAAAAGCGGTCATCTCCTGCAGCAAAAAGGCAGAATATTACAGAGGACTTGGCTGGCTCAGGCAGTGGGTTCTGGAAGGAAAATCCGAAGGTCACAGGGAGGAGAACCCGAAATTTTCCCATCTGACCTATATGGTGGACTGTTCCCGGAATGCCGTCTGCAGTGTGCCCTATCTGAAAAAGCTGCTTTCCTGGATGGCGCTCATGGGATATGACCGCCTGATGCTGTATACCGAAGATACTTATGAAATAGAAGGACGTCCGTTCTTTGGATGGATGAGGGGGCGGTATTCCAAAGACGAAATCCGGGAACTGGACGCATATGCGGACAGTCTGGGGATAGAACTGGTACCCTGCATCCAGACGCTGGCACACCTGAATGCGATTTTCAGATGGCAGACCTTCCGCCCGCTTCATGATACGGCGGATATTCTCAATACGGGAGCGGAGGAAACCTATGCACTGATTGAGGAGATGATCCGTACCTGGGCGGAAAATGTACATTCCAGAGTGATCAATCTGGGCATGGATGAAGCGGAGATGATCGGCCGGGGAAATTTCCTGAACCGGTTCGGCTATGAAGAACGGTTTGAAATTATGAGCAGGCATTTGGATAGGGTGCTGAAAATCTGTGAAAAGTACGGCTTTACCTGCATGATGTGGAGCGATATGTTTTTCAAACTGATTTCAAAGGGCGGATACTATAGCGGCAATGTGGAAATCACGGATGAAATACGGGCGAAAATTCCGCAGAATGTGGAATTGATTTACTGGGATTATTACAGCCGGGATATCGCCGTTTATGACCGGATGATAGAAAATCACAAAAAGCTGGCGGGAGAAGTGGCTTTTGCAGGCGGCGCATGGAAATGGAACGGTTTTGCGCCTCTGACGGATCACAGCATGGAGGCTTCCAGACTGGCGCTTCTTTCCTGTGAAAAATACGGCATAGAAAATGTGATCGTCACCGGCTGGGGCGATGACGGGGGAGAGGCGGCCCAATCCGGCGTGCTTCCGGTGCTGATGCTGTATGCGGAAAGCTGTTACGCAGGGCAGAATGAGGACGAATGGCTGGCAGACCGGCTGATGGCCTGCACGGATGCGTCATATGATGATTTTATGAAACTGCAGCTGCCAAACCTGACGCCGGATAATCCTGCTCCCGGCAGAGTGAGCGTAGGACCCGCCAAATACCTGCTGTATCAGGATGTGCTGCTTGGCATTTATGACCGGCATGTGGATATGGAAACTTATCCCGCTCATTTTCAGAAAACAGCGGTGATTTTGGAAGAGGCAGCCCAAAAGGGCGGCAGCTTTTCAGGGCTGTTCGAAACCATGGCGGCGCTGAGCCGGGTGTTGGAATATAAATGTGATCTGGGAATTCAGATCCGCCAGGCCTATCAGAACAGAGACCGGATTTACTTAAAAGCGCTGGCAGAGCGGACGCTGGAAACGGCCGGGAAAGTGGGGGTTTTTAAACAGAAGCTCCGCGCTTTGTGGTTTGCAGAAAACAAACCCTTTGGCTGGGAAGTACAGGATATCCGCCTGGGCGGTCTGCAGGCTCGGCTGGTTTCGGCCGCAGAACGCATCACGGAATACCTGCAGGGGAAGACAGAACGGCTGGAGGAACTGGAAGAAGACAGGCTGCTTTTGGATGAGCGGGAAAATCCGGGCTTTCAGACCCTTCCTCTGTCCGATAATAACTGGAAGGAAATTGTGACGGCCTGTGTGATGTGAAATGGATCGGAATGACAGAAAAGCCCCAAACCAAGAGGAAGGTTGGGGCTTTTTCGCTATACTACGGAATACAGAACAAAAGGAGAGAAGAAAAGGTGAAGCTGGGAACCGCCGCCATGGAAATCATGTATTATTTTGCGGAACAGCTTTTAAAAACGGGGAAAGCGTTTATTCTGGAAAATAATTTTGAGAATGCCTCAAGGGAAGGGCTGTTGTGCCTTTTGGAAAAATATAATTGTAGCGCAGTCACCATTACTCTGACAGGGGAGTACCCTGTTGTGTACAGAAGATTTTTGGAAAGAAACGAAAGTCCCGACCGTCATTTGGGGCATGTTGTGAATGACCGCTATCCCCGGAAAGGGAAGGAGACCGGCTTGAAAACTGAAATTCCCTTTGAGGCGTTTGTGAACGGAATCAAACAGAGGGGAATGGACAGCTTTTGTGCCAACGGCCCTCATATAGTGGTGGACACCACGGATTTTTCAAAGGTGGACTGGGAAAAGGTGGCGGATCAACTGGAAGCGTTTTTAGAAGGAAAAGGGATTGCATCTTCAAAAAAACCGTGATAGACTGTTCTTACATCAAAATCCCAGACTATTTTTCTGATCATTCACAGTCTGGACTTATGCTCATCCATTCTGCGAAGAGCGTATCCTGGCGTTTCAGCCGAGAATTCAGTTTTGGTGAAAGAAAAACAGGCAGGACAGCGGGAAGCTTCGGTGAAGGATTTTTGGAGGAAGGAGTCAATCTGTTTACACGGAAAGTGAACGGAAGAGATATTTTTTTCGGTTCACATGCAAATTGCTGTGAGGACATCAACCGGACTGACAACTGCGGTTTCAGCGGCTTTGCCTGTAAAAAGGAAGGAGCGGATATGTCAGAGGAGCATATTGCATATCAGAACAAAGACATTACTTCGAAATACCTGGCCGAGTATTTCAGGGAAAAATCATTTTCCGTATATGGGGTGAAAGTCCCCCGGATCATAGAGGCCATTCCCACAAACCTGCCGGAAATCATAGCCAATGAACTTAGGATCGATCATCTTTTTTTGCTGGAGGACGGATCCTACGCTTTGGTGGACTATGAAAGCACTTATGCTGATGAGGATAAGATCAAATATTTAAACTATATTGTCCGCACGCTGAAAAAAAAGCTGAAGGAAAACGGAATGTTCCCCCGGATCAGAATGATCGTCATTTATACGGCTGACATTAAGCCCGGACGGACAAACCCAGGTCTGGATATCGGATGCCTTCAGTTTTGTATGGAAGAAGCATTTTTATGCGGTCTGGATTCAGAAGAGATGGAAGGGAGGATTCGGGAGAAACTGGATTGTGGCAAACCGTTGACAGCGGAAGAACAAATGCAGTTTATCATATTGCCTCTTACCTGGGAAGGAAAAGAGCAGAAGCAGGCTTGTATCAGAAGGTGCTTTGAAATGACGAAAAAGGTTTCGGATGAAAGGGTACAGCTTTTCCTTTTGTCCGGACTGCTGGTGTTCGCGGATAAGGTGATTGATCAGGATGATTCCAGAAGAATGAAGGAGTGGATTAAAATGACAAAAGTGGCGAAATTGTTTGAAGAAGAAAAGATAGCGTATGGGGAACAGTTGGCTAAAGAAAAAGAGCAAGAAATGGCGGAAAAAATGCTGCAAAATGGAATTCCGGCAGATATCGTGCTTCGGATCGTCACTGTGCTGACGAAAGAAGAGGTGGCACGGTTACAGAAGAACAGGACAGACCTGAATGGATAAAATTCATGCGAATTGAGGCCGCAGTCAGCTGCGGCCTCAGCCCTTTTTAAAAACTTCTCAAATTTCTGGATTTTTTCCGCATTCCTTCTTTTTATCTCCCATGATCACCCTTTCAAATAGCAGGCCTACTCCGAACCAGGCAGGCGCAAAATCCAGTCGGATCACCTGGTTTATATTCCAGCCGGAGCGGTCATAGCGCCAGGGGCAACAGCCTTTTTGTTCCAGAAATTTGCCGCTGGCATATTCCGCGGTAAAAATACAGGTCATGTACACAAGACCCCGCACGATCCAATGAAAGCCGGACAGCAGAATGCATAAAGGGCGCAGCAGGCAGGCAGCGCCGTAGATCGGGAACATAAAAACGGAAGTATGACCGGTGAGCGTCGGTTCCCTCCTGCGGAAAGAATCAAAAGATGTCACCAGTATTTCAATGCACCAGCCAATGATGCCGCATTTGATAAAATCTTTTCCTAATTTTTTCATGTTTTTAGTGTTTCCATAACTTCTTTTTTTATACGAGATATGGTATGATAAGTAAGAAGGTTATATTTTTGGGGGACTTTAACTTTTTAAATGCAGTATTAGCGGCTTAGGTACAGGTGTTGGCGGTTACACAGGTTGCTGCTTACAGAGGGAACAGCAGCTTGCTTGGAAGGGAGGAAATTCCATGGATCAGGTTAGAATTGAAAATCTCGAAGTCTATGCATATCATGGGGGCACACGGCAGGAAAAAGAACAGGGGCAGGTTTTTTTGATCAGCGCCGTCTTACATCTGGATCTGCGGCTGGCAGGCATGACGGATCAGCTCAGGCACACGGCGGATTACGGAAAAGTATGCAGTTTTATTGTGAAGTTTATGCGTTCCCGCACCTATCGGCTGATCGAAACAGTAGCGGAGCGCCTGGCGGAGGAAATTCTGCTGGCATTTCCAAACGTGGAAGAAGTGGAACTGGAGATACGTAAACAGAATGCGCCTATAGAGATCCCGTTCGGCGCAATCAGCGTACATATCTGCCGGAAATGGCATACCGTGTATTTGAGTTTTTCCTCCAACTATGGGGACCGGGAATCCTATATCAATCAGGGCATTGTGATGCTGAAGGAACAAAAGGGCTGCAGGGTGGAGCAATATTCCAAAGTGTTTGTTTCCGGGACTTCCGAAAACACCTATTACAGCGGCGCATTAAAACTGCGCACACTCTGTACACCGTGGGAACTGCGCAATCTGCTCACAGGCATAGAGGAGCGGACAGGGAGAATTCCTAATGACTATCGCGCCCCCCGCACTCTTGATCTGGATATCCTTTTTTATGACGATGCGATCATCCAGAGTGAAGAACTCAGCATTCCACATCTGGATATGGAAAACCGGGAATATGTGCTGGTACCGCTGGCACAGATTGCGGGCTTTTTCAGGCATCCGGCCACCGGCAGAAGTGTGGGGCAGATGCTGGAAGAACTCCGGGCGGTAAAATAAAAAGGTTATAGGATTTTTTATAAAAAGTGAGAAAGGAAACGGCACCAATGGACTTATTACAGCTGCGGGAGCAGATTGATTCCATCGACAGCAACATTGTAAAACTGTACGAGGAACGGATGGATGTCTGCAGACAGGTTGCAGAGTACAAGATTGAAAACGGAAAAAAAGTATTTGACAAAGCGAGAGAGGAAGAAAAGCTGGCGAAGGTGCGGTCGATGACACACAATGATTTTAACAGCCATGGCATCACAGAGCTTTTTGAACAGATCATGTCCATGAGCAGGAAACTGCAGTATCAGCTTTTGAATGAGAAGGGACAGACCGGCAGACTGCCCTTTATCCCGGTGGAAAATCTGGATACCCGAAAGGTGCGGGTGGTCTTTCAGGGGGCGGAAGGGGCCTATTCCCAGGCGGCCATGGTGCGTTATTTCGGTGAACAGATCGACAGCATTCATGTGGACACCTTCCGGGACGCCATGAGCGCCATCGACGAAGGAAGTGCGGATTTTGCCGTGCTTCCCATTGAAAATTCCACTGCCGGGATCGTGAATGAAATTTACGATCTGCTGGTGGAGTTTGAAAATTATATTGTGGGGGAACAGATCATCAAAATTGAGCACTGCCTGCTGGGTGTGCCGGGCACACAGATTGAACAGATCAAAACGGTTTATTCCCATCCCCAGTCACTGATGCAGAGTTCCCGTTATCTGGGCAGCCATAACTGGCAGCAGATATCCATGCCCAACAATGCCTTCGCGGCCCGCAAAATAGCCGAAGAAAAGCGGACAAATCAGGCGGCGATTGCCAGTGAATATGCAGGAAAGGTTTATGGGCTGGAGGTATTGGCCAAACCGGTCAATAACGTATCCTCCAATTCCACCCGGTTCATCATTGTGACGAACCAGAAAATTTATAAAACGGATGCCAGGAAGGTGAGCATCTGCTTTGAGGTGCCTCATGAGAGCGGTTCCCTTTACCACATGCTTTCCCACTTTATCTATAATAATCTGAATATGACCAAAATAGAGAGCCGCCCCATCGAAGGGCGTGCGTGGGAGTATAGGTTTTTCGTGGATTTTGAAGGAAACCTGGCGGACAGCGCTGTAAAGAACGCCCTCCGCGGCCTGAGAGAAGAAGCCTCCCACATGAAAATACTGGGCAACTACTAAGCCGCCGAAGCCGAAGGCGGAGGCGGCGCTACTTCGGAAAAAGCGAAGCGTTTGCGAAGTTTCCCGAGAAAGGATTTTAAATTGGAATAATGAGAGCGGAAGAACTGATCGTTTACAAGGATTTTGAAGATGGAGAGCTGTTGACCGACATGGTCTGGCTCATGGAAAATTACGAGGATGATTTTTATAACCGGCAGGATCTGGCGGGTCTTTTATATGACTGCATGCACCGGCTATTGGAAATGGCGGGCCGGTATGGTTTTTACGGTAATCTGTGGCACTGTTATCTGACCAATCTTTTGGTGAACAACGAGAACAGCTACAGCCGGGCATGTGAAATCCGGGGGGAAGTGGAAGGCACCATCAACAGGGCGGTGCTCCATGACATTGTGATTTTCAAGGAATTTTATGACTATGATTTCCTGAAAATGGCGGAAACGCTGGGCGTGCAGGACTTTGACCTGGTGCTTTCCTATGAGAGCAACACCCAGGAGAGCAAGGTTTATAATACCAGGATCAAGGAGCGGATCTGTACCCTGGCGGAAAAGTTCTGCAGGGACAATACGCCGGAGGAAATGAAGCATACGCTGACGGAATTTTACCGGGAATACGGCGTGGGCAAATTCGGGCTGCATAAAGCATTCCGGATCGTCCACGATGAAGAAGGTGTGAGGATCGAGCCGATTTTGAATATCGCCCATGTGAAGTTGGATGACCTTGTGGGCTATGAACTGCAGAAAAAAAAGCTTTTGGACAATACGGAAGCTTTTGTGAACGGGAAAAAGGCCAATAACTGTCTGCTGTTCGGCGATGCGGGCACCGGAAAATCTTCCAGCATCAAGGCCATAGCGAATGAATATTATGCAAAAGGTTTACGGATTATAGAAGTATACAAGCATCAGTTTAAAGATTTAAACGATGTGATCGCCCAGATTAAGAACCGGAATTATAAATTTATCATCTATATGGATGATTTAAGCTTTGAAGAATTTGAAATAGAGTATAAATATCTGAAAGCAGTGATCGAAGGCGGGCTGGAAAAAAAGCCGAAAAACGTGCTGATTTATGCCACTTCCAACCGGCGCCATCTGATCCGGGAAAGCTTCCGGGACAAGGAAGAAAGGGACGAGGAACTGCATACCAACGACACGGTACAGGAAAAGCTATCCCTGGTATCCCGTTTCGGCGTGACCATCTATTTCGGATCGCCGGATAAAAAACAGTTCCAGGGTATTGTAAAGGCGTTGGCGCAGCGCTATGACATCCGGATGCCGGAAGAGGAACTTTTCCTGATGGCAAATCGATGGGAACTGTCCCACGGAGGACTGTCCGGACGGACGGCGCAGCAGTTCATCGATTATCTGCTGGGGCAATCAAAAACCCTGCCCCAGGCAGCGGAGTAATCAAACCCCGCTGCTTACGGGAATCAAACAGGAGCGTAAGAATGAAAACATTTGCGGCAATCGACGTAGGGTCCTATGAGCAGGCCCTGAAAATATATACCATAACCAAGACCACCGGGATTCGTGAGGTGGACTGCGTCAGAAACCGGCTGGATCTGGGCAGCGATACTTATGTGACCGGAAAAGTGAGCCATGAGAAATTGGATGAACTCTGCCGGGTGCTCCGGGAATTTGTGTCTATCATGGAAAGCTATAAGGTGGACGATTATAAGGCTTACGGCACCAGCGCCATCCGGGAAATAAAGAATACCGCTATCGTGCTGGACCAGATCGCCCAGCGGACGGGCATCAGGATCGAAGTGCTGAGCAATTCGGAACAGCGTTTCCTGGATTATAAATCCATCGCATCCAAAGGGGAAGGTTTTGAAAAAATTATCGAAAAAGGCACCGTAGTGGTGGACATCGGCGGAGGAAGTATCCAGCTGTCTATGTTTGACAAGGATAAACTGTCTTCCACTCAGAACCTCCGTCTGGGGGTGCTCAGGCTGCAGGAAAAACTTCATCATCTAAATGTCCGCCCTTCCCGGTACGGCGAACTTCTGGATGAACTGCTGTCCGCCCAGCTTTCGGTATTTAAAAAAATGTATTTAAAGGACAGGACGATTGAAAATATCATCGTTGTGGATGACTACATTTCTTCCCTGATTCAGAAAAAGCTGGCCGGTGCGCAGATTTCCGGCTATGTGGACAGCGCTTCCTTCTATGTTTATCTGGACTATCTGGGCAGCCATACGGATGAAGAGATTGCCAGGCGGTTTGACATCCCCGAAGAGAACGTTCAGCTGCTGCGGATTTCGTCAGCCATTGTCCGGCAGATGGCGGTGCTCACGGATGCGAAGCTGATCTGGGCGCCTGGTGTGACGCTGTGCGACGGCATGGCCTATGAATATGCGCAAGGACACCGGCTGCTCACCCAGGTGCATGATTTTGAACAGGACATTATCGCCTGTGCCAGAGGGATGAGCAAGCGTTATATGGGCAGCAAACGCCGGGGAGAAACGTTGGAACAGATCTCCATGGTCATTTTCGACAGCACGAGACGGATCCACGGACTGGGAAAGAGGGAACGGCTCCTTCTGCGAATCGCGGCGTTGCTGCATGACTGTGGAAAATATATCAGCATGGTGAACCTGGCGGAATGCTCCTATGCGATCATCATGTCCACGGAAATCATCGGCTTGTCCCACAGGGAACGGGAAATCGTGGCAAATGTGGTGAAGTACAATCATCTGGAATTTGACTATGACAAGGAAAATGCGGAAGGCGAGGCCATGGACATGGGAGAATATCTCACCATAGCCAAACTCACCGCCATCATGCAGATTTCCAATGCGCTGGACAGAAGCCACCGGCAGAAATGCAGGGATATCAAAGCTTCCCTGAAAGAAGACCAGCTGGTGATCACGGTGAATACGACAGAAGATATTACCCTGGAAAAGGGACTTTTTGATACAAAAGCGGAGTTTTTTGAAGAGGTATACAGCATCCGTCCGATCATCCGGCAAAAGCGGATTCTGTAATCAATCTGAATGGAAGGAAAACTGGTTATGGCAGAAAAAGAAGATCTTTTGAATCCGGAATTATATACGAACCGGGAAGAAAGCTGGCTGCTGTTCAATAAAAGAGTGCTCAGCGAGGCCCGGGATAAGCAGATCCCCCTGTTTGAACGGCTTAAGTTTTTGAGCATCACAGCGTCCAATCTGGATGAATTTTTTATGGTGCGGATCGGCTCCCTGGTGGATATGGTCAACGCAAAGTACACAAAAAAGGATATTGCGGGTCTTTCTCCCAAGGAACAGCTGTCCCTGCTTTCCAAAAAGACACATGATTTTGCGGCATTGCAATATTCCACCTATAACAGAATGCTGCTGCCGCTCTTAAAACAGCAGGGACTCATTTTTACGGAACATCATGAGCAGCTCACGGAAGAACAGGGAAGATTTGTGGACAATTATTTTGAGGACAGCGTATATCCGGTGCTGACTCCCATGGCAGTGGACTCTTCCAGACCGTTTCCGCTGATCCGTAATAAAACCCTGAATATCGGTGCTCTTCTGACCAAAAAAGGAGGAAAGGAAGAAGAACTGGAATTCGCCACCGTACAGGTGCCTTCCGTGCTTCCCCGCATCGTGCAGATTCCCTCCGCAGGACAGACGGATGAAAAAGTGAAAACAGTGATCCTGCTGGAAGAAATCATTGAACGCAACATCAGCAAATTGTTTTTAAACTATGATGTACGCTGTGCCCATCCTTTCCGGATCACGAGAAATGCCGATCTGGCCATCGATGAGGATGAAGTGGAAGATTTGCTTCTGGAGATTGAGAAGCAGATCAAAAAGCGCCGCTGGGGACAGGCAGTGCGGCTGGAAGTGGAAGAAGGGGCGGACAAACGTCTGATCCGTCTTTTGCGCCGGGAACTGGGAATGGAGGAAGGGGACGTGTTCCATACGGACGGCCCGCTGGATCTGACCTTCCTCATGAAGTTATACGGGCTGGAGGGCTTTGAAGAATTAAAGCATCCCAAGTATGAGCCTCAGCCGGTGCCCGAATTTTCCGGTGAGGAATCGGTTTTTGATGTGATCAAAAAGCAGGATGTGCTTTTACATCATCCTTACCAGAGCTTTGAACCGGTGGTGGATTTCATCCGGCAGGCCAGCCGGGATCCCGATGTGCTGGCCATCAAACAGACGCTCTACAGAGTCAGCGGCAATTCCCCCATTATCGCGGCACTGGCGCAGGCGGCGGAAAACGGCAAGCAGGTATCCGTGCTGGTGGAGTTAAAGGCCAGGTTTGACGAGGAAAATAATATTGTCTGGGCGAGAAAACTGGAAAAAGCAGGATGCCATGTGATTTACGGGCTGGTAGGATTAAAGACACACAGCAAAATCACGCTGGTGGTGCGCCGGGAAGAGGACGGCATCCGCCGTTATGTCCATCTGGGAACGGGCAATTACAATGACGCTACGGCGAAATTATATACGGATGTAGGGCTGATGACGGTGAATGAGGCCATCGGGGAAGATGCCACTGCGGTATTCAACATGCTGTCAGGATATTCGGAGCCCCGCTCCTGGAATAAGTTAAGCCTTGCGCCATTATGGTTAAAGGACCGGTTTTTATATCTGATTGGCAGGGAAAAGAAACATGCCCTGGAAGGGAAAGGCGGCCACATCATCGCCAAAATGAATTCCCTGTGCGATCAGGATATCATTGTGGCGCTTTATGAAGCCAGCCGGGCCGGTGTGAAAATAGAGCTGATCGTCCGCGGCATCTGCTGCCTGAAAGTGGGGGTGGCAGGGGTCAGCGAAAACATTTCCGTGCGCTCCATCGTGGGCAATTTCCTGGAACATGCCCGGATTTTCTATTTTGAAAATAACGGACATCCCGAGTATTATTGCAGCAGTGCGGACTGGATGCCCCGGAACCTGGAGCGCAGGGTGGAAATTCTGTTCCCGGTGGAGGATGCCGGGCTGATGGAAAAGCTGAAACATATCCTGCAGGGCCAGCTGAAGGATACCATGAAAGCACATATCCTGCAGCCGGACGGCAGTTATGACAGGGTGGACAAGAGGGGGAAAACGCCCTATTGTGCACAGGAAGCTTTTTGCCTGGATGCCTGCGAGGAAGGACGCTGCCGGGATGAATACCGGGACACCAGAGTTTTTGTACCGGAAACACATATAGAAATGGAAATGGAAAAATGAAAACTTACGAAATTGTGCTGGCTTCGGCATCGCCGAGACGCCGGGAACTTTTAAAACAGATCGGAATGGAGTTTAAGGTGCTGCCCAGCAAAAGGGAAGAAAAGGTGACTTCCTCCTTCCCGGAGCAGGTGGTGCAGGAATTATCCGTTCAGAAGGCAGAAGACATTTTTTCACAGCTTTCCCGAAAAGAGGAGCAAAAAGAAAAGTCCTATCTGGTAATCGGTTCCGATACCATTGTGGCCTGTGACGGAAAGATTCTGGGAAAACCCGCAGATCATGCGGATGCCTGCAGGATGCTTTCCCTGCTGCAGGGGCGCAGCCATCAGGTTTACACCGGAGTGACGGTGATCACCCAAGAAGAGCGCTTCACTTTTTATGAATGTACCGAAGTGGAATTTTATCCCATGTCGGCGTCGGAAATCGAGGCATATGCGGCCACAAAAGAGCCCATGGACAAGGCGGGGGCTTATGGGATTCAGGGACGGTGCGCCGCCTACATAAAGGGGATCAGAGGGGATTATAACAATGTGGTGGGCCTGCCTGTGGGACGACTGTATCAGGAACTGTGCAAAAGAAATTTGTGGCAGTGCAGGGAGGAAGAAAAGGGGAAAAAGGCAGTGATTTTTGATCTGGACGGAACCCTCTGCAATACGCTGGAATCCCTTTCCTACTGCACCAACAGGGCGCTTGCCGATTTCGGATTTCCTCCGCTTCCCACAGAAAGTTTTAAACGCTTTGTGGGGAACGGAGCCGGAATGCAGATTGCCCGGGCATTGCGGGCGGCAGGGGATGCAGAAGCGCCAAGGGCAGGGGAAGGGCCGGATGACGACGGCTTTCTGACACGGCCGGTCCATCATTTGCAGGTGCTGGAAAAATATCTGGCCTATTTTGAAAAAGACTGCATGTATCATGTAGAACCCTATGAAGGAATACGCAGGCTGCTGGAAACGCTGAAAGAAAGGAAGATCAGAATAGCGGTTTTCAGCAATAAGCCCCATGAAAATACAGTGGATGTCATAGAGACCCTGTTTGGAAAAGGATATTTTGATGTGATACAGGGACAAATGCCTTCCATGAACAAAAAGCCTGCGCCGGACGGTGTATTTGCAATCCTTACCACGATGGGATTGGAGAAGGATCAGATTCTCTACGCAGGGGACAGCTGTGTTGACATGGATACCGGCAGGGCAGCCGGTGTGCAGACAATCGGCGTGCTGTGGGGGTATCGGGACAGGCAGGAATTGCTGGAACATGGTGCGGATGCTCTGATCGAAAAACCGGAGGAGCTGTTAGAATACCTGTAAAAGCGCTGTTTTTGGCAAAACGGAAGGAGAAAGGAAGGGGAATACAAAATGATTAAATTAATTGCAACAGACATTGACGGAACGCTGATTCAGGAGTCCACACCGGATTTATATCCGGAAATCGAAGAGGAAATCCGCCGTCTCACCGATCAGGGCATACTGTTTGTGTGCGCCAGCGGGCGGCAATATTACAGTATTTGTAATGTATTCCGGGAAGTATCGGACAGGATCATTTACATTGCGGAAAACGGCGCCCATATCCGTTACCATAACCGGGATCTTGCGGTGACGCCTATGAGGCGGGATTATGTGGAAGAATTGATCGTCCAGCTTAGACGGTATGCGGATTGTGAAATCGTGGTGTCCACGCCGGAGGGCAGCCTGGTGGAAACAAAGAATCAGGAGTTTCTGAATATGATGACCTATGGCTATCATAATATTTTTAAAATGGTAGATGATGTTCTCACCGAAAAGCAGCCTGTCTTAAAGGTGGCAATTTACCGCAAGGGAAGCATTCGTCAGCTGGGAGAGGAAGTGTTGATCCCGGCATGGAAGAACCGGCTGCAGGTCTGCGTGGCAGGAGAGGAATGGGTGGATTTCATGGATCTTTCCGTGGACAAGGGAAATGCCCTCATGACGATTCAAAAAAATTTTGGAATTACCAGATCGGAAACCATGGCTTTTGGGGATAATACCAATGATATTGGGCTGATACAGGCTGCCGCAGAAAGCTATGCGGTGGAAAATGCGCATCCGTCGGTGAAGGAGGCGGCCAAGTACGTCTGCCCGTCGTGGAAGGAAAAGGGGGTTTGGCAGATTGTGCGGGGAGTGAACAGAAAAGAAGAGGAAAAGGACAACGGACTTTTGGTTTCCATGTTTGGCGGATTGAAACTGTCATGGCAGGGAGAGCCGGTAGTGCTGGATAAAAGCAGCGCCAGCAAACCCATGCAGCTTCTGCAGATGCTTCTGCACGCGGAAGATCAGGGGGTTGCCAGGGAGGTGCTGCAGGAAGCGCTTTACGGAAACGGAAAGGTTTCCGACCGTACCAATAATTTGAAGCAGACAGTTTTCAGACTCCGTAAAATGATTGAGGAATCCATTCTCCCTCCGGATCAGTATATTGTGATCAGAAAGAGCAGATATTACTGGAGCGGACAGCTGGCCATCGACAGCGATACGTCACGGTTTAAAAAGGCCATCGAGCAGGCGGAGGCGGAACGGGAAGAAAAGCAGAAGCTCCGCTACCTCATGGAAGCATGCAATCTGTATCAGGGAGAATTTCTTCCCAGGCTTTCTGCTGACAGCTGGGCGGGAGAAGAACGTTCCAACTATAAGAAAAAATATTATGAAAGTCTGCGGGAAGTCTGCAGCATTTTAAAACAGGAAGGCCGTTACAGCGAAGTCTTAAATCTCTGTAAACATGCGGGAAAGCTGTATCCTCACGAGGAATGGGATCTGGAATGTCTGGACTGCCTGATTGCGCTGGAACGTTTCCAGGAAGCCCAGGACTTTTACCGCCGGACAGCCGCTTACTATGCCGAGGAACTTCATAATAACCTGTCCGAAGAGCTGCGGGAGCGTCATGCGCTGTTGAGTGACCGGGTGAGAAATACCTCCGGGATCATCGGAGACATCCAGAAGGATTTGTGCCAGGAAGGACAGGCGATCCAGGGTGCATATTATTGCACTTATCCGAATTTTGAAGGAATCTGTCATCAGATGGCGCGCAATAAGAGAGGAAGCGACGAGCATGCCACCTTGCTTTTATGCACCATGCTGGACAGCAAAAGGGGCGTCCCTCTGACAGACAAAAAGCTGCAAGCGCTGAGTGAAAAGCTTCATACGGCCATTCAGCGGAATTTGAGAATGAGCGACTGCTATACCCGTTACAGCGAGAACCAGTTTTTGATTCTTTTGGTGGACTGCGATCTGCAGAATGCAGGATATGCCCAGAAAAGAATTGAATATTATATGGAACGGGAATATGGAATAAAGAGCGGAATTTGTTACGATGCGGCTGTTTTGAAATAAATTGATTATTTTTTGTAACGTTTTGCCGTTTCTGCGGAATATATTTTCAAAGGTACCTGATCCGAAATGATTTTGGGCGGTGTACAAAAGAAAGGAGAAATAATATGATCGCAGAACGGAAAAATGTTATCGGGGAGAAATTAATGGAGGCATGTACGGAAAAAGGATGGTCTTTTTACGTGCTGGCCGGCGCGTCGGGAGTGCCGCTGACCACAATTTTACATATTATGGACGGTTCCACCAAAAATCCCGGAGTTTACACACTGATGCGCATATGTAAGGCGCTGGAAATTCCTGTTTCGGATTTCCTTAACGGAATCGAAGAGCTGGTATGAGGGAGTCCGGACAGCTGACACAGGAGGGCAAAGATGCACGAATATGATGATGCTGTACTGCGTTGCTTTTTAGAACAGCAGCGCAGGCTTTTTCCGGAAGCGGTCGCGGCCAATGCAGCGGAGGCGGAAGCCTTTCTGGAGGACTGCATGGCGGTTGTAGTGGATTCTGCAGAAGAAGTGATGGAATATTTTGAAGAAGAGGGAGTGGATATTGAAGACCCTGATCACATTCTGGATGCGGATGAAGTGTTTGAAGTGGGGGACGGCAGATATCTGATTGTGGAGGGCTGACTCCATAGAACATAGAAAAGCTGGTATGGGTTTCTCATCCCATACCAGCTTTTTTGTGGATGCGCACACTTTTTTATAGCTCTGTCAGCCGAAAAACCGCAGGATAGCCTCGGACAGACCGTCATGGTCGTTGTCTTTTTGGGTGATAAAATCCGCATGTTTTTTGACTTCCGAATCGGCATTTGCCATGGCAACACCGATTCCGGCGGCATCCAGCATGGAAATATCGTTTTCCGCATCCCCGGCAGCCACGACATCGGTGATGGGGATGGAAAGATAATCGCAAATAAAGCGGATCGCATTTCCCTTGCCGGCCGTTTTGTCAAAGACTTCCAGATATTCGTCACAGGAAAAGATAGCGGTTACCGTATCCCCATACCTGGAAAGCACCTCCTGTCTGAGCGTATCCAGACGGGACCGGTCGGACAAATGGATCGCCAGGAGTTTATAGGGGGCATGGCCGATGGTTCCCATGATGTCGTCCGTAAAAATAGCATCCATGCCGGTGCTCCTTTTGTATTGGGCCAGTTCCGGACAATCCTTTTCGCAGACCACATGGGTGTCATCATAGGATTGGATGTGGATGCCATAACTGTGGGCGAGATTGATGACGCCCTGTGCGATTTCCGTGGGAACACTCTTTTTTACCAGAAAATCCCCGGTACTGCAGTCGTAAATTTCGTTTCCGTTGGCCGCGATGATCAGGGTATCCGGAAAAAGGAGGCCGGAGCGCTCCGCCACTTTTAAAATGCTGCTCAAAGCCCGGCCGGAGGTGAGGACCAGATGATGGCCGGCCCGTACCATATCGGAGAGCAGCTGCTGCATATAAGGAGAAATCTTTTTATCGGAGGTAAGAAGGGTGCCGTCCAGATCCGTGAATAATATTTTTTCAGACATCAAACAGTTCCTTTCTTTTTGCTTTCAGAGAGGTGAGGATATCTTCGGGAATGAACAGCTTTCCGTATCCGGTTCCCATTTCCAGGCCCGGTTTGCTTTTGCCGTGAAAATCGGAACCGCCGGAGGGCAGCAGTCCAAACCGCTGTGCCAGCTGGCGCATTTCCCGTTCTTCCCCGGCGCTGTAGGTGGAATAAACGGCTTCTATGCCCACAAGGCCCGCCTCCTTTAAGGAGCGCACCAGGCAGGAAAGGGAATCCTTCCCCATATGATACAGGGTGGGATGAGCCAGCACAGGAATGCCTTTGGTGTCCAGAATCAGTTTTACCGCCTGGGCCGGAGTGATTTTTTCCCGGGGCACAAAGTACTTCGTGTGGTCGCCCAGATAGCGGTCGAAGGCTTCCGGCAGGCTCTTTACATAACCGTGTTCCAGAAGATAACGGGAATAATGGCCTCTGGTGATGACCGCGCCGGGGAAAGCTTCCAGCAGCTTTTCATAGCTGATCTCAATGCCGGCCTGTGCCAGGTTTTGGCACATTTTCCGGTTGCGCAGGATGCGGGCGTCCACGAACCGATGAATCTGTTCCTGAAAAACAGGGGCATTTTCATCGATGAAAAGCCCTACGATGTGAATGTCCCTGCCTTTATATTCCGTAGAAAATTCGATGCCGGGGATCACTTCGATCCCCTTTCTCTCACCGGCCGCCATAGCCTCCGCCAGCCCCGCCGTGGTATCATGGTCCGTCAGAGCAAAGGCGGAAAGTCCTTTTTCGGCGGCCAGATCCACCAGCCGGGAGGGCGTGAAGCTGCCGTCGGATTTGTCGGAATGAACATGCAGGTCTACGGTTCTCAATTTTCGTCCTCTTCGATGTCAGCGGTGTAAACGGTGCGTTTTCTCGCCATTTCATCGCTTTCCAGATATTCGTCATAGGTGGTGATCTTATCGATCATGGAACCGTTTGGCAGAATTTCCATGATGCGGTTTGCGGTGGTCTGCACGAACTGATGGTCATGGCAGGCAAACAGCGCAACGCCCGGGAATTTGATCAGCCCGTTGTTTAATGCCGTGATGGATTCCATATCCAGATGGTTGGTGGGCTCGTCTAAAATCAGGCAGTTGGCTCCGGAAATCATCATCTTGGAGAGCAGGCAGCGCACCTTCTCCCCGCCGGAAAGGACTTTCACTTTCTTCACGCCGTCCTCACCCGCAAAGAGCATCCGGCCCAAAAAGCCGCGGACATAGGTTACATCCTTTACCGGAGAGTAGCCGGTGAGCCATTCCACGATGGTATCTTCGTTGTCAAATTCATTGGTGGGATCCTTGGGGAAGTACGCCTGGGAGGTAGTAACTCCCCATTTATAGGTCCCCTCGTCCGGCTCCAATTCCCCGGCCAGAATCTGGAACAGGGTGGTTTTTGCCAGTTCGTTGCCGCCCACAAAAGCGATCTTATCATTATGCCCGGCGATGAAGGAGATGTTGTCCAGAACCTTTACGCCGTTAACCGTCTTGCTGATGCCGTCCACCGTGAGCACCTCATTGCCGATTTCGCGGTCGGGACGGAAATCAATATAAGGATATTTCCGGCTGGAAGGTTTGATATCGTCCAGCTGGATTTTTTCCAGGGCGCGCTTTCTGGAGGTTGCCTGTTTGGACTTGGAAGCGTTTGCGGAGAAACGGGAAATGAATTCCTGCAGCTCCTTGATCTTTTCTTCCTTCTTCCGGTTGGCTTCTTTCATCTGCTTGATCAGAAGCTGGCTGGACTCGTACCAGAAATCATAGTTGCCGGCATACAGCGTGATCTTGCCGTAGTCGATGTCCGCGATATGGGTACATACTTTATTTAAGAAATAACGGTCATGGGAGACTACGATGACGGTATTCTCAAAATTGATGAGGAATTCTTCCAGCCATGCGATGGCATCCAGATCCAGATGGTTGGTAGGCTCGTCTAAAAGCAGGATGTCAGGATTGCCGAAAAGCGCCCGGGCCAGCAGCACTTTTACCTTTTCACTGCCGTTTAAGTCCTTCATCACGCTGTAATGGATATCGGTATCGATGCCCAGCCCGTTTAACAGGGTGGCAGCGTCGGATTCCGCGTTCCAGCCGTCCATTTCGGCAAACTCCGCTTCCAGCTCGGAAGCCCGGATGCCGTCTTCGTCGGAGAAATCTTCTTTTGCGTAAATCGCGTCTTTTTCCTTCATGATTTCATAAAGGCGGGCATTCCCCATGATGACCACATCCATGACGGTAAAATCGTCATATTTGAAATGGTCCTGCTCCAGCACGGAAAGACGCTGGCCGGGAGTGATGACCACATCGCCGTTGGTGGTTTCCAGTTTCCCGGAAAGAATTTTCAAAAAAGTGGATTTTCCGGCGCCGTTGGCGCCGATGAGACCATAGCAGTTGCCTTCCGTAAATTTGATATTTACATCTTCAAACAGCGCCTTTTTACCCAGGCGCAGTGTCACATTGTTTGCACTGATCATAACTTGCTACCTTTCTTTTATAAAAGCAGGGCTTTGCCCCAAAACATGCGGTTTTCGCCCTTTGCGTTAATGATATCCTTTCCTATTGTACAGAAATTTATGGAATTTTCAAGAGGAAAAAGGGGAAAAGTTTCACCGATATATGTTGACAGACGACATATGTCGTGTTACGATATAAAAACAATATGTCGCAAGACGATATAACGGGAGGCGAGACAATGGATAAGACGGAGCCCTTGACGGAGAGTTATTTTTATATTCTGCTCTGTTTATATGGAGGGAAGAAGCACGGTTACGGCATCATGCAGAAAACCGGGCAGCTCACAAACGGCAGGGTCAGGATTGGTTCCGGAACGATGTACGGAGCAGTGGGCAACATGATGAAAAAAGGATGGATCAGAGAATGTGAAAATCCCGCCGATGACAGAAAGAAGCTGTATGAGCTGACGGCTGCAGGCAGGAACGTGTTTGAAGCAGAGTTTGCACGGCTCACCGGACTGGTAGAGGATGCGAGGAAAGTGATGGAGGAAGGATGAAATGAGCGCAGAAAGATTTGTCTCCCATAAGGTTTTCATGGCATGGGAATATGAACAGGAAGAAATATATCTGAATGAAATGAGCAAAAAGGGCTGGCAGGTTACAGAAGGAGGGTGTTTCCATACCGTTTTTGAGAAAATACCCGGACGGCAGTTTTGTTACCGGCTGGATTACAATCCGAAAGCCATGAAGGATCCGGAAGAGAGGGAGCGCTATATCGAGACCTTTGCGGCGGACGGCTGGGAGTTTATTAACAACACTTTTAACGGCTGGATTTATCTGCGGAAGGAAAGAAAAGAAGGGATGGAAGAAGAGGACTTTGAAATTTACAGCGACAGCTCGTCGCTGGGAGAACTTTTCGCCAGGTTTGACCGAATGCTCCTGGCATGCTGCATCATGGCCCTGGCTGCACTTTGTCTGGAAATCAGCCTTCTTATCAGCAGCAGCAATCTTCTTATTCTCGTGTTTGTACTTTTGCTTCTGGGTCTGCTGCTTTGGCTGCTGCAGGGAAAGTCCAGACTCAAAAAGGTCAGACAGGGACTGCTCGAAAAAAATTAGAAAAAAGTTGACAGAGTCCGTTCTATTGGACACCTTGTTTGCTATGATGGAATCAGAAAGCAGGAAACAGTGTGTATTTGATACCATATTTGGCAAAGGAGGTATTTTACATGAAAGGATATTATGTGAGCGAAGGATATATGGGATATGTGAACGGAACATACCGGCTTTTCTCAGATGAAGGGGACTACCTGGAGATGATGAGGGAAGAATGACAGACCCCAGCCGGGAAAAGCCGTTTATCCGGTAAGAAAGGGAATACTGATCATTTTTCGCTAGACAAAAGAAAGCCCAGAGGATATAATCAAACCAGAACAGTCAGTCGTTTACTGTCCGCAGTTTGAGAGTAAGACTTATCTGAAATAATCGGAATGAAGAGAGGGCGAAATTATGGCATATGGGGCATTGTCATTGGAGCAGAGGCTGAAGGAGAAGATTACGGAGTACAGCCTTGATAATTTATTTGATCTTGCGATGGTTAAGGAGTATTTCCAGAATCTACACGATGCTCTCGGCGTGGAATTTCTGCTGACGCAGCGCCACGGTGAGACAGCGGTTGAAGTGGGTGATTTTTCCGGTTTTGTTCCTGACGTGGTGAACGATCCGGGCAGAAAGGTCAGGGTTCAGGGCAGGACCATCGGACATCTGTATACGAAGCTTGTCGATGTTTCCGATCCTGAACTTGTAGAACATATCCTGGATAATATTGTGGATATTTATGCCAATATGGGGGAGAAGCATTATCTCTACAGAGAGACCGCTATTTATGCGGACGAGCTGGAAGAGAAGATGGAGAAGGAATTGTACCGTGTGAAGCGGGGAGAACACGAGGATGCTCTCACAGGCACGCTCAGCAAGACCTATTTTGTCAGCCGCCTGAAAGATATGGAAGAAGCGGGGGTTGCTCCTGCAGCTGTCATCTGTGCCAATATCAATGACTGGAAATTTGTCCATGACCATTTCGGCATTGAAGAGAGCGACCGCCTGATCAAGACGATCGCAGGCATTATCCGTCAGGAAGCGGGAGAAGGTTATCTCATCGGCCGCGTGGACGGCGATGTATTCGGCATTGTGATCCCCACTCCCGAGGATGGAGAAGCGGAGGATTATTGCAGCAGGATCCAGCAGGCATGTCTTGTTTATGAGGATCCGGTGCTGGCGCCTTCCCTGGCGGTGGGAATGGTATACCGCACCAATGTGGAAGAACCTTTTATGTCACGGTATTCCGAAGCGGAATATGAGATGTTTAACAACAAATACGATGTGAAGCATGCGCCGGGTTATCAGGACCGCCTGGAGCACGGGCTGCGGTAATTGTAGCAGGATTATGGAGACAGAGCTGGTTTTTGAAGATTACAGGAAGGTTGAAGCCAACCTGATCTGCCGGCTGATGCGGAAAATTCCCGGACAGCCTTTCGACAGAATTGTTACCACCAGGGCGTTTGCAGATCTGTATGCAGTTCCATACCAATATCGAAAAAGGACAGATGGGACGGCGGACTGCCGTCCCTTAGTTTTGCCCTGTCTCAGGCGATGGGGCATGGAGGCGGAAGATATCTGCAGTGACGCGGTGAAGAATATGGAAAGATTGTTTCCCGCTGTATTGGAACCGCTGGAGAGTCTGATGCAGAGTGACAGGAAAGGGTCGGTCAAGAGCGTCCTACTGGAGCTGCTGAAGCAGCGGATGCCGACAGTAGAGGGATCGCGTCTTAACCGGGTGGCGGAAGTGCTGGCCGCCCGTGTCGGAGAGCGGGCACAGAAGGCATCAGGCCTTGGACCTATGTGGTATTTGGGAAATACAGGCGGACTCTATGGAGCGTCCTCCCTTTTGTATCCCGGTGTTCTGAGCGCATTTGCCAAAATGACAAAACAAAGTTTTTTTATTCTGCCCGCAAGTGTACATCATGTGATTCTGCTTCCCGAAAACGGAAGCGAGAGCAGAGAACTTCTGTATGGGATGGTAGCTTCCGGAAACAATAGAATAGAAGAAAAGGAAAAAATCCTTTCCGGTTCTGTTTACTATTTCGATGCAGGGAAAACGAATATAAGACTTTTTTAAAAAGTTCTGGACAAGATGGAAATCATGTGATATTATATGCCAGAGTGATGCGTAACAAATCTGTAATATCTTGGATATTACATGAGCAACCGTAGTCTAACGGATAGAACGGAGGCCTCCGACGCCTTTAATGCAGGTTCGATTCCTGTCGGTTGCATTATGGCATCACTCTGCTTTTTATATAGGAAAATAACGATTCGATTCAAAAGGTTGGGATTGCATGAGCGAACAGAAGAAACAGAAGGAAAAAACATTCCTTCAGTTCCTGAAAGAGAATAAAACAGTAGCAGCTATGCTGGGAGTGGTAGCGGTAGTGGTGATTGCCGCGGCTGTTATGATAGGGCTTTTCCTTGGGAAGAATACGGAACAGGCGTCTTTGGATGTGCCGGAGGCTGAAACGATCCGGACACAGGAAGGAACGGAAACGGCAGCGGTGGTACCTCTGGAGGAGGATGCGAATCCAAAGGTATGCGAGCTGATCAATGAATATTATCAGGCCGCGGCTTTGGGAGATACCGCCAAAATTCAGGAGCTGGTTCATACCTATAGTCAGGAAACGCTGATTTATCTGGAAAAGATAAGCAATTATATTGAAGAATACAGGGACGTGAAGTGCTTTACCAAAGCCGGACCTATAGAGAATTCCTATGTGGTTTACGCGTCTTATGAAACAAAGTTTAAAGACATGGAGACATTGGTTCCCGGCGTGAGTCCTTATCTCGTTTATGCGGATGAAGGCGGCAGTTATTATATCTACGAAGGCGACGTGGACGAAGAAGTCAATCTGTATCTGGAAGAGATTTCCGCCCAGGATGATGTTGTGGATTTGATGAACCGGGTTCAGGTGTCATTTAACGAAGCTGTTGTGGAAGATGAAACGCTGAATAATTTCCTGGCGAATATGAAAGAGGATTTGAAAGTCGAAGTCGGTGAAGCGCTGGCGGAGGCCGAAGCACAGGAGTCAAAGGAAAGTGAAGGACAGCAGCCTTCCGATATCATTACCGCTGAGGAAGTCAGAGCCAGGGATGTGGTGAATGTCAGGGCGTCTGACAGCGAGAAAGCGGAGAAGATCGGCAAGGTACAGACCGGAGATATATTAAAACTTCTGGAGAGCAAGCCCAACGGATGGTCCAAAGTGGAATATGACGGGAAAGAAGCATTTATCAAGTCAGAGTTCCTGGAGGCGGTTGCATCAGAAAGCGGGAACGGTAAGGAAGGACAGCAGGCAGAAAAGCCGGCCGACAATGGGGACGGACAGAAGCAGGAAGCTTCTTCTAATGCCGGTGTGAGCACTGAGATTCCTACTTCCGGAACGGTGATGGTGGCAGAAACGGTGAATGTCAGAAAGTCGGCAAGTGAAACCGCCGATAAACTGGGCGTCTGCTATCAGGGAGATAAGCTTGAAATTCTCATGCAGCAGGCAGACGGCTGGACAAAGGTGAAATATAACGGCAAGACAGGTTATGTAAAGACAGACGTTTTAAAAATTATGAAATAATAGAATAGCTTCTCCCGAATCGGGGAAAATAAGACCGGAAGTATCCATGGAGGATGCTTCCGGTTTTTAGTCATACCCCAAAAGGAGAGGCATAGATGAAAAAAGATGATGTGGAATTGCTGGAGGAAATCCGGAAGAATACGGAGATGGGTTTGCATGCGCTGGACCTTGTGAGCAATAAGGTCTATGACGACAGCCTGGCGCTGCAGCTGGCCCGGGAATCTTTCAAATACGGGGAACTTCATGACCGTGCAAGAGCACAGCTGCTGGCACAAAACCGGCTGCCGGGGGCGGAAAACAAGGTGGGAAAACTGATGCTGAGCGCATCCATACAGGGAAATACGCTGTTTAATTCGTCCACCAGCCATCTGGCGGAACTGATGATCCGCGGCAGCAACATGGGGCTTTCCGATCTCTGGAAAGCGATGAACCACAACAGTCAGGCGGGAGACCAGGCGGTGGAGCTGGCGAAAGAGTTGATGGATTTCGAAGAAAATAATATAAAAGAGTTAAAAAAATATCTGTAAAACCCATAAATTTTTTCGAGTTAATGTCTTAAAGTCCTTGCCTAATAAGGATAATCAGTATATAATAACTCCGAAACAGAAATCTAAGTATGAAGATTAAGGAGGATGAACTGTATGTCTTATGTAGATGAGGTAATTGCGCAGGTAGTGGAAAAGAATCCTGCACAGCCTGAATTCCATCAGGCAGTGAAAGAAGTATTGGAATCATTACGCGTGGTAGTAGAGGCAAATGAAGAGGAATTCCGCAGGAATGCGCTGCTGGAGAGACTCACCAATCCTGAAAGACAGATTGTGTTCCGGGTGCCGTGGGTGGATGATAAAGGCCAGGTTTGTGTCAACACCGGATTTCGCGTACAGTTTAACAGCGCTATCGGACCTTATAAAGGGGGACTGCGTTTTCATCCTTCCGTAAACCTGGGCATCATTAAGTTCCTCGGTTTTGAGCAGGTGTTCAAGAACTCCCTCACGGGGCTTCCCATCGGCGGCGGCAAGGGTGGCGCTGATTTTGATCCCAAGGGGAAATCCGACAGGGAAATCATGGCTTTCTGCCAGAGTTTCATGACGGAACTGTACCGCCACATCGGTGCGGATACGGATGTTCCTGCCGGCGACATCGGCGTTGGGGCAAGGGAAATCGGATATATGTACGGTCAGTATAAGAGAATCCGCAATATTTATGAAGGCGTGCTGACGGGTAAGGGCCTTACATACGGCGGCTCTCTGGCGAGAAAAGAGGCGACCGGATATGGCCTGTTGTATATGACAAGAGAAATGCTGAAGGAAAACGGCATTGATATTGCCGGAAAGACCATCGCGGTTTCCGGCGCAGGAAACGTAGCGATTTATGCGATGGAAAAGGCATATCAAATGGGCGCGAAGCCTGTGACGGCATCGGATTCCACCGGATGGGTTTACGATCCCGAAGGAATTGATCTGGCAGTGCTCAAGGATCTGAAGGAAGTGAAGCGCGCGCGCCTTTCCGAATATCTCAATTACAGGCCCAATGCGGAATATCATTCCGGCAAGGGCGTGTGGAGCGTGAAGGTCGATATCGCTCTGCCCTGCGCAACCCAGAATGAGTTGCAGCTTTCCGACGCGGAAGGCCTGGTGGCAAACGGCTGCATGGCGGTCTGCGAAGGCGCGAATATGCCCACAACCCTGGAGGCGACCGCATATCTGCAGAAAAACGGTGTGCTCTTTGTGCCTGGTAAAGCGGCTAATGCGGGCGGGGTAGCAACCAGCGCGCTGGAAATGAGCCAGAACAGCGAACGTCTCAGCTGGAGCTTTGAAGAGGTGGATGCAAAACTTCAGGGCATCATGGTGAATATTTTCCATAACCTGGATAATGCCGCGAAGAAGTACGGCGTGGCAGGCAACTATGTGGCAGGCGCCAACATTGCAGGCTTTGAGAAGGTCGTGGAAGCCATGAATGCGCAGGGGATTGTATAAGAAATCTTTCTTGGAAAATCAGTGACTGGAAATGGCGCGGTGGCCCTGTAAGGGCTGCCGCGCCATTTCCTTCTTGTATTAAATCCTTTTTTCGATTATAGTATTGTACAGGAGGAAAGGCGCAAAAGTCAAAAGCTTCTGCGTTTGAATGTGATATGAAATGTATGGTACTGGCCGGAGGCAGAGGCGACAGGCTCTGGCCGCTTTCGAGGAAAAATTATCCCAAACAGTTTATTACAATCCATGGCAGCCATTCAATTTTTCAGGAAACCATCGCCAGGAATATGTCCTTCTGTGATGAATTTATCATTGTGACGAATCGGGAATATCAGTTCATTGTGGAAAATCAGATGAAGGCTTTTCAGGGGCTGACCTATCGCCTTGTTTTGGAAGAAGAAGCGCGCAAAACCACTGCGGCGATCCTGCTGGCCTGTCTGGAATTTCCGCTTTCGGAGCTTTTGTTCATCGTCCCTTCCGATCATCTGATCAAGGGGGAAGGGTATAAGGATGACATCAACGCAGCGATCCTTCTGGCAAAGGAGGGAGGACTTGTCACCTTCGGCATGAAGGCACAACAGCCGGATACCAGATTCGGTTATATTAAGAGCAGCGGGCAGGAAGTGGAACAATTTGTGGAAAAACCCGATCCTAAGCAGGCGGAGGAATATTTTTCTTCCGGTGCATACCTGATCAACAGCGGCATGTTCCTTTTCCAAAACGGGGAAATGCTTCAAGAGGTCAGAAAGCACTCGCCGGAAATTTTTGAGGCCTGTGAGCGCGCCTTTGAGGATAAGCTGGTGGAAAAGGGAAAGCATATCTTCTATCGGCGGGAGGTGCTGGAACAGATTCCGGCCCAGGCCATCGAAAAAACGGTTTTTGAGGGCACCGATAAAGGAAAAGTGGTGCGTGCGTCCTTTGACTGGCAGGATGTGGGAAGCCTGGAGGACCTGGGAGAGAACGGATTGATGACGGAAGAGGACGCCCGCAAAACCGCACAGTACAACTGTGAAAATACCACGGTCATCAACCGGGGCAGCCGCAGTATTGTGGTGGCAAATCATTTAAAGGATGTCACCATTGTCAATACGGATGATGCGGTCTATGTAGGAAAAACGGGGGCTTCGGAGGAACTGAAGGAACTGCGCCTGGAAAATCCACAGCTGCAGAGTTACTTCGATATGGGACAGGTGATCTATAAGCCCTGGGGCACCTATGAGATTTTATCGGCAGCCCGTCAGTATGTGGTGCGTAAGGTGGTGCTCACACAGGGGCGCACTATTTATGCCCATAAACACGCCAGGCGGACAGAGCACTGGATTATCGTCAGCGGCCGGGCAAAAATCGCGCTGGCGGGAGAGGCGAAGGAATACGGAAGCAACGACAGCATAGAGATTGCGGAAAATACGGTGCATCAGATTTCCAATATCGGGGATGTTCCGCTTGTTTTCATGGAAATATCCACCGGCGAAGAAGTCATGGAGCGCGACCTGATATCCGTGGAAAGCCGCGATATCAACGAGGCGGAACTGGGATTTCGGCCGGAACCTTTTGTGAAGCTCACCCCTGCCTATAAGGATTATCTGTGGGGCGGACAGAAGCTGAAAGAAAAGTATGGAAAGAAATGTGATTATGACTGTGTGGCGGAAAGCTGGGAAATGTCCGCTCATGAAGCGGGGCAGAGCGTGGTGGCATCGGGCCGTTACAAGGGCATGCTCTTTGCCGATTACCTGACCCGCATCGGCCGGGAAAACTGTGGCTGGAAGTGCCAGTCGGTGGAGCGTTTCCCGATGCTGGTCAAGCTGATCGACGCCAGGGAGAATCTATCCGTACAGGTGCATCCGGATGATGCGTATGCACTGGCCCGGGAAAATGAATATGGCAAGAACGAGATGTGGTATATTTTGGAACACGAAGAGGGCGGGTGCATTTACTGCGGTTTTAAACGGGATGTGACCAGGGAAGAGGTGAAGGCGGCCCTTTTAGACGGAACCATCCTGTCCCTGCTCAACAGGATCCCTGTGCAGGACGGGGAAGCCTATTACATCCCGGCAGGAACGGTGCACGCTATCGGGAAAGGTGTTGTGCTCTGCGAGGTACAGCAGAGTTCCAACTGTACCTACCGTCTGTACGATTATGACCGTACCGACAAATACGGAAATAAGCGTACCCTGCACGTGGAGAAAGCGTTGGAAGTCATGGATTACAGCCGCTATGAAATGCCGGGCTTCCATGATGAACTGGTGGAAAAGGATACCTATACCTGCAGGGTTTTGAGCAGATGCAAATATTTTGAAAGTGCGAGCTATCGTCTCCACGGGGAGATGGAACTGCCGGCCTATCCGGATTCCTTCTGCAGCCTTGTGTGTGTCAGGGGAACCGGCACGCTTTCCAACCCGGGTGAAGAATGCGCATTCAGGGCGGGCGACAGCTTCTTCATTCCCTGTACCAGGGAACGCCTGAAGGTGGAAGGCGACTGTGAAATCATTGTGAGTCATGTATAAAAAGGAGGTTGTTTTTTATGAATGAAGTTTATGAAAAACTGATGAAGTGTTATGAAAGCTTTCGGAGTAAAATTGACTTCAAACCGGAAGTGGCAATTGTCTTGGGCTCCGGTCTGGGAGATTATGCCGACGATATCCGTGTGGAAGCAGAGTTGGATTATCATGAAATCGAAGGCTTTCCGGTATCCACGGTGCCGGGACATGCGGGGAAATTTATTTTTGGTTATGTGAACGACGTGCCTGTGGTGTGCATGAAAGGCAGGGTGCATTATTATGAAGGTTATCCGATTTCCGATGTGGTGCTTCCGGCCAGGCTGATGAAACTGATGGGGGCCAAAATCCTCTTTCTGACCAATGCGTCAGGCGGAATCAACCCTTCCTTCACGGCAGGAGATTTCATGATGCTCACCGATCATATTTCCCTGTGGGCGCCCAATCCCCTGATCGGAGCGAATCTGGACGAGCTGGGCGTGCGGTTCCCGGATATGACCCATGTATATGACCGGGAGCTGCAGGACATCATCCGCAGCACCGCCAAAGAATGTGATATTGCTTTAAAAGAGGGCATTTATGCACAGCTCACAGGCCCCTCTTTTGAATCGCCGGCAGAAATACAGCTGCTTCATAAGCTGGGCGTGGATGCGGTGGGCATGTCCACCGTGGTGGAAGCGATTGCGGCCAATCATATGGGCATGAAAATCTGCTGTATTTCCTGTGTCTGCAACCTGGCTGCGGGCATGACGGACAATCCGCTGACCCATGAGGAAGTGCAGGAAGCTGCCAATGCTGCTGCGCCCAAATTCCGCAGACTGGTCACAGAATCGGTGACCAATTTTAAAAAGGTGCTGTAAATGGACTGCCGGGAGTTAATCAGGGCAGCGGTGAATGCCCGCCGGATGTCCTATTCCCCCTATTCCCGATACCGGGTGGGCGCCGCGCTTTTGACCCGGGAAGGCAGGATCTATACGGGCTGTAATATCGAAAATGCGGCTTATACGCCCACCAACTGCGCGGAAAGGACCGCTTTTTTCAAAGCCGTCAGCGAAGGACAGCGGGAGTTTGCCGCCATCGCCATTGTGGGAAGTCCGGCAGGAGAGGTGACCCAGTTCGCCTGGCCCTGCGGCGTTTGCCGGCAGGTGATGATGGAATTTTGCGATCCAGAGGAGTTTTGGGTGATCACCGCAAAATCGGAACAGGAATATCAGATAAGAAAATTAAAGGAACTGCTGCCGGAGGGGTTCGGCCCTTTAAATCTGGCAGAGGGATGGAAGGAGCAGATACAGGAAAAATGAAGATTCGTTTTTATAATGCAAGAATTTTGACGATGAATGGAAATTGGGAACTCACAGAAGGGGAACTCTGGACGAAAGACGAAAGGATTTCTTATGTGGGACCGGCAAAGGAGTCCGGGGACATAAAATGGGATCAGGAAATCGACTGTGAGGGCAATGTGCTGATGCCCGGTTTTAAAAATGCCCATACCCATTCCGGAATGACGGCCATGCGTTCCTTTGCGGACGATATGCCCCTGCAGGAATGGCTCAATACCAAGATCTTCCCGCTGGAAGCAAAAATGACGGAACAGGACAACAACGATCTGACCAAGCTTGCTATCCTGGAATATCTGACGTCCGGCGTCACCTCTATTTTTGACATGTACCTGTCTCCAAAAGACATTGCCCGGGCCTGCATTGAGATGGGAATGCGCTGCGTTCTGGTGAGCGGGTTGAATAAATTCGGCCCTTCCGTGGAGGAGATGGAAAACCGCTACAATAAGCTCAACAACATGCACCCGCTGATTTCCTACAGGATGGGCGTACATGCGGAATATACCTGTGATAAAGCGCTGCTGGAGGAAGTATCTGCGCTGGTGCACAAATATCAGGCCCCTCTGTTCACCCATTTGTCGGAAACGAAACTGGAAACGGAAGAATGTGTCGCTCGTTATGGGATGACGCCGCCTCAGTTTCTGGACTCTCTGGGGCTGTTTGATTTTGGCGGCGGCGGTTACCATTGTGTGTATTTCACGGAAGAGGACATGGATCTGTTTGCGAAAAAGGGACTGTATATCGTGACCAATCCCGGTTCCAACACAAAGCTGGCCAGCGGTATCGCGCCCATCGGCCGTTTCCTGGAAAAAGGGATCCCGGTAGCCATCGGTACGGACGGGCCTTCCAGCAATAACTGCCTGGATATGTTCCGGGAGATGTTCCTTGTAACCGGACTGGCGAAGCTTCTGCAAAAGGACGCTTCCGCTGTGGACGCCCATGAAGTGCTGAAGATGGCTGCGGTAAACGGGGCTCATGCCATGGGTCTGCCGGATGCGGACATGCTGGCGGAAGGAAAGCTGGCGGATCTCATCATGATCGATCTCCATCAGCCCAACATGCAGCCGCTTAACAATATCACCAAAAACATCGTCTACAGCGGCAGCAAGCAGAACGTGAAAATGACCATGATCCACGGAAAAATCCTGTATTATAACGGGGAATATTTAAACGGTGTGGACGCGGAAGCAATCTATGCCAAAGCCAACGAGATCATCGCGAGATTGTCTGCTCAGTAAAAAGGGGTTTTTATTCACAATTTTTATAACGATATGTTACAAAAAATACATGGACTTTTGTAGAAAAATGGAATACAATTGTACATGTATTTTTTGTTGTACCAAACCGGGATATCTCTTGAAATAGATGTGCCGGAAAGTATGCTTACCGGGGGATTGCAGAAAAAAGACTGCCCCGGCGGGCCAAAATTCTTAGGAGGTAGGAGATGTTAGAGAAAGTCTTCAAATTGAAGGAAAACAAAACCGACGTCAGAACAGAGCTCATGGCCGGTCTCACCACATTTATGACCATGGCATATATTCTGGCAGTCAACCCCAATATCCTTTCCGCAGCAGGAATGGATAAGAATGCAGTGCTGATTGCAACTGCGCTGGCGTCCTTTATCGGGACAGCCATGATGGCATTTTTCGCAAATTACCCGTTTGCCCTGGCGCCCGGCATGGGACTGAATGCGTACTTCGCATACACGGTCTGCATCGGTATGGGCTATTCCTGGCAGATCGCCCTGGTTGCGGTGTTTGTGGAAGGCCTGATTTTCATCGTTCTTTCTTTGACCAACGTGCGGGAAGCGATTTTTAACTCCATCCCGACTACATTAAAATATGCGGTCAGCGGCGGTATCGGCTTATTCATCGCCTTTATCGGCCTGCAGAATGCAAAGCTGATTGTAAACAGCGATTCAACGCTTTTGACATACCAGACCTTTAAGGGAGAAAACTTCCATTCCATCGGTATAGGCGCGATTCTGGCCCTGATCGGTGTGCTGATCATCGGGATCCTTTTGGTGAAGCGGGTAAAGGGAGGAATGCTGTTCGGTATCCTGATCACATGGGTGCTGGGCATTCTCTGTGAACTGGCAGGACTTTATGTGCCCAATCCCGATGCAGGCATGTATTCCGTCATTCCCACTGCATTTGTGAGCTTTGACTTCACCTCCTTAGGACAGACCTTCGGACAGGTATTTAAGGCAGATTTTGCATCCTTAAAAGTGCTGGACTTCATCGTGATCATGTTCGCCTTCCTGTTTGTGGATATGTTCGATACCTTGGGCACCCTGATCGGCGTTGCGTCCAAAGCCGACATGCTGGATAAAGACGGCAAACTGCCCCGCATTAAAGGCGCGCTGCTGGCAGACGCAGTGGCGACCAGCGCGGGCGCTATTTTAGGGACTTCCACCACCACCACCTTCGTGGAAAGCGCTTCCGGCGTTACGGAAGGCGGACGCACCGGCCTGACAGCCATCACCACCGGCCTGTTATTCCTGCTGGCCCTGATCTTTTCTCCGTTGTTTTTGACAATTCCGTCCTTTGCAACTGCGCCGGCCCTGATCGTAGTAGGCTTCTATATGATCAGCAATGTGGTGAAGATCAACTTCGATGATCCCTCGGAAGGCATTCCGGCATTTTTGGCAATCGCTGCAATGCCCCTGGCATACAGCATTTCCGAAGGCATTTCCATCAGTGTGATTTCTTACACTTTGTTAAACCTGGTGACAGGAAAGGCAAAAGAGAAGAAGCTTGGCTGGCTGATGTATGTGCTTACAGTTCTGTTTATTTTAAAATATATTTTCCTGTAAAACCGGGGATTTCAACGGGAGGATCAGCGATGCTGATCCTCTTTTTGCATATTATGCATATTATGCGGTTGTTTACTGTGTTAAAGTCTGTTATAATACGTTAAGAAAAAAAGAGAAAGGTGTCGGTTATGCTGGAGAAGATAAAGGAATCGGTAAATGAGGCGCAGCTTGTGCTGGTGGGGATCGGGACGGAGTTTGCCCAGCCGTTTGATAAAATGGAACAGGATCCGTTTTATGCGCCCCTCCTGGAACAGGCAGGGGAAGAGGAGAATGCAGAGCAGCTTCTGCAATTTCTTCATTTTCACTATTTGAAGCGCCATCCGGATGAAAAGATCATCCTGGCATATGACCGGCTGGCAGAACTGCTGCAGGAAAAAAACTATTTCATCGTTTCCCTTTGTACGGATGACAATATCTTTCGGTCCGGTCTGGATCCGAAACGGATCGTGACGCCCTGCGGCGGCTATCGGGCCATGCAGTGTGGGAAGGAATGTGTGAAGGATCAGGAAATGCTCGTGACGGATGAAAATGTGATGCAGGAGCTGTTAAGAAGCATCGATGACTGCGGACAAGATTTCAACAGGATTGATTTCCCGGTCTGTGCGGAATGCACGAAGCCGTTGTGGTTTAATCAGATCACTTCCCCGGACTATAAGGAAGAAGGGTATCTTGACCAGTGGCAGCTGTATACGAAATGGCTGCAGGGCACTTTGAACAGGAAACTCTGTATTCTGGAACTGGGGGTGGGGATGCAGTATCCCCAGGTGATCCGGTTCCCCTTTGAAAAAATATGTTATTTTAACCAGAAGTCATATTTATACAGAATACACTCCAAATTGTACCAGCTGACAGAGGAGTTGAAAGGGCGGGGGACTTCCGTCGCCTGTGATCCGGTATCCTTTTTTACGAAAGATGAGGGAGAAAAATGATTGCCATTATTGATTATGATGCGGGGAATATCAAGAGTGTGGAAAAGGCGCTTCTTTTTCTGCAGGAGGAAACTGTGCTGACCCGCGATCCTGAAAAACTGCTGGCAGCGGAAAAAGTCATTCTGCCCGGGGTGGGCTCTTTCGGGGATGCCATGGGAAAGCTGAAGGATTATGGGCTGATCGAAGTGATCCGCAGGATTGTGGAAAAAGGAACCCCTTTTCTAGGCATATGCTTAGGGCTGCAGCTTTTGTTTGAATCCAGTGAGGAAAGCCCGGGTGTGGAAGGGCTGGGAATCCTGAAAGGGAAAATCATCCGGATTCCGGAAGGAAAAGGACCGGACGGATGCCCCTTAAAAATTCCGCACATCGGCTGGAACTCTCTGGATTTTCCCAAAAAAGGCCGCCTGTTTTCAAATCTTCCTGCGCAGCCTTATGTATATTTTGTCCATTCCTACTATTTAAAAGCCGAAGAGGATATCGTCACTGCGCGCACCGAATATGGCGTGGCCATTGACGCATCCGTGGAAAAAGGAAACGTGTTCGCCTGCCAGTTCCATCCGGAAAAAAGTTCGGATACAGGACTGCAGATTTTGAAAAATTTCGTGGCGATCGGCAGAAAGGAAGGCTGAGAATGCATACAAAAAGAATCATTCCCTGTCTGGACGTCCATGAGGGCAGGGTGGTAAAAGGCGTAAATTTTGTGAATCTGCAAGACGCCGGGGATCCGGTGGAAATCGCTGCCGCCTATGACAGGGCGGGAGCGGATGAACTGGTTTTTCTGGACATCACGGCATCTTCGGACGACCGTGCCACGGTGGCGGATATGGTGCGGCGGGTGGCGGAGACCGTTTTCATCCCTTTCACGGTGGGCGGCGGAATCCGCACGGTGGAAGACTTCCGGGCTCTTTTGAGGGAAGGAGCGGATAAAATATCCGTCAATTCTTCCGCCATCAATACGCCCCGGCTGATCAGCGATGCGGCGGACAAGTTCGGAAGTCAGTGTGTGGTGGTGGCCATTGATGCCAGACGGCGTAAGGATGGCAGCGGATGGAATATATACAAAAACGGGGGCAGGATCGATACCGGCATTGACGCGGTGGAATGGGCCGAAAAGGTGGAACGGCTGGGCGCGGGAGAAATCCTTTTGACCAGCATGGACTGCGACGGCACCAAAGCCGGTTACGACATCGAACTGACCAAAACCATCTCGTCCCGGGTGTCTGTCCCGGTGATCGCCTCCGGCGGTGCGGGAGAACTGGCGCATTTTTATGAAGCGCTCACAGAAGGCGGCGCCGAAGCTGCCCTGGCGGCATCTCTTTTTCATTATAAAGAGCTGGAAATCTGCCAGGTAAAGAAATATCTGAAGGAGAGAGGAGTGGCGGTCAGATGGCAATGATCAATAATGACTGGCTTCCTGCATTAAAAGAAGAATTCAGGAAACCTTATTATTCGGAGCTGTTTTCCTTTGTGAAGGACGAATATGCGACGAGGGTGATCTACCCTCCGGCGGATGATATTTTTAACGCTTTTCATTTCACGCCCCTGCATGAGGTGAAGGTGGTTATTTTGGGACAGGATCCCTATCATAATGAGCACCAGGCCCACGGACTGTGTTTCTCGGTGCAGCCCGATCAGGAAATTCCCCCTTCCCTGGTGAATATTTATCAGGAACTGCACGATGACCTGGGCTGTTATATTCCCAACAACGGTTATTTGAAAAAGTGGGCGGATCAGGGGGTGCTGCTTCTGAATACAGTGCTCACGGTCCGGGCCCACCAGGCCAATTCCCATCAGGGGAAAGGCTGGGAGCGGTTCACAGATGCGGTGATTGAGGCGGTCAATGCTCAGGACCGGCCCATCGTGTTCCTGCTTTGGGGAAGGCCCGCGCAGATGAAAGCAGATATGTTAAACAATCCCAATCATCTGATTTTAAAGGCGCCGCATCCCAGTCCCCTTTCGGCATTCCGCGGCTTTTTCGGCTGCCGGCATTTCAGCCAGGCAAATGAATTTTTAAAAGCCCACGGCGTCGCCCCCATCGACTGGCAGATTGAAAACAGATAAACGGAAATAAATGAGGAGTATGCATGAAAAAATTACCGTTCGTAACCAAAGAACAGATTGAAGAGATCGTAAAAACTTATCCCACACCCTTTCATATTTATGACGAGAGAGGGATCCGCGAAAACGCGGCAAAAGTGAAAGAGGCTTTTTCCTGGAATCCGGGATTTAAAGAATACTTTGCGGTGAAGGCCACCCCGAATCCGTTTTTGATGAATATCCTTAGGGAGTATGGATGCGGCTGTGACTGTTCCTCTAAAACAGAACTCATGCTCTGCGAAGCTGTGGGCATCCGGGGGAGTGAGATCATGTTTTCCTCCAATGACACCCCTGCAGAGGAATATGAAATGGCAGGCAGACTGGGAGCCGTCATCAATCTGGATGATATCACCCACATCGATTTTGTGGAGCAAATTTTAGGAAAGCTGCCGGAAACCATGAGCTGCCGGTATAACCCCGGCGGAGTGTTCACGTTAAGCAACGGCATCATGGACAATCCCGGAGATTCCAAGTACGGAATGACCACAGAGCAGATGTTTGAGGCCTTCCGCATTTTGAAGGAAAAGGGCGTAAAGCATTTTGGAATCCATGCTTTTCTGGCCAGTAACACCGTTACCAACGAGTATTATCCCCAGCTGGCGAAACAGCTGTTTGAGCTGGCCGTGAAACTGGAAAAAGAAACCGGGGGAGATATTGCCTTTATCAACCTTTCCGGCGGTGTGGGAATCCCTTACACAACAGATCAGGAACCCAATGATATCCTGGCAATCGGGGAAGGGGTCCGTCAGGTTTATGAGGAAGTGCTGACCCCCGCGGGAATGGGTGATGTGGCCATCTATACGGAAATGGGACGTTTTATGATGGGACCTTACGGGGCGCTGGTGACAAAGGCGATCCATGAAAAGCACATTCATAAGGAGTATATCGGTGTGGATGCCTGTGCGGTGAACTTGATGCGTCCGGCCATGTACGGAGCGTACCACCACATTACGGTGCTGGGAAAGGAAGAGGCTGCCTGTGATCATGTCTATGATGTGACCGGATCCTTATGTGAAAACAATGATAAGTTTGCGGTTGACAGAAAATTGCCTGAAATAGAAAAAGGGGATTATCTTTTCATCCATGACACCGGGGCGCATGGATTTTCCATGGGTTATAATTATAACGGAAAGCTGCGCAGCGCGGAACTGCTTTTAAAAGAGGACGGTGCCGTGGAACTGATCCGCCGTGCGGAAACACCACAGGATTATTTCGCCACATTTGACTGTTTCGATTTCTACAAAAATTTTGATTTTTAGGACAAATTTGTAAAGTTTCGCTTGAAAACAGAGAAGCTTTATGGTAACATAATATTCGGTCGTGAGAAATCACACTGATTGCCTGTTTATTCAGACAGGCGTTGCCAGCCGGTGTGGCGGAATGGCAGACGCGGCAGACTCAAAATCTGTTGGTGGCAACATCGTGCCGGTTCAAGTCCGGCCACCGGCATTTCAATTACCCCCGAAGTTTATGCTTCGGGGTTTTTGCTATACAAAAAAATGTCTTCAAAAATGTGAGGATACAGGTCAACCCTCTCCGCCGGGGCCGTCCTTTCTGGGAACTTCATCCGGAATCACGTCCTTCGGAAGATCTGCAGCAGGAATATTGCCGTCGTCATACTGGTTTGACGGCTGTTGGCCGTCAGGCATGTTTTGGATCTGTTTTTCATCTTTCATGATAACACCTTCCTTTCCTCATAAGGATGGACGTCAGGCGGTCGATTTATACGCTATTGTGACAAAAAAGATTTTTTAAATACCGGAAATGAATGTAAAGTTATGGACATCTTTTTCTATTCATGATATTCTCTCATTATAGGCATTATAACAAAAATTTCATTGGAGGAATTATCGTATGGCAAGAAGAAAAAAGAACATGACTTATGAAGAAGAAATGACATTTCTGGATAATGAAATTATAAAGACAGAAGCGGCATTAAAAGAGTTAAAGGCACGGAAGAAAGAACTCGCAAAGGTGAAGGAGCAGGAAGATTTAAAGGCGCTGTATGAAGCGATTAAAGTGTCCGGCAAATCCGTTGCGGATGTGATTTCCACATTGAAATAAAACGTAGAAACCGGGGAACAGGCAATTTGTCTGTTCCCTGTTTAAAATAAAAAGTTCGGATACGGAGGGATGGGAATGGAACAGGAAAGGATTATTCATGCGGCGCTGCTGGGAGCCGGAACGGTGGGCGGCGGTGTTTTTAAGCTGGTGAAGGAACTGGAAGAGGACATCATCAAAAAGACCGGCGCGCGGCTTGTGGTGGATAAAATCCTGGTACGCAATAAAAAGAAAGAGAGGGAGGGGATTCCCCGGGATCTTTTGACGGATGACTGGAAAGAAATCCTGGAAGATGACAAAATCGAAATCGTAATCGAGGTGATGGGCGGGATTGAGCCGGCGCTGACCTGGCTGCAGGAAGCCCTCCGGTCCGGGAAGCAGATTGTGACCGCCAATAAAGACCTTTTGGCAGAACATGGGGAAGCGCTTTTTGCGGCGGCGGAGGAAGGAAATTGTGATCTGCATTTTGAGGCTGCCGTGGCCGGGGCAATTCCCATCATAAGGCCCTTAAAGCAGAGCCTGGCGGCCAGCCAGCTGACGGAAGTGATGGGGATTGTGAACGGCACCACCAACTATATCCTCACAAAAATGGCGGAAGAGGGAATGGAATACGACGAAGCGCTGGCGCTGGCGACCAGGCTTGGTTATGCGGAAAGCGATCCTGCCGCGGATGTGGAAGGATATGATGCGGGCCGCAAACTGGCGATCATGGCGTCCATCGCATTTAATTCCAGGGTGACTTTTTCCCAGGTATATACGGAAGGCATTACAAAAATCACGGCGGAAGACATCCGCTATGCAGAGGAATTCGGTTATGTGATCAAACTGATCGCCATGACCCGGCTTTCCGAGGATGGGATTGAGGTAAAAGTCCATCCCATGCTGCTTCCCGACCAGCATCCGCTGGCGGCGGTGCGGGATTCCTTCAACGCCGTATTTGTCCATGGGAAAGCCTGTGACGACGCCATGTTCATGGGGCGGGGAGCCGGAGAAATGCCCACGGCCAGCGCTGTCCTGGGAGATGTGATTGATGTGATGCGCAACATCCTCCACCATTCCTGCGGCAAAATCGGCTGCGGCTGCTACAATCATCTTCCGGTAAAACCGATAGAAGAAACCCGGAGCCGCTTTTTCCTGCGCATTCAGGTGACGGATAAACCGGGGGCGCTGGCCAACATCGCCGGCATTCTGGGAAACAATGATGTCAGCATTGCCCAGGTGGTCCAGAAGAAGAGCCGCCACGGAGTGGCGGAACTGGTGATCATCACGGATTCGGTACGGGAACGCCATTTCAATGATGCCATCCGGATACTGGAAGGGATGTCGGTCATCAGGGAAGTATCGGGAATCATCCGTGTATACGGTTCCTGATAGGAAAATGGGATTTTTTGCATAATCCGTATTTTGGCCGCATATACTTGTCTAAAGAAAAATAATTATGCTGTCAGGAAAAAGGGCGGCATGGAAAATGGAGGACGAGTTATGGCGAGAGGTGTCAGAAAACCCATAGAGGAGAAGATCCGGGAAAAAAAGGAAGTGATCGCTTCTCTGCAAAGGCGGGTATCCAAAGAGAAGGAGGAGCTGGAGGAGCTTTTGAAGGAACAGAGGGAGCGCACGCTGGAATCCCTGAGCAGCCTGCTGGCGGAAGTGAATTTAAGCCCGGAACAGGCTGCCGAAATTCTCAAAGAAAAACTGGAGGAAAAAAAGGAAGAGGTCGCGTAAGCCTCTTCCTTTTTGATGAATGGGCTGTCCTGAGAAACTTCCGCCAGATCAGACCGGTTCCATCTCGATTCGGATATTGTTGCCGCAGCAGGTGACATGGCCGATGCTGCCTGTGACCAGCGGCATCATGGGCGCCAAATGCCCTAAATCCACATCCATGATGACGGGCACATTGTGACGCGACGCTGTTTCCAGCACTGCCTGATACTGATCAAGACCCATCATCTCCTGGCCGAAACAAAGGGGACGGCCGATTAAGAATCCGCTCACATGAGCAAACCATCCGGCATGTTCCATCTGCCACATGGCCCGGCGGATGGAAAATACGTTCATGTCGCAGGCTTCCAGAAACCACAGAATACCGTCATCCTTATATTTCTCAATAAACTCGGCCGTTTTATCATAACGGGTGCCCAGAAGATTTACCAGACAATCCATGCAGCCGCCCAGCAGCCTGCCGGAAAAGCGAAGATCTTTGTCCGGGAATTTTTTCAGGATACAAGGCTGCGTCACGTTATAGGGGACGAGAGGATGAGTCTCATCCTTCAAGGACTCCTTTTCCCAAAGACCATAGCCCTGTACGGACAACTTTTTGCCGGTGAGAAGGCCGAAAGCGTCATGAAGGGATTCATGCCAGGGTTCCATGCCGAAAGCGGCGGCGCAGGGGCCGTAGATGGAGGCGGTATCCGCAAGAGTTGCCAGCAGGTAGGTCATATTCGTGTTGTCGGAAAATCCCATATACCACTTGGGAGGGGCGCCGGCTATTTTTTCAAAATCCACATCATCCAGAATTTCACACATCAATTCTCCTCCGCCGCAGGAGATCAGACAGTCATTGCTTTCTTTCAGATAATAATCCGTCAGTTCTTTTCCGCATTTTTGGGGTGTATTGCTGATGCCGATTCCTTCCCCGGCATAACAGTTGGGGCCTAAATCCAGGGAATATCCCATTTGGGTAAATTTATTCTGGGCATTTAAAAAAGCGTCATAATAGGGCGGCATATTACAGCCGAAGGAAGGAGCCACAAATCCGATGGTTCCTTTTGGGGGTAAAAATTCGGGATATCTCATGATTCTCATACAGCCTCAGGTCGTAAGAACAGGGCTGATTCCTCCTTTTTGTATTTGAAAATGCGTTCAGCCAATTTTCACGTTATCGGTGGGGTCTATGAAACCTTCGCCAAAGACTTCGCTGGTTTCCGTGATCATCACAAAGGCGCTGGGATCCAGAAGATGAGCGGCGGAACGCACTTTATAGGCTTCGGCTTTGGAGCAGGCACACAGAAGAACCTGACGATCCGTTCCCGTATAGCTGCCCTGGGCGCGGATGGAGGTGGAACCTCTGGCGCAAACTTCGTCAATTTTGGCGGCAATCTGGGGACCGCAGGTGGTGATGATGATGGCCAGTTTCCCGGCATTGGTGCCGTACATGATTTTATCGATGACCATGGAAGTCACAAAAGTGGAAATCAGGCCATATAGTACAGCGTCGATGTTGCCAAAGACCGGCCAGCCGGTCAGAATGATCACCAGATCTATGGCCATGGTCACAACGCCCAGGGACAGATGGGGGCGCAGGGTTTTGATCGACATGGTGAGAAAATCCGTTCCCCCTGTGGAAGAACCTCTCATGTAGATGAGGGCCAGGCCGATTCCGAAAAACACGCCGGTGAACAGCGCCGCCAGCAGGGAGTTGCCGGAATAGGCGGGAGTGAGAGGAAAGATGAAGTCCAGAAACAAGGTATTGATGAGGATGGTGCGGACGGATTTGAGCATAAAACGGCGACCCACAATGCGGTAACTCAGAAGGATGAGCGGGATGTTGATGACCAGCGAAGTGGCGCCGATGGGAAGGCCCCAGAGATGGTTCAGGATCAGGGCCACGCCGGAAATCCCGCCCGGAGCGAAATTTGCCAGTTTTGCGAAGGAATAAATCCCGATGGAATAAAAAATACTTCCGATAATGTCACTGGCCAGGTCCAGACCAATATCACGCCAGCTGCGCTTTGGTTTAAAATGCCATTTCTTCTTTTCTTCTGCCCTCATGGAAATCCCTTTCTTTTGCGCTTCTGCAGGAATGCTGCGCTGTTAATAGGGTTTGCCTGTGCGCGGGAATTATACCGCTTTTACAGGAAGCGCCTTAATATGATTTTTGCATACACCGGAAAAAATGTCAAGGAATGTGCCCTGCAGGAGGCACTTCTGCTGTGTGATAACCGATTTTAGAAAAAGTTTATAAATAATTTATTGAATTTAGAAAAGACAAATGGTAACATAAGAAAACAATTAACATAGTTAATAATTGACTGCGTTAAGATTAACGGCCGGCCTGAGTGGTCTGACCGCAGAAAACAGAAGGGAGACCGGAATGGAATCGCTGGAATTGATGAAAGAATTTTTGAGAGCCGGAGACCGGTTCCGCAGGATGGATCTCGGCAGCCTGCATCCGGGCGTTACGCACGGGGAATTTGTGGTGCTGGAGCGGATTCACAGCCACAGCAGGCAGTACGGTGACATTTACGGTGCGCACGTATCGGATCTGGTGCGGGAACTGGAGATTTCCCCGCCTGCCCTATCCCGAATGTTACGTTCCCTGGAACAGAAAGGGTTTCTGGTGCGGGAAAGCGACCGGGAAGACCGGCGCAATACCTGCGTATGCCTGACAGAGCAGGGAAAACGGATGCGGGAGGACGGACATGAAATGCTGCTGGAATTTGCCCGTGCCACGGTGCAAAGCATGGGAGAAGAGCAGATGAAGGAACTGATCTGCCTCTGGAACCGGCTGGCCGATGTGCTGCAGGAACAGCTTGCAACATACAGGAAAGGAGACTGACATGTTTAAACTACTTGGATATTTGAAACAATGCAAAAAGTCGGTGCTGGTGATTATATTGCTGCTGGTGGTGCAGGCCTATTGCGACCTGGCGCTGCCTCAGTACACCTCCGATATCGTGGACGTGGGGATTCAGCAGGGGGGCATCGCCTATGCGGCCCCGGAATGGATGCGGCAGGAGACCTACGAGAAGCTGAAGCTTTTGATGACGGGGGAGGAAATCTCCCTCACGGATTCTTTTTATGCGCAGACAGCGGACGGTACTTATGAAAGGACGACAAATAAAAAGGAAGACCTGGAACGCATTAACGATGCTTTCCGTATGCCCATGGTGATGCTGTCCTCCGCGCAGGAGATGGATCCGGCGCAGACGGAAGAAGCCATGGCGGCCATGAGCGGCAAGACTGAGGTGCAGCAGGCGAAAGGCCGGGGGGCCGCAGAAGCCGGACAGATGACCGGGGCAGCCGCTCTCGGTGAAGAACAGCTTCTGGCCATGCGAGATGCGATTACGGAAAAAATGGGCGATATGAGCGATTCCATGTTGGATCAGAAAGCCATTCTTTTTGTGAAGGGCGAATATGAGGACATGGGAAAAGATCTGGGGAGCATCCAGACAAAGTATCTGCTGCTTTCCGGGGCGAAAATGCTGGGATTTACATTGTTAATGATGGTTTCCGCAATTCTGGTCAGCCTGCTGGCAGCCAGAGCGGCGGCAGGAATCGGCAAAACCCTGCGCAAAGGAGTGTTTGACAGAGTGCTCTCTTTTTCCAGCGGGGAAATGCACCGTTTTTCCACGGCATCCCTGATCACCAGAAGCACCAATGATATCCAACAGGTGCAGATGGTATCCGTCATGCTCTTGCGAATGATCATCTACGCCCCGATTCTGGGAATCGGCGGCATCATCAAGGTGATGGGTACCCGTACCGGGATGGCCTGGATCATCGTGGTGGCGGTGGCAGTGATCATGACGGTGGTGCTGGTGCTGGTCAATATCGCCATGCCGAAGTTTAAAAAGATGCAGGAGCTGGTGGACCGTCTGAACCTGGTCTCCAGGGAAATCCTCACGGGCATTCCGGTGATCCGGGCTTTCTCCAGGGAAAAATTTGAAGAAAAGCGGTTTGACGGGGCCAATACGGACCTGATGAAAACCCAGCTGTTCACAAACCGGGTGATGAACTTTATGATGCCTTCCATGATGCTGATCATGAACTGTATTACGGTGATGATCGTCTGGTTCGGCGCCAGAGGAATTGATGCCGGTAACCTGCAGGTGGGCGATATGATGGCCTTTATGACCTACACCATGCAGATTGTCATGTCCTTTTTGATGCTGACCATGGTATCCGTCATGCTGCCCCGTGCGGGCGTGGCTGCGGACCGTATCGAGGAAGTGCTGCATACCGAACCTTCCATCTGTGATCCGGAAGTGACCAGGGATGAAGAACTCAAAGCATGCAGAGGCGTTCTTTCCTTTGAAGATGTCAGTTTCCACTATCCCGGCGCCGACGGGGATGCCCTGGAACATATCAGCTTTACGGCGGAACCGGGCAAAACCACCGCCATCATCGGCAGTACGGGCTGCGGAAAGTCCACACTGATCAACCTGATTCCCCGGTTTTATGATGTGACCGGAGGCAGGATCACACTGGACGAAATTGATATCCGGGAACTTTCCCAGCATAAGCTGCGGGAAGTGCTGGGACTGGTGCCTCAGAAGGGCATCCTGTTTTCCGGCACCATCGCTTCCAATATCAAACTGGCGGGGGAAGAAATCGTCAGCGATGAGGATATGACAGAAGCGGCGCAGACAGCCCAGGCCATAGAGTTTATTGATGCGAAGCCGGAAGGATACGAAAGTGCGGTGGCCCAGGGAGGCAGCAACGTTTCGGGCGGGCAGAAGCAGCGGCTTGCCATCGCCAGGGCAATTGCCAAAAACCCGAAAATTTATCTGTTTGACGACAGCTTTTCCGCACTGGATTATAAGACCGACGCGGTGCTGAGAAGGGCTTTGAAAGAAAAGAGCGCGGATGCCACGGTTGTGATCGTGGCGCAGCGGATCAGCACCATTCTTCATGCGGACCAGATCCTGGTTTTAGATGAAGGCAGAATCGCCGGAAAGGGCACCCATGAGGAATTAATGGAAAGCTGCAGCGCATATCAGGAGATCGCGCATTCGCAGTTGTCTGAAAGCGAACTGGAAGGAGGCATGGCAGGATGAGTCAGAACACAGCAAGAAGACCGGGAATGGGCCATGGCCCCGGCAGGGGAATGATGCCCGGCGAAAAAGCGAAGGACTTTAAGGGAACCATCGGCAAGCTGTTTTCGTACCTTGGAAAATATAGAATTGCGCTGGCGGCGGTGGCTGTGTTTGCAGTCGGCAGCACGGTTTTTAACATTGTGGGACCGAAGGTGCTCAGCAAGGTGACCACAGAGCTGTTCAACGGCCTGGTGGCGAAAATCGGGGGCACAGGCGGGATCGATTTTGAAAAAATAGGAAGGATTCTGCTGATTTTGCTGGGGATCTATCTGATCAGCGCGCTGATGAACTTCTGTCAGGGCTGGATCATGACGGGAATTACCCAGAAACTGTGTTTCCGGATGCGGCGGGAAATTTCCGAGAAAATCAATCGGATGCCCATGAAATATTTTGAGTCCAGAACGGTGGGCGAGGTCCTTTCCAGGATTACCAATGACGTGGATACGCTGGGACAGAGCTTAAACCAGAGTGTGACGCAGCTGATCACCTCCGTCACCATGATGGTGGGCGTGCTGATCATGATGCTTTCCATCAGCCCGCTGATGACTGTTATCGCGTTTGTTATCCTGCCTGTTTCCGGCGGCCTGATCGGTACAGTGGTGAAAAAATCCCAGAAATATTTCATCGCCCAGCAGGCCTGCCTGGGGGAAATCAACGGACAGGTGGAGGAAAATTACAGCGGTCATAATATCGTGAAAGCCTTTAACCGGGAGGAAGCGGTGGAAGCGGAATTTGCCAAAACCAATGAAGAACTGTATCATTCTGCATGGAAATCCCAGTTCATTTCCGGCATGATGCAGCCCATCATGAACTTTGTGGGAAATTTAGGGTATGTGGCCGTGGCCGTCAGCGGCAGTATCCTGGCGGTAAAGGGAACGATTGAAGTGGGGGATATTCAGGCATTCATCCAATATGTGAAGAATTTTACCCAGCCCATCACTCAGATCGCCCAGGTTTCCAATATGCTGCAGTCCACCGCAGCGGCGGCGGAGCGGGTTTTTGAATTCCTGAACGAGGAAGAAGAGGATCAGACCGTTGAAAATCCTGCCAGAATTGACAGGATGGAAGGCAGCGTAGAATTTTCCCATGTGCATTTCGGTTACAATCCGGATAAAATCATCATCAATGATTTTAACTGTGACGTAGAACCCGGACAGATGGTTGCCATCGTAGGGCCTACCGGCGCGGGTAAGACCACCATGGTGAAACTTCTGATGCGTTTTTATGACGTCAACAGCGGTTCCATCAAAGTGGACGGACACGATGTGCGCGATTTCAACCGCAGTGAACTGCGGGAAATGTTCGGAATGGTGCTGCAGGATACCTGGCTGTTTAAAGGAACCATCATGGAAAATATCCGGTATGGCAGATTGGATGCCACCGATGAAGAAGTGATCGCGGCTGCCAGGGCGGCCCATGCGGATCATTTCATCCGCACCCTGCCCGGCGGCTATCAGATGGAATTGAATGAAGATGCCACCAACGTATCCCAGGGGCAGAAGCAGCTTCTGACCATCGCCAGAGCGATTCTTGCGGATAACCCCATCCTGATTCTGGATGAGGCCACCAGCTCTGTGGATACCCGGACGGAAATCCAGATCCAGAAAGCCATGAATAACCTGATGAAGGGCAGGACCAGCTTCGTGATCGCCCATCGACTTTCCACCATCAAGGATGCGGATGTGATTCTGGTCATGAAAGACGGCGATATCGTGGAACAGGGGAATCATCAGGACCTGCTGGCAGCAGGCGGATTCTATGCCCAGCTGTATAATTCCCAGTTTGAAAAGAGCGCATAAAATTAAAACATTCACAAAATGTCCATATTTTTAACATTGTTTTATCACATTTATCGTGTATGATAAAAAATGTAAAAAGCAAAAGCCAAAACTTTTTCATTTTTCTTCCTTTCTAATTATAAAAAAGAACGGGTTCCCGCGAGGGGGCCCGTTCTTTTTGTAAGACAGGAAACGTGTTTATTCTGTCCGTTTGATATGAGGATAAGCTAAAGCGCATCCGCAAAAGCCTGGGCGGCCAGGGAAAGGGGCCGGTCCACATGGGAGAAGAGCCGGATTTCCCGGACCGGGATGATTTCTTTGAGCTGTATTTCAAAAACGCTGCCCTGTGCGATCTGAGCCTGTGCGAAAAGGGACGGCACAAAACCGATGCCCAGGTTGTCCTGTACCATGGGGGTGATCAGATCCGCGGAAGACAGTTCGATGTCGGGCAGCAGAGTGAGATGATGGGATAAAAAAAGCTGTTCCAGACTGTCTCTTGTCAGGGTCCCTTCGGTCATAGTGATAATGGGGCGCTCTGCCAGCTCCCGCAGGGAGACAGGCCGCCCTTTTAAATCCGCATATGCGCTGCCTGCCAGGAATACGTCCTTCATGCTGCAGAGGCGGCGGGAGAAAAAAGCCTTATTCTGATAATCGGCCGGAGTCACCAGGACTGCCAGATCCAAAAGTCCGCGGGAAAGATCCTTTAAGGCGGCGGGAGAAGTGGTGCTGTACACTTTATAACGGACCGAAGGATGGGACTGTTTAAAGGAAGTCAGCCGGGAAAACAGAAAGTGGTGAAGTGTGGTTTCGCTGGCGCCGATGCGCAGTTCCCCGGCCTGGAAATTGCGGGCGGCGGCCAGTTCGGCCTCCGCCTTTTCAATATGCTCATAGGCGGCGGACACATGGACGAAAAGCTTTTCCGCTTCCGGCGTCATGGTCACTCCCTTTTGGGAACGGCGAAACAGCGTGCAGCCCAGCTCCTCTTCCAAAAGCCGGATGGTATGGCTGACCGTGGGCTGTGTCAGGTATAAAACTTCCGCAGCTTGAGTGATATTGCCCAGTCTGGCCGTATAATAAAAAACCTTGTAATGTTCTAAAGAAACGGACATAATCTCTCCTTATCCATAGATTTTTTCTATGGAACCCATATAAAACATTAATTTTACCTATCAATCTGAGGATAGTATAATACCCAGGAACCAAAAAAACAAGAACCGCTTTTTTGAGGCGGGGAAAGAGGAGAGAAAATGAATAAAGATCTGACGGTGGGCAATCCTCAGAGTGTGCTTTGGAAGTTTACCATTCCCATGTTTATCAGCGTGGTGTTTCAGCAGATGTACAATATTGCGGACAGCGTGATCGCAGGAAAGTTTGCCGGGGAGGACGCCCTGGCGGCGGTGGGCGCATCCTATCCCATCACCATGATTTTCATGGCCATAGCGGTGGGCAGCAATATCGGATGTTCTGTAGTGATCGCAAGACTCTTTGGCGCGAAAGCATACGGGGAGCTGAAAACTGCCGTTTCCACCACCCTGATCGCTTCGGCGGCGATTTCGGCGGTGCTGACTGCAGCAGGGCTTCTTGGCAGCAGGGGGCTGATGATCATGATCAATACGCCGGAGAATATTTTCGCGGACGGCGACCTGTATCTGCGCATCTACATCGGCGGTTTTCTGGCGTTGTTTGTGTATAACGTGTGCACCGGCATTTTTACGTCCCTGGGGGATTCCAGGACCCCCCTTTATTTCCTGATCGGCTCTTCCCTGGGAAATATCATACTGGACTATGTTTTTGTGGCCGTTTTCCACCTGGGGGTTGCGGGCGTGGCCTGGGCCACCTTCCTGGCCCAGGGCGCAGCCTGCATTCTGGCGGTGGCGGCGCTTCATAAGCGGCTGAAAGCGATTCCCGCAAAGGAAGGCTATGCCCGGTTTTCTTTCGGAATGCTGACAAAAATCGGCATGGTTGCAGTGCCCAGCATCTTACAGCAGAGTTTTATTTCCATCGGCAATATTTTTATCCAGAGCCTGGTGAACTCCTTTGGATCTTCCGTCATTGCGGGGTATTCTGCGGCAGTGAAACTCAATACCTTCACCATCACCAGCTTCACCACACTGGGCAACGGCATCTCAAATTTCACCGGTCAGAATCTGGGAGCCGGAAAGTACGATCGGGTGCGCAAAGGATTTAGGGCGGGAGTGAAAATAGGAATCCTGGTGGCGGTTCCGTTTTTTACCCTGTTTTTCTTCGCCGGTCCTGCCATGCTTTCCATGTTTATGAACAGCGACAGCAGACTCGCCATGGACACGGGAGTGACCATGCTGAAAATCATTTCCCCCTTCTATTTCGTGGTGGCCTTAAAGCTGATCGCAGACGGCGTTTTGCGGGGGGCGGAGGCCATGAAGGAATTTATGATCGCTACCTTTACGGACCTGATCCTGCGGGTGGTCCTCTCCTATGTGCTGGCAGGGCCTGCGAGGATGGGTGCAGTGGGCATCTGGCTGTCCTGGCCCATAGGCTGGACAATTGCAACGGGAATGAGTTTGTGGTACTATCATAATACAGCAAAAAGAATGGAGGGAAACGATGAGCGAATTCAAGACGATTCCGGCGCGCAGCGAAGTGGAGAAGAAGGATACCTGGGCGCTGGAGGATATGTATGCGACGAAGCAGGATTGGGAAACTGATCTGGAGAAAACCCGGGAACTGGCCCGGAAAGCATCGGAATATGAAGGAAAGCTGGCCGAAAGTGCGGAGAACCTTCTGGAATACTGCAGGATGGAGGAAGATCTGGACTGCCTGCTGGACACTGTGTATGGCTATGCCTCCCGGACCAGGGATCAGGACACCACAGATCCCATGGGACAGGAAATGGAAGCGGCAGCCATGAGTCTTTATGTGGAATGCAGCGGTCTCATCGCCTTTGCCGGGCCGGAAATTCTGAGCGTGCCCGAAGAACGGATAGAGACATTCTTTTTGGAAAAGCCGGAGCTCATGCGTTATAAACGCAGTATCGGGGAACTGCGCCGGTGCAGGGAACATATCCTTTCGCCCCAGCTGGAAAAGCTGCTGGCGGACGCAGGCGAGATGGCCCAGACGCCGGATACGGTGTTCTCCATGTTAAACAATGCGGATTTAAAGTTCCCTTCCGTTCGGGATGCACAGGGAAAGGAAACAGAGGTCACAAGCGCCAGCTTCATCCCGCTGATGCAGAGTCCGGACCGGAAGGTCAGGCAGGCGGCTTTCGAATCCCTTTACGGCACTTATGAAAAAGTGATTCATACCTCTGCGGCGCTGTTGAACGCCCAGGTGAATCAACTGAAATTTTTTGCGGCGGCGAGGAAATACCCGAACACCCTGGAGGCGTCCCTGGATGCCACAAACGTGCCGGTTTCGGTATACAAAAACCTGATTCAGGCGGTTCACGAGGATATCGGCGTGCTGCACCGTTATATGAGGCTTCGCAAGGAACTGCTGGGAGTGGAAGAACTGCATATGTATGACCTCTATACCCCTTTGGTTGCGGATGCCGATGTGAAAATCCCTTTTGAACAGGCGAAGCAGGAAGTGCTGGAAGCCACGTCCGTTTTGGGGGAAGCATACACAAAGGTATTGCGGGAAGGCTTTGAAAACCGCTGGATCGATGTGCGTGAAAATAAAGGCAAGCGCAGCGGCGCTTACAGCGCTGGGCAGATGGTGCATCCGTATGTACTGCTCAATTATCAGGATACGCTGGATTCCGAGTTTACGCTGGCCCATGAGATGGGCCATGCCATGCATTCCTGGCTCTCCACGAAGAATCAGGCCCCGGTGGACCGGAATTATGTGATTTTTGTGGCGGAGGTGGCTTCCACTTGCAATGAAGCCCTGTTGATGCAGCATCTGTTAAAAAGGACGGAGGATAAAAAGACCAGGGCTTATCTGATCAACTATTTCCTGGAACAGTTCCGCACCACCCTGTACCGGCAGACCATGTTCGCAGAATTTGAACTGATGATCAACGAAGCCAGCGAGAGAGGACAGAGCCTGACGGCGGACAGCCTGAAACGGATGTATCACGACTTAAACGTGTTCTATTACGGCGATGCTGTGGCGGTGGATGAAAAAATAGACCTGGAATGGGCCCGCATTCCCCATTTTTATTATAATTTCTATGTGTTCCAGTATGCCACCGGCTTTTCGGCCGCGATGGCGCTGTCGAAACGCATCCTGGAGGAAGGGGAGGAAGCAGTGAAAGATTACCTCGCTTTCCTTTCCGGCGGCTGTTCCAAAGACCCCATTTCCCTGCTGGAAGGGGCAGGTGTGGATATGCGCACCGCACAGCCGGTGCACAGCGCGCTGGCCCTGTTTGATTCTTTGCTGGACGAAATGGAACAATTGATGAAAAGATGAACAAAATAAAAGTGTGAATTGAGTGAGAATAGCACAAATGCCGGATTCCCGGAGAAATGGGGACTTCCGGCATTTGTGCTATTTTGTCGAAAAAGAAAGGAATCGGGAAAACGATTGGTGCAAAATTACAAAAAGGTGCTTGACACAATTCTCTGCATTTGTTAAAATGTAAACAGTTGAGGGGCAAATAACAGAATATTTCAATGGATTGTTACTGTCAGGCAGGCAAAACCAGATTTTATAAGTTAATCGAAGGCCGTGGATTCGTTGATTGATTTATAAAATTTGGTTTTTTCTTTTGGGGCCGGCTGCCTTTTGCGGGAGCGGATCATGAAGATACAGAGAATCATTAATAACAATGTTGTTTCGGCTCTGGATGAGCACGGAAAAGAAATTGTGGCAATGGGAAAAGGAATCGGTTTCCAGAAGAAGCCGGGACAGGAAATTGCCGAAGCGGGAGTGGATAAAATCTTCCGCCTGGAAAGCCCGGATGTGCTGGAACGGTTTAAACAGCTGCTGGCGAATATGCCCCTGGTATGTATCCAGGTTTCCGATGCGATCATTTCCCATGCGAAGCGGGTCCTGCCCCAGCAGCTCAACCAGAACGTTTATCTGACCCTGACGGATCATATCGATTTTGCCCTCACCCGGTTTAAAGAGGGAATGTTGTTTGAAAATGCCCTGTACAGTGAAATCAAACGGTTTTATCCGGAAGAGTTCAAGGTGGGCAGATATGCCCTGGATTTGATCGAAGAGCGCACCGGAGTGCGTCTGCCCGAAGATGAAGCCGCTTCCATCGCGTTTCATCTGGTAAACGGGGAATTCGGGGGCATGAAGCTGAGGGACACTCAGGTGATGACGGAGATGATCCGGCACCTGACGGAAATGGTGGAAGCCTTTCAGCCGCTGACGCCGGAATCCATCTATACGGACCGGCTGGTGACAAATCTGAAATTTATCTTAAACCGTCTCATGCTCCATAAACCGGCCGTGACACAGCGGGATCCTGTTTTTAATGATTTCATCCGGCAACATTGCCGGGAAGAGTATGATCTGGCTGAAAAAATGAAAGAATACATAAAGTCGGTTATCAACTGTGAAATGACGGAAGAAGAAGTGGTTTATCTGACCATACAGCTGAAATATACAACCAAGATCTATCAAAACAATCAATGATAAGGAGGAAGATAGTATGGGACTTTTTGATAAGTTTTTAAAGAAAAATGAGGGCATTGTCCTGGGAGCGCACATGAAAGGGAAATGTGTCAGCATCAAGGAAGTACCCGATCCCACTTTTGGGGAAGAGATTCTGGGGAAGGGCATTGCGGTGATCCCTGAGGACGGCCATGTATATGCGCCTGCAGACGGTGAAATCAGCACGGTTTTCCCTACCGGCCATGCGGTAGGCATGACTACGCCGGACGGCGTGGAACTTTTGATCCATATCGGCCTGGATACGGTGGAATTAAAGGGCGAACCTTTTACAATCAAGATTGAAAACGGGCAGAATGTGAAAAAAGGCGATCTGCTCATCGTGGCGGATTTGGAGAAGATCAAAGCCGCAGGCAAAGACATCATCACTCCTATGGTGATCTGCAATTCCGATGCTTATTCCTCAATTGAAGCATTTACCGGAAAAGATGTGGAAGCCGGCGATGAGGTTTTAAAGCTTAACAAATAGCAGGAGGAAAAGACATGATCATTTGTTCCGGAAAGAGCGTCCTCAAAGGGATTGCAGTCGGTAAGATTTATCTTTTTAAAAAACAGGAATATAACCTGGAACAAAAAAACGTGGAAGATACCGAAGCGGAAATCGCCAGATTTGAAGAGGCGAAAGCAAAGGCTATGGAACAGCTCGACGGGCTTTACCAGAAGGCTTTGACGGAAGCGGGCGAAGAACAGGCGATGATCTTCGACGTGCATAAGATGATGCTGGATGACGGGGATTATCTGGATTCCATCTGCAATATGATCCGGGAGGAAAAGGTGAATGCCGAGTATGCGGTGAGCATGACGGGAGAAAGCTTCTCGGCGGTATTCGCTTCTATGGATGACGAATATATGAAAGCCCGTTCCGCTGACGTGCTGGATATTTCCAAGAGAGTGGTGAACATCCTTGCAGGCATCTGCGAGGGCGGCATTGATTCCGATGTGCCGGTGATCCTTCTGGCGGACGATCTTTCCCCCAGTGAGACGGTGCAGCTGGATAAGAGCAAGATCCTCGCCTTTGTGACGAAGAACGGTTCCGCCAATTCCCATACGGCGATTCTGGCACGGTCCATGAACATTCCCGCGCTGGTCAAGACGGATGTGGCCCTTCTGGAAGATTATAACGGCGTGCAGGCTATCGTGGATGGCATTGAAGGCAGCTTTATCGTGAATCCCGATGAGGCCACCACCCAGAAGATGATCCAGAAGAAGATGGAATACGAAAAAGAACGTACGGAACTTCAGAAGCTGATCGGTAAGGATAATGTGACCACCGACGGCCGCCGCATTAATGTATATGCCAATATCGGCAACACCCAGGATGTGGAGAAGGTTCTGGCAAACGATGCGGGCGGTATTGGCCTGTTCCGGAGTGAGTTCATTTATCTGGGAAGGGACAGCTATCCTACGGAAGAAGAACAGTTTAAAATTTATAAAGAAGTGCTTTCCGGGATGGGGGGCAAAAAAGTCATCATCCGCACGCTGGATATCGGCGCGGATAAACAGGTGGACTATTTTGAACTGCCCAAGGAAGAGAATCCGGCCATGGGCTACCGGGCAATCCGTATCTGTCTGGACCGGGTGAATATATTTAAAACCCAGCTGAGGGCGATTTACCGTGCTTCCGCATTCGGTACGGCCGCCATCATGTTCCCCATGATCATTTCCGTTTCCGAGATCAGGAAGATTAAGGAGATCGTAGAAGAGGTCAAAGCAGAACTGACAAGGGAAGGCGTCAGCTTCAACCGCGTGGAACTGGGCATCATGGTGGAAACGCCTGCAGCGGTCATGATCAGCGAAGAACTGGCCAAAGAAGTGGAGTTCTTCAGCATCGGCACCAACGACCTGACCCAGTATACACTGGCGATCGACAGGCAGAACCAGAGCTTGGACAATATTTATGATTCCCACCATCCGGCAGTGCTTCGGATGATTCAGATGACAATAGAAAACGGGCATAAGGGCGGCGCATGGGTCGGCATCTGCGGAGAGCTTGCCAGCGATACCACTCTTACCAAGACTTTTGTTGACATGGGAATTGATGAGCTTTCCGTTTCCCCCACATATGTGCTGGGCCTGCGCAAAGCCATCCGGGAGATTTAAAAAAACACTTTTTTGAAAGGGGTTAATTACCATGAAACAGTTTGATTACACGATCACAGATGAACTCGGCATCCACGCAAGACCCGCCGGCCTGCTGGTGAAAAAAGCATCCGAATTCAAGAGCACCGTATCCGTAGACAACGGCGTGAAAAAGGGCGATGCGAAGAAAATCATGTCTCTGATGATGATGGCTGTAAAACAGGGCCAGAAGGTTACCTTTACCATCGAAGGGGAAGACGAAGATGCGGCTGCGGCTGCGCTGGAAGCTTTCATGAAAGAAAACCTGTAAGGTTTCCTTGCGGGCGTGTCCCGCTACATAATTCGTATTCATTAAGGTGTGCGCCTTAAGAATAAATAAAAATTATTGTTCCGTAGCTAGGGCGGAACAGAAGGGGGTAATTTTTTATGATGAAATATTTACAGAGATTAGGGAAGTCCCTGATGCTCCCGGTAGCTTGTCTGCCGGTCTGTGGTATCCTTATGGGTATCGGCTATATTTTGGCTCCTGCTGCTATGGCAGGTGAGGTAGCTGGTTTTACTTCCGGCGGCATAGTTTATACAATCGGCTTATTCCTGATTAAAGCGGGCGGCGCGCTTATTGACAACATGGCGTGGCTATTTGCAATTGGTGTTGCGGTAGGTATGTCTGAGGACGGCGAAGGAACCGCCGGATTGGCAGGCCTTGTAGCAATGCTGATGTTCCAGACTCTGCTTGGAACAACCGTTGTTGGTGCGTTGTTGGGAAAAGAAGCTCCGGCTGCATTTGGCAAGATTAACAACCAGTTTATCGGTATTCTTGCTGGTCTGATCGGTGCTACCTGCTATAATAAGTTTAAGAATACTAAGCTGCCGGATGCATTGGCTTTCTTCTCAGGAAAGAGAGCAGTTGCAATTGTAACCGCTTTGGTTTCTCTGGTATTCACGGGTATTCTTTTCTTTGTATGGCCTGTACTTTACGGTGGACTTGTTAAAGTTGGCGAAGGCATTTCCAGCATGGGACCGGTTGGCGTAGGTATTTATACATTCTTGAACCGTCTGTTAATTCCGGTTGGTCTGCATCATGCACTCAACTCAGTGTTTTGGTTTGACGTTGCAGGTATTAACGATCTGGGAAACTTCTGGGGAAATACAGGTACCCTTGGTGTTACAGGTCAGTACATGACAGGTTTCTTCCCGTTCATGATGTTTGGTTTGCCTGCAGCTTGTCTGGCGATTTATCATACAGCTAAACCCGCTAAGAGAAAAATCGTGTTTGGTCTGCTTGCATCTGCAGCGTTTTGCGCATTCCTGACTGGTGTTACTGAGCCTATCGAGTTTTCATTTATGTTCCTGGCTCCCGCCTTGTATGTAGTGCATGCTTTACTGGCTGGTATTACGGCGGCAATTACAGTAGCCCTTCCTTTGAGATTAGGATTCTCCTTCTCAGGAGGTGCAATTGATGCTGTTTTGAGTGCATTCACACCTTTAGCTGAGAATCCTTGGCTTCTCATTCCGATCGGTATTGTAGTTGGTGTTATATATTATGTGGTTTTCCGTTTTGTCATCACAAAGTTTAACTTAAAGACACCTGGACGTGAAGATGATGATGATATAGAAGCTGAAAAGAAGGTTAATCTGGCGAATAACGATTACACACAGGTTGCTGCCATTGTTTTGGAAGGCATCGGTGGTAAAGAGAACGTTGCAAGCTTAGATAACTGTATTACCAGACTTCGGTTTGAAATCAAAGATTACACTAAGGTAGATGATAAGAAAATTAAATCTGCAGGTGTAGCAGGTGTTATCAGACCTAGTAAAACATCAGTTCAAGTCATCGTTGGAACGAAAGTTCAGTTCGTTGCTGATGAAATGAAGAAGATGCTGAAATAAGAACTATCATTAATTAGACAAGTGCTTGAAAGACAGCACATTCCCCTAGCACATCGGAAGCCTTCATAAGGAGGCTTCCGATTTAGTATTTGTTAACTAACTTATAGATTTCTTTTGTTCAAAAGGGCGTAGAGGGGCAAAACATAGTGCATATAAAAGAAGATTTAATAATTAATAGATACAATATATCTGATGAAAAAATAGATACAATTAAATATATTATAGAAACATATCTTGAAAAAATTGATTATTTTTCTTGTCCTGAAAATAAAAGCATATCAGAGGAAATTGGTTATTTAGGGGTTGCGTCTGAACTTCTATCTGTTGTTGAATGTGATGAATATTTCTATTATGTACTATTTAAAATAATAAAAAGTATTAGAGATAATATAGAAATTGGAAATTTAAGATCTATTTCTTTACATGAAGGACTTTCTAATATTGGAGTCTTTTTAACTACGATTGCTGAGAATACAGGTAGTTATAAAAAATTTTTGCATGAATTAAATCATCTCATATGTATAACGGTTGAAGAACAATATAAAAGTTATATATTTGAAGGAAACATATGCACACAAAACTTTGACATTATATGTGGCTTTTCGGGGGTTGGGAATTATTTACTTCATTATTCGAACGATTGTGAAGTTCAAAAAGCATTGCAATTAATATGCAAATATTTGGTACGAATTACAGAATATATATATGTTGAAAAAAAACGTTTTCCGGGGTGGTATATTTGTCCTGATAATGAGCATTATCTTGATGCATACGCTATGTATGAAGGTGGCTATATAAACTATAGTGTATCTCATGGAAGTGGGGGAATTTTACTTTTTTTAGTAAATGCGTATGAGAGAGGTATTTTGGTTGAGGGACTGAAAGATGCTATAAATAGAATTGTAAAAGAATATGTTGTGGTAAACAGTTTGGGAAATGGTCAATGGTGGGCTGGAATAATTTCAAAAGCGGCATATGGCAAAGGGCTTTTACCCAATTTATCAGGACGACAAAGTTGGTGCTATGGGGATATATCTGTTTTACTAGCCTTGTACAAAAGCTCTAAAGTATTAGAATTGGAACAGTTCGAAATTAAGATCTATAATGAATTAACTAGAATTGCAAAAATGGATATTAAACAATATCATCTAAACTCTCCCATCATTTGTCATGGTTATGCTGGGACTTTGACAATTTTTAGAACATTGTATGAAGAGACAAATGAACCTGTTTTTTTTGATACCATGATGAGACTGTTGTCATTTACATTGAATAGTTTTAATAATAATTCTTTATATGGATTTAGAAATGTAATATCTCAAACTGGTATTAGTTTAGTTTATAATGATGACAATTCATTTTTAAATGGTGCATCAGGAATAATTATGGAACTTTTAGCCTGGGTAAAAGAAAAATCATATTTTGAGAGCATGCTATTATTAAAAAGTTAGATGTTAAATTTGACTTGCATAAAATTATTATGGGGAAAAACTATGGAAAAAATATATCAAAGTATAAATCCTATTGCGGTGAGAATAGCCTTGGGAACCGAAATGGAGTATCTTAAGTTTATGGAAAAAGAAAGTGTAAAGGATTTGAGTAATGAAGTGAAAGAATCTATTTTAGCTGCTTCAACTGATTTATTTGAATCAATGTCGAAAGATATAACTCAGAACAAATATGAAGCCATGATAAGATCTGTTTTCAAATATGAAATAAGAAGAGCAACTCGCTGTACGCCATATGGTTTTTTTGCCGGGGTTGGGGTGGGAAAATATTTGGAAAAAACAAATTTGAAATTTGATAATTCGTGTGTAATTAAAAGAGCACGCGTAGATATGAATTGGCTTTTTAATTATATTAATCAGATTATTAAAAAAGAGTCATTGATACTTGGAATGAAGGTAAGAATCAATAAATCTTGTTATAGAAAAGGGGATAGATTTTACAATCCTGTCTATTCAGAAGGCGGTAATTCTGAGGACAATAAATCCAGAATTTTTTCTATACGTTTTACTAAATCTGTAGAATTTGTTATTAATTTGACTCAAAATTATATTTTATGTAAAGACTTACTTGAAGAAATAGTGAAGAAATTTGATATTGCAGAACTAAAGGCGAAGAATTTTTTATTGGACCTTATTAAACATGAATTTTTAATACTTCAAATTTTTCCACCATTGATTAATACGAACCCTTTAACATATGTTATAGATATCTTAAATAAATGTGGTGAAGAAAATGACGAAATAGAGTTTTTATCCAAAATAAATCAAAAACTTAATATTTATAATAAGATGCGGCTAGGTGATGGAATAGAAAATTATAAAGAAATAATTAACTATATGAAAAGTAAGGTGGAGGCACGAAATTATATACAGGTCGATGCAAAAATTATTTTATATGAAAATGGTATTTCTTTTAAAATAAAAGAGGAAATTGAAAAAACAGTAAATATGCTAACTATGCTGTCATCAGGATATAGTGAGCCAGATTTTTTAATAAAATATAAAGAGGAGTTTATAGATAAATATGGTTATTGGACTGAAGTGCCAATTTTGGAATTGTTAGATGAAAGCATTGGACTAGGAATTCCGGCTAATTATAAGGGTTCACAAAAAAAGCATGTGGAATGTATAAGCCCAAATAAAGCAATTGATGAAATGAATAATCTCCTTTTAAACAGAGCAATAAAAGCAATTAAAGATGGTGTGAATAAAATTTATATTAATGATACAGATCTGAAAGAAGTATGTAAGAATTTTACAATGAATACAGATATACTTTTAGATACTCAAGAAATTTTTGCTCAAATTTTGGCTGATAAGTCCGAGTTAATAGATAATGGAGAATTTGAACTTTTACTGAGTGGTTGTATATCTTCCTCTGGAGCATTGAATTCGTTAGGAAGATTTTCAGATATGTTTTGGAATGAACAGGAAGTTAATAAAGAACTAAAAGAAATAGAAGAAAATCTATTGGGAAATGAATATATTATTGCAGAATTAACGGAACAGTTTACTACAGGTAGAATAGCAAATGTAGATATGAATTATAATTCATGGGACTATCAGCTATGTACGAATTCAAATTTTTGTAGTGGTAAAGAGCATATTGAATTAGATGATATATATATAGGAATAGATAAAAAAACGCAAAGATTTTATGCTAAGTCCCATAAATTCAATAAAAAGATTTATGCAAGAACAACTCATATGTTAAATCCTAGTTTGGGAAGTGCACCATATCGATTTTTGCGTGATATCTCCTCAATGTGTTCAAAATTCCAAACGGGCGAAGAAGTAGCAATGCTTGGATCAAACAAATTTATTTATTTCCCGAGAATTATGTATGGAAAAACAATTTTAAAGCCAGCAAGATGGAGAGTAGATTGTAAAAAAACGAAACATAAAGAGTTTAATGCTTGGGACAAAGAATTCTTAGATTATGTTTTACAATATAATATACCAGAATATGTAAACTATATTGTAGGTGATAATTTTTTAAAAATTGATTTGAAAGAAAAGAAATGTAGAGAATTGTTATACTATAGTATAAGTATATCAAAAGAATTTATATTAACAGAAGACTTGACAAAGGACTCATATTTATGGATTAAAGATAATGCTGGTTATAAGCATTGTGGCGAAATGGTATTCACCTGTGTGAAAAAACAGAAAATAAACAAAAGCGTAACTAAAGAGGAAATACAATTGGAAAAGCCATATTATTCCAATGATAAAGGCAGAATATTATTCCCGGGAGAAGATGGATGGTTTTATTATCGATTATATGGGATGATTGGGAGAGAAGACGAATTTATTGGCAGTGAATTAAAGAGATTATCAGAGTCTTTGTATGAACGGGAAATTATTGATCATCACTACTTTATACGCTATTTTGACCAGAAGATGCATGTACGTGTACGCTTTCAGGTTAAAAAAGGGATGTCTGAAGAATTTATGAGCACTTTTCATTCTTGGCTTATAGAAGAACGGAGCAAGGGAATGGTGACGGATCTCAGTTTATCGGTTTATGAAAGAGAAATCGAAAGATATGGAGGATATGGTGTATATTCTCTTGCTGAAAACATATTTGAAGCAGATAGTTTATTTGTTGAAAGTTTAAAGGAAGCGGAATATTTTAAGATACGTATACCAGATAGAGAGTGTCTGGCCATATGGTCAATACAAGCAATGTTATCGAGCTTTGGAATGGATTCATTTGAAGCTGAAAGCTGGTTGTCTTTAGATATAAAGAATAATGACTATAGGGAGATTTATAAAGAAAGCGAAAAAAAATATATAGATAGTCTGGAAATGGATAAAAATAAGGTGCCAGAAAATATATTTAAGAACTATTTAAAAAGAAATAAGCTATTGCGGATTTATTGGGATGAAATGAGAGGGGGGGAAACTAAATTTTCTAATACAAAAGATGATATACTGTCTTCGTTCATACATATGTTTTGTAATCGCTTTATGGCAGATACAGAATGGGAGACAAAAGTGAGAGCTTTAACTAGGCATAGTCTACATTCAATTAATTCGTATAATAAGTACAAAATAAAAAGAAATATAAGCGAAATATTGGAAAAATAAGATGATGAGTTATTGTAAATAGTAAATGGTGTCAAAATATATAGCAATATAATAACAAAAATGGTAGCAATAACAAAAAAATATTGTGCATTATTGACAAATTATATAATGAAGACTATAATAAAATCGTAGTTGATGTTTAGTAGTTGATAAGGAGGTATGGATATGGCTTATACGGATGATTTTGATCTGGATCTGCAGGGGATTGAATTAGATTCTTTTGTAAATGCTAATGTTACAAAAGATGGAGAAAGAGAGGCATATGTGTCTCCCAATGCTGCTACCAATTATATTACATGCAGATGCACTTTCTGCTGTTAGGTGGCACATTTACAAAAAAATGATATAACTTGCAAAGATAGGTAGTGGATACATATAGATCCACTATCTATCTTTTTAATCATAAAGTAGAATTTACTAAGATCGCTCTCTGGTATTTAAATCAAAGGTTGATAAAATGAAAAAAGAATATTTAGAAAGTATGGCTGATGAAGTAGTGTATATTCCAGATAATATTCGTGGAGTATATGAACATAAAATGAAAGAATTATTAGAGGACACATTTTATGAAGAAAACAGAAAAGAACAGAAAATATTTTTGTCGGCAGTAATTGTATGTAAAAATGAAGAAGATGTTATTAAAAATTGTTTAGATAGCTTAATACTGTCAGAATTTGATGAAATCCTCGTTGTAGATACAGGATCTACAGATAAAACTATAGCTATTGTAAATGAGTACATGATTAAAGACAAATCAGTAAGATTGACACATTATTGTTGGTGTGATGATTTTTCTTCCGCTCGTAATTTTGGAATAGATAATTCAAAGGGCAATTGGATTTTTTTTATAGATGCAGATGAAAAATTAAAAAAGCGAAATGGAAGAAGCATTAAGGAAATAATTAGCTTTTATAGCAGAATATTAGGTGATTGTATTGGGTTCTCACCTGTTATAATAAGCCTGCCTAATAATAGATTATATAAAAAACCACGCATATTCTGCAAAAATGCTGATTACAGATATTTTGGATATGTACATGAGATTTTAAGAAATAGTAGAAATGAATATGTATTTATTCCATATATTACAATAAATATTATAATAGAACATGTTGGATATACATTAGATAGAATAGACAATAAAATTAAAAGAAATATGTATCTGCTGAATAAAAATATTTTACATGAACCAAATAATCCATTATGGTATTGTTACAAACTTAGAGATGGGGAGGATATATTAAGTATCGATGAAAAGGTGAAGTTATATAATAAAGTGTGTCTTCTTTGTAATTCCCCAATAAAAGAAAACTATTATTTATATTGCTGTAGATGGGCGTCCATTATTATGATTCAGGATTTCGTTGAGAAAAAATCTATTAATGAAGCGAAAGCTATCCTGTTAAAACTTAAAAATTTAGAGGGATCTTGTAAATCAGATATATTCTATTTAGAATGTATTATAAAAATGAAAGAAATAGATTTACAATTGGAAGAAATGGAGAAACAGGCAAATTGTGTTCGACAGATTGAGAGTTTTAAGGCTTCTTTGATTAATACCGAAGGATATCACATAGATGAAGTTATAATGAAATTAGATGAGATGCAACATAAGATGGGGATATATATAGAATATAAAGATTTTTTGTTGAACGTTGGTTATATACGAAAGGTATAGGTATGAAAAAGGAATTAGATCAAAAAAAAGAAATTACCAACTTGACAAATCTATTTTTGAAAGTGAGAGATAACTGTTATGATCCGCCGATAGATGAAGTGGTATTAAAAGTTAGACTTTTATCTGTATACTGGGATTATTTAGATACAGAATCACAATCAAAATATTTTACGAGTAGTTTAATGTTAGTAAAAAAGTATGTAGAAAATGGCATAAAGGATAAGTCTGTTCAACTGAGTCAATTTTGTGATTTAGGAGTTGCATTATATTTTTTTAACCAAAGTACAAAAAGGTTAGATAAGTTTATTTTATCTTTCAATAAAATATTTAAGATGTTTGCAGAAGCATATATTCTGAATTGTTCTCAAATTAATAATTTCGGTATAATAAATATTTCCTGCGAAGACGGTATAAGCAAAGTTATAAAATATATGTTGTGTTATAAAACATTTTACTTTGAAAATATAAACAAATTATCGCGGATTTTAGTTAATGCGACAAAAGCGAAGATAAAAAATGATTTTCATGTTGATTTGGGGATGAGATACGGTATTGGAGGGGTGTTATCTACCTTGACGAATATATATGATTCGGGATTCCGTTATGATTACATAAAAGAGGAGATTGCTTTTTGCATTAAACTATATAATGAAAGTAAATTGGATTACTGGGATTTGAGTTTTTGGCCTGCAATATACAATAGGAAATGTGATAATTATCCTAATTTAGTTGACGATTGGAACTATGGTGCATCAAAAATCTTGCTGAATTTACTTAGAGGGTCTCAGTGTATTGGTAAAAAAGGAGAAATTTACCTTAAAGAACTGCAGTTTCATAGTTATTTACCATTAGGCGATCATTTTTTAAGCGGTCCTGGCTATTCTGGAGGGGTCTCTGGGCTTTTAGAAGTAATAGACTATTGTTATAAGAATTATCATGAGCCGTGTTTTTACTTGAAAAAAATTTCTTTGATTCAAAATATTTTAGAATCGAAACGTGTTGAAGGGAATTATATTTTTTATGAGTTTTCGGAAAAAGATGGTCGCCTTTTAAAGACGGTAAAAACTAAAGAAAATTCTATTCTGGAAAATTATATGGTTTATATTGTTTTATGTGAAACTCTGTGTTCTATGCGTTAATAATATGGAGATTAAAGATTCTCTTATATGTCAAAATATGCTTTTTTTAATTTATTTTTGTTAAAATTCTTAAAACAATTGAGAAATGGCAATAAATGTATTAGAATAGAAAACATAGACTGAAGTCCTTCAAAGGGGAGGAAAAACAGTCAAGTATAAAGAAGATGGGAGAATATCATTATGAGAATTATCAGAACAAAGAACTATGACGATATGAGCAGAAAGGCAGCCAACATCATCGGCGCGCTGATCATCAACAAACCCGACTGCGTTCTGGGTCTTGCTACAGGTTCCACCCCGATCGGAACTTATAAGAATCTGATTGCGGGCTATGAGCTGGGCGATTATGATTTTTCCAAAGTAAGAAGCGTGAACCTGGACGAGTATAAAGGGCTTCCCAGAGAGAATGAGCAGAGTTACTACTACTTCATGCATGACAACCTTTTCAAGCATGTAAACATTGATCCTAAGAATACCAATCTGCCGGACGGAACCGAGCCTGACAGCGAAAAGGCATGTGCGGAATATGACAGAGTGATTGCTTCCATGGGCGGCGTGGATCTGCAGCTGTTAGGGCTGGGGCATGACGGACATATCGGTTTTAATGAGCCTAACGATGTTTTTGATAAGGAAACACATTGCGTAGACCTGACAGAAATGACCATCGAAGCGAATAAGCGTTTCTTCAACTCCATCGATGAAGTGCCCAGACAGGCATATACCATGGGCATCGCTACCATCATGAGAGCAAAATGCGTACTGATGGTTGTCAGCGGCAAGGACAAGGCTCAGATTTTAAAAGATGCTTTCTTTGGCCCGATCACTCCTCAGGTACCGGCATCTGTGCTGCAGCTGCATCCTAATTTTATTCTGGTTGCGGATGAAGATGCATTATCTTTGGTAAAATAACAGATAATTGATAACCGGGAGGGTATTGGACAGCCGATAAGGAAACTGCACAATACCCTCTTTGTTTCAGACAGAATTTTTCTGGCAAATAATATACAGGAGGTTATTTATGATCATTCAAAGTAAAAGAGTATGGATCGCCGGGCAGTTTATAGAAGCGCAGCTGGACGTACAGGAAGGTAAAATTGCAGGGATTTATCCCTATGGAAGTAAAACCCCGGATCAAGACTATGGAGACAGGCGCATTGTGCCCGGTTTTATTGATGTGCATACCCATGGAGCTTATGGATTTGACACAAATGATGCGGAGGAGGAAGGGCTTCGTGACTGGATGAAGCGGATTCCGGAAGAAGGCGTGACAGGGATTCTTCCCACCACGGTAACACAGATGCCCGATGTCCTCACAAAAGCGGTTGCCAATGTCGCGAAGGTTGTGGAAGAGGGATATGAAGGCGCGGAAATTCTGGGCATCCATTTTGAAGGCCCTTATCTTGACATGGAATATAAAGGGGCGCAGCCGCCGGAAGCGATTGCAGAGCCTACGGTTGAACAATTTAAAATGTATCAGGATGCGGCTCACGGTCTGATTAAATACATCACCATGGCGCCGGAGCATGATCCCGATTTTGCGCTGACCAGGTACTGCAGCCAGAACAGTGTTGTGGTGAGCATGGGACACTCCAGCGCCACTTATGAGCAGGCATTAATGGGGATTGCAAACGGAGCAACCTCCATGACCCACGTTTATAATGGCATGACCGCATACCACCACAGAAAACCGGGCCTTGTCGGAACCGCTTTCCGCGTCAGGGATATTTACGGCGAAATCATCTGCGACGGCTGTCACTCTCATTTGGCAGCGCTGAACAATTATTTCACTGCCAAAGGAAGGGATTACAGCATCATGATCAGCGATTCCCTCCGCGCAAAACACTGCCCTCCGGGAGGTAACTATGAACTGGGAGGACACCCCATTGAGATCGGGGAAGACGGCCTGGCAAGACTGAAAGGTACGGATACCATCGCAGGCAGCACCCTGAACATGAACAAGGGGCTGAAAATTCTGGTAGAACAGGCTATGGTGCCTTTTGACGCCGCCCTCAATTCCTGCACCATCAACCCCGCCCGCGCCCTGCGCGTGGACGACCGCAAAGGCAGACTTGCCGCAGGCTATGATGCGGATATCGTGGTACTGGAAGATAACTACGACGTGACCCAGACCTACTGCAAAGGAATTGCAATGCTGTAAATGAAAACGTGCGCCGCCGGGCGCACGAGAAAAAGGAAGGGGCGTTTCGGGCGGAGCACGAAGCGTCCCTTCCTTTGGAATAATGCGAAGAAATCCCGAAAAAGAACAAATGTTCTACAAAAATAGAAGAAATGTATTGTAGTTTGAAGCAAAATAGCTTATTATATTGTAATAGATGGGAGAAATGAAGTATGGGCGATAAAATATATTTAGCGTTAGAAATTGCTAAATATGTGATTAATAAATGTACAGTTGAAAATTATCCCATTAGTAATTTACAGTTATAAAAGATTTTATATTTTTTGCAGAGAAGATATCTGGTAGGTAAGGGACGTATTCTGTTTTGCGATGATATTCAGGCCTGGCAGTTTGGACCGCTAGTACCTGAGGTATATTACCAGTATTGTGGTTTTGGATCTAAGGCGGTTAGAATGAATTATGCTGTAAGAATAGAGAAGGAAGACGAAAAGGAAATTGATTCAATTGTAACAGAAAAAAGGTGTGAAAATCCATGGGAACTTGTGGAGGAAACACATGTTGATGGAAAGCCTGGGCGAAAATTTTTTGCAATGGATTGGGCAATACAATCGAATATCCCCTATTTATGAAAGTATTAAATATCTTTTGTGTCTTTTCAGCGATGATTGTAATTATTTGTTGGTTTTTTGATATAATACGTCTGGCACATATTTTTCAAGAATGGTTTTATTAAAGTCATTGTAGAAGGGAATGCAATGACTTTAAATATTTATTCTCAGTGTATCATAAATGACGGGAGACTGAATCATGACGGAACTTACCTGTAAGCAGGCGGAAAAGCTGATTCCGCAGTTTATTAAAGATGAATTGGATAACCGCACAAAGAAGCAGTTTTTAGAGCATGTGGAGGACTGCAGTTCCTGTCTGGAGGAGTTGAGCATTCAATTCCTGGTCACCACGGGAATGCAGCGCCTGGAAAATGGAGATACTTTTGATTTGAACAAAGAACTCCGCATGAAAATGACAACCGAGAGGCGGCATCTGCAGATTTTGGACACCCTGCAGAACGGCCTGTATGCGACGGAATCAATCGCCCTTTTGATGGCGGTACTAATATTATTGATGGTGGTATTATAAATGAGTGAAAAATTGGTATTAATTGACGGACACAGCATTTTAAACCGGGCCTTTTACGGGGTGCCGGACCTTTCCAACGCGCAGGGGCTTCATACCAATGCGGTATACGGATTTTTAAACATCATGTTCAAAATCCTGGAAGAGGAAAAACCCGAATTTCTGACGGTGGCGTTCGATGTGAAAGCGCCCACATTCCGCCATGAAATTTTCAAGGAATATAAGGGCACGAGAAAGCCTATGCCGGAAGAACTGCATGAGCAGGTGCCGGTGATGAAGGAAGTGCTTCATGCCATGGGAATCCGCACTATGGAGCAGCCCGGACTGGAAGCGGATGATATTTTGGGGACGCTGGCAAAGCGCGCGCAGGCCGCGGGCATGGAGGTGTCACTGGTATCCGGTGACCGGGATCTGTTACAGATCGCCACCGACAAAATTAAAATCAGGATTCCCAAAACAAAGGGCGCGCGCACGGAAGTGGAAGATTACTACGCATCCGATGTGGAGGAAAAGTATGGCGTTACGCCCGACGGCTTCATTGATTTGAAAGCGCTCATGGGGGATACTGCGGACAATATTCCCGGCGTGCCCAAAGTGGGGGAAAAGACGGCGGCAGAGCTGATGAAGCAGTTCGGATCCCTGGACGGCATTTATGAGCATGTGGAGGAAGTGACGAAAAAAGCGGTCAGGGAATCTCTGATCGCCAATAAAGATCTGGCCTATCTGAGCAGGACGCTTGCCACCATCAACGTGGACAGCCCCGTGGAAATGCCCTGGGAAGAAGCGCGGCTGCACAACCTCTATACGCCGGAAGCTTATACCCTGTTTAAAAAGCTGGAGTTTAAAAATATCCTGAGCCGTTTTGAAGAGACAAACGTGGTAAAGGATGATCTTACGGAACGCTTTTTGGTGACCTCTGATCTGGCAGAAGCGGATCGGATTTTCCAAAAGGCGGAAAAAGCCGGGGAATGCGCGTTTTTCCTGCTGACAGATGAAAACGGAGGGGATTTGGCGGGAATTGCCCTCTGCTTTGGGGAAAAGGAAATCCATGTGTTACGGGCGGAGGGATTTTTGACGCCCCAATATTTGTACGGAAAGCTTTCCTCTCTTTATAAAAAGGGCGTTCTTCTCACCACTTTTCATGTGAAAAAAGCATATGAAGCGCTGCTTTTTGATGGAGATGCGCAGGGGAAGGCAGCAGAAGGCTGTGGCACCGGAACGCTTTTTGATGTGCTGATTGCGGCTTATCTGTTGAACCCTTTGAAAAATGATTATGCCATAGAGGACGTGGCCGGGGAACATCTGAATCTGATGATTCAGGGGAAAAAGCAGCTGCTTGAAAAGCTTTCCCTGACGATGGCGGCACAGGAAAAGCCGGAAGCTTTTGCAGAATATGCCGGTTACGCCGCGTATGTGTGCTTTCAGGCGCGGACGGTGCTGAAAGAAAAGCTGGAAAGAGACGGGATGTGGGAACTGTTCACCGGAATCGAAATGCCCCTATCCAGAGTGCTCTATGAAATGGAAAAAGAAGGCGTGGCGGTGCGCAGGGAAGAGTTGAAAACCTATGGAGACGCACTGGTGGGCCGAATTGCAGAACTGGAGAAAGCCATCCATGATGCGGCAGGGTGCGAGTTTAATATCAATTCCCCCAAACAGCTGGGGGAAGTCCTGTTTGAAAAAATGGGCTTAAAGGGTGGCAAAAAGACGAAAACCGGCTATTCCACGGCTGCGGATATCCTGGAAAAGCTGGCGCCGGAGAATCCGGTGGTGGCGGATATCCTGGAATATAGGGGACTGACCAAATTGAAATCCACCTATGCCGACGGACTTGCCGATTATATCGGAGAGGACGGCAGGATCCACACTTCCTTTAATCAGACGATCACGGCCACGGGACGGATTTCCTCCACGGAACCAAACTTACAGAACATTCCCATGCGCACAGAGTTGGGCCGCCTGATCCGAAAAGTATTTGTGCCAAAGGAAGGATGTATTTTTACGGATGCGGACTATTCCCAGATCGAACTGCGGGTGCTGGCCCATATCTCCGGGGATGAGCAGCTGATCGAAGCTTATAAAAGTGATGCCGATATCCACCGCATCACAGCTTCCAAGGTATTCCACACTCCTTTTGAAGAAGTGACGGATCTGCAGCGGCGCAATGCAAAGGCGGTCAATTTCGGCATTGTTTACGGAATCAGTTCTTTTGGACTGAGCCAGGGCTTAAGTATCACAAGAAAGGAAGCCACAACCTATATTGAGCAGTATTTTGAAACCTATCCCGATGTGAAGAAATTTTTGGACAGACAGGTGGAAGAAGCTAAGGAGAAGGGGTATGTGACCACGATGTTCGGGCGCAGAAGGCCGATTCCGGAGTTGAAATCCAGCAATTTCATGCAGCGTTCTTTCGGAGAAAGGGTTGCCATGAATTCACCCATCCAGGGAACAGCGGCGGATATTATCAAAATTGCCATGATCCATGTCTGGGAGAAACTGCGGGAACGGGGTCTTTCGTCGAAATTGATTTTACAGATTCACGACGAACTTCTGATCGAAACCAAAGAAGCGGAAATCAAAGAAGTGGCGCAGCTTCTGGAGGAGGAAATGAAGCATGCGGCCAATCTGGCTGTTTCTCTGGAAGTAGACCTGCACACAGGAAAAAACTGGTACGATGCGAAATAGCATAAGACAGGAAGAAAAACATGAAACTGATCGGCATTACGGGAGGGGTCGGGGCCGGAAAGTCCGAGATCCTTTCCTACATAGAAAAAAACTGTAACTGCCGGCTGCTGTTATCGGACAGCGCAGCCCATGAAGTGGAAGAACCGGGACAGCCCTGCTATGACAGGCTGATAGAACTGCTGGGCAGGGAAGTTTTGATGGAGGACGGGCGGATCGATAAGAAAAAGATGGCTGCGGCCATTTTTTCGGACAGGACGCTTTTAGCGAAGGTCAATGCCATCATCCATCCGGCGGTGAAAAAATATATACTGGAAGAAATCGAAAGGGAAAAGGCGGCCGGAGAGCGGGATGCTTTTTTCCTGGAAGCGGCCCTTTTAATCGAAGAGGGATACGACCGGATTTTGGATGAATTATGGTATATTTATGCGGATGAAGAGGTGCGCAGACAGCGCCTGAAGGCTTCCCGGGGATACTCCGATGAAAAGATCTCCCATATTTTTGAAAGCCAGCTTCCGGAGACGGAATTTCGGGCCCATTGCAAAGTAGTCATTGACAACAGCAAAAGTTTGTCGGATACTTACTTGCAGATAGATCAGATTTTAAAGGAAGCGGGTTTAAAGAAATGAGATTATGCAGTATCGCCAGCGGAAGCAGCGGCAATTGTATTTATGCGGGGACGGAAGCCACCCATGTGCTTGTGGACGCCGGCATCAGCGGGAAAAGAGTGGAGAACGGTCTGCATTCCATGGGGCTTACGGGACATGACATCGACGGCATTTTAGTGACCCATGAGCACAGCGACCACATCAGCGGCCTGGGGGTTTTGTGCCGCAGATATAAAATCCCGGTTTACACCACCCCGGGGACGGCGGCGGCCATTAAAGAATGCAGCAGCATCGGGGAGATTCCGGAGGAACTCTTTCATGAGATCAGCGCGGACGAGCCTTTTACCATCAAGGACCTGACCGTTAATCCCATGCAAATTTCCCATGATGCCGCCCAGCCGGTGGCATACCGGTTTTCTTATGGGAAGAAGAGGGCCGCGGTCTGTACGGACCTGGGCACCTACAATGACTATACGGTGGAATGCTTAAAAGGGATGGACGTCCTTTTGCTGGAAGCCAATCACGATGTGAACATGCTGCAGGTGGGGAGCTATCCCTACTATTTGAAACAGCGTATTTTAGGAAACAGGGGCCATTTGTCCAACGAAAATTCCGGCCGGCTGCTGGCCCGGATTTTACATGATGACTTAAAAAAGGTTGTACTGGGACATCTGAGCAAGGAAAATAATCTGCCGGAGCTGGCTTATGAAACCGTGCGCCTGGAGATTAACCTGGCGGACAATCCCTATAAAGCGGGCGATTTTCCGATCCGCATAGCCCGGCGCAGCGACGTTTCCGAAATGATCACTTTTTAGGAGGAAGGACATGAAAAAAACCATTATTACCGTAGTAGGGCATGACACAGTGGGCATCATCGCAAAGGTGTGCACCTATCTGGCGGAAAACAACATCAATATCCTGGATATTTCCCAGACCATCGTACAGGAATATTTTAACATGATGATGATTGTGGACATGAATCACATTCAGAAAGATTTTGGGACCGTTTCCGAAGAACTGACAAAGCTGGGCGAAGAAATCGGCGTGATCATCAAATGCCAGCGCGAGGATATTTTTGCGCAGATGCACAGGATTTGAGGAGGCGCCATGATCAATATATATGAAGTGACAGAAACCAATAAGATGGTGGAAAAGGAGAATCTGGACGTCCGCACCATCACCATGGGCATCAGCCTGCTGGATTGCATTGACGCAGATCTTTCCGCCTGCCTGGATAAAATTTATAAGAAGATCACCGAATCCGCAAAAGATCTGGTGAAAACCGGGGACGAAATCGCCCAGGAGTTCGGCGTGCCCATCGTCAACAAGAGGATTTCCGTCACCCCCATCGCCCTGGTGGGCGGAGCGGCCTGCAGAACGGTCGAAGATTTTGCAAAAATCGCAGAAGTAATGGACCGCGCGGCCCACGAAGTGGGCGTTAACTTCATTGGCGGCTATTCCGCCATGGTGAGCAAGGGGATGACTCCGGCGGACGAGCTTTTGATCCGTTCCATCCCGCTGGCACTTTCTAAGACAGAGCGGGTCTGCAGCTCCGTCAATGTGGGATCCACCCGCTGCGGCATCAACATGGATGCGGTGAAGCTGATGGGAGAAATGATCAAAGAGACGGCGGAATATACCAAGGAAAACGATTCCCTGGGCTGCGCTAAACTGGTGGTGTTCTGCAACGCTCCGGACGACAATCCGTTCATGGCGGGCGCGTTCCACGGCGTGACGGAAGCTGACCGCATCATCAATGTGGGCGTCAGCGGCCCCGGTGTGGTGAAGACCGCGCTGGAAAAAGTGCGCGGAGAGAATTTTGAAGTGTTGTGTGAAACCATTAAAAAGACCGCCTTCAAGGTGACCCGTGTAGGACAGCTGGTGGCCAAAGAAGCGTCCAAACGGCTGGGTGTGCCTTTTGGCATCGTGGATCTTTCTCTGGCGCCCACGCCGGCCATCGGGGATTCCGTGGCGGATATTTTGTGTGAAATCGGCCTGGAACATGCGGGCGCGCCGGGCACCACGGCGGCGCTGGCACTGTTAAACGACCAGGTGAAAAAGGGCGGCGTCATGGCCTCCTCTTATGTGGGCGGTTTGAGCGGCGCATTCATCCCGGTGAGCGAAGATCAGGGGATGATCGATGCGGTGACGGCGGGCGCCCTGACCATCGAAAAACTGGAAGCCATGACCTGTGTCTGCTCCGTGGGTCTTGACATGATCGCCATCCCCGGAGATACGAAGGCAGCCACCATTTCCGGCATCATTGCGGATGAGATGGCCATCGGCATGATCAATCAGAAAACCACGGCCGTGCGCCTGATTCCCGTGATCGGCAAAGACGTTGGCGAAACCGTGGAATTCGGCGGACTGTTGGGCTATGCACCCATCATGCCGGTGAACCGGTTTTCCTGTGATGCTTTCGTCAATCGCGGAGGAAGGATTCCCGCGCCGATCCACAGTTTTAAAAATTAATTCGGCTTACAGAATGCAGATCTGTCTGGTATATTCATTACGGGGGACACACCCTGTTTTGGCGGCCAGCGCGCTTTCATAAAGATGGGCTGCCAGGATATCTTTTTGAAGCATCCGGGCCGGAACGCCGGACAGCATCCGGTCTGCATCCGCCAGTTTAGATAACATCGGAATGCCGCTGTTTTTCTTGAGAGAGGAAAGCAGCGGCATTGCTGTTTTCCGAAAGCCCAGAATCCGGGCATAAGGGACATAATCCTGTTCCCGGGCCGCCTGCAGCTGATCCGCTGACAGGGAGAGCAGGATGCGCAAAAGCGCCCGGCTGATTCTGCTATAAGTTAACTCTTTGGTTTTTAGTCTCGCGCACAAATCTTCCCAGTCCGTAAAGGACAGCTGGTTTTTTAGAAGCTTATCGGACAGTTCCCGGCTCACATCCGCAAAATGCTGATAGCCTCTCGGAGCTTCCGTCAGCAGACGGCAGCGCAGCTCCTTCGTGAAATCCCCTGAACAGAGGAAAGCGTTTTGGTCAAAAAGAGGACCCCAGAGAGAATGCAGGTTTTCCGGAATAAACGGAGCAATCCTGGCGCGGAAAAAATCGGAATCGGCTCTGTAAACCGCATTGCGGATCGCCTGTGCGGAAGAAAAGACGGTGTCCAGGGAATCGTCATGATATCCGGCCCCCTCTCTTTTTATGGTCACAGGGCGGATAGAACTTTTCCGGCGCAGGAGGGCAGCGCAGTATTCCAGCCCCAGAATATTGTTGGGATCGGAAAAAAAGCAGTCGGGCAAGGGCTCGTCAGAGAAGGAGGCGGAACAGCTTTTCAGTGCCTCGGCCCGGGCGCCGGGGAAAGAAGCGCCCTGCTTTAAACGCTCTTTTAATACTGCTTTAAACGGTTCAGGCTCTTCTGTGAGAAGAGCGGCAGCCCGACGGAACGGGCCGATGTCCCCCCATTCGCTGCCAAAGCTTAAGAAATCCACACAGCCCAGCTGATCCAGCAGAGAAACCGCGCCTGCGGCAAAATCTCCGGCGCTTCCCGCGGCGAAATAGACCGGAAGCTCCAAAACCAGATCTGCTCCGCCCATAAGCGCCATTTTCGTCCGCAAATGTTTATCCAAAAGGGCCGGCGCGCCTCTCTGTACGAAGTCGCCGCTCATCACGGCGATGACATAATCAGCTCCGGTCACTTCCCGGGTGCGCTGGATATGAAATGCGTGTCCGCAGTGAAAAGGGTTATATTCTACGATAATTCCGGCTGTTTTCATAAATTCTCCTGTTTAAAAGCATCTTTTTGATCCATAATGATATCTATAGGATAGCATCAAACGGTAATTTAAACAAGATTTCAGAAGATGTGCCTTATTTTGTGCAATATTTTCAAGAAAAATTCCTTGTATGCGGCATATAAAATGGTATAATTTACTTATGTTGAAAACACGGGATGTTTTCGGAAGCATACTCATGGTCTGAACCATGGTGTAAGAGCTTACATAGTGAAGGCCGGAGAAGGTAACTTGAAAGGAGAAGGGGTATGTCTTATATTGACATTATCAAAGAAAAGGCGAGAGCCGACAGAAAAACGATCGTATTGCCGGAAACCAATGACAAAAGGACACTGATTGCAGCCTCCCATATCATTGAGGAAGGGATTGCTGATATTATCATGGTCGGGAACGAAGAGAAGATCATGGATGGGGCCGGATGGCTGGAAGTTGATCTGACAGGGGTGAAAGTAGTGGATCCCCGACTCTGTGAGAAACTGGATGAATATGTGCAGCTTTTATATGAAACCAGAAAGCATAAAGGGATGACGCCTGAAAAAGCCAGGGAGATCCTGCTGAATGACAATCTGACCTTCGGCGTTATCATGGTAAAGGCAAATGACGCGGACGGTATGGTGGCGGGCGCATGTCATGCCACAGCGGATACGCTCCGTCCCGCCCTGCAGATTTTAAAGACGGCGCCCGGGGTAAAGCTGGTATCCGGTTTCTTCATTCTGGATGTGCCCAACTGTGAATACGGGGAGAACGGAACGTTTCTGTTCGCAGACTGCGGCCTGAACCAGGATCCTACGGCGGAAGAGCTGGCGGCCATTGCGGATACCAGTGCAAAGAGCTTTAAGACGCTGGTAGGGGTAAAGCCCATCATCGCGCTGTTATCCCATTCCACCAAAGGCAGCGCAAAGCATCCTCTGGTGGACAAAGTGGTGAAGGCAGTGGAAATTGCCCATGAACAGTATCCCGGCCTGACACTGGACGGGGAACTGCAGACAGACGCCGCGCTGGTGCCTCAGGTGGCGAAATCCAAAGCGCCCGGCAGTGAGGTTGCAGGCAAAGCCAACGTCCTGATTTTCCCGAATCTGGACTGTGGCAATATCGGTTACAAACTGGTTCAGAGACTGGCGAAGGCGGAGGCTTACGGGCCTATGCTTCAGGGGATTGCAAAGCCGGTCAACGATCTGTCCAGAGGATGTTCCTGGGAAGATATTGTAGGGGTAGTAGCGCTGACAGCCGTACAGGCGCAGCTTTTATAAAGAAAATTTGTAAAAAAATTGGGGGTTACAAAAAAATGAATATTTTAGTGATTAACTGCGGCAGTTCTTCTTTGAAATTCCAGCTGATCGACGCGGAAACGGAAGAATTGACAGCGAAAGGATTATGTGAGAGAATTGGGATTAACGGCGGGCAGATCAGTTTCACGCCTGCCGGCGGTGAAAAGATCAAGCGGAAAGTGGAGATGGCGGACCATAAGGAAGCCATCCGTCTGGTGCTGGAAGCTCTCACCGATGAAAAGACGGGCGTTGTGAAGGATCTTTCCGAAATCGGGGCGGTGGGACACCGCATTGTCCATGGCGGAGAGAATTTTTCCCGGGCTACCCTGATCACACCTGAGGTGAAGAAAGCGATTGCGGATTGTTGTGAACTGGCTCCGCTGCACAATCCTGCGAATCTGATCGGGATTGAAGCGTGTGAAGCGCTCATGCCGGGCGTGCCTATGGCGGCGGTATTCGATACAGCTTTCCATCAGACGATGCCGGAAGAGGCTTATCTGTACGGCATCCCTTATCACTACTATGAGGATTACCGGATCAGAAGGTACGGTTTTCACGGTACCAGTCACGATTACGTGTCCAAACGCGCGGCCGGGATGATGGGAAAGCCCTATGAAGAGTTAAAGATCATCGTCTGCCATCTGGGCAACGGCGCGTCCGTTTCGGCTGTGAAGAACGGCAGATGTGTGGATACTTCCATGGGCCTGACTCCTTTGGAGGGGCTGATTATGGGAACCAGAAGCGGTGATGTGGATCCCGCCATTCTGGAGTTTATCGCTCATAAGGAAGGCAAGTCCATTGATGAAATTATGACAATATTAAATAAGGAATCCGGCGTACTCGGGCTTTCCGGCGGCTTTTCTTCCGATTTCAGAGATCTGGAAGAGGCATATGAGCAGGGAAATCCGGCAGCAGTGAGGGCCCTAAAGGCTTATGCGCTTCGCACAGCCAAGTATATCGGCTCTTATGTAGCGGCGATGAACGGCGTGGATGTGATTTGTTTTACCGCTGGAGTGGGGGAAAACAGCCCCATAATGCGTGATATGATCTGCAACGATTACCTGGGATATCTGGGGATCGAGCTGAATGAAGAGGCAAATCATAAACGCGGGGAAGACATTGAGATCACAACTGCTGCATCGAAAACAAAAGTGCTCGTGATTCCGACCAACGAAGAGCTGGCTATCGCAAGACAGACCTATGCCCTTGTAAAACAGGGCTGAGACGGATATGTCCGTTTATGGAATGAAATGCGTCCGCCGGTCATAAAAATAAAGGACGGATGATGAAAATGGCAGGAATCGGAATGGAAAATCTGGTAGGATTGAATACGCTCGTATTTAGCAGCCTGGAGTTTCTGTTCCGATACCTGCCGCTTTTTTTAATTGTATTTTTCCTGGTTCCGGATAAATATAAAAATTTTGTGTTATTCTCATTCAGCATTATTTTATATGGATTGGGGGAGCCTTTTTATGTGTTCCTGCTTTTGGGAATGACGGTGGTGAATTATCTGTTCGGGCGGAGTATGCAGGAGCGGCCTGCGGTTTCCGATTTTATGAGGAATAAATGGGAAGGCAGGCGCAGGAAAAAATGGTTCATACTGGCTGTCGCCTGCAATGTTTTGCTTTTGCTGTATTTTAAACTGTCAAATGCTTTTGATGCAAACTTCCTTCTTCCTGCGGGAATCAGTTTTTACATTTTTAAAAGTATTTCCTATCTGGCGGATGTTTACAGAGAAGAAACCGAGACGGAACAATCTTTTCTGCGCTTCGGCGCTTATCTGTGCATGTTTCCCCAGATCGTTTCCGGCCCTATCATGCGTTACAATGATGCGCTGGAAGGGCTGCAGTTTGGCGTTTTCAAACTGTCGAAGGCAGAGGACGGATTAAAGATGATTGTGGTAGGACTGGGAGCAAAGGTCCTTTTGGCGGATCGTCTGGGCATTCTGTGGAATGATATGCGGACCATCGGTTTTGAAAGCATATCCACACCGCTGGCATGGCTGGGAGCCGTATCCTATTCCCTGCAGCTGTATTTTGACTTCGCCGGCTATTCGCTGATTGCCATCGGAATCGGCGAAATGATCGGGCTTCCTGTGATTAAAAACTTTGATCAGCCTTATTCCTCCCGTTCGGTCAGCGAGTTTTACAGAAGATGGCATATGACGCTGGGCAGCTGGTTTAGGGATTACATTTACATTCCCATGGGCGGAAACAGGAAAGGAACCGCAAGAACAGTGTTCAATCTGCTGATCGTCTGGGCGCTGACCGGCTTTTGGCATGGCGGCAGCATAAACTTCGTGATCTGGGGCCTGGTTCTGGGGCTTTTGATCATAGTGGAGAAGTTGTGGCTGGGAGATTTTTTGAAACGGCACAGAGTGTTTTCCCATCTGTATGTGCTGTTTGTGATTCCTCTGACATGGATGATCTTTGCCATTCCGTCCCTGCATGATATGGGCGTCTATTTTGCAAGACTGTTCCCTTTCTTTGGAATCGGCACAGCGGTGAATCCGGGCGATTTCATAAAGGAACTCATTATTTTTGCACCTGTGCTTGCGGGCGGCATCCTGTTCTGTGTTCCGTCGGTATGCAGCTGGACTGTAAAACATAAGCGGAACACCGGAGTGATCGTGGCCCTGGCATTTGTTTTCTGGTTTGCGGTATACCGGATGGCGAATGAAGTGAACAATCCTTTTATGTATGCAAATTTTTAAAACAGCGGAAGTGAGAAAAAAGTATAGATGAAATTATGGAAAAAATGTCCGCTGCTCCTCATTCTGGCAGTCAGCGGCCTGATCCTGGGTGTGACCGGGGCAGCGAATAAAAACGGGGTCTACCGGGAATATCAGGGAAAGAACGTCATGACACCTGCATTGGCCGCAGTTTTTGCAGGCGCAAAAAACGGGGATTTTCCCTGGTCCCAGACAGAAGGACTGGATGCTATGGCCGATCTTTCGGATGGCGGGGATAAAGACCGTCAGCAAGCGGCTGCAGACGAGAGCGGAGATTCTGCAGCGGTGGAAAAGAAGCCCGGAAAAGACCAGGCTCAGGAGATAGCGGACGGGCTGCAGGAGACAAAACAGGAAGTACAAGAGTCGGAGCAGGAAAGCAGAGAACCTGAAGAAACGACGGCAGAAGCAGAAGAACAAACCTATTCCTTTACCAGAGTGGAAGAGGATTATTTTGACGATGCCCTTTTCATCGGGGATTCCAGAACCCAGGGAATGCTGGAATACGGCGGCCTGGAGGACAGGGCGACCTTTTATTGCAAGACATCTTTGACCGTATATGATCTTTTTAAAAAGGATAAGGCATTCATCAAAGAGGACGGAAGGAAACTGACGCTGACGGAAGCCTTAACAGAGCATCAGTTCGGCAAAATTTATCTGATGGTCGGCATCAACGAGATGGGTACCGGAACGCCGGAATCCTTCTTTGAAGAATACGCCAGGGCGGTGTTTCAAATACAAAAGCTGCAGCCGGACGCCATTATTTTTGTACAGGGCATCATGCGGGTGGCCGGAGAAAAAAATGCTTCCGACCCGATTTTTAATAATACCAACATCAACATCCGGAATGTAGAGATCCAGACGCTGGCCGATAACAGGGACATTTTTTATATTGATGTCAATGAAGCAGTCTGCGATGAAAACGGCAACCTGCACGATGACTGGACTTTTGACCAGATCCATCTGCAGGCAAAATACTATCAGGTATGGAAAGAATTCCTGCTGGACCACGGAATCGTGCGGGAATAAAAACAAACGATACACGATAATCGCATAATTTTTTCTTGACAAACCCCGGGTGACTATGTATAATCAATGAAGTGTGGACGGAATCTGTTCTGATTTTGTCCAACCGTTAGGAGTATGCTATGTTAGTGAATTTAACAGATGTTTTTACATCCGATGGCAGGACCGTTACAAAGGAGATCCCGAATGCAGTTACGCAGGTAAAGTATGAGGGTGTGACATTCCCGGTGAAGGACTGCAGTGTGTTGTCATTAAGGCTCACCAACACCGCCTCTAAGAAGGTTCTGGTGGAGGCAGCGCTGAAGATGACCGTGGTTCTTGCCTGTGACAGATGCCTGAGAGAAGTGGAGCATCCCTTTGACCTGCAGATTGCAAGAGAGGTGATATCGCCGGAAAAGGCGAAACCTGAGGATCTGGAGGAGCAGGACGCATTCATGGAAGGTTATGAGCTTAATATAGATAACCTGATCGAAAATGAGATTATGACAAGCTGGCCTATGAAGGTGTTGTGCAGACCAGACTGCAAGGGACTTTGTCCTGTCTGCGGGAAGGATTTGAACACGGGAGCGTGCGGCTGCGATACTTTCGTTCCTGATCCGAGGATGGCGGCAATTATGGATGTCTTTAACGCGAATAAGGAGGTGTAACGATGTCTATCTGTCCTAAGAATAAGTCTTCCAAGTCCAGAAGAGATAAGAGAAGAGCGAACTGGAAAATGAGCGCACCTACACTGGTGAAATGCAGCAAATGCGGCGCACTGATGATGCCTCACAGAGTCTGCAGGGCTTGTGGTTCTTACAATAAGCGCGAAATCGTTAAGGTTGAGGCTTAATAACAGCTGAAAGCAGAAGCAAAAGACTTCCGGAATGTTGCCGGAGGTCTTTTTTTCTTGATTTTTACAGCGTATTTTAGTATGATAAGTAATAGCGTATATTTATGAAACGATGGTTGGAAAGGACTGGTTATTGGGATGGCTGATTTTGTAAAGGTGGCGGTGGACGCCATGGGCGGTGACAACGCGCCGTCGGAAATTATCAAGGGGGCTGTGGAGGCCGTACAGGCAGAGAAGAAGATCAAGGTTTTCCTGGTAGGAAAGGAAGATGTGATCCGGCGGGAGTTAACCGCTTATGAATATCCTTCCGAGCAGGTGGAGATTGTGAATGCAACGGAAGTGATAGAGACTGCGGAACCGCCTGTCAATGCCATCAGGGGCAAGAAGGATTCCTCTATTGTAAAGGGTATGGGACTTGTGAAAGCGGGAGAATGTGATGCATTCGTATCCGCAGGCAGCACGGGCGCAGTCCTGGTGGGCGGACAGGTCCTGGTAGGACGTGCGAAAGGGGTGGAGAGACCTCCGCTGGCGCCGCTGATTCCTACGGAAAAAGGATGTTCCCTTTTGATAGACTGCGGTGCAAACGTAGACGCAAGACCTTCCCACCTGGTGCAGTTTGCCAGAATGGGTTCCATCTATATGGAAAATATTATGGGCATCAAAAATCCCAGAGTGGCGATTGTGAACATCGGCGCAGAGGAAGAAAAGGGGAATGCGCTGGTGAAGGAAACCTTCCCGCTGCTCAAAGAGTGTGAGGATATCAATTTTATCGGAAGTATAGAGGCCAGGGATATTCCGGCGGGCTATGCGGACGTAGTGGTCTGCGAAGCCTTTGTGGGAAATGTGATCCTGAAGATGTATGAAGGCGTGGGCGGCACGCTGATCAAGAAGGTGAAAGCGGGCATGATGACATCCCTGCGCAGTAAAATCGGCGCTCTTTTGGTGAAACCCGCGTTAAAAGAAACTTTAAAGGCATTTGATCTGGAGGAATATGGCGGCGCGCCCCTTTTGGGATTAAAGGGTCTTGTGGTGAAAACCCATGGCAGTTCCAAAGCGGTGGAAATCAGGAACACGATCCTGCAGTGCGTGACGTTTAAAGAACAGGATATCATCGGAAAAATCAAGGCCAGCATTGCGGCGGCAAAGGAAGAAGGATAAGGGTCATGGAACTTGAGAAACTCAGGACAATTATTGCAGAGGTGCTCAGTGTGGATCCAAAGGAAGTGACGGAAGAGACCACCTTTGTGGATGACTTATGTGTGGATTCCCTGGATGTTTATCAGATCATCATGGGAATAGAAGAAACTTTCGATATTGAAATACCGGCGGAATCGGCGGAACATATCGTGACTGTAGGACAGGCAGTGGATCTGATCAGGAGTGCGGAAAACGCTTCCTGATCAGATGCGCCGCGCACAAACGCAGCCCAAAGCGGTTTTCAGACACATGCTATGGGCCCGGTGCGCGGCGTTTTCCTTCCGGCGGACAAAAACAGGAATGCCGGAAGCGGGCAGTCTATGGAAATGAGGAAGAACATGACAGGGGAATATACATTGGATGAGCTGGAAGAAAAAATCGGCTACCGGTTTCAGAACAGGAAACTTCTGAGACAGGCGCTGACGCACAGCTCTTATGCAAACGAACAGAAGATGAATAAGCTTTCGGATTATGAAAGGCTGGAGTTTTTGGGGGATGCCGTGCTGGAACTGATTTCCAGCGACTTTTTATATCATGAAAACCCCGGGATGCCGGAAGGACAGCTGACCAAACTGCGTTCCTCCATGGTGTGTGAACCGGCCCTCGCTTATTGTGCCCGGGATCTTGAACTGGGAGAATTCATGCTCCTTGGAAGAGGGGAGGAAGCCACAGGGGGAAGATACCGGGATTCCATCACTTCGGACGCGATGGAAGCGGTGATCGGCGCGCTCTATCTGGACGGCGGATTTATGGCGGCGCATGATTTTATCCACCGCTTTGTGCTTTCCGATCTGGACAATAAAATCCTTTTTTATGACAGCAAGACAAAGCTCCAGGAAATGATCCAGGCCCAGGGGCAGGGAGGGAGCCGGTTTGGCTATGAACTCAAAGGGGAGACAGGCCCCGACCACAATAAGGAGTTTATGGTGGATGCCGTTTTAAATGGCCGTACCATCGGGAGCGGAACCGGGCGTACCAAAAAAGCGGCCGAGCAGCAGGCGGCCTATGAGGCGATCCTGCATCTGTTAAACCGGTAAGGAGCAGCTATGTATTTAAAGAGTATCGAAGTACACGGATTCAAATCATTTGCCAATAAGATCCATTTTCAGTTCCACAACGGAATCACGGGTATTGTGGGGCCGAACGGCAGCGGAAAGAGTAATGTGGCGGACGCGGTGCGCTGGGTGCTGGGGGAACAGCGGATCAAGCAGCTGCGCGGCGCTTCCATGCAGGACGTTATTTTTTCCGGTACCGAATTAAGAAAGCCTTTGGGCTACGCCTATGTGGCGATCACCCTGGATAACAGCGACCACCAGCTGGCGATTGACTATGATGAGGTAACGGTGGCCAGAAGGCTGTACCGTTCCGGAGAAAGTGAATATCTGATCAACGGGACGCCCTGCCGGTTAAAGGATGTGAATGAACTTTTCTATGATACCGGTATCGGGAAAGAAGGGTATTCCATCATCGGACAGGGCCAGATTGATAAAATTTTGAGCGGCAAACCGGAGGAGCGCCGGGAACTGTTTGACGAAGCGGCGGGGATCGTGAAATTCAAGCGCCGGAAGGACACGGCGGTAAAGAAGCTGGAGTCCGAGAAGCAAAATCTGGTGCGCGTCACGGATATCCTGTCGGAACTGGAAAAGCAGGTCGGCCCTTTGGAGAAGCAGTCCGAAAAGGCCAGGGTTTATCTGAAGAAAAAAGAAGAACTCAAAACCCTGGATGTGAACGTATTTCTGCTGGAAAATGCGAAAATACGGGAGCAGCTTTCGGAAGCGGAGCAAAAGTATGAAATCGCCGCCGGGGATTTGAAAGAAACCAGTGATAAATACGAAGGAATCAAAGAGGAATATGACCGGGTCCAGAATGAAATGGAGGAACTGGAGCGGGCGATAGAGGAGACGCGGGCACAGCTGACGGACACTTCGGTGCTGAAAGGAAAGCTGGAGGGCGAGATCGCCGTATTAAAAGAAAGGATCCATTCCATCCGGGGCAATGAATCCCATTTAAAAAGCCGCCGGGAAACCCTTCAGGGGGAACTGGACTTGAGAAGTGCCGATAAAGAAAAGCTGCTGGGCCAGAGGGCAGAGATCGATGCCCGCTTTTCGGAACTCATGCACAGCAGGGATACTGCCGCAGGAGAGCTGGAAGCAGTGCAGGACAGGATTGCAGCGCTGAACGCATCCATCGAGGCCGGCAAAAATACGATTATCCAAACCCTGAATCAGAGGGCTGTGATCAAGTCAAAAATGGGACGTTTTGATTCCATGCAGGAACAGATCCAGATCCGCCGGGCCCAGCTGAATTCCCGTCTGTTGCGGGTGAAATCCGATGAAGTGGCCCAGGAAGAGGAGATCAGGGCACTGGAGGAAATATTCGTATCGGTCAGCCGGGAAATCGACGCTTTTAACGATGCCCAGACAACGATGGAAGAAACTCTTTCCGGCATGCGGGAAGAGCTGGCTGCCAAAGATAAAAAACTGCGGGATACACAGGTCCTGTATCATCAGGATAAATCAAAGCTGGATGCGTTAAATAATCTGACAGAGCGGTATGAAGGCTATGGCGGCAGCGTCAAGCGGGTCATGGAGCAAAAGGAAAACAATCCGGGAATCATCGGGGTGGTGGCTGACATCATCAAGGTGGAAAAGAAGTACGAAACCGCCATCGAGACGGCCCTGGGAGGCAGCATCCAGAATATCGTGACGGATCATGAAGAGACCGCCAAAAGGATGATCGCCTTTTTAAAACAGACCAGGAGCGGCAGAGCCACGTTCCTGCCGCTGACCAGCATCAAAAACACCCAGGAATTCCGGCAGAAAGAAGTGCTGAAAGAAAACGGCGTGCTGGGGCTGGCGCATACGCTGGTACAGACGCAGAGCGCCTATGCCGACGTGGCGAAATCCCTGCTGGGACGGATCGTGGTGGCGGACAATGTGGACAACGCGGTGAGGCTTCAGAAGAAATATGGCTATACCCTGCGGATCGTCACCCTGGAAGGGGAACAGCTGGTGCCCGGCGGCGCCATCAGCGGCGGCGCATTTAAAAACAGCAGCAATCTTCTGGGACGGCGCCGGGAGATGGAAGAACTGGAAAAAAAGGTGAAGGAAAGCCTGGTGCAGATCGATGCGCTTTTGGATGATATCGAACAGACCAAAAAGCGCAGGAACCAGCTGCGAATGGATTTAGAGGAGACAAAGGCTCAGCTTCAGGATGCGTTTATCCGGCAGAACACGGCGCGTTTAAACGTGCTTTCCGCCCAGGAGAAAAAATCCCAGACAGAGGGCAGCTTTGATTCCCTGAAGGAAGAAGAGGGGGAAATTGAAATCCAGATCCGTGAGATCCGGCAGAACAAAGAAGATACTCTGCAGGAACTGGCGGATTCGGAAGCCCTGGAGAAAAATACAGAGGCTCAGATTGAAGCGTTTGCGCTGCAGCTGGAGGAAGAGCGCAGAGTGGAAGCTGCTCAGACGGCCGCGCTCAATGAAAAAGAGCTGGAAGTGGAAAAAATCCGGCAGCAGCTGGGCTTTTACCAGGCCAACGAGGACCGGATCGACGGAGAGATCGCCCGTTACAGCGCGGAACTTGCGGAAGTTCTGGAAAATCTGGAAAACGGCGTGGCGGATATCCGGGAAAAAGAAAATAATATTCAGGAAATCGAAAAGACCATCGCAGCTTCCTGTACCGCCCAGTCGGACGCGCAGGAAAAACTTTCGGCGGATACCGCCAGGAAGGAAGAGCTGTCCGCAAGGCAGAAGAATTTCTTCTCCGCAAGGGAAGAACTGTCCGGCCGCATGAGCGCGCTGGATAAGGAGGTCTACCGCTTAAACGCCCAGAAGGAAAAGCTGGAAGAGGCCATCGAAAACCAGATCAATTATATGTGGGATGAGTACGAAATCACGTTAAGCGACGCGTCGAACATGCGGGATGAAACCATGACCGATCTGGCAGCCATGAAACGGGACGCAGCGGCGGTAAAAGACGCCATACGGCGTCTGGGCGATGTGAATGTGAACGCCATTGAGGATTATAAAAATCTGATGGAGCGCTATACTTTTTTAAAAACCCAGCATGATGATCTGGTGGAGGCGGAAAAGACGCTGACCAATATCATCACAGAGCTGGATGAGGCGATGCGCCGGCAGTTTAAGGAAAAATTTGCGGAAATCAGTAAAGAATTTGACAAAGTATTCAAGGAACTTTTCGGAGGCGGCAAGGGAACGCTGGAGCTGATGGAGGATGAGGATATCCTGGAAGCGGGCATCCGCATCATCGCCCAGCCCCCGGGAAAGAAACTGCAGAATATGATGCAGCTGTCGGGCGGAGAAAAAGCCCTGACGGCCATTTCCCTGCTGTTTGCCATTCAGAACCTGAAGCCCTCGCCGTTCTGCCTGCTGGATGAAATTGAGGCGGCCCTGGACGACAGCAACGTAGG
>CABSCP010000015.1 GCA_902476265.1 uncultured Lachnospiraceae bacterium
GCTACGCTTTGTCGGTTATTCCTACCGTTTTGGGCGTAGAACGTGTCACACTATTTGCAAATTCGTCAAGCAGACAGCGCACATGAACGGGAAGCCGCCCGCCGTATACGTCGTCGGCTTTGTCACACAAGAGGTTGAAAAGCTGCGTGTAAAGGATTGAAACAACAAAGTTAAAGGTGTCGTCGGTGTCGGAAATGATAACGAACAACGCCGTTTTTCTGTCCCCTATGGTGTCAAGCTCCATTTCGTCGGTTTCCATGAGTTCGCGTAGCTCCCGAATGTCAAATGGGGCTAATCTTGCGCCGCAACTGACAAGGATTGAGGAACGGGTCTTGCCCGCGCTTAACAGAAATTTTTTGTACTGCTTCACGGCAAAGTGTTCCGGGTCTTTTTCTTCCAAGCGTTCAAACATGAGGTCAACGGGGCTTTGAAATTCCGGGTCGTCCTCGCGGGCTTCACTTGCGTTTATCATATCAAGCAGCGTCGTGAAGTTCTTTTCTTCCTCCGGGGCTTCGTACCAGATATAGCCGATTAGGGCGCAATAAAAGAGCCGTTCCGCTTTCACCCAAAAATCCTCGCCGGATTTCTCCCCGTCGCCTTTGGTGTTGGCGATTAGGGTATTGACGAGCTTCAAAATGTCCTTTTCGCTGCGGATATAGGCAAAGGGGTTGTAGCGCATACTCTTTTTGAAATTGATTGTGTTCAGCACCTTGATGTGGTAGCCGCCGCGCTGTAAGAGCTTGCCGCACTCGACTAAAACCGTCCCTTTCGGGTCTGTGACAACATACGACGAGTGCATTTGCATTAAGTTTGGTTTGACAAAAAACCGGGTCTTGCCGCTACCAGAACCGCCGATCACAAGGACGTTCTTGTTCCTCGCATACTTCGGCAGCTTCGGGCGGCTGCTCATCATCAGCCGTTCGTTCTGTGTCAGCAGGATATTGTTTTCAAATACCGGGTCTACATAGGGCTTTATATCTTCGGCGTTTCCCCAACGGGCAGAACCGTACTCTACATTCTTGCGGTACTTCTTCGCGTTCTTGCCCTTGAAGTAGACAATCAGCCGGATAAGGACAGCCCCGGCAACGCCTACAAGCATATCCATGGGGGAAAAGCTCGGCGCGAATGAGGAAAAGGCAGCGGTGAAGCCGTTCCCGATATGCAGCACTTTAGCGGAGAAGTCCGCGCCCGGTGCAAGCCGCGCCGCCTGTGCCACCTTGTCAAAGAGGTACACAAAGAGCAGATAGGGGAGATTGGGAAGTATCATCTTTTTCAGATTGACGTTGCTCATAGTTCGCGCCCCCTGTCCTTGTTCTTCACCTTTTCCCGGTTGGCGTTCAGCAGTTTTGCCTTTTCCTTAAAGGCTGCTAATGCCTTGCGGATTGAGGGCTTTTGCTCCTGTGTCAGCTTCTTTGCGGAAAACTCCTTAAAAGCTGCGGTCAGCACGTCCGCGTCCCTGCCCTTGAAAAAAACAAGGTAACGGGGCGGGGTTTCCGTCGCGTCCTTTTTCAGTGCAAAATCAACGCCGTACTTCTTCGCCGTACTCTCAAAGGCTTTGATATTGCTGTCGGTGATTTCGATATTCGACACGCCCGCGTTCTGCTTCATGAGCTGCTTTAGGGTCTGCTTGCCGTGGGGCGTTGCCTGTTTGTCAAGCTGCTTTTTCGCCTGTGCAAGCAGCTTTTTCATGGCGGCTTGTAAAAGTGCCGCCGTCAGTTTCGTTGCCTTTATGGATATGGCAACGGTCTTTTCGTTGACTTCATCTTGCATTTACTGTCCTCCTTTCACGGTATGTGCTGCGGCACATTGGCTTACAGCCGCACCCGCAACCCGTTCAAGTCCCCGGCGCGTACCCCCACAAGATACCATTCCTGCGACGGGTTCATTTCAATGCGGGTCGGCTTCCATTTGCCGCCAATCATCACGTCGAAACAGTCCCCGCAATGCAAGCCGCCGTAGTAGTCCGCAAGGTCAAAGCGAATGTCGTAACGGTCGGTGGTTTCATCAAAAATCAAGGCTCCCTGTTTCATGCTCTGTACTCCTTTCAGATTTTGCCGCTTGCCATGTCATGAGCGACAAGGGCGGTGTAATAACTGTCAATGGTGGTCGGGGCGTTAAAGAGTACCGCCCGTAAATACTGCTTAATGTTGCGGATTTTGGTGGTGTTCTCCCGCATACAGTCAAAGACGAATTGAATGTGTGAGCTGTTGAGCTTCATAAACTTTGCTTTCACAAGCTCGGCGGGGTAGTCGTCCCCGGCGATACGGATTGTCTTTCGTGCGGTGCATACCGTTTCAAGCATGAGGTCTACAATCTCATTCAGACGGTCGCGGTCAATGCTGTTGTCCTGTAAGAGAAAGTCATACTCGATATTGTCCTTGATGATTTCCTCATAGATTTTGTATGCGTCGCTCTTTCCCGTTCCTTTCCGTTCCGGCGGCGTAGCCGCTGCGCCCTGCTCCAAAGGCAGGGGATTTAGGGAATGGATAGGAATGGAATGGGTACTTGATAAATCCGTTTTTGATAAATCGGTCTTTGGTAAGTCAGTTCTTTGTATCTCTTTATTTAATTGCGTTGGATTTTCCAACGTAGGTTTTTCCTGCGTAGGGTTTTCCAACGTTGGATTTTCCAATATTGGATTTTCCAACGTAGGTAAATCCAAGTCAGGCGGTGGTTGCGGCTGCTCGTAAATCACATAGTCCGCGCCCCGCAAGCGTCCTTTCTCGTCGCGCTCTCTGGAACGCATGATATACCCGGCTCGTTCAAGCTCCCGTACCGCTTCCCGGATTGCGTCGATTTTTTCCCGGTTGATAAGGGACAGCCCCGCAAGGGTGTAGTCCCAATCCTCCGGCAAGGACAGCATTTGCGACAACAAGCCCTTTGCCTTTAAGGTCAGTTCCTTGTTTCGTAGGTGGTGGTTGCTCATAACGGTATAGCCCTTGTTTCGTTCCACGCGGAAAACTGCCATAGCTTCATCACTCCTTTGCTGTGGATTTGTCACGCGGTAGGACGGCGTTTTTGAGGGAAAAGATATATTTCCCTTGCCCGGTCAGAAACGTGCCCGTAAAGCCGCCAAAATCAAGGCTTCCTTTGCCCCTACTGCGTGACATGAGGGCATAAAAAAAGCGGCGTTTCTGTTCTCCTGTTAAGAGAGTAAGAAACGCCGCCTGTGCGGTGCAGTATAAATTTTCGATTTGTTCTATCATGTCGTGTGGTCTTATGCGTAGAAACTGGCAAGCGTACTATTCATCAGTACAAACTGCGTTGGACTCTGGTTTTAAGCTATAAATCTACGCCCATTTCTACGCCCAAATGATATTAAATTATGTGATTTTACATGGAGCTTTATGTTTGCGCCTTTTTGAAAAACCTTGCAACCATGCGGTTTTACGGACTTTTATCGAGGTACATGGATTTATAAAATTAGGCTAATATATTACAATACCCAGTTTCATCTCTTACTCTCCATTTCAATATTTTCTTCGGTTCTTTAAATCTTCATAAAAAAGCCGGTAGCTTTCATATCTGCCCCTGCTCATTTTTCCTTCTTCCAGCGCCTGTCTGATCATGCAGTCAGGCTCCTTTATATGGGCACATCCCGCAAAGCGGCAGCCATCCATCCGTTCCCGTATCTCCGGGAAGTAAAGGCCCAGTTCTTCCTTTTCCATTCCCGTCAGTTCCACAGAAGAAAAACCGGGTGTATCCAGGATATAGGTGTCCTCTTCCACCAGCAGAAGCTCCGTGTGCCGGGTGGTATGCCGCCCTCTTTCGATCTTTTCGCTGACCGCTCCGGTTTCCATGGCCGTTTCGCTCTGCAGCAGGTTGATCAGAGAGGATTTCCCCACTCCGGAAGGGCCCGCCACCGTGGTGGTTTTCCCGCGCAGGAGCGCCTTCACCTCATCCACTCCGTATTCCTGCTTCGCACTGAAAAAAAGGAGTTCATACCCGCTGCCCACATATCGCTTTTGTATCTCATCCATCGCGGTCTCATCTGCCAGATCCTTCTTATTAAAAGCGATCAGGGCCGGTATTTCCTGTTTTTCCATCATGACCAGGAAACGGTCCAGCAGATTGAAATTCGGCTTTGGAGAAGCGCATGCGAAAATCACAAGCGCCTGGTCCACATTAGCCACGGCCGGCCGGATGAGCACATTTTTTCTGGGCAGTATCTCTTCGATATTGCCCAGCTTTTTTTCTTCATCCAGCACTGCGATTTCCACGAAATCCCCCGGAAGGGGTTTGATATGGTCCTTTCTGAAAATCCCCTTGGCCTTGCATTCATAAATTTTTTTCCCCGTATGGATATAGTAAAATCCACCGATTCCTCTGATGATTTTTCCCTTCATCGGCTCATCCTTCCGGTGTGAAAATAACCTGACGCTGCTGCACCCGTCTCTCCTTACCGCCGGGCACCGTTACGGTTTCCCCGTTTCCGTTCACCGTTGTGGTGGCAGGCGCCTCCACATCGTACTCATAGGTGATCAGGCCCGCAGGATCTGCCAGCCCGTGCAGATTCACCGTTGTGATGGGGAAAGACTGTACGGTTGTTTTCACATAGTCGGTTCCGTTCTGTCCGGTGAGCGTCACTTTGCATTCCGTGCCTTCCTTATAATCGGGATCCAGATCCGCGGGGCTCGGAATTGCCTCCTGGTAAGCATAGGTTACGGCTTTCGGGCCCACGCTGATGCCGATATCAATAGTGGTTCCCGGTTCCACCGGCGCTCCGGCGGTATAGCTTGCATAGCATACCTTGCCTTCGGGTATGGCCTCGTCGCTCATTTCCTTCTGCTCACCCACCACAAATCCGGATTCTGTCAGAATGGCAATGGCATCTATCGGATCCAGCCCTAAAATATCGGGCATCATCACTTTATTATCCGTATTGGGCCCCTGGCTGATCACGATGGAAACCACAGATCCGGAAGGTGCGGTAGAGCCGCCCTCAGGGGTCTGGGAAATAATCTTGCCTTTTTCCACGGTATCGGAATACCCTTCCGTCTTATTCACTTCAAAACCGCTTTTTTTCAATGTTGCGGTAGCATCCGCCTCCAAAAAGCCTTCCACTTTGGGCACAGGGATTCCGTTCTTTGTATCCTCTTCTCCGCTGACGGTGAGCACCACTTTGCTTCCGCCGGAAACGATTGCCCCTTCTTTCACATCCTGGGAAATGACTGTCCCCTTCTCCACCGAATCGGACGCTGCATAGATCACCTCCGGCTTCAAGCCCAGATTCTTTAAGGCTTCCACCGCATCCTGTTCCGACTGTCCTTCCACACTGATCATGGTCACCTGTTCGGACTCGTTTACAAAATCAAAAATACCGATGGCCCGGCCCACCAGGAAAATGACCATACAGCCCACTAAAATCGCGCCGATGATGGCCAGAATAGTAGTCAGTTTTTCCATTTTGGAATCTTCATCATACTCTTCCTCATCCTCGTCCTCTTCTTCATAGACAGGCGCTTTTTTCTTTTTGGGCGTATTTTTCTTCAGACGCATTTCTTCTTCCACAGGTTCCCGTTTCTTGGCTTGTTTTTTGATTTCAGAACGGTCTTTTTCCACCACCGCCCTGGTAGCCATGGCTTTATCGGGATCTTCAATCTGTACAAAATCCTCTTCCGGGGACATGAGCGCCCTTTTCAGATCCGAAATCAGGGATGCCATGGTATGATACCGCCTGTCAGGGCTTTTCTGGGTACTTTTTAAAACAATCTGCTCCACACAGACCGGGATTTCCGGCACATAATCCCTGGGAGACGGCATCTCCTCCTGGATATGCTTAATTGCGATCGCCACCGTAGTTTCCCCGTTAAAAGGCACACGCCCGGTCAGCATTTCAAAAAGCGTGATTCCCATGGAATAAATATCGCTCTTTTCATCGCTGTAGCCGCCCCTGGCCTGTTCGGGGGATGTATAGTGTACGGATCCCATCACATTGGAAGTGATGGTATTGCTGGTAGCCGCCTTGGCGATACCGAAATCCGTCACCTTCACTTTTCCGTCCTTGGAAATGATGATGTTCTGGGGTTTGATATCCCGGTGGATGATATGGTTATTATGGGCCGCCTCAATTCCCATACATGCCTGGATGGCAATGCTCACGGCTTCCTTGACGGACAGTCTCGCTTTCTTTTCGATGTATTTTTTTAGGGTGATCCCTTCCACCAGTTCCATGACAATATAGTAAATGCCGTTGTCCTCGCCCACATCATAGACATTTACGATGTTGGGGTGCATCAGGCTGGCAGCAGCCTGGGCCTCGACACGGAATTTGGAGACAAAATTGGTGTTCTCGGAAAATTCCTGTTTCAGGACCTTTACCGCCACATGGCGGTTCAGCTTATGATCCTTCGCTTTATATACATCTGACATGCCGCCGGTGCCGATCCTCTCCAGGATCTCATACCGGTCGCCTACCATCATTCCAATTCTAATCATCGGCTCACCTCGTCTGAAAACGGCTCCATGATAATCACCGCAATATTATCCCTGCCCCCACGGTCATTGGCTGCTTCCACCATTCTCTGGGCTCTTTCCTCCACGCTTCCTACCTCTTCCAGAATACGCTGTATTTCTTCATCCTCCAGCATATTGGTCAGGCCGTCCGAGCATAAAAGCACCTTGTCCCCTTTCTTTAAGGGGACAAAAAAGCAGTCCACCTTCAGGTCATCCTCTACGCCTACAGCGCGGGTGATGATGTTCCTGTCCGGATGTTTTCTCGCCTGTTCCCGGCTGATACCGCCAAAACGGACCATTTCCTCCACAAGGGAATGATCCTGTGTAATCTGTCTGATTTCCTTCTCGTCTGCGATATACAGGCGGCTGTCCCCCACATTTGCAACCTCCAGCATATCTCCGATGCAGGTGGCCGCTACCACGGTCGTCCCCATCCCCGTCAGCCTCTCATCCTCGGCCGCAGTTTTACGGATGCACTGATTGGCATGACGGATGGCATCCACCATGACCTGTGCCGGACTGTCCGCATCGCTTTTTTCTATTTCCGAAAGGATCGTTTCCACTGCCATTCTGGAGGCATATCCGCCTCCTTTATGACCGCCCATGCCGTCTGCAACCACAAACAAGTTGGGCAGCTGTCCTATTTTTTCCAGCGTCAGGTACACATAGTCCTGATTCAGCGTCCTTTTCCTTCCGATATCGGTAATCGCATAAGCTTTCATTCCTGCGCTCACCCTTTCTGACCTTCTTCCATGTGTCTGCGCCTCAGCTGGCCGCAGGCTCCATCGATATCCCGTCCCATTTCTCTTCTAATAGTAACATTAATCCCATTTTTTTCAAGTTTATTTTTGAATGCATCGATCGCCTGCCGGTCCGACTGCACAAAGGAGCGCTCTTTAATCGGGTTTACCGGAATCAGGTTCACGTGACAGCCCAAAGGCCGCGCCAGCCCGATCAGCTGAGCCGCATCTTCCGGCGTATCGTTTACCCCGCCCACCAGGCTGTATTCAAAGGTGATCCTCCTGCCCGTTTTTTCATGGTAATTTTGGCAGGCATCCATCAGTTCCCGCATGTGATATCGGTTGGCCACGGGCATCAGCGCCCGCCGCTTTTCATCGGTGGTAGCATGGAGGGAAAGGGCCAGCGTGATCTGCAGCTTCTCCTCCGCAAGTTCCGCCATTTTAGGCACGATCCCGCAGGTGGATACCGTCACGTTTCTCTGGCTGATATGCAGCCCGTTCTCATCCGTCAAAAGGCGGATAAACTGCAGCAGATTTTCGTAATTATCCAGCGGTTCCCCGCTTCCCATCACCACCACGTTGCTCACACGCTCCCCGGTCTGCTTCTGGATCCGGTAAATCTGATCCAGCATTTCGGAAGGCAGAAGGTTTCTTTCCAGTCCGTCCAATGTGGATGCGCAGAACCGGCACCCCATCCGACAGCCTACCTGGGAGGAAATGCACACGGAGTTGCCGTGTTTATAGCGCATCCAGACGCTTTCCACCAGGTTGCCGTCCGGCAGGGCGAACAGAAACTTTTTTGTTCCGTCAATTTTAGAGGTCTGCTCCCGCACTGTTTGTAGCGCTGTGAGCGGGTATTGTTCCGTCAGCTTTGCCCGGAAAGCAGCGGGCAGATTACTCATTTCCTCATAGTCTTCTGCCAGTTTTACATGCATCCAGTCATAAAGCTGGGCCGCACGGAAGGGCTTTTCCTTAAGCTGTTCCATCTTTTCCTTCAGCTGCGCAAGCGTCAGCGATTTCAGATCCCAGTTATCCATCCGTATCCTCATTCTTGTCACTTTTTTCTTCTAAGTCTTGCAAAAAAGAAGCCGTCCGTGTTCCATCTTCCCGGTATCAGCTGGCAGCAGCCCGCCGCTGTCTGTCGGCTGTGCAGGCACTCCGGCAGATATGGATCCAGGTTTTCTGTCTCAAAGGGGAATTTTTCCGTCAGAAAACGGACCATTTCCTCATTTTCTTCCCGGTTTATGGTGCAGGTGGAATACAAAAGCACCCCGCCGGGTTTTACATACTGCCAGGAAGCGGTCAGGATTTCCTTCTGTAAAGCGGTCAGCTCTTCCAGATCCTCCGGCTGCACCCGATAGCGGATATCCTTCTTCCGGGCCATCACGCCCAGGCCCGAACAGGGGACATCCGCCAGCACCACATCCGCCTGTCCTTTCTGTTCTTCCTGCGTCCGTCTGGCATCCCATACAGAGACACGAATATTGTCACAACCCATACGGGCCGCATTTTCTTCTATCAAAAGGGCCTTTGCCTGGGAAACATCCCCGGCTCTCACCAGTCCCTTTCCTTTCAGCTTTTCTGCTGCCATCAGTGCCTTCCCGCCAGGTGCGGCGCATAGATCCGTCACCTGCATACCGGGCACAATCCCCGCTGCTTCCACCGCCAGCATACTGCTCACATCCTGCACGTAAAACAGTCCCTGTGCAAATCCGGGCAGGGAAGCCACGCCGTCACAGCTGCCCAGGCAGTAAGCGCCGGAATAAAGAGGATGGGGCACAATTTCCACCCCGGCTCCTTCGATGGCAGCCGCCGCCTCCCGCCGCTGTTCCTGTGTCAGCCTTCCCGAAAACCGGATGATCACCGGTCTCTTTTCCTGCAGTCCCCCGAGAATATCGGCGGTTTCCTCTGCACCGTACTGTTGTGTCCACAAACGGATCATCCATTCCGGCAGGCCTGCGGTTACAGACATGCTCCTGACCGGATCTTTAGCGGGGTCGGGCCACTTCAAGCTCTCTTTGTTCCGGGAAATCGTCCGCAAAACGCCGTTTACAAAACCGCCCAGAGAAGAAAATCCCCTCTTTTTCGCCAGTTTTACCGCCTCGTTACAGGCTGCCGAATCGGGAACCCCTTCCATATAAAGAATCTGGTAAGCGGACAGGCGCAGCAGGTTCCTGATGAGGGGTTTCATCTTCTTCACCGGCGTTTTGGAATAGCAGTCCAGCACCCAGTCCAGGGTGATGCGCTTTTCCAGCGTTCCTTCCGTCAGCCGTTTGAAAAAAGCCTTTTCTTTCGGGTCTTCATAATCATATTTATCCAGCACGCTGCCGATCAGCGTGTCGCCGTATGCGCCCTTCTTTTCCGTTTCCAGGAAAAGGTCCAGCGCCAGTTCCCTCGCTTCCATAGGTTTAATCCCTGTCTCTGCTTCTGGAAATCAGGATCAGTCGAAGCAGGTTTAAAACAGAGGCCGCTGCTGCCGCCACATAAGTCATGGCTGCGGCTTTTAATACTTTTCGGCTGCCTTCTACTTCCATATCGCCCAGAATGCCGTAATCCGTCAGCATCACAAGCGCTCTCCTGCTGGCGTCAAACTCCACCGGCAGCGTGACCAGCTGGAACAGAACCGCCAGAAGAAAAACCCAGATCCCGATCTGCATCAGGACCGTATTGGAGCCAAAGATCAGCCCTGCGATGAAGATCGGCAGGCCGAACCGGGAGCCGAAATTGGCTGCCGGCGCCATTTTGGAACGGATGCGCAGAGGTTCATATTCCTCGCTGTCCTGCACCGCATGGCCGCACTCATGGGCCGCAACGCCCACCGCCGCCACACTTGTGGAGGAATAGGTGGCATCCGACAGGCGCAGCACCTTGCTGCGGGGATCATAATGATCCGTCAGGTTCCCGTTGATATGCTCCACTGTTACATTATATAACCCGTTTTTGTCCAATATCCTTCTGGCTGCCTGAGCGCCCGTCATGCCCGACATGCTGCGCACTCTGCTGTAGCGGTTAAAAGTCCCGTTGACCCGGGCGCTGGCGATCATGGACAGCACCGCGCCGATTAAAACCAGGAGATAAGTCGCGTCATAATAGTAATAGCCCCAGTAAGCAAGTATTGTCATCCCAATTCTTCACCCTTTCCGATTTTGCAGCCCAGCAGAAAATCTTTTACTGCCATCCGCTTTTTTCCTTCCAGCTGCACTTCTTTTAAACAAAGTTTCCCTTCTCCGGTATTGACCGCCACGCTGTCCTTTTGCACGGCGTCAACCGTTCCGGGCGCGGCATCCGCCTTATCACAGCAAACGTCAGCCGCCCATATTTTTAACATTTTTCCGTTGTAAAACGTATAAGCTCCGGGCCAGGAATAAAGCCCTCTTATCTTTCGTTCAATCACCGCTGCGGATTCCTTCCAGTCAATGAGCCCCATGGACTTTTCCAGCATACGGGCATAAAAACCGGAAGTATCTTCCTGCTTCTCCGCAGCCAGTTCGCCGGCTTCCAGTTTTCTTAAAGCCTCCACGATGAGGGCGCTGCCCGTTTCGGACAGTTTTTTCTGCAGTGTTTCGTCGGTATCCTTTTCGGCTATGGGCACCGCCGCCTTTAGCAGCATATCTCCGGTGTCCACACCGGCATCCATCTGCATGATGGTCACGCCGGTTTCCGTTTCCCCGTTTAAAATGGCCCACTGAATAGGAGCTGCTCCCCGGTAAGCTGGTAGCAGAGAGCCATGAATATTGATACAGCCGTATTCCGGAATATCCAGAATCTCCTGGGAAAGGATCTGTCCGAAGGCAGCCACCACATAAACATCCGCCACAAAGGTTTTCAACACTTCCACCGCTTCCGGCTTTTTTATTTTGACCGGCTGATACACCGGAATGCCATGCTTTATGGCACATTCCTTGACGGGAGACATCTGCATTTTCCCGCTTCTGCCCCTGGGCTTATCCGGCTGTGTCACCACTGCGCTGACTACATGTCCCGCCGCCAGCAGCGCTTCCAGCGGCCCCACCGCAAAATCGGGGGTTCCCATATATACGATCTTCATCCGTTATTCTTCCTCTTCTTCCAGGTCCGCGTAATATTCGTCCGTAGGCAGCAGCTGCCCTTCCACCTTATCCACATAGAGTTTTCCGTCCAGATGATCCAGTTCATGACAGATGGCCCTGGCCAGAAGCTCTGTGCCTTCAATTTCATACTCCTGCATATTTTCATCGAAAGCTGCCGCTTTCACATAATTGGGGCGGGTCACCGTTCCGGTTTTACCGGGAACGGAAAGGCATCCCTCCCCTCCGGTCTGCTGCCCGTCCGTTTCCAGGATTCTGGGATTGATCATGACAATGGGATCTTCCCCTGTGGTATCGATGACCACAATGCGTTTCAAAATCCCCACCTGCGGCGCGGCCAGACCGCAGCCGTTGGCCTCATACATGGTTTCAAACATATCCTGGATCAGTTCCTTTATGCGGGGCGTCACCTCTTTTACTTCCTTACAGTTTTTCGTCAGGATGGGATCCCCCATCGTTCTTATGTTACGGATTGCCATTATCATTCTCCTTTCTCTAATACGTATTCACCGGGTCAAAATCAAACTGGCACATGCCTTTCGGCTTTTCCTGTCCGGCGCGCAGACGCTCGATCCCGTTTTTAATCTCCACCAGTTTCCGGTAATCCTTATTTTTTATATAAACACCATAGCGGTAAATATCATTGATCTTCCCGATCAGCGCGGGCGCCGGCCCGATGATCACCGTATCCGGCACCTTCCCCGGCCGCCCTGCATCCGGCCCTTCCCACTGCAGGGCTATACTGCGCGCGGTCTCTGCCGCTTCTTTTGCGGCTTCTTTCGCATCTTCTTCCTTTTGAGAGGCGATCTGGACCGACAGGATATGGGAGGCCGGCGGATAGGCCAAAAGCTGCCGATAGGTGATCTCCTCCTGATAAAACCCTTCATAATCCTGCGCCGCCGCATACCGGATGCTGTAATGATCCGGCTGATAGGTCTGGATCACCACTTCGCCGGCTTTTTCTCCCCTCCCGGCACGGCCTGCCGCCTGGGTCAAAAGCTGGAAGGTGCGCTCCCCTGCCCGGTAGTCGCTCATGGACAGAGACAAATCCGCCGCCAGAATCCCCACCAGCGTCACTTCCGGGAAATCATGACCCTTCACAATCATCTGGGTGCCCACCAGGATATCCGCCTCTTTGTTGGAAAAGGCCGACAGAATTTTTTCGTAGCTGTCCTTTGTCCGGGTGGTGTCCGCATCCATGCGCAGCACCCGAGCCCCGGGATATCTCTTTACAAGCTGTTCCTCAATCTGTTCCGTGCCCGCCCGAAATCCCAGAATATAACGGGATCCGCAGGAGGGACACAGCTTCACAGCAGGCTGTTCATAGCCGCAGTAATGGCATACCAGCTTTCCGTTTCTGTGCTCCGAAAGGGATACGTCACAGTGGGGACATTTGCACACATAACCACAGGAACGGCAGGACACAAAGCCCGCATAGCCTCTCCGGTTCAAAAAAAGCATGGACTGCTCCTTTTTCTCCAGTCTTTCTGCAAGCTTTTCCTGCAGCCTCCTGGAAAAAATGGAACGGTTCCCTTCCTTTAATTCCTGTCGCAGATCCTCCACATAAACCTTCGGCAGAAATCCGCCGGTCAGACGCTCCTTTAAGGTATAAAAAGCATATTCGCCGCTCATGGCCCGGCTGTAAGCCTCCAGGGAAGGCGTCGCCGATCCCATGACCACAGCCGCGTCGGAAAGTTCGGCCAGCTTCACCGCCGTTTCCCTGGCATGATACTTGGGGCTGGTTTCGCTTTTATAGCTGTTTTCATGCTCCTCATCAATGAGAATCATGCCCAGTTTGGGAAAAGGGACAAACAGCGCCGACCTGGGGCCGATGATCACATCGATCTCCCCTTTTCTGGCCCGTTCGCACTGGTCCTGTTTTTCCCCGGGGCTGAGAGTGGAATTCATCACCGATACCCGGTCCTTGAACCGATGGTAAAACCGCAACACGGTCTGGTAGGTGAGAGCGATTTCCGGAATCAGCACAATGGCCTGCCTGCCTCTTTTTATCATGCCCGCAATCAGCTCCAGATAAACTTCCGTCTTGCCGCTTCCTGTAATTCCATGGATTAAAACCGGCCTGCGGCTGCCCGCATCATAATCGAACAGCACACAGTCTGCGATATCCTTCTGGGTTTTGCTCAGAACCTTTTGTTCTTCTTGCCTCTCCACCTGTTTTACGGGATTGCGGTAAAAGGAAGTGGACTTCTGGCGGATCATTCCCGCTTCTTCCAGGCTTTTTATGGTAGCAGCGGCAATATTCAGCTTTTTGGTCACCAGTTCCCGGGAGAGAATCCCTTCTTTTAAAAGTTCTTTCAAAAGCCGGGATTTGGCGGTCTGATGCTTCCTGTCGCATTCTGCCAGAAAAGCGGCGGCATCTTCCCGGGATGCTGCCAGCTCGATTTCCTTTTTTTCCTTCGCCGCCACCTTCTGCCGGGCCGGAAGCACTGTTTTCAATGCCTGTATCATGGTGGAGCCATACTGTTCCTTCATCCAGGCGGCCAGTTCGATCATGCGCTCCTCCGGCCCCTGGGCCTTATTTAAAACGCTGTCGATCTGTTTCATCCGCTCTTCCGGAAACTGCGCCGTATCCGTCAGCTCAATCACGTACCCCGTACGCAGGGTGTTTCCTGCCCCAAAGGGAATCAGCACCCGCATTCCCGGCCGAAGAACATCCGCAAGCTTTGGCGGGATCCGGTACTGGAAGGGACGGTCCACCTTTTCGTGGGAAATATCCACGATGATGTCTGCATATTTCTTCATGAAAAAGAGATTCCTCTTTCTTTCAAAATATCCGCGATCAGATCCCGCTCATCCATCGGATATTTTACACCTTTGATTTCCTGATAGTCCTCATGGCCTTTCCCCGCCAGCACGATGATATCTCCCGGCTGTCCGTGGTCAATGGCATAGGCGATGGCCTCTTTCCTGTCCGGAATGGCGATATAGGCTCCTTTCGTCTTTTCCATACCGGTGATGATATCCGCAATGATGGCGTCGGGTTCCTCAAACCTGGGGTTATCGGAAGTGATGACGGTAAAGTCAGCCAGTTTCCCGGAAACCTCTCCCATTTCAAACCTTCTGTCCCTGGAGCGGTTGCCGCCGCAGCCAAAGACACAGACCAGACGGCCGTGTTCATATTCCTTCAGCGTGGTCAGAAGGCTTTCCAATGCCATGGCATTGTGGGCATAATCGATCATCAGTGTGAAATCATCGGAAACTTTCACCATCTCAATACGCCCTTTCACTTTCGCGGCCAGCAGCGCTTTTTTGACCGCTTCCTCAGACACGCCGAAATGCCGGCAGATGGCGATAGCAGTCATGGCGTTGTACACGGAAAACCGCCCCGGCATGGCTATCCGGGCATCCATTTCCAGCAGTCCGCTCACATGGAAGGCAACGCCCAGATGCCCCTGACTGTTTGTAAAGGTCAGTCCCGATGCCCGCAAAGCGGCCCCTTCAGACAGTCCGTAAGTTTCCAGTTCACAGGTATGGCCTTCGGTTACCTTTTGCCAGTGAGTGTCATCACAGTTGACAATGCCCACCTTACACTGTTTGAACAAAAGTCCTTTACAGCGCATATAATCTTCAAAATCGGTATGCTCATTGGGGCCGATGTGGTCCGGCTCAATATTGGTAAAAATGCCGAAGTCAAAAACAAAGCCCTGGCTTCTGTGCAGCATCAGCGCCTGAGAGGATACCTCCATCACCACTGTGTCGCAGCCCGCCTGCACCATCCGGTGCAGATATTCCTGCAGCACATAGGATTCCGGGGTGGTATTTTTGGCCGGAATATGTTCCGTTCCGATAATCACTTCAATTGTCCCTAAAAGCCCCACCTTCCGGCCCGCATTTTCCAGAATGGACTTCACCAGATAGGTCGTGGTGGTCTTGCCCTTGGTCCCGGTAATGCCGATGGTGGCAAGCTTTTCGGCCGGATGGTCAAACCATGCGGCAGCGATAAATGCCATGGCATATCTGGTGTTCTCTACCATAATTACGGTGGTATCCGTACCCTCGGGCACCGTCACTTCTTTGGAAACCACCAGCGCGAGAGCGCCCTCTTCCGCAGCCCGGGCGGCTGCACTGTGGCCGTCAAAATTTGCCCCTTCGATACAGATAAACAGACATCCTCCGCTCACCTTGCGGGAATCATAGACCACCGCACTTATGTTTCGTTCCAGACTTCCTCTCTCACAGGTATAAGACAGATTTTCCAATAGTTCTTTTAATGATTTCAAATGGAAACTCTCCTTTCTTAAAAGGACAGCGTCTGCCCCCTCAAAATATCCTGTTGCCTGGCAGACGCAACACTTACCCATTATCATAACACAAAATGAGCGGCTTTTCAAATGCTACTGAAAACCGCTCATCCTTTTTCGAATTAACCCTTCAAATCCCCCGCGCATTATGTCCGGCAGAACCTCCCCGTTCGGCATTCTTCAGGGCCGGTGTATCAGGATGTTTTTTCAGTTCCGATCCTGTCCGGCAAGAAATACCGGCCCCGGGCAGTCTGCTTTTGGACTGCCGCCGGGCAGAAGAAACTCGCTTTGCTCAGACAACTCCTGTCCGGCGGCAAAAAGCAGTCCCCCCGGGGCAGTATTTCTATGCCGGACAGAATAAGTCACTAAAAAAGCATCCTGATACACCGGCCCTGAGGGATGCCTCGCGGTGAGCTCTGCCGTGCACAATACGCGGGGGATTTGAAGGGCGTTTTGTTTAATACAGATTTTTCACCTTGAAATCCCGCTCTACTTCCCGGCGCTGGTCCTTTTTGGCAATATCCTGCCGCTTGTCATACAGTTTTTTACCGCGGCATAAGCCGATTTCCATCTTCGCCCGGCCGTCTTTAAAATAGACCTGCAGGGGCATGATGGTATATCCTTTTTCCCTGCATTTGCCGGCAAGCTTATTGATTTCCGCTTTATGCATCAGAAGCTTCCGGGTGCGAAGGGGATCCTTGTTGAATAAATTTCCCTTTTCATAGGGGCTGATGTGCATACCGTACACATAAATTTCCCCTTTGTCGATCTGCACAAATGCCTCTTTGATACTGCATTTCCCCATACGCAGGCTCTTCACCTCCGTGCCGTGTAAAACAAGGCCCGCCTCATGCGTTTCCTCTACAAAGTAGTCATGGAAAACCTTCTTATTATTTGCAATCAGTTTTTGTGCTTCTTTTGCCATGGTTAACCTTCCTTTGCCAATCCAAAATCTATCGTCCTCGTAAACCGGTCCGCAAACAGGACCTCCACCTTCAATTTCTGCCCCAACTTGTAGGAGCGCCCTGTCATCTGCCCGATCAGTTCGTGGCTGCTTTCGTCATAGTAGAAATAATCTCCGGTCAGGCTGTTGACATGCACCAGCCCTTCCACCGTGTCGGGCAGTTCCACATAAAGTCCCCAGCCCGTCACACCGGAAACCACACCTTCAAAAATTTCTCCGATGTGTCCTTCCATATACTGCACTTTTTTCAGCTTATCCGTTTCCCGTTCCGCTTCGTCGGCCCGGCGCTCGGTTTCCGAAGAATGTTTCGCCACCTGGGGCAGGATTTCCGCATAGTGGGCGATCCGCTCTTCCTTCAGCCTGCCCCGCAGAAATTCTTTGATAATGCGGTGTATCTGCAAATCGGGATACCGCCGGATGGGAGAGGTGAAATGACAGTAATAGGGCGTGGCCAGGCCGAAGTGGCCCGTGCATTCCGTGGTATAGCTGGCTCTCTTCATGCTGCGCAGCACCAGTCTGGCGATCATCGCCTCCTCCGGGGTTCCGTCCACCTGATCCAAAAGCTTTTGCAGCTCTTTCGGGTGGATTTCCAGTGTGCTGTCCTTACCGTTCCTCGCTTTTTCCTGCTGTACCGCTCCCTGCCCCAGCTTGATATGATATCCGAAATTGTGGATGAACAGACCCAGTTCCTTCATTTTATCCGGATCCGGGTTATCGTGGGTCCGATATACAAAAGGCAGTTCCAGCCAGTAAAAATGCTGTGCCACCGTTTCATTTGCCGCCAGCATGAAATCTTCAATCAGTTTCGTCGCCACGTTTCTCTCATAGGGCTTGATAGAAAGGGGATTGCCGTCCCGGTCCAGCACGATCTTGCTCTCCGGAAAATCAAAATCCACCGCTCCCCGCTCCCGTCTTTTTTCTCTCAGAACGGACGAAAGTTCCGCCATTTCTTCAAACATGGGCACCAGAGATTCATATTCCCTGACGGTTTCCTCGTCATGGTCCTCCAGAATCTTCTTCACCGCCGTATAGCTCATCCGCCGGTCAACTTGGATCACGGACTCCACTATTTCATAATTGACCACATTTCCCCTTTTGTCAATATCCATCAGACAGGAAAGGGCCAGCCGGTCCTCCCCGGCATTTAAGGAGCAGATGCCGTTGGACAGCACATGGGGCAGCATGGGAATTACTCTGTCCACCAGATACACACTGGTTCCCCTCTCCTGCGCTTCCCGGTCCAGGGCAGAATTTTCCTGCACATAATTGGTCACATCGGCGATATGCACGCCCAGATGATAGATGCCGTTTTCTGCAGTCAGACTCACCGCATCATCCAGATCCTTGGCATCCTCCCCGTCAATCGTTACCATCACGACATCTCTCAGATCTCTCCGACCCGCTCTGTCCGCTTCGCTCACCTCTGCCGCCACCCGGTTCGCCTGGTTTAAAACCCGCTCTCCAAAGGCTTCCGGCAGCCCAAATGCGCGCACAATGGAAAGGATATCAACTCCCGGATCGTTAATGTGACCCAAGACCTCTACGATTTTGCCTTCCGGGCTTCGCCGCTCATCCCCATAATCCGTAATCTGGGCCACTACCTTGGAGCCTTCCACCGCGCCCCCGCTCTTTTCTTTGGGAATAAAAATATCAGCGGATAACTTCGCATGATCCGGCAGCACAAACCCGAAATTTTTACTCTGCTGATAAGTTCCTACCACCTGGGTAAAGCTCCGTGCTACGATTTCAACGATTTCCGCCTCCGTACGCATTCCTTTTTTGCCGGGCAGAACCTGTATTTTTACCGTATCCCCATGAAAGGCGTTGTGCACACAGCCCTCCGGAATGTAAAAATCATTTTCCACTCCTTCCACCGCCACGAATCCAAATCCTTTCGCATTGCTGGAAAAGGTGCCTGTATACTGCTTTTCCTGCTGTTTCACATACCGTCCCCTCTTTGTGAGGGCCAGCTTTCCCTCTTCCAGAAGGCTGTCCAGAATCCGTTTTAATTCTGCCCTGTCCTCCGGTTTCACCTGCATAAAAACTGCCAGTTCTTTTTCCTTCATGGGAACATATCGAGGATCTTCCACCAGCTCGCAAATTTTCTTTTTGCGTTCTTCAAATAATTTTTCCATACTTCTCTCCATCGGGATTTTTTCATCCCTGATATACATAAAAGCACCCCGCTTGTGACGGAGTGCTTTCGTAACTTTCTAAAATCTCATTCTCAATCCCAAATTCTTGATATATTCAGGATTACTGCAACAACAATAAAGCCAACAGCGAGCCATTTGGTAATCTTCACAAGAAGGCCTTCCATGGAACGTCCCTTGTTCTTTCCCCAATAAGTCTCAGCTGCGCCGCTGATTGCTCCAAGACCAGCTGTCTTGCCTTCCTGCATTAAAACTAAAACCGTCAATGCGATACACGCTAATATAAAAACAACTGTCAGAATAATTCTCAGAATTTCCATCATTACACCTCCCAGCGCTAAACAAGGTTTATTCTATCATAAACCTGTCCGCATTTCAAGGAAATTATTCCAGATTTTTTCAAAATATTACGCAGTACCGGCCATCCTTTGGGCAGCTCCTTCCGGCAGACAGCGTTACGAGGCAGACAGACGTCCCTGTAAGGGGCGTTATAAACGCGCCGGCATTTGGGCAGCGTATTTTGCTGCCCTATGTGCCGCTGCGCATTTATCCGAGCGCAAGCGTCCCCTCTAAGGGACGTCTGTCTGCCTCGTAACGCTGGCTGTCGGAAGGGGCTGCACAGGGGATGGCCGGAACCTGTGAACCCGTATCTAAAGAGTAAGTATTTTAAAAATCATATTGTGCTTTCATATACCTTCCTTGGACAAGGGAATACACAAAAACGCTGCGGCAAAAGCCGCAGCGTTCTATTTCTATCTGTGATTATCTGCCGAACTGCATGTCGTTGTTGCCGGAGTTTGTCTCCCACATTTCAAGCATGTTGATCGGGTCATTGTAGTCTGCCAGCCAGCCTTCACGACAGAAGTCAAATTTGCCTTCTTTTCTTTCGTTCAGGAATACAGACCATTCACGAGTCTCAACGGTTACGTTGATACCGATTGCTGCAAGATCCTGCTGGATTGCTTCACCGATCTTAACGTTACCTTCGGAATCATTTGTCAGGTATGTCATGCTGATCGGTGTATTTGCAGAAAGCATGCCGCTCTCGTCAAATTCGTAACCGGCACTCTCTAACAGAGAGATTGCTTCTTCCAGGTTTGCGTCGTAAGCTTCTTCGCTCGCATCATAGTAACCCATCTGCTCTTCTAACGGATATGTATAATCCGCATCGTTTGCTCTGAACACGCCGCCCCGGCCATCAGCCATACCGGTAGGAATGAAAGTATTTGCAACTTCCTGTTCAGCCTGTGCGATGGTATCAACGATGTACTGACGATCGATCAGCAGTGTGATCGCTTTTCTCATTGCAGCCGCCTGTTCGATTGTCTTGCCCTTGAACAGATCGCTGTTTACATTAAAGCCTGCATAATAAGTTCCCAGTGTGGGGATCTTGTGATATTCAGGTGTTGTCTTAACAGTAGCCATCATATCAGTAGCAATGGTATCTGCAAACTGCAGGGAACCATCCTTAAATGCATTGTAGATAGCGGTATCATCAGAACTCAGCATGAAGTTGATTTTCTTTAAAGATACCTTATCTGCTGCCCAATAGTTGGGGTTGGGTTCATAAGTCATGGATTCGTTGTGTTTCCACTCTGTCAGCTGCATCGGACCGGAGGTAACAAAGCCCGCTTCCAGTGCCCATGCGCCGGGGTTCTCAGCAGCGCCCTCAGCTGTTGTTACAGCCTGTTCGGGAACGGGATAGAATGCAGGGAATGCACACAGGTCAAGGAAGTATGCGCAGGGAGCTTTCAGATTAACGGTAAAGGTCTTGCCGTCTTCGGAAGCTGCGATATCCAGTGTGCCGTCATCCTTGGTTGCAATGCTGTCTGCCAGGTAAGCGTAGTCAGCGCCGGTGTTAGGATCAGCCAGTCTGTTCCAGCTGTAAACAACATCGCTGGCATCCAAAGCTTCGCCGTCGGACCACTTCAGACCGTCTCTCATGGTGAATGTATAGGTCATGCCGTCTTCACTCATCTCATAGGATTCTGCCAGTTCAGGTGTCAGCGCGCCGTTCTCATCATAAGCGAACAGACCGGAAAATCCCAGAATAGCCAGACAAGCGCCGTCAACGGTTGTGTTCAGAGCCGGATCCAGTTTATCGGGTTCAGATGCAACCTGAAGGGCCAGCTGATTGTCAGGTGTCTTGGCAAAACCAAAATATTTGAAACCGAACATATTTGCATAAATGCCTTCTACATCGGTTTTCTGCAGATAAACATCATTGTAGTAATACAGCGGAATCACTGCCCATGTGCTCATCAGTTCATCTTCCGCTTCATGCATCATCGCTTCACGCTTAGCCAGGTCTGTTTCAACTCTAATTGCAGCGATTCTTTCGTCATATTTTTCCCATGCGGGTGCAGCTTCGCTGCTGGGGCCATGCTCTGTCGCTGCCGCAGCACCGTCTGTGCTCTCCGTTGCAGTATTCTCAGCGGGAGCTTCTGTTGCTGTGCTTTCAGCCGCAGGTGCATTGGATTCTGCGGGTGCAGGTGTAGAACCACAGCCGGCAAGTGAACCGAACGCCATGCAAGCAGCCAACACTAATGCCAGATACTTCTTCTTCATAATAGTTTCCTCCTATAAGATATAATCGGGAACAAATCCACTGCAAAGCAGTATTTCTTTATTCCTTTAACATGCTGTAGCATGTTTAGCACTTATTATAACTCGACACTTTATAAAAGTAAAGCAAAAAATCCAATTTTGTCAGGTTTTTGCTGTATTTTGACGTCATATTCTCCAATTTGCAAAAAAACGGCCTGACCAAAGGCCAAGCCGCTAAAAATATTGCCGAAAAAAGGAATCTGACCCTGACGGTCAACCGTAGCTGACATCTGTCCGCTTTCAGCGGGCTCTCCCCTTCGGGGAATGGAACCGCCTTGACCAGAGGTCAAGCCGTAGCTGACATCTGCTCGCTTTCAGCGGGCTCGCAGATGTCATTTGTTCCAGCAGGCTACCTGGTGGCCGTTTCCTCTGTCGGTCAGGGTCGGGCACTCCTGGGCACAGCGTTCCGTGGCATATTTGCAGCGGGTACGGAATGCACAGCCGCTGGGCATATGCAGCGGGCTTGGCACGTCCCCTTCCAGCACGATACGCTGGCGCTCTTTCGCCATTTTGGGATCCGGATAGGGAACCGCGGAAAGCAGGGACTGGGTATAGGGATGAATGGGATTCTCATTGAGATCGTTGGCATCCGCAATTTCCACGATCCTGCCCAGGTACATCACCGCAATCCTGTCGGAAATATGGTGTACCACCAGAAGGTCATGAGCGATGAACAGATATGCCACGCCCAATTTATCCTGGAGCTCTTCAAACATGTTGATGACCTGCGCCTGGATGGAAACGTCCAGCGCGCTGACGGCCTCGTCGCAGACGATGAATTTGGGATCCGTTGCAAGCGCCCGGGCGATGCCGATACGCTGTCTCTGTCCGCCCGAAAATTCATGGGCATAACGGGTCGCATGTTCCGCATTCAGTCCTACCAACTCCATCAGCTGCAGGATCCGGTCTCTTCTCTCCCCTTTGGATTTATAAAGCTTATGCACATCCAGAGGTTCACCGATGATATCTTCCACTGTCATACGGGGATTTAAGGAAGAATAGGGATCCTGGAATACCATCTGCATCTGCTTTCTCATATGGCCGATGCTCTTTTCATCCACCCTCTCTCCGTCAAAAAAGATATCCCCGCCTGTAGGCGTATATAAATGCAGCAAGGAACGGCCCACAGTCGTTTTGCCGCAGCCGGATTCTCCAACCAGTCCCAGTGTTTCACCGGGTTTTATCGCAAAGGATACGCCGTCAACCGCTTTTAAGGGAAGCGTTTTCATGAAGCCGACTTTAATCGGAAAATACTGCTTCAATCCGTTGACTTCTACCAGATATCCGTTATTAGATGCTGTTTCCTTACTCACTGTCTGCCTCCTTTCTCTGCTTCCATGGCAGCCTTAACGTTCAGCCAGCAGGACGCAAAATGTCCGTCCGGCATCTGCATTTCGGGAGGCTGCTCCTCAATACAGATCTTCATCGCTTCTTCACAGCGGGGGCAGAATGCACACCCTTTGGGCATGTTCAGAAGATTGATGGGGGTACCGGGAATGGGCCTTAGCTTCTCCCCGATTTTATCCACATTAGGAATGGACTTTAAAAGCCCTTTCGTATATTCATGATGGGGACGATAGAAAATATCATCCGCTGTTCCTCTTTCGCAGACACGGCCGCCGTACATGACGATGATTTCATCGCACATATCGGCAATGACGCCCAGATCATGGGTTACCATGATGATCGCCATTCCCATTTTCTTCTGCAGATCCTGCATCAGCTCCAGAATCTGCGCCTGAATGGTCACATCCAGGGCTGTGGTGGGTTCATCTGCGATCAGCAGATCCGGTTCGCAGGCCAGGGCCATGGCGATCATGACACGCTGACGCATGCCGCCGGAAAGCTCATACGGATACTGTTTCACACGTTTTTCGGGTTCGTTTACGCCAACCAGAGCCAGCATTTCAATTGCCCTGGCCTCTGCTTCTTTTCCTTTGCGGGACGTATGCAGTTCAATCGCCTCCCGCAGCTGCATCCCGATGGTAAACACCGGATTTAAGCTGGTCATGGGATCCTGGAAAATGATGGAACAACATTTTCCGCGGAAGGACCGCATCTGTTTCTCCGAATATTTGGTGATATCATCCCCTTTAAAAAGCACTTTTCCTTCTTTAATGCTGCCGTTTTTCTCCAGAATCTGCATGATGGAATAAGCCGTTACAGATTTGCCGGACCCGGACTCGCCCACGATACCGAGGATTTTGCCCTTGTCCAGATTGAAGGAAACGCCGTTTACTGCCATAACCTCCCCGTTATCGGTGGTGAAGGAGGTGTGCAGGTTCTGTACGGAAAGTATATTTTCACTCATAGTCTTACCTCCTTAACTTGGGATCGAACGCATCCCGCAGACCATCGCCCAACAGGTTGAAGGCCAGCGTGATCAGACAGATCATGATTGCCGGGAAAATCAGTTTATAGGAATACTCCGTAATGCCGGCGCGGGCCGCATTTGCCAGCGAACCCAGAGAAGGCATGGGAGCCTGTACGCCCAGACCGATAAAGCTTAAGAAACTCTCCGTGAAAATCGCGGAAGGAATCTGCAGGGCCGCTGCGATGATGATGACGCTGACGGAGTTGGGCAGAATATGCTTTCTGATAATCCGTCCTGCCTTTGCGCCGCTGACCTGCGCCGCAAGCACATATTCATTCTGTTTGATGGTCAAAATCTGACCGCGGACCATTCTGGCCATACCGGTCCAGTACAGCAGACCGAATACAATGAACAAAGATAACATATTGGTGCCGATTTTCTGCAGCATGGGGAACTGATCCACATTCAGGATTTCCCGCAGTACCACGGACAGGAGCACCACCATCAGCATATCGGGAAGGGAATAGATAATGTCCACGATACGCATCATGATCAGGTCCACTTTCCCGCCGAAGTAGCCGGATATACTGCCGTAAATGACGCCGATGATCAGGACCAGGATGGCTGCAAACAGACCCACGGTCAGAGAAACCCTGGTGCCGTAAACCACGCGGACAAAGTAATCGCGTCCCATTTCATCGGTACCCATAATATGAGGGAACACTTTGCCGCCCTCGGCCATATAAGCCTGCTCCTTTTCGGAATATTCAAAGGGCGCCATGTTGGTGGCAGTCTTATCACGCTTTCCGTTTACTGTAATGATCTGGGAATAGCTATAGGGAACTACGTGGGGCACAATGAAAATCATGCCGATGATCAGGATCAGTACGATAATACTGCCCACCGCCAGCGGATTTTTCATCAGTTTGCGCATGCCGTCTTTGAAGAAAGAAACGGATTCGCTCATGACTTCCTGCTGTTTCTTTTCTTCCTCCGTCGCCTTTTCAAACTTCTTTAAGTCTATCTGAAAACTCAAAGGAGACTTTTTCGGCATTTTATCGTTATTGTTGATTTCGTTACTCATGTCAGGCCTCCTTCTCTTAATCAAGTTTAATTCTCGGGTCCACAAGCTTGTAGACAATATCCGTAATCAGGTTCATCGTTACCATCAGCACTGCCAGGAAAATGGTGGTGCCCATGATCTGAGGATAGTCGCGGTTTGTGATACAGTCAACAAACTTCGCGCCCAGTCCGCCGATTGTGAAGATTTTTTCCACAACAAGAGAACCCGTCAGGATGGATGCTGTCATCGGCCCCACATAGGTGATGACCGGAATCAGCGCATTGCGCAGGGTATGCTTAAAGATAACTTTCCACTGTGCCACGCCCTTTGCCCGCGCCGTCCGGACATAATCCTGTCCCAGCGCATCCAGCATACTCGTCTTGGTCAGACGGGTGATATATGCCATGGGATAAGCCGCCAGGGAAATGACCGGCAGAATGTAGCTCTGGGAGTCAACGCTCCATACGGGCACCCACTTTAACTTCACGGCAAAAACCAACAGCAAAAGCGTTGCCAGCACAAAGCTGGGCAATGACGTAAACAAGGTGGAAAAGAAAATGATCAGTCTGTCAGGCAGCTTATTTCTGGTGAGGGCTGCAAGACTTCCGAATATAACGCCCAGGATCAGGGCAACAATAATTGCCATGCCTCCAAGCTTTGCGGAAACCGCAAAGGACTCAAAGATGATCGTTTTGATCTCACGGCCTGTTTTGGTGGAAATTCCAAAATCTCCGTGCAGCAGGTTGTTCATATACATGACAAACTGCTCCGGCACCGGCTTATCCAGATTAAACCGCTGCTCCAGTACTGCTCTTACTTCAGGTGAAATTGCTTTTTCTCCGTCGAACGGGCCGCCGGGTATTGCGTTCATCGCAAAAAACGTGATCGCACAGACGATAAAAACCGTTACAATCGCAAGAAAAATTCTCTTTACAACGTACTTCGCCAACTGTATACACTCCTTTTCTTTTGGTATGTCCGCACACAAGATACAACCATTCGTTCAGCGGCGGACAATGACGCCTAAATAAAAATCCCATACATCACTTCGCTAGTGCAGTAATGCGCCATGGGATTTCTTCTTCATTGTGTTAAACTATATCATAAAATAAATGTCGATGCAAGATTTTTTTCTCTGTAAAAATGAGGAAGTCTGTAAAAAAATAAGCCGGGCGCAGTATCACGCCCGGCTCATTTTCATCTCAGCCATATGAATACACAGAACAAAATGAACACAAAAGCTGCTCCCACAAAGATGGTTCCGATCAGCAGTCCGGCTGCCAGCGCGCCCTTCATTGCCGAAAAAATCTGCTGCCAGGATGCCGGCTGCCGTGCATTTTGTCCGCCTGTACTCCGCCCTGTTTCCAGAGCGCTTTTTTTATTTTTTTCCCGATACCAGGGCATGCCTTCCAGATTCATATCGGCAATTGTCCTGCCATCGTCCTCAAAATCCGTCTTTTTTCCCATGGATCTCCTCAATCTTCAAACGATGATGCATGGATATTACCGTTTCCCGTCTGCATCGTACAGATGGCAGCTGACGATATGACCGTTGCCCATATCTCTGGGTTTGGGTGCTTCCGTCTTGCAGCGCTCCATGCAGTCTTTACATCTGGTGTGGAACTTACATCCGGAGGGAGGATTTGCCGGAGACGGAATGCTTCCCTCCAGGATGATCCTGTTGATCTTTTTGTCCGGGTCCGGCATGGGGATCGCGGAAAACAGCGCCTTTGTGTAAGGATGCAGCGGGTTATTGAAAATATCCTTCGTCTCCCCGGTTTCCACCAGGCCGCCCAAATACATGACGCCCACGGTTTCGGAAATATGTTCCACCACCGAAAGGTCGTGGGAAATGAAGAGATAAGTCAGCCCGTACTGTTTCTGCAGATCTTTCAGCAGATTGATGATCTGTGCCTGAATGGAAACATCCAGCGCCGAAACCGGTTCGTCACAGACGATGAATTTAGGATTGAGCGCCAGCGCCCTGGCGATACAGATCCTCTGCCGCTGTCCGCCGGAGAACTCATGAGGATAGCGGTCTTTATGATATTCCTGCAGGCCGCAGTCATTCATCACCTTTGTCACATAAGCATCGTATTCACTTTTGGGAACCAGATTGTGTTCCTTCACCGCTTCCCCGATGATCTCCCCTACGGGAAGCCTGGGAGAAAGAGAGGAATAGGGATCCTGGAAAATGATCTGCATCTGCGTACGCAGTTCCCGCATCTGGCTCCTGCTCACTTTACTGATATCAATTCCGTCAAAAAGGAGTTCACCATCCGTTTTTTCCAGCAGGCGTAAGATCGTGCGGCCGGTGGTTGATTTTCCACAGCCGGACTCCCCTACCAGGCCCATGGTAGTTCCTCTTTTAATCGTAAAGGATACGTCGTCCACAGCTTTCACATGTCCGACTACCTTTGAAAAAAGTCCTCCTTTTATGGGAAAATATTTTTTCAGATGGGAAACTTCCAGAATATTATCGTTTTCATGTACGATAGCTTCTTCCGTTTTATGTTCCGTCGGCATTTATTTTCCCTCCTTTTGATCATCATATCGGTAGCAGCTGACCACATGGGTGTCTGTCAGGTGCACCTGCGCCGGATACGCGCCCGCGCATTTTTCCACGCACATTTCACAGCGATCCTTAAAATAACAGTAGTTGGGCATATCCACCGGATTGGGCACCTTGCCCGGAATGCTGTAGAGCCGGTCGATTTCCTTGCCCACCACAGGTTTTGAATTCATCAGCCCGATGGTATAGGGATGGGCGGGATGATGGAAAATTTCCTGTACCGTCCCTTTTTCCACTACCCTTCCGGCATACATGACGACCACATAATCCGCCATCTCCGCCACAACGCCCAGGTCGTGGGTGATCAGCATGATGCTGGAATTGACTTTTTCCTTCAGGGCCCGCAGCAGATCCAGTATCTGTGCCTGGATCGTCACATCCAGCGCCGTAGTGGGTTCATCCGCAATGATCAGCTTGGGATTGCAGGCCAGCGCGATGGCGATCATGATTCTCTGGCGCATCCCGCCGGAGAGTTCATGAGGATACATTTTATAAACGCCTTCGTGGTTTGCGATACCCACCATTTTCAGCATTTCCAGCGTGCGTTCCTTCACTTCCTCCTTTGCCATTTCCGGATTGTGGAGTTTGATGATTTCATCCACCTGATCGCCGATTCGGAACACCGGATTTAAGGAAGTCATGGGTTCCTGGAAGATCATGGCCATTTCATTGCCGCGCAGATGCTGCATGGTAGTTTCCGGGGCGTTGACTACATTGATCGCTTTTCCGTCTCCCACATTGAAGCGGATTTCTCCTTCCACCGTCTGCCCCTGAGGCCGCTGTACCAGCTGCATCAAAGAAAGACTGGTGACGGATTTGCCGCAGCCCGACTCTCCCACAATGCCCACTGTTTTTCCCTGGGGCACTTCGAAAGAAACGCCGTCTACCGCCTTCACTGTCCCGATATCCGTGAAGAAGTAAGTATGCACATTGTCGAATTCCACAACATTGCCGGAATCCTTCATCACAGTGGTGTACTCCTCCTCCGGAATGTGCTTTCTCTTCCTTCTTTTTTCAATTTCGCCTGTAATCCTGCGGTTTTCTTTGGAAATCCGTTTGGATTCTTTGGCAGAGATATAATTTATGCTTTTTGTTTTCTTCTTTCCTAATGCCACCGTCATCACCTACCTTTTCATCTTCGGGTCGAATGCGTCGCGCAGGCCGTCGCCGACAAAGTTAAAGCCCAGCACCGTAATCAGGATCAAAAATCCTGCCGGGATCCAGACAAACCAGAAGTTTGTCAGCACGTAGACATCGTTGACCGCATTTACAATATTGCCCCAGGATGCGAACGGGAATTTGACGCCCAGGCCCAAAAAGCTCAGGGTCGCTTCCATAATGATGATATCGCCCAGCCCCATCGTCGCAATGACGATCAGCTGCGGGATTACGTTGGGAATCAGATGTTTGAAAATCCTTCTGCTCACCCGGATGCCTGTCGCTTCCGTCGCCACCATGAATTCCTGCTCTCTCAAAGAAAGGATCTGGCCTCTGACCATTCTTGCCGTAGAGGTCCAGCTGAGCAGACCGATGATGCCGCACAGGAAAAAGATACGGATTTTCGGGTCCACACGGTAATAGTCCATCAGAGAACCTAAGATCAGGTACAGCGGGAAGGAAGGGATACAGATGAAAATATCCACCACACGCATCAGCATGGTATCCACCCAGCCGCCGAAATAACCGGCCAGGCCGCCGATGATCACACCGATCAGGATTTCCAGAAATACCGCTACAAAACCGATCATCAGGGAAATTCTGCCGCCGTACATCAGTCTGGTCAAAAGATCCATACCGTTACCGTCCGTCCCCAGCCAGTGAGCCTTACTGGGAGACGCGAAAGTATCGTTAACCTGTGTCTGCTGTTTGGAGCGGATCAAAAACTGGGTATTTTTCCGGGTGATGGTGTATTCGGAAGCGCTTCCGCTTCCGTCGTCAAAACTCAAAGCGGCAGCATTTTCCGCCACGGCTTTTTCCGCCGCCATCTTAAATTCAAGGGAAAGGAATTCCCCTCCCGCCGGCTGTACGGAATAGGGGGAAATATAAGCGTAATGTTCGCCGTCCTTTACCACCATAGATGCGCCCGCATCGGCATTTGCTTCCAGGGTGTAGGATTCTCCGTCCGCGGTAAACGCGTTTTCCCCTGCCGCCATTGCCCGCTGGGCATTCAGCTGAAATTCATAGCTGAAGGTCTGTCCGCTCTGTGCGGGGGAGAACAGCATTTTGGAAGCGATGGCGATGGGATCCATGACGGATATCTGGCTCTTTTTGCCGTCTCTCACAATGTAATATTCGGTGCCTTCTGCCGCGAAGGAATTTTCCTTTGCTTTGACCGCCTCTTCAAAACCGGCTGCCACCGCAGCGGAAACCTTCCCGCCGTCCACAGCCTTAATATTATTTTTTCCTTTTAAAGTGATCACTTCGGCCACGGGAGTGAGGCCCACGATCTGATAAAATTCATTTCCTTCTTCAATCAGGGAATAGGTGGAATCCTTTACGGTGAATTCCGTTTCCCCGTTGTTGATTGCCAGGATCATCTTCGCTCCTGCCAGGGACGGGAAGTCCTTTCCGTCCGCCACCGCATACTGATAATCCTGATTGAGGGTCACGCCCGCGAAATCCTTATTGATTTCTTCTACGGTACGGAACACCTGATCCTCGCTGTAAGGACTTAAAATCCCGCCCACAAAGGAAAATACAAACATGGTCACAATGATGACCAAGCCCACAATGGCCAGTTTATTCCTGAAAAAGCGCTTCGCCACCAGCATACCGGGAGAAAGCACTTTAACTCTCTGTTCATCATCCAGCGCTACGGATTTGCTGATGTGTTCGTTTTCGATCTGATTGGTTTCTTTTTCTTTCCTCACGAAAGTGCCTCCTTCCTTAGTTGATTCTGACACGGGGGTCTGCCACCGCGTATAAAATATCTGCCAGCAGGGTTCCGCAGAGCGTTAAAAACGCCAGGAAAACCATGTAGAACATTGTGAACGGAATATCCCCCTGGGTCAGCGCCAGGTAAGAGGTATAGCCGATTCCCGGAATCTGGAACAGCGTTTCCGTGATCATGGCGCCGGAAAACAGGCCCGGCAGGGAACCGCCCAGAAGGGTGATGATGGGAATCAGCGTATTGCGGAACGCATGGTGGTTGATGACTTTATTTTCCGGCAGCCCCTTTGCCCGGGCGGTACGGATAAAATCAGAATTCAACACTTCCAGCATATTGGTTCTGGTGTAACGCATCAGGGTCCCCACACTGACGATGGTCAGGGTTAAAACCGGCAGGATCATGTGCTGGGCATAGTCGAGCACCTGTCCCACGGGACTTAACTGCTCATGCATACGCCCGACGATCCCGTACAAATCCACCCATTTTAAGTTGATGGAAAAGATCCATTTTAATAATGTAGCAAAGAAAAAGCTGGGCAGTGAAATACCGATCAGCGCAAATACCGTAACCGCATAGTCGATCTTGCTGTACTGCTTTCTTGCCGATATGATCCCCAATGGAATGGCAATCGCAATTTCCAGCAAAAAGGCAATTGCGCCAAGCGCGAAGGAATACCAGATCACGCTTTTGAATTTCTGGGTGACGGGCTGGTTAAAAATCCAGGAATCGCCAAACTGTCCCCTAACGGCCTGTCCCAGCCATCCAAAATATCCTTCTATAATGCTGCCGTCCAGATGGTAATCCGAATTCAGCTTTTCGAGCAGTTCCTCATAAGGCCTTGCACCTGCCTTCTGAGACATCTGCAGCGCCTTTGACTCCACAAAAGAAGCCGGAAGGCTTCTTTCCAGAGCATAAATGATCATTGACACGAAAAACAAAATCATAACCCCTAAAGCAAGACGCCTGATGATGAATTTCTTCATTCTCTTGTCACTCCTGTTCTTTTTTCAATGAATTGACTGTTCATAAACACTCTCTATCCTAAACATTCCTGTGGGCAAAAAAGCTTCCATAAGAATGCATTATTTTCCATCCTCATGAATACAGGGTCCACCCGCAGGTGGGCCCTGTTCAAAATATAGTGCTTTTTATTATTTTACTAATTCTACATTCTGCACTTCTTCAATCCATTTGTAGAAGGTTGTTACATCCGGTGTGAAGGTGTCCGCATTGACACGCTCCGTGCTGTAAATCACACAGTTCTGTCTCTGGTAAACCGGAATTTCAACCGCCCAGTCGAGGATGGTGTCCAGACACTCTTTGTAAATGGACTTCCGGTAATTCTTATCATCGCTCTGACGGGCTTCCATAATCATTTCATCCAGATCGGGATCTGCGATACAATAATGGTTGGAAGATTCGGATTCAGAGTGATAAATCTGGTACATATCAGGATCAACGGTTGCCTGCCATGCCGCACACCACAGTTCAGCGGTCTTCGCATTCAGCTTATCCCAGAGGATATTGGAATCGGACAGATCGTTGACATCCAGTGTAAAGCCGATCTTTTCCAGCGCCGCTTTCGCATCTGTAAGGATTGCGAAGCTGGGGTGATCGCCGTTGCCGTCTGCAGGAATCATCACTTCATATTCCAGTTTTGCGCCTGCGGGAGCCGCTGTCAGCTTGCCGTCCGCTACGGTGTAGCCCGCTGCTTCAAAGTAGCCCAGCGCTGCCTGAAGGGCCGCATCATATTTTTCCTCGTCACTCATGCCCTCGGTGTAGATGGGATTGCCATCCACATCCTTGGAGAATGCCACTTCATATCCGGGATCCGCTTTCTGAGGAGCCGCCCAGGAAGTGTTGGAAATGGGGTAGTTGATTACGCTGGCCGCATCGCCGTAGTAGGAGTCGATGGAAACGTCTCTGTATGCGCTGATGACGGTCGCGATCGCTTTTCTCAAGTTCTTGGATTCTACGGAACCGGGTTCGCCGCCTACATTGACAGTTTTGGCGCTGATACCGATATAGCCATAGCCCAGGTTGTCAACCAAACTTGTATTAATCTTATCGCCGTTTAATTCGCCGTTGCCGTTGATCTTGCCGATATTTTCAAAAGCGGTCTTGCTGCCCGAAGGATCAGTGATGTCCACAGTTCCCTGCTCAACGCCGGGGATCTTGTCGGCATCGGTGGATTCCTTCCACTGCATGTATTTGATCTTGGGAGCGCCGTCCATGTACTTGTCGTTACCTTCAAAGTAAACGATCTTGTTCTCGTACTTCTGGAACTTATAAGGGCCGTAGCCTAAGGGCTTATTGGTCTTTTCCCGGATGGAAGAAAGATCTCCGCGGGTGAAACCAAACTGGTTGTTATCATAATCATAAGCCGCTGCATCGCCATAGTAATGAAGCGCGCCCACATTCACGCCCAGCTGATAGATGGTTGTCGCATCATAACCGTTTGTGGTAATACTGATGGTGAGATCATCCACCTTCTTGATGCCTTCGATGTTGGGCACTTCTTCGCCCTCGCCGGCTTCCTTCTTCTGCTCTACAATGTAGCTTTCCGCAAGCTTGTTCACATCCTCATCAAAGTAAGTGTCGTCTCCGGCATAGTTGGTAGCCAGCGTTTTGTAATCCGTGCCGTACTGCGCGGTAACATCGCTGACAATCGCAGCGAAATCCTTGCCTTCTGCGCTGTAAGTCTCATCCAGGGAATAAGCATCTACGTAGAAAGCTTCGGGTGTCTCATAGCTCATGGCTTCATAGTTTTCTTCGCAGAATGCCTGTTCGCCGGCCAGAATGGGCGCGATTATATTTTCCACGATCTGGGAAGCCAGACCTTCGGGCATCTCCGCAAGAACCTTGCTCACGTCTTCCGCTGTCACGGAATCCGCTGCGGTGGAGTTCGCCATATAATTTTTCAGACCTACAACCGGCTGAGCATTAAAGGTATTAAAGCCGTCATAGTCGGGATCGCTGAACACATAAAAAGTGAAGATCAGATCGTCTGCGGTGATGGGTTCCCCATCCTCAAATACCAGACCTTCCTTCAGCTTTAAGGTATATGTAGTGGTATCCTCGCCTTTCTCGACGGAGACATCCGCAAACCCCTTGTAATCATAGTCTGTGCCGTTATAACCGATGGTTTCCCCTTCGATGGCGTTCTGTACCACAGCGCCGGTACGGTCTGCTTTTACGATCACGGGGCAAACCACACTCACCACGTCCTGGTCATAAGCGGATTCCGCAAAGAACGGGCTGAATTTCTCGGAAAATGCAAGAGAGCCGACTACCAGAGGCGTGTCATCCCCTGCCGCCGCTTCTTCTTTTGCAGGCGTGCTTTCCGGCTGCTGTGCTTCGGATGCGTTGTCTGCTTTTGTTTCTGTCGCTGCCGGCTGGGAACCACATGCGGCCATACCTGTGACCATCATTGCGGCAACTGCCACAGCCAGAAACTGATTGAGCTTCTTTTTCATCATTTCTTCCTCCTTTTTAATTTCCATCACGGCAATAAAACCGCCTGTAATGCGCAATTTTAAATATAACATATTTTGCCGATTGATTCAATATAAAAAGTTGCTATTTGTTGTGCAAAATCGTTGCAGATTTGTCTCTTTATCCGCAATTTTTATTTGTTCTGCCCGTTCCCTTCTTCTTCCCTGGTCTCAGACTTCAGTTTGTTTCCTGTAAAAGCCGCCTTAAGCGCCGTCAAAAAGATACCCATGCATACCATCCAGAACACCGTTTCCTGCAGAATGCCGATTTCTTTCCGGTGCACCAAAAGAAACAGGAGATCTGCAGCCGCCGTATACCCCGTCAGAACCGCTGCCGCAGCCGCGCTTCTTTTGATCCGCAGGATACCCCGCTCATATTCCCGCCTTTCCATGGCAGGCCCCGCTTTTCGGAAAACATCACAGCCTCTCAGGCAGTAAAACAGCGGCAGGCCGCAGAAGATGTAGGGCATCAGGATGTAAAAAACCCTGCTGCCGTCATTATTGATACAAAGGGACACAAAAAAAAGAGTCATCATAACCGCAGCGCATACAAAACAGTCAAGGGAAGCCTTTCGTTTCCCCTGACTGTCCAGTTTCAGCTTATAATAAGCGCCCCGGTAGTGAAAGCTGCCGTCTGCAGCCGCTTCATAATCCTTTACGTATCTTTTTTCCATGTATCTTATCCTTTAGAACTTTTCTTCCAACTTTTGCACGATCTGCTCAAAATAGCCGTCCTCAAAAGGTACCTTCAGCCCCACTTCTTTGAGCATGTCTCCGTAAAAGCCGCTGGCCGACAGACGGCAGAGCTTCAGATAGCTTTCCCAGGCAGCCCGGTAATCTTCGTCCATCCAGATTTTGTACTGGAACGCGCAGGACTGCGCCAGCACATAGTCAATATAGTAGAACGGCATACAGTAAATATGCTGCTGTTTCTGCCAGAAGCCGCCTTTGGAAAAGAACGGGTCACCCTCATAATCCAGATGAGGCATGTAAACCTTTTCCAGATCGCTCCAGGCCTGTTTTCGCTCGGCTGGGGTCATGGACGGATTCTCATAGACGATATGCTGGAACTCATCTACCATGGTGCCATACGGAATAAAGCGCACCGCATCCTCCAGCTGCATGATCCGGAACTCCTTTGCCCGATCTCCGAAAAAGCTTTCCGCCCAGGGCGCTGTGAAAAACTCCATGGACATGGAGTGGATTTCGGCTGTCTCCATGGTGATATCGGCATGCTCTAAAACAGGATCTTTTCCGGAAAGATAGCCCTGGAAAGCGTGCCCGCATTCATGGGTGATCACGTCCACATCCCCGGCGGTTCCGTTAAAGTTTGCAAAAATAAAGGGAGAACCATAGTTATATAAATAGGTCATATAACCGCCCTGCCGCTTGTTCGTCCGGCCCAGCACGTCAAAAAGTTCGTTTTCCATCATGAAATCAAAGAATTCTCTGGTCTCGGGAGAAAGCTGTTCATACATCTTCTGCCCCGCCGCAAGAATTTCCTCCGGGGTCCCTGTGGGAGCCGGATTTCCTTCCGGGAAATAAACTTCGGTATCAATATAGGAAAGCTTTTCCAGACCCAGCCGTTTTCTGCGCACTTCATGCATCTTCTCTGCAAAGGGAACGAATACCTCCTTCACCTGCCTGCGAAAATTTTCCACCTCTCTGCGCCCGTAGCTGTTGCGGTTCATCCTGCAGTAGCCCAGTTCAATAAAGTTTTCATAGCCCATTGCCTGCGCCTGCGCGGTCCGGTTCTTCACCAGTTTGTCATAGATTTCATCCAGCTTATCTTCCACCGATAAAAAATAATCGCTGAAAGCCTTATATGCCTGCCGCCGCACGTTTCTGTCAGCGCTGATCAGATAAGGCCGCATCAGGGACAGGTTTTGTTCCTTTCCGTCAAAAAGGATTTTCGCGGATGCGATCAGCTTGCTGTATTCCGTGGTCAGGACATTTTCCTCCTGCATCAGGCCGATGATGGATTCATTCATACTCTTTAAGGCATTGTCCATGGTGGCAAAAGCCACTTTCCCGATTTTGTCCTCCAGAAAATCTCTGTGACAAGAGTTGCAGAGCACTTTTTTATAATCGTTTAAAAGACTGTTCAGCTTTGGCTCTGCCTCATCATAATAATCCTGTTCGGCATTATAAAATTCATCCGCAGTGTTGCCGTCATGACGGATATGGGCGATGGTCATGGCATCCATCACATCCCTGAACACCTGATAATATTCCTGATGCACGGCCCACAGCGCTTCTCCGCTCGCTGCGGCAGCCGCCCGTCCTGTAAGATCTGTCAGAATTTCTTTGGTTTTCTCAAAATCCACCCGTTCATAGGGCATTTCCTGAAATTTCATGTTTGCGTCTTCCTCCGTTTTCTATCTTTTCTTCCAGACATTCACGGGGCATGGGCCTTCCATAATAATATCCCTGATAAATGTCCAGATCCTTTTCCTTTAATTCCTCCGCCTGCTCCCTGTCTTCTATCCCCTCCTGACATACGGTAATACCCATAGTATGACAGAGTTTAACAATAAATTCAATAAAAGTGGTATCAAAAATGCATTCCTGCATATTCCGGATAAACGACTGATCGATTTTCACAATATTAACAGGCACGGCTTTCAATAATCCCAGAGAAGAATACCCTGTCCCGAAATCATCCATCGCCACTTTAAAGCCCAAATCATGAAGGATATGTAAAATTCTTCTCACCTGGTCATAATTGGAAGAAATACAGGTTTCCGTCAGTTCGATCACGATATTGCACTCTTTCAGGAATCCCCGGCTGCATTTATCTATGAGGTAATTCAAAAAGTCTCCTTTTTCAAACTGTGTCCAGGATACATTGATATGCATGGAAAAATCCGGAATCTTTTGGGAAAATCCTTTTGCAGCGCATACGGCCGTTTCAAAAATCCACTGTCCCACCCTGCTGATCATGCCCGTTTCTTCCAGCATGGGAATGAATTCCAGCGGGGAAATTTTCCCCAGCTTCTCACAGGTAAAGCGGCATAAGGCCTCCGCCCCGATGATCCGTTCTTCCTGGGCATCCCATAACGGCTGATAGTGCATTTCAAATCCCTGAAAATCATTTTCCATGCTGGTTTGAAGAATGTCCGCCAGTTCCAGGCTTCGTTCTCTGCCCGCCATGACCTCTCTGGAAAAAAAGATGATTCTGTTCTTTCCCTGCTTCTTGGCATATTCCAGGGAATAAACCGCTTTTTTGATCAGATCCAGATATTCCCTTCCATCCCTTGGATACAGTGCACAGCCGCCGGATAAGGTGATCCGGCAGCGTCTGCCGTCCAGTTGCCTGGGCTCCTTTAAGCACTCCTGAATGCTGTGGTAAAATTCAAATATTTCATCCTGTCCGGCATCCCGGAACAAAACCGCATACTCATCGCCGTCAAAGCGGTAAAGCTGGGCGCAGTCCGGCAGTCTGGATTCGATCTGTCTGGCGGTGCAGCGCAGCACATCGTCTCCAAACGCCCTGTCATATAAATCATTGATAAAACGGAAATCATCAAACCCCAGAATCAAGATTCCCGCAGGATGACTGTCTGAGGCCCCGATCACCTGGTTGATTTTCTTTTCCGCTTCAAACCGGTTCAAAAGCCCGGTCACATGGTCCGTTCTGGCATATTGGGACATATTCATAATCACCCCGGCAAAAACGGTCATGTTGCCGTCCTGATCCGGTTCCACCCGCCCCCTGCAGCGCAGCCAGACCCACTTGCCCTGCACATTCCGGGCGCGGTATTCCACATTGTGGGTATATACGGTACCGTCTGCCACTTCCCTGTTTGCCTTTAAAAAGGCCTCCCGGTCCCTTTCATGGATCAGATCCAGCCAAAACTCGGCGGCATGTTCCACGATTTCCCCGGGAAGCCCGAATTCTTCCACCATCTGCTTCGGATAACGGAAGGTTCCTGTCTTTAAATCCCCGATATAAACATAATCATCCGTACTCCTGGATAAGGCGTCGTAAAATCTGTCAACCGCGGCCTTCCCTTTACTCATTTCCATTGTATAAAGTCATCTCCCCGCAAATACAAAAATAAACATTCCTACATTTTTGAGTATACATGATTTCGGGAAAATTCACAATCAGTTTTTAAACAATTGCTCTTCGATCCGCAGCAGACGATTATACTTCGCCACCCGGTCCATCCTGCAGGGAGCTCCGGTCTTGATCTGTCCGGCGTTCACCGCCACAGCGATGTCTGCGATCATCGCATCTTCCGTTTCTCCGGAACGGTGGGAAATGATGGTTTTAAATCCGTTTTCTTTCGCCAGCCGGACGGCCGCAAACGCTTCTGTGAGCGTACCGATCTGATTTACCTTGACCAAAATGGCATTTCCGGCATGAAGTTTGATTCCGGCCGAAAGACGTTTCACATTGGTCACAAAAAGATCATCTCCCACCAGCTGCAGTTTATTCCCCAGCCGCTGGGTCATTTTCTGCCAGCCGTCCCAGTCCTCTTCATCCAGACCGTCCTCCAGGGAAAACAGCGGGAATTCTTCTGCCAGCTCTTCATAATAGGAAATCATGTCATCGGTATTGCGGAAAATCTGCTGTCCCTTCATTTTGCTTTCTCCGGGGAAATAATAGCATCCCGCCTTTTTATCATACAGCTCGCTGGCCGCGGCATCGATGGCGATTTTGATATCATGCCCCGGCGTAAGGCCGCTCTTTTTAACCGCTTCCACAATCAGAGAAAGCACGCTTTTGGCATCCGGCAGATCGGGCGCAAAGCCGCCTTCATCCCCCACGCCTGTGGAAAGACCCTTCTCCTTGCAGATTCCTTTCAGATTATGATAAATTTCCGCACAGATCCTGAGGCCCTCCGCAAAACTCTCCGCCTGCATGGGCGCAATCATGAATTCCTGCAGATCCACCGTATTATCCGCATGTTTGCCGCCGTTTAAAATGTTCATCATGGGGATGGGCATTTCCACCGTGTGGATGCCGCCCAGATATTGGAACAGGGGCAGATGAAGCGCTTCCGCCGCTGCCCTTGCCGTCGCCATGGAAACGCCAAGGCAGGCGTTTGCCCCCAGGTTTTCCTTATTCTGGGTGCCGTCACAGCCGATAATCAGCTCGTCGATATAGCGCTGACAGGAGGCATCCTTTCCCAACAGCACATCCTTTATTTTCGTGTTTACGTTGGCCACCGCTTTTCGCACGCCCAGTCCGAAATAACGGGGTTCCCCGTCTCTGAGTTCCACCGCTTCAAACTGGCCTGTGGACGCCCCGGAAGGAACGCTGGCCCGGCCGCAGGCCAGTTCCCCCGTAACAGAATTTTGTACCACAACCTCCGCTTCCAGCGTAGGATTTCCCCTGGAATCCAAAATTTCTCTGGCATGTACTTCTTTTACCGGCAATACTACATTCATCTTCGCTACCTCTCTTTCCCTGATTCGAAAAAACGGAAGTGTTCCCACTCCCGCTTTTTCCATCCTTTATTCTTACATCTTAAAGTATACGCCTTTTACAGCCGGTTATCCATAGACTGCCGCTTCTTTTATCCTTTTTTCCAGAAAATCCGGCTCTTTGCCTTTCAGGAAGAAAAAATCCGGAACAAAAACATGGTTTTTCAAAGCTTCCGCCGTCAGTGTCAGCGTGACGCTGATCCGGGTATTCCGGTCCACATAGCGCGCCTCTTCCCCGGCGATCTCCGTCAGTGTCTCGGGATACAGCGCTGCCAGAAGCGCTCCGATCTCCTCTTTCTCTTCAAAGGTACACTGGATGATCTGATCTTTGATCTCTCCTGCCTCAAACAGTTCGTCCTGCCTGTTGTCGTCATAATAATAATACCGTACCGTAATGGCTGCCACGTCCTCCGGCGCAATCAGATTTTCCGTTTTTCGGACTTCAATTTCATTTTCCCCCAAAACAGCAATGGTATTTGCAAACTTCCCGTAAACCGGATAGTTCCATACCAGCCGGCTTCCTTCTTTGGACTGGGAAAGTTCAAATTTAAGGCCGCCCCAGGGAAGGTTTTCGGAAAGCAGGTCATAGCCATAGCCATCAAAATCCTGCCGCAAAGCTTCCAGCAGCCTTTCTCTGTCTCCCGTATAAAAAACCTCCTGCAAGCCGTCATACCAGGTGATCTTCATTTGGGAGACCGCTTCTTTGAAGGCTTCTTCATAGAGCTGATAACGGATGTGTTTATAAGCCATGTCCTGCATGATGGTTTCCAGTTCCTGTGCCCCGGTATCTTCCGTCACATAAAACCGGCGGTAGACTTTTCTCCCGCTGTCTAACGTATAGCGGACTACCCATATCCGGCTATCCTCCATATCCACAGACTGCCGGACATCCACCGCGCTTCCTCTTGTGTCGTCCATTTCAGGCAGCCCTGCCTCCTGCCATTTTTGTGCCAGGGAAAGCACTGCTTCAATGGTTTTTTCGTCGGTGGAATTCATATTTTCCAGAATGTCATCCACCGCCGGTTTCTGATAGCCCGAGAAGAAAGGAACCGTATATCTTCCAAAATTGCCATAGTCATTTTCCAGCGACACACTCACAGCCGCCACCTGCTCTTTTTGGGGAAGGAACCGGTCAAAGCCGGTCAGTTCAAACCGGAAGAGACATAAGATGAGCATGGAAACCGCTATGCAGACTGCCGCCAGCGCCTTTTTCCCCAAAAGCGCTTTTAACTCTCTCTCATAAATGAGCTGGATGATCCAATGCCCCGCCAGCGCGCCCAAAAGCGTTCCCGCAAACAGGAAAAAGTTCCGGTCATTTGCAGCCCCGCTCACCAGCATTCCCACTGTCAGCGAAAACGGAATGAGAAGGAAAAATTCCAGCACCGGCTTTAGTTTGGGAAAGGCGATGGCCTGGTGATAACTTTCCGTCTTTCTTTTCCGGAACAGATAAAAAACTGCCAGGCCCGTCACCGCTGCCACCAGCGCCAGAAACCCGATTTCCTCCATGAGCGGCGCGCCCCAGCCGGGAATGCCTTTTGCTCCGTACAGCTTTCCGTCTTTATACCATGTCCCCTCTGTAAACAAAAGGAAACCGGTAAAAGGGGAAATCCAGGGACGCTGCCATAAAAGTCTGTCATCCGCCCCGCAATAGCTGTAAAAAAAAGCACTTTTCAGCTGGCTGTAAGTGAACCGGACCGCATATTCATAAGCAAACAGCACCGTACACCCCAAAAGGGCTGTGAGCACATTTCCTGTCAGCATCACCGCAAGCAGCGCCACCTGATAGATGGCGGTATAGGCCAGCATATTGACCACAAAGGCCAGAATGGAATGCGCCAGCATGGCAGCGTCCAAAACGCGATAGGCAGCGCCCAGTCCCCAGCTCAGCGCCAGGTTGATCAGATACGCCGCTCCAAAGACCAGAATGCCGTTGGCCCAGATCAGAAAAAACCGTTTCGTCCCGCAAACCGGTACGCTCATATATAAATCCATTTTCTGTCTGCTGTATAAAAAAGAAAATCCCTGCACCGCAAACAAAATCGCAAACAAAGCCGCCGCCAGCACGAATAACGGCGAAAAACCGATGTTGGATGCAAACTCGTTTTTGATATAGCCCTGCTGCAGCGCCAGCTGTGCCGCTGAAGCGCCATCCGCTGCCATCTTTGCGATTTCTCCCTTTCTGTCGGACAAAAAAATGATATTAAAGACCGGATAGAGTAAAAACAGCACCCCAAAGCAGAGCACGAAGGTCCAGGCCCGCCGTTTTGTATTCTCTTTCCATTTAGCCCAATATAAGTTTTTTGATGTCATAGCCCTTCACCTCCGTCTCGCTGATAAAGATTTCCTCCAAAGATAGCGGCAGCACCTCATGAAACAGGCAGTCGGAAGCCGCAAACATGGCGATCAGTTCTTCTCTGGTTCCTCTCACCGTCAGGGTCCGCAAAGACCCCCGTCTTTCGCATTTTACAATTGTGAGCTGCTTTAACAGGCGTTCTTCCTCCTCATCGGAAGAGAATACACACTGCACCTTTTGAATATTGCATTTCATCTCCTCCAGGTCCCTGGAAAGCAGCACGCCGCCCTGGTGCAGCAGCCCCACATGGTCACAGATGTCCTCCAGTTCCCGCAGGTTATGGGATGCGATGATGGGGGTAAAGTCCCTTTCCTCCATCTCCTTTGCAAAAATACTCTTCACACCCTGGCGCATGACCGGATCCAGGCCGTCAAAGGTTTCGTCGCAGAACAGATATTTGGTCTGTGCACAGAGCCCTGTGATGATGGCCAGCTGTTTTTTCATTCCCTTGGAAAAAGTATTGATTTTCCGCCGTCCGTCCAGTCCGAATTTCGTCAGATAAAGATAAAACCGCTCCCGGTCAAAATCCCGGTAAACGCTGCTGTAATACCGTTCCATATCCCGGGGCGCAGCGTTTGCAAAAAAATAAGGTTCGTCCGCAATAAAGAATAGCCGCGCTTTGGCATGCATGTTATCGTACACCTGCATATTGTCCACCAGCGCCAGTCCGCTGTCCGGACACAGCACTCCCGCCATCAGGCGCAGCACTGTGCTCTTCCCTGCGCCGTTTGTGCCGATCAACCCGAAAACAGCGCCTTCCTTAATGATCACACTGACATCTTTGACGGCTTCCACTTTCCCGAAAGATTTGGTCAGGCCCTTTAATTCAATCATGTTCTCCTCCTCCAAGTATCCTGTCACACAGCTCCCGCCTTGTCATGCCCAGCTCCAGCGCTTCGTCCTTTATGGCGTCCAGCCGTTCGAATATTTCCTTTTTTCTGACTTCCTTTAAGCTGTCGTCATATGCCACAAAGTTCCCGCGGCCCTTTACCGTATAGATGAATCCGGTCCGCTCCAGTTCGCTGTAAGCGCGCTGGATGGTGTTGGGATTGATGGAAAGCTCCACCGCCAGGCTTCTGACAGAGGGCATCCTGCTGTTTGGCTCCAGCACCCCTTTTAAGATCAGATTCTGAAATTTGTCCACAATCTGTTCATACAGGGGCCTGGTATCCCGGTAATCCAGTATGATCATACTTCTCCTTTCGCCGTTACCGAATGAACGCATTCAAACGCCATTTCCCGCTCCGCACTGCCATACGCCCTCTCCACAGACCCGGGCAGGATACGGACAGCGGATCCCTGTAAGGGCCTGTGAGAGGGCGTATGGCAGTGCGTACCTAAAAGTCAGCATTTGAATGGGTTCATCCGGTTTGCAGTAATGATATCGCCGTTTTAAGTGTACTAATTATGTTAATACACTTATTATATATAAGGCAAGAACTGCTGTCAAGACTTTTAAACCCGATTTGGGAAACATTTCCTGACCATTTTCGGAGCATGTCTTGCCGGGATTTTATCAAAGTGTTGATGACATCCCACGTCATTAATGCTATTATGATAACAAATAATGTTTTTCTTTTGATTGAAAAGGTCTTTATAAATTTAATGGAAAGACAAAATAAATAAGAACGGGGTTGAACGGGATGCGGGAAGCGGTCTGGAACAGAATAAAATCATTGATGGGTTTTGGAACAGAACCAGAGGAGTATGAAGAAATATTATGTGCCCTGCATCAGGAGGTTAAAAAAAGAGATTTCATTTTTTACCTGTTTATCATCGCGTTTGAGCTGGTCATGCTGGTATCCATTTCCCTAAGACCGGGAGGTCCGTTTTTAAAACCACGCAGAACGGCCTATTTCATTATGTACCTGATCCTGATTGCAATATCTCTTTGTACGATTCTGGCAGAACATTGGGTTGACAGAAACAAAGAAAAGACTGCCCACCAATATTTCATAATCGAACATACTTATATGGTTTTGTTTGCATTTTGGGGAATCGCCGTTACATTAAACGACCAGCTGGGAGGAAACGGGCTGACGGTTTATACCTATGTGATACTGCTGGTAGCAATCATATGTCTGATGAAGCCGTGGAAATCTGTACTGTTGTTTTTAACCAGCGTGGTTGTACTTAACGCGTTGCTTCCGTACTTCCCGAATCCGTCCGGACTGGACCAGCGTTTTAACAATCTAATGAACAGCCTGTTTCTTTCGCTGGCCGCCATCGCTGTTTCCGTCAGTCTGTATACTTCCAAGATACAGGCGAAGAGAAATGAAATTCTCCTGCGCAGACAATACCGACAAGTTGAATCGGAAAAAATGGCATTAAGCAAAGAAGCGCTTTTAGATGTCATGACCGGCCTCCAGAACAGAAACAGCTATAAAAAAATGCTCCAGGACCCGGAGCTTTTCGATTGTGTTAGCTTTGCCTGCATTTATATTGATGTGAATGGGCTTCACGAGATCAATAACCATCTGGGGCATCAGGCGGGGGATAGCATGTTAAAGACCGTTGCGTATATTCTCCGGAAAAATTTCCGGTCCAGGGAAACATTCCGGATCGGAGGAGATGAATTCGTCATTCTCTGCCGCAATATAGACCGCCAGACCGTGGAACAGCGTCTGGATACGATCTGCGGACAGGTTGAACATGCCGGGTATTCGCTTTCGGTGGGTCTGGAATGGCGTGACATCGAGATTAATATAACGGACATTATCCAAAAAGCGGAAGAGAAGATGCAGCAATACAAAAAAGATTTTTATGCTTCCCGGGGTGGCATTCGTCAGCGTCGGGATCTGAACCGGCGTATGGAACGGATCCTGTCAGAAAAGAAGGACGCCGATCGTTTTCTGAGTGTATTTGCTCCCGTGTTCAAAGGCGTATACTTCGTGAATCTGGAAACCGACACCCTGCGCCAGCTGTTTATCCCTGATTATTTCAGTCATATGCTGGAAGAATCGGGCGGCCGATTCAGTATAGCGCTTCTTATGTACGCGGAACAGATGGTAGAACAGGAATATACAGGACTTTTTCAACAATTCTGCGATTATGGCTATCTGGAAAACCTGTTGAACGGGGAGGATATTCCCGGTTTTACTTACAAAAAAAAGGACGGCAGCCATGTGCGATTACGAATTTTATGTTTCAATCATTATCCGGGCAATGAGAAGGAAACACTGTGGATTTTCTCCGATATAGAGGCCAACGAATTTCTCTGAACAAATTGAAAACTGCCCGGCTGACAGGCAAGTAACTTTACTTCCGTCAGCCGGGCTGTTTTCTTTCGTCACTACATTTATTTTTTGATCAGCAGGGATTTGCCTGTCATTTCTACAGGCTGTTCTTTCCCCATGATTTCGATCAGAGTCGGAACAATGTCTGCCAGACAGCCGCCTTCTCTCAGTCCGCAGCCTTCTTCAAAGTTTACCAGAATGAAGGGAACCGGATTGGTAGTGTGCGCGGTGAAGGGAGCGCCTGTTTCGTAATCCACCAGCTGCTCCGCATTGCCGTGGTCTGCGCAGATGAACAGCACGCCGTCCACTTCCTTGATGGCGGCAACCGCTCTGCCCACACATTCGTCAACCGCTTCCACCGCTTTGATGGCAGCCTCTTCCACGCCGGTATGGCCTACCATGTCGGGGTTTGCGAAATTGATGATGATCACGTCATATTTATCGGATTTGATCGCTTCCACCAGCTTGTCACAGACTTCATATGCGCTCATCTGGGGCTTTAAGTCATAGGTTGCAACATCCTTGGGGGAGTTGACCAGAATACGGTCCTCACCCTCGTTAGGCTCTTCCACGCCGCCGTTAAAGAAGAAGGTGACATGGGCATATTTCTCGGTTTCCGCAATGCGGGCCTGTTTCATGCCGTTTGCCGCCAGCCACTGGCCGAAGGTATTGGTAACAGCGATCTTGTGGAATGCCACTTCCTTATTCGGGATGGTGGGATCGTAATCGGAGAAGCATACATATACCACATCCAGTCTCTTTTCCCTCGCAAATCCCTTAAAGTCGTCATCACAGAACGCGCGGGTGATTTCCCTTGCGCGGTCGGGGCGGAAGTTGAAGAAAATGATGGAATCGCCGTCCTGGATGGTTGCCACGGGAGCGCCGTTTTCCGTCACCACGGTGGGTTTTACAAATTCATCGGTTTCCTGTCTGTCATAGGAAGCCTGGATGCCGGCAGGTGCGCTGTCAGCAGTAAGACCTTCGCCCTTTGTCAGCGCTTTATAGGCATATTCCACTCTGTCGTAGTTATTGTCTCTGTCCATGGCATAATAACGGCCCATCACGGATGCGACTTTACCCACGCCGATTTCTTTCATCTTCTCTTCCAGCTGTTCCACATATCCCTTGCCGCTTGCGGGAGGGGTGTCACGGCCATCCAGGAAACAATGTACATAAACTTTTTCCAGGCCGTTTCTCTTTGCCAGCTCCAGAAGGCCGTAAACATGGGTATTGTGGCTGTGCACGCCGCCATCGGAAAGCAGGCCGTATAAATGCAGGGCGGAATTGTTCTTCCTGCAGTTATTCACCGCATCCAGAAGCGCCGGATTTTCAAAAAAGGTTCCGTCCTGGATCTCCTTTGTAATTCTTGTCAGTTCCTGATATACGATACGGCCTGCGCCCATGTTCAGGTGCCCGACCTCGGAATTGCCCATCTGTCCTTCCGGAAGGCCTACTGCCATTCCGCTGGCATTTCCTTTTACAAAGGGATATTTGCTCATCAGCTCGTCAATCACAGGGGTCTTTGCCTCTGCAACGGCATTATGATCTTTCTTATCATTGAGGCCGTAGCCGTCAAGGATCATCAAAACAACGGGTTTTTTGCTCATAATCCATCTCCTTATTCTTTCTGTACTGTTCTAACCCTCAGTGTACCCCCTTGTACACTGAGGATACCATCACGAATTATACACGTTTTCTCCCCGGTGCGCAATAGTCAGGTCTTGCTTTTTCCCGCAAAAATGCTACAATCTAAGGAAACCCTAAGGACGTATGCCATCAGAGGAGGTTATCGCATCATGGTAACATTACTTGCAAAAATATTCATCAGGGATTATCTGGATACGGACAAGCCGGAGGTAAGACAGGCCTACGGTGTGCTCACGGGCGCCGCAGGCATTTTTTTTAACCTGCTTTTATTCGCGGGCAAAGCCGCTGCCGGCATTTTGAGCCATTCCATCGCCATCACCGCGGACGCTTTCAACAACCTTTCGGATGCGGGCTCTTCCATCATCACCCTGATCGGTTTTAAAATGAGCGGCCAGGAACCGGACCCGGATCATCCTTTCGGCCACGGACGCATCGAATATCTTGCGGGGCTGATCGTTTCCGGCATCATCCTGATCATGGCCGTGGAACTGATTAAATCTTCCTTCCGGAAAATCCTGCATCCGGAGGAGCTGACCTTTAACCCTGTGGTAATCGGCATCCTGGTAGTTTCCATCCTGGTAAAGCTGTATATGCACCTCTACAATAAGGGCATCGCCCAAAAAATCGGCAGCGCTGCCATGATGGCCACCGCCACGGACTCTCTGAGCGATACCCTGGCCACCACGGCCGTGCTGGCGGCCACGCTGACGGAACATTTCACCGGTCTCCACATCGACGGCTGGTGCGGTATTGTGGTGGGGATCTTCATCTGCTATGCGGGCATATCCGCCGCCCGTGACACCATCAATCCTTTGCTGGGACAGCCGCCGGAAAAAGAGTTTGTTGCCCATATTGAAAATCTGGTGCTTTCCCACCCTGACATTCTGGGCATCCACGATCTGATCGTGCACAATTACGGGCCGGGCCGGATCATGATTTCTCTCCACGCGGAAGTTTCGGCTTCCGGAAACATTCTGGAGCTGCATGATACCATCGACAACATCGAGCGCCAGCTGCAAAAGGAGCTGCACTGCAGCGCGGTCATCCATATGGATCCCGTGGTTACGGACGATGACGAAGTGGCGCAGTTAAAGGAACTGATGATCGGTGTGGTGAAGGAAATGGATGCTTCCGCAGGCATACATGATTTCCGGGTGGTAAAAGGGCCCACCCACACCAATATCATTTTCGATGTACTGGTACCCTACCATTTTAAAATGAGCGACGCCCAGATCCGGACTTTTATCGAAAGAAAAGTAAAGCTTTTGAATCCCAACTATTTCAGTGTCATCAATATCGATAAGGATTATACATAAGAAGAGGAGAATCATCATGAGTTTATGGGAACTATTCATCATTGCCGTGGGGCTGTCCATGGACGCCTTTGCCGTATCCATTTGTAAAGGGTTGTCCGCCGGACGGGCTACCGGACGTCAGGCCGTTGTTACAGGGCTGTGGTTTGGGGGCTTCCAGGCCGCCATGCCTCTGGCCGGCTATCTGCTGGGCGTTTCCTTTTCTTCCCTGATCACCCGGATCGATCACTGGATCGCTTTTGTGCTTCTGTCCCTCATCGGCGCCAATATGATCCGGGAATCGCTGTCCAAAGAGGAGGAATGCAGCGGCTGCGACACTGCTTTTGACGCAAAGACCATGTTCCCTCTGGCGGTTGCCACCAGCATCGACGCGCTGGCGGTGGGCGTCACCCTCGCCTTTTTAAAAGTATCCATCGTGCCTGCGGTCAGCTTCATCGGAATCATCACCTTCCTTTTTTCCGCAGTGGGTTTAAAGGCCGGAAATGTGATCGGCTCCCGAAACAAAACCCGGGCGGAATTTGCGGGAGGCGCAGTGCTGATTTTGATGGGTGTGAAAATACTGCTGGAACATCTGGGCGTTCTGTCATTATAGTCATTAAAAAAAAGATTTTTCAGGGATTGACAGTCCACCTTTCAAGTGGTAAGGTAGACTTACGCGAAACAAAAAAGCAAGAAAAGGAGGTAGAAACTATGTTATGGTTCGCAGCTAAGATCAATAAGATCAGATTGAACGATATGAGTACTGTTAAGACCAACCAAGTGATTGCCTCCGGTATTGCGAAGTGACGGGTGTGTTCTGCACCTGACGCCAAGGAATTGTTTATGATGCCGCAGCAGTCACATGCTGCGGCTTATTTTGTCATCATCCGGCTTTTTAAGCAGAATCTGTCCTCTGCCGGGCAGCATTTCTGTCAGGAAAGCGTATACAGACAAATCAGGCCGTGGGAACTTTTTCTCCGGTCTTTTTTATTTTCCTAAAAGGGGGACTTTATTTATGAAAAAACTATCGTACTATTTGAAGCAGCATGTGGCCGGCTACACCTTCGCCTGCCTGTCCATGATCATCGCTGTTTCCCTGGACCTGCTCTCACCGCAGCTGACCAGGCACATCATCGACGATGTCATCGTGGGCGGACAGCTGGGAAAGCTGAAATACCTGCTGGGCGGCATTTTCCTGGTAGGCCTGGGCCGTTGTATTTTCCAGTATACCAAGGAATACACTTTCGACAAAATTTCCGCCAATATCGGCACCGATATGCGGCGCGACCTGTTTTCTTACATACAGTCGCTGAGCGCGGAATTTTTTGACCGCACGGGCACCGGCGAACTGATGGCCCGGGTGAAGGACGACGTGGACCGCATCTGGAACGCTCTGGGCTATGTGAGCATGCTCATTCTGGAAGTGGTCTTCCATGTGACGGTAATCCTGTTCTGCATGTACTCTTTGAGCTGGAAGCTGGCGATCCTGCCCACCTGCTGCATGATCATCTGCGGCATCATGGCCCTTGCCATGGAAGGAAAGCTGGGGCAGATCTATGAAGAGATCAGCGAAGAAAACGCGAAGCTCAACACCGTGGCGGAAGAAAATCTGGCCGGGGTACGCACCGTAAAAGCCTTCGCCCGGGAAAAATTTGAAATCAAAAAATTTCTTTCCCACAACCAGCGTTACTGTGACCTGAACATGAAGCAGTCCAAAGTGTTCATCCGTTATTCGCCTTACTTTTCCCTGATCGGAAAACTTCTGCCTCTGCTGGTTCTTTTATTCGGTGGTTATCTGTTCATGCAGGGAGAACTGACACTGGGCGGCCTTGGCGCTTTCGTGGAATATTCCACCAATATCGTCTGGCCTATGGAAATGCTGGGATGGCTTTCCAACGACTTCTCTTCCGCAGTGGGAAGTTATCGCAAGATAAAGCGTATTTATGCGGAAAAGCCGGTGATCACAGATCCGGAAACGCCTGTGGTTCTTCCCCAAGTTCACGGTGATATCCGGTTTGACCATGTATCCTTCCACAAAGCGGATATGCATGAAATCTTAAGCGATATCAGCTTCCATGTAAAAGCCGGGAATACCATCGGCATCATGGGCGCTACAGGAAGCGGCAAGACTTCCATCATTCAGCTTCTCCAGCGCCTCTACGACGCTACGGACGGAAGCATTTCCTTAGACGGGGTACCGATAAAGGAACTTTCCTTAAAACAGCTGCGCAGCAGCATTTCCATGGTCATGCAGGATGTTTTCCTCTTTTCCGACACCATCCACGAAAACGTGGTGCTGGGCAAAAAAGGGGAGGTTTCTTCACAGGAAGTGCGCATCGCTTCCCAAAATGCACAGGCTTCGGAATTTATCGACCGCCTGGAAGAACAGTATGACACCGTCATCGGGGAACGCGGCGTGGGCCTTTCCGGCGGCCAGAAACAGCGCATCAGCATCGCCAGGGCGCTGGCCAAACATACGCCCATTCTGGTGTTGGACGACTCCACCAGCGCGCTGGATATGGAAACCGAATTTGCCATCCAGCAGACGTTAAAAGACTTAAAAGATACGACCAAAATCATTATTGCCCACCGCATCAGCGCTGTTCGTCATGCCGATGAAATCATCGTTTTAGAGGACGGCCATGTGGCAGAGCGGGGCACCCATGACGGGCTGATGGCGCAAAAAGGGCTTTACTACAAGACCTGGCAGGCCCAGTACGGATCCTGGCTTGTACAGGATCAAAAGGAGGTGATGTAAAATGGCTTACAATTCTTATAAAGATGATGAAACCAATGTTGAGGTTGGCAAAACAAAAACACTTTTGCGGCTTTTTTCCTATCTGCTGGCCTATAAACGGCAGATTCTGGGCGTGCTGGCCATCATGGCTTTCTGTGTGCTCGTCAGCCTTTTAAATCCGCTGATCATGGAATCCGCCATTGATAAGCATATTTCCATCGGTGATTTTCCCGGGCTTTTCAAACTGATCGGATTTGCGGTGATATTGAATGTGCTCATGATTTTAAGTGTGAAACTGCGCATGTGGATCATGGCAAAACTGTGCAATAACGTGCTGGTGACCATCCGCCAGCAGCTTTACACCCATATCCAGACCCTGGATTTTAACTTTTTTGACAGCCGTCCTACCGGAAAGATCCTGGCCCGCATCATCGGCGATATCAATTCCTTAAAGGATGTGCTGGGCAACTGTGTCACCACACTGATCCCCGACTTTTTTACGATCTGTGCGGTGGTGGCCATCATGTTTGCGAAGAATGCAGCCCTTGCGGCCGCTTCCCTGATCAGCCTGCCGCTGATGGCCGTGTGTATCTGGTTCATCCAGGTATACTCCCACAAACGCTGGCAGATTTTCCGGAAAAAGTCCTCCAACTTAAATGCCTTCGTGCATGAGGACCTTTCCGGCATCCGCATCATCCAGAGTTTTTCCGCGGAAAATGAAACCAGGAATACCTTCCGCCAGCTGACTGATGAACATAAGAATTCCTTCATCGACGCCGTCCGTTTAAATGACGCTTTCGGCTCGGTCATCGACTTCTGCTGGGGGCTGGGAACCATTTCCCTGTATTTTACAGGTATTGTTATACTGGGCACGGACCGGGTTTCCGTGGGGATGCTGATCGCCTTCGGCTCCTATATTTCCATGTTCTGGCACCCGATCATGAATCTGAGCAACTTTTACAACCAGATCATCACCAACATCGCCGGAGCGGAACGTATTTTTGAAATCCTGGACACCAAATCCCAGATCACCGATGAAGCGGATGTCACTCCCCTGCCTCCCATTGAAGGCAGCGTCACCTTTGACGATGTCTCCTTCTCTTATGACGGACAGACAAAGGTGCTAAACCATGTGAACTTCACCATCAAGCCGGGCGAAACCATCGCTCTGGTAGGTCCTACCGGCGCCGGGAAAACCACCATCGTCAACCTGATCAGCCGCTTTTACGACATTCAGGAAGGGCATATTTTCATTGATAACTATGATTTGAAGAAAGTTTCCATCGAAAGCCTCCGGCAACAGATGGGTGTCATGACCCAGGACAATTTCCTGTTCTCCGGCACCATCAAGGACAATATCCGGTACGGAAAATTAAACGCTACCGACGAAGAGATCATCGCGGCGGCAAAGGCGGTCAATGCCCATGATTTCATCATGAAACTTGACAAAGGCTATGATACCGAACTTTCGGAACGGGGCGGCGGACTGTCCATCGGTCAGAAACAGCTGCTGGCGTTTGCCCGCACCATGGTATCCGATCCCCGGATCCTGATTTTGGACGAAGCTACCAGCAGTATCGATACGAATACGGAAATCCTGGTACAGGAGGGCATCGAAAAGCTGTTGAAAGGGCGGACTTCCTTTGTCATCGCCCACCGCCTTTCCACAATCCAGAAAGCGGACCGCATTTTCGTCATAGACGACGGCCGCATCATCGAGGAAGGAAATGCCGCACAGCTTCTGGCAAAGAAAGGATTCTACTACAATCTGTACATGAGCCAGTTTAAAAACGTGGTATAAGACGATTCGCGGTCCGGCAGGGCCCCATCGGAATCACCGGCAGCCCGCAGACAGCGCCCGGCAGCACGCCTCTTAGAGGGCACGCTTGCGCTCGGATAAATGCGCAGCGGCACGTAGGGCTGCACAAAACGCAGCCCAAATGCCGGCGCATTTATAACGGCCCTTACAGAGGCGTGTGGCCGTGCGCTGCCGGTGGCTCCGATGGAGCTTGGCGGGCGGCGGATCGTGGATAAGAAAAAAAACATATCTTAAAGCTGTAAGCTTTCGATCATCAGGAATAAAAAACAACCGCTCTATCGACCAGGCACCAGAAAAATGGTGTGTCTGGGCCGGTAGAGCGGTTGTTTTCGTTTCGTAATTTTATCTTTCCGTAGAACGGCAGACGGGTGTCACGCAAAATGCAGTCCTCCGGTTCGGTTTATCCCGGACTGTTATGCATTGGCGCTGTTTTGTTCCATTTTCTTCATGGTAAAGCGGTAGGCGATCCATAGGAAGATGCCCGTCAGGCACCAGGCGCTGGCATTGGCGCTGCAGACGCCCTCATAACTCATGAAGTGGGCCGCAATGACTGCCACTACCGCCCGGCACACAAGCTCCACCACGCCGCCCATCATAGGCAAAAACCCGAAGCCGCATCCCTGCATCACATTGCGGTAAATGAAAATCATGCCCAGCGGTGTGAAGAACACGCCGCAGATCATAATATAGGTTCTCACATAGGCTAATACTTCCGTCATATCTCCGGTGATGAACAGATGCACCACCCAGGGCAGCACCGCCAAAAGTACTGCAAAAGTCACCACCGAATAAACCGTAGACATCCGGAAAGCGATCCTGGATCCTTTTTTGATCCGTTCCAGATCGCCCACGCCGCGGTTCTGGGCACAATAGGTCGCCATGGTCATTCCCATGGCAGCCAGCGCCTGGGTGGCAAACTGTTCCACCTTGCAGGCCACCGTATAGGCAGCCACCACTACGGATCCCAGCATGTTCAGCGCCGCCTGCACCATGATCGCGCCGATGGCGGTGATGGAAAACTGCAGGGCCATGGGGATCCCGATGGACATCTGATTTTTCATACACCACTTTTCCGGCGTAAAGTGTCTCTTCTTAATCTGTAAGAGGGGCACTTTCTTCCATATATAAACCAGGCATAAGAGGCCGCTGACCCCCTGAGAGGCGATGGTGGCCACGGCGGCCCCCGCCACGCCCATATGGAAAACAATGATGAACAAAAGATCCAGAATCACGTTTAAGACCGCCGCCAGGATCAGAAAATAAAGGGGCACCTTGCTGTTTCCCACAGCCCGCAGCATGCTGGAAAGCAGGTTATAAAGAATGTTAAAGCCCATTCCCCAGCAAATGATGATAATATAAGTCCTGGACATCCCGTAGATGTCCTCCGGGGTCTGCATCACGTGCAGAAGCCAGTCCATCCCGGCCACGCTCACCGCCGTCATCACAACGGTCATGAGAATAGAAAGAAAATAGCCGTTGCCGACGCTTTTCTTCACCCCTTCTACATCCCCCGCGCCAAAACGCTGGGAGGTCAGCACCGTAAATCCGGTGGTCAGTCCCTGCATAAATCCTAAAATCAAAAAGGATATGGTTCCGGTGGCGCCCACCGCCGCCAGGGCCTTTACCCCTACAAACTGGCCCACGATCACCGTGTCCATCACATTGTAAAGCTGCTGAAAAATATTCCCCAGAATGATGGGAATAATGAACTTTACAATCAGCCGAAAGGGGCTGCCCTTTGTCATATCAAGTTCCATGTATAATTCCGCCTTTTCTCTTTGTCAGCGGGAGAATTATACAACAGAAACCAGCGGCCCGCAATGGGTAAAATTGCAAAGAAACCGTATTTTTTTTACAGAACCTTCTTCTCACATATCGTCGGGATCCAGATCCGCCATCTCTCCCGCTCCGATATCCAGCATGTTGAGGGTGCGGCGTTTCAGACGCGCTGTTTCCGAAGCCTCCAGCACGAAATCTTTGATCGCCTTGGAATTTTTAATATGGCACAGATACAGTTCCGGGTTTGTGGTATCTCCCGTGTAACACTTCACGGTCCCTAACCCGAAAATGCGTTCTCCAAAGGACCGTATAAGCTCCACATCCTGTACTTTGTACATATAGCAGTCGTTTTCCCTGCGGTTTAAAAAGCCTTCCTCTATGGTGATCATGTCTTCCTTCACCGTGTAGACCGTAAACGTGAACGGAAGCCCAAAAAACAACCATCTTTTTCTTTCCTTAAACTCCATAGTCCCATCCCTTTCTCCCGGCTCTGCGGGCTGCAAAACCTGTCCTGTCGCTTATTCCTGCATTATAAGCCATTCCGTCGAATTTTGCAAATACCTGCCGCCTTCTGCGCATCATACCAGCTTTCCCTTTATCGTCCCTCTCTGGTAGTTCACCTGATACTCATAGGGATTCTGTCCGAATTTTTTCTTGAATGCGGTGGAAAAGTAACTCAAAGAAGAGAACCCGACCTTTTCCGCAATTTCATATACTTTCATATCCGTCGTTTCCAAAAGTTCCACCGCGTGGCGCATCCGCAGATTATTCAGATAGGTGACATAGTTCACCCCCGTTTCCCGGCTGAATATCCGGGAAAAATGTTCCGGACTAAAGCCTGCAAGCTCCGCGCTTTCTCCCAGCGATATCTTTTCTCCGTAATGCTGCTCCATATAAACGATGGCCCGCCGCACCTGCGCAGTCATCCCCGCCGGCTGGTTCCCGTTTTTTGCCGCCGGTTCAAATGCCGCGTCAATAATCGCTCTGACCTGTTCCAGGGACGCTGCCGCAAGAATTTCCTCCTTCGCAACGCGCGCCGTATGATCCACATCCTCCGACACGTCTTTGGCAAAATGAAGAAAAGAAATCAGGGCGGAAGCCAGCCCCTTTTTCAGCGCTTCTATATCCGACGGATATGCCTTCCCGGCCTCCTGCATGAAATCGCTCATACTCCGGTACGCCTCCTGAAAATTCTGGCGTACCAAAAACCTCATGTATGAAAGCTGGAAATTTTCCTCCAGAAGGGAAATATCCTTTGCCTCCTGTTTTTCAAAAACCTTCTGTTTTGGTTCATAAAAACGCAGGGAACAGCGATAAACCGCCGTGTGGATGGCCCGGACCAGGCTGCCGGGATCTTTTTCCACATCACTGATGCCGCAGCAGATACAGACCTGCCTCCGGGCGGCATCCCCGGCCTCTCTCGCTGCAAGCGCTGCCGTCATCCGGCTGTGGTTTCCGGTGTTGGCGATCAGGATCAGATGATCGTTTCCCAGCGGAAAGGAAATGATATTCTGCAGACCGGCAAAGCATTCCTTCCTGTTTTGTTCAAATACCTGCACATCTTCGCAGAAAAAATCCATCGCCATCACAGGTCTGTTTTCCAGCAGAATTCCCTGCATGGCAAGTTCCTGCACAGGAATCGTCTCCTCCCCTTTTTTTAACGTCAGCGCCTGCAGATAGTGAATGCGGGAGGACAGCGTTCTGATCCCCATATCCTTTTGTTTTTTTACCGTCTCTCTGGCTTTGTCCAGGATGGCATACAGGCTTTCCTCCGTCATTTCCGTTTTCAGAATATATTCTTCCGTTCCTATTTTGAGCGCGGTTCTGGCGTAGTCAAAATCTTCATGGCTGGTGAGCACCGCCATATAGACAGAGGCGTCTTCTCTGCGGATTTGGCGAAGCATTTCAAGGCCGTCCATCCCCGGCATTTCTATGTCACACAGGATGATCTCCGGCTGAAAGGCCCGCCATATCTCAATTCCTTCTCTGGCGTTGGCTGCGGTGGCGCAGGTAAACCCCGGAAACCGGGATATGCAGAATGCGATCCACTGACGAATCGGCGCTTCATCATCTATTGCCAACACTTTGATCATCAGGCACCCCTCCTTCCTGTTTCCTGATCACGGGAAGCGTTAATATCGCCTTCGTCCCTTCCTCCGGCTGGCTTTCGATGCGCAGACTGTACTCCTGCCCGAATAAAAGCCGGATGCGGTCATCAATATTTTTAATGCCGATATGGGGCTTGTCCGCCCCCTCATTTTCACGAAAGACGGCTTCGATCTGTTCCCGGCTCATGCCGATCCCGTTATCCTCCACCTCAATCACGATCTTCCTGTTTTTTTCCCGGACCGAAACGGCAATCACACCGTATCCTTTGAACCGCTCGCCGCCGTGTACGATCGCATTTTCCACCAGCGGCTGGACCAAAAGGGCCGGGAGCAGGCAGTCCGCAACAGCCTCGTCATACTGGATAATCACATCAAACTGATCCCCATAGCGGAAACGCTGCAGGTCGGCATACTGCTGCACGGAATCCATCTGGCTTCGGATCGAAACCAGCTTGTCGGGGTTGGAAAGCGTACTGCGTAAAAGCTGGATAAACGAGGAGAGCATCCTGGACGCTTTCTTGTTTTCTCCCATATTTACCACACATTTAATGGAAAAAAGCGTATTGTACATAAAATGTGGATTGATCTGGGCCTGCAGAAGATCCGCCTGCATCCTTCTTTTCTGCTCTTCCTTTTTCTTTTCACTTTCCATCAGTTCCCGGATTCTGGAAAGCATCTGCCGGATGCCGTCGCTTAACGTATTGATTTCCGCATAGCTTTTCATCATGGGCACAGCGTTCATATCCCCCTCTTCCACCCGCAGCACATAATCCCGCAGTCTCAGAATCGGCCGCACAATTTTTCCGGAGAACATCCAGGCCAGAAAAGCTCCCACAAGAGTGACGCACAGAGTCAGAACCACCACTCTGTTTCGGGTGGCGCGGATGGGTTTTAGCAAATGATCCAGCGGTGTTTCCTCAAATACGGTAAAGCCATATTCCTGATCCGTATACTTACCAAACAGCGCTTCCTCCCCAGGCAGCTGTACGATGGCATACACCTCCTCCCCGAAAAGCCGGTCCAGATTTTTCATGTTAAAATAGTGGAACCCCACAATTTTGCTCACATTGCTGGAGATGATATTGCCGTCATTGTCGGTGACATAAATATTGCTGCCGGGGGAAATCACATCCGCATAGGTCTTGTAAATCTGCTGTTCATTCACATTGATCATAAGGTAACCTAAAATGCCGCCGTTCTCATCCAGCACTGTGCGGGCCGCCACAAAGGAATTGACCGAAAGCGCCTTATCCTTATAGCTTGCGATATCCACAATTTCACCTCCGGCGGCATACAGCTGCCTGTACCAGATCCGGATTTCGGGATTGATATAATCATAGTCCGAAGGGACGGCATCGGAACAATATCCGATCCCGTCCCTGGAAAGATATACCACGTAATAATCCAGATTGATCTGATTAAAAGAAACCTTATATTGCCGGGTGAGTTCATCCATATAGTCAAAAAAATCCTGCTGATTCTCCCGATCCAGTTTTTGCATACGGGAAATAACCCCTGCATCATTATAATACAGGTTGGAAATCGTATAAGCGTTGCTTTTGAAGGTCTTCACCCTGCCGGCGATCTGACTGAGCACATCAGACCGGTTGGTTCCGATCACTTTGAGCAGACTGGAACGGTACGCCATATAAGAGCCGCCCGCAATCAGCATGATTACGATCATACAGGTGCCCATCAGCAGGGACATGGCAATCATACGAATACTGTTCCATTTTACTACGGGATTCCTTCCAGCTGTTTTTTTCAAATTATTCACTCCATGGTCAATATTTCCCGGTTCGGACGGGAAGCGTGTCCTCCGTTTCCATGAGTCTGTCCGTCAGCTGTCTGATCAGCTCCTGCTTCACCTGCTGCCAGGCAGGGTCCGCCCAGAGATTCACAAATTCCTCCGGATCGGCATTCCGGTCGTAGAGCTCTCCGAACCGCTCTCCTGCATAATAGGTCAGCTTATAATCTTTTCCGGTCAGACATCTCACATCCAGCCCCCAGTCATAGCATTTAAACTCCGTCAGCGCGTACCTGCGGCCGGCTCCTGCATCCCCCCGCATCACTGTGGCCATGGACATACCCTGGACCCCATATGGCGTCCGGATGCCGGCATATTCCAGGATTGTGGGCATCAGGTCCACATGCTCTGTGATTTGTCCAAACCGCGCGCCTTTGGGAATGACGCCGGGCCATTTTATGAGAAGAGGCGCTTTGATCAGACAGTCATACAAAAAAGGGCCCTTAAACAAAAGACCGTGATCTCCCATCAGTTCTCCGTGATCATTGGTAAAGATCACCAGGGTATCGTCCTCTATTCCTTTTTCCCTGACCGCCTCCAGAATCCGTCCCACATTTTCATCCACCAGAGTGATCATGCCATAATAGGCAGCTTTCACCTGCCCCCACTGATGCAGGGACAGTTTCCTGTAATCGTACTTTTCGTTGGAAAAGCCACGGCCCGTCCGGTGTTTCATAAAATGAGGCGGTTTGTCCAAAAGCTCTCCTTCCCGGTATACCGGGGCATCCAGGGTGTCCGGATCATACAGGTCTGCATAGGCCTTTGGCGGATCGAACGGATGATGGGGGTCCACAAAGCTGCACAGGGCAAAAAACGGGCGCTCTGTCCCGGATTCCCGGATCAGGTCTATGGTCCGGTCCGCAATCCAGGCGGACTGATGGAATTTCGGATTTATCTTGCCAGGATAAACCTGGGGCGGTCCGGAAGTATCCTTATCCGCCGCCGAAGCCCGGTCCTCCCGTGCCTTGCGCTCTCCCTGCATCTTCACTTCTTCATAATCAACGGGGCTTTCCCGTTTCAGCCAGTCCAGATATTCTCCCGTCTTGGTATCGCAGGTCGTGTGGATCACCTCAAATCCGTACCGGTCCTCCGGCCAGTCTTCCTCTTCTCTTTCCTTTGGCCGAAACTGTGTGGTCAAATGCATTTTCCCGATGGCCGCCGTCAGATAACCGTTCTCATGAAGCACCTCCGGCAAAGTGATTTCCGAATCCCGCAGCGCGATCCCGTTATCTCTGGTACCGTGGTTTTTGGGATACCGTCCGGTCAGTATGCTGCATCTGGAAGGCGAGCAGACAGGATTCTGCACAAAATGATTGTCAAAAGCACAGCCGTTTAACGCCAGACTGTCAATATTGGGCGTATGAATCCGGGTGTTTCCGTAGCAGCCCAGCGCGTCATAACGGAGCTGGTCCGCCATAATCAGTAAAATATTCGGTCGTTTCATCCCATGTCCTCCTACCACCATTTGATCAGATCCGTCACTTCGTCCCTGAGTTTGTTGAAATCAAGATCCGTCACATCCCGGGGGCGGGGCAGATCATTTATGATTTCCTTCTTAATCGTGGTGGGTTTATTGGTCAGCACCAGAATCTTCTCGCTCAGATAAACCGCTTCTTCAATATTATGAGTGATGAAAATAACCGTGGTTCCCGTGCGCTGCCACAGACGGATCAGTTCGTCCTCCAGCTTATAGCGCAGCTCATTGTCCAGCTGTCCATACGGCTCGTCCATTAAAAGCAGCTCCGGCTTTACCGCAAACGCCCTGGCGATGGAAACACGCTGCAGCATGCTGGCGGAAAGCTGATCCGGATAATAATTCCGATATTCGGAAAGCCCCACCAGTTCCAGCATTTCCTCCACGCCCTCCCGGATTTTTTCCCTGGATTTTTTCTTGATTTTCAGCCCGTAAGCGATGTTTTCTTCTACAGTATACCATGGAAAGGAAGAATATTCCTGGAAAATATATGCCACATTATGTTTCTGCAGATCCACGGCTTCCCCGTTGATGAGAATCTCGCCTCCGGTCAGTTCATAAGCATTCAGCTTTGTCAGACAGTTTAAAAATGTGGTTTTCCCGCATCCGGTGGGGCCTACCACACATAAAAATTCCCCTTTGTTCACCTGAAAGGAAATATCATCGAGCACCAGCAGATCCCCAAACCGTTTGGTCATGTGTGAAACCTGTACCTTCACTTCGTTTTCATTCACGCCCTTTTCCTCCTATAATGTGGACTCGCCGATTTGTTCTATCTGCCGGCGTATCTGCAAAAAAGCCGGATCACTGTACTTGCGGGGTCTTTTCAGATCCACCCGGATTTCCTGTCTGATATGCATGGGCGTATTGGTGAGTATGATGATTCTGTCCGCCAGATAAACCGCCTCTTCACTGTTATTGGTCACAAAAACAACCGTGCGCTTCTCCTTTTGCCAGATCTTTTCCAGTTCCGCTTCCATCATATACCGAGTCTGTGCGTCCAGATGTCCGAAGGGCTCATCCATCAGCATGACTTTCGGATCATTGGCATAAGCACGCGCGATGCCAACGCGCTGGCGCATCCCGCCGGATAAGCGGTTGGGATACGTGTTCTCAAATCCCTTCAATCCCACCAGGTCAATGAAATAGTCGGCATGTTTTCGGCGGGCCTTTTTATCCATTCCTCTGCTCTTTGGGCCGAATTCCACATTTCCCATCACCGTACAGAACGGAAAGAGAGCCGTCCTCTGATAGACCACCCCTCTGTCAGGGCCGGGAGCGGTCACCTTTTTCCCATCCACGAAAACTTCTCCTGAAGTGGGAAGTTCCAGCCCGGCGATCAGATTGATCATGGTCGTTTTTCCGCACTGCCCGGGGCCGAACAGGACCACAAACTCATTTTCCGCCACGTCCAGAGTGACTCCTTTGACCACCTCATTGGTTTTATGTTCCGAATAAAAAATCTTTCCCACATCCTTCATGGAAATGACAGGGGTTATGCGTCCATTCTGTTCCATGCGCAAAGCCTCCCTTCGATTTTCCGCATCAGCGTTGCCAAAAACAGCCCCACTACGCCAACCACAATCATGCCGACCATAACCAGCGTGATATTCAGCGTATCATTTCCGCGCAGAATCAGCCATCCGCAGCCTTCCTGGGCGCCCACCATTTCTGCCGCCAGCACAGCCATCCAGCTGGTGGAGAGCGCGACCTGCATTCCCGCAAAAATCTGAGGGGTACAAGACGGCAGGATAACGCGGAAGAAAATGCCCTTATCACTCGTTCCCAGCATCCTGGCGGCTCCGACAAGCTCCGGGTCCACATTCTGCGCAGCCGTATAAGAATTCAGCGTCACATTGGTAAAAGCGCCGATCCCCGTGATCACATACTTGGGTGTTTCCCCGATGCCGAAAAACAGGATCACCAGGGGAATCCAGGCGATGGGAGGAATGGGGCGCAGCAGTTCAAAAACAGGTTTTACAATAGCCCTCGCCCAGTCTGAGGTTCCCATCGCAATCCCCACGGTCACGCCGGCCGCCGTCGCCACCCCAAAACCAACCGCCACCCGGCGCAGGCTCACCATAAGGTGCCCCATGACCGTATATTTCCCGATGGGTTCCGTAAAGGATTTCACCAGAAGCTTTACCACCGGCCAGGGGCCGGGCGTCGTCTCCCTGGCGCTTGTAAAGGTCGTGATAAACCACCAGAATACAAAGAAAAACGCGATGGAAAAAAACGCGTACACAACCGCCTGTCTGTCCCATTTTTTCTTTTTCATCCTCTGCGCCCTCCTTTCACCATTTTTTTCTCCAGCATATTTAAAAGAGCCGTGAGCAAAATTCCCACGCAACCGATGGTCAGCATCCCCACGATGATCAGATCTGCTCTGGCTAACGTCCGGTTCAGCTGAATCATATAGCCAAGTCCTTTATTGGATGCCAGCATTTCCGCCGCACACAGCGTCATCCAGGCGGTGCCAAGCGAAATGCGCAGTCCTGTAAAAATCAGAGGCAGCGCTGTGGGAATTGCCACCGTAAAGAGCATATCGGTGTAGGAAGCGCCGAATGTCTGGGCCACCCATAAGTGAACCTGTTTTGTCTGTTTGATTCCGGAATAAGAGTTGATCACGCAGGGAACAAACGCCGATACAAAGATAATGGCCGACTTGGCGCCCAGACCGATGCCGAACCATAAAATCATCAGCGGAATCCAGGCGATGGTGGGCACGGGTCTGATCAGATCAAAAAGCGGCGTGACAAACAGATCCACCTTCCGAAACCAGGCCATGGCGATGCCCAGCGGCACTCCCACCAGCGCGCCCAGCAGATAACCGGAAACAGCCACCTTTAAGCTAGCGCCGATGTGCCCGAATAATGTTGCGCCGTCTGGGGCTTTTGCGGTCAGTTTTACGAGAAAAGCCTGAAAGACCTGTACCGGACTGGGCAGAATATACTCCGGCTTTAGGTGCAGCACAGCCGTGCACACATACCAGACCGTAAAAAACAAGAGCAGGGAAATAGCCGAAACAACGGAAAATTTTATTTTTTTCTTCCGGCGCATCCTTTCATATTCATTCATGTAAACTCTCCTTTTAACGTTTAAAAAGGGAAGGGGAAATGCTTTTCTCCTTCCCTTCATACTCCTGTTCTTTAGTAACCAAGAACCTTTCTCACCATCGTGTCATCCACATGTTTTGCAATTTCAGGAAATTTCGCGGATTCCAGCAATTCCTGGGATACCCAGAATTCCCCGGTGATCTGTACGGAATCCCCCACGGTAATGCCTTTGGCTTCTTCGGATGTCACAAAAGGACGGGTGGAGATTTCGGTTTTGCAGGCATCCAGATCGGAATCCGAACCGTTTTCGATATACCAGTCCAAAAGCAGCTGAGCCGCCATTTCCTGATCATTCTGCAGGGCATCCGTAGCCTGGAAAAATGCCTTTATATATTTTTCCACAATGTCCCCCCGCTGGTCATGGGCCTTTGCGGAACAAATGATGGAGTCATACTGAGGCACCCCCAGGGAAGACAGGCTGGAGGTCACCACGAATCCCTCTTTTTCGGCCTGATAGGAGGTCGGAGGATTCAATGCCGCCACATCACAGTTTCCGGTCTGAAGGGCCTGGTATGCGGAAGGAAAATCCATGCTGACAATATTCACATCATCTGTGGTCATCCCCAGCGCTTCCAGCCATTTGATCACATTTAAGTGGGAAATGGTCCCCGTATTGGTCGCAATCGTGATCCCCTTTACGGTTTCCGCATTGCCGTATACATCCGGATAAGATGGATTGTCCCCTTTCACGTCGGCGATCGGAGAATCTTTTTTGCAGAGCGTATACAGCCCGCCTTCGGAATGGGCGATATCCGCCACGCAATATGCACCGTAAATTGCCAGCGAGTTTACGGCTGCAGCGCTTAAAGTTCCGATTTCCCACTCATCCGCTGCCAGCGCTTCATTCATTGTGCCGCCGTTTGCAAAATAAACCGTCTCAATTTTAAAACCGTTTTCCACATCCAGCCCCTGATCAATCATGTACTTGATCGGAATACTGTTCAAGAATGGCATTACCGCCACCTTTACCACGGGAAGATCCGCTGTCTCTCCTCCCGCTTTCTGTTCTCCTGCGCTTTCTTCCTGCTGTCCCGTCGTGTCCGCCGGTTTTGCCGTATTCCCGCAGGCCGTCAGGGCCGCCGCCATCACAAAAGCCATCGCTGCTGCAAGTATCTTTCTCATCCTCTTCATCCTTTCCTCTCCTTTTCCTTCTTTTTTGCTGTCTTTACTATACCATTCGTCCTGCTTCTGCGTAAATTCAATATCTTGATATATGTTTCACTTTTTTGACATAATGCCTTTTTCACCCTCAAATCTTCCGTTTTTATGCGCATTTTATATAATTACTTTTTTTACTTTTTCTCTATCTCCAAAATATTTCCATCATAATATCTATTTTCCCTTTCCTTTTTAATCCATTCTGCCAAACACTGTTTTTTCCCCGGTCCTATGTAATAATTTGAAAACAGGCGTTGAAAAGGTGGATTTCCTATGCTATACTATTCAAAATATGTCCTGTCAGACGGCCGGCCGCTCTGTTATGAGTCAGATATCCCGCTGATGAGCCGCCGCTTCCAGGAGGAAGAATGCTTCGGACTTGTTAAGTTTTCAGCAGCATCTGAAATCGAAGGGAAATTTTTCTCTTCGATTTTCTTTGAGCAAAAAAGAGAAAAAGGAGACGAACCTTATGAGACATCTGATGAACCCGCTGGATTTTTCAGTGGAAGAACTGGAGAAGCTTTTTGATCTGGCAAATGATATCGAACACAACATGTCCAAATACGCTCATGTCTGCAGCGGCAAAAAGCTGGCAACCTGTTTTTATGAGCCCAGCACCCGCACCCGTTTGAGTTTTGAAGCTGCCATGTTAAACCTGGGCGGCAGCGTTCTCGGTTTTTCCGACGCGGGCAGTTCCTCCGCTGCCAAAGGGGAAAGCGTTTCGGATACCATCCGCATCATTTCCTGTTATGCCGACATCTGCGCCATGCGTCATCCCAAAGAGGGCGCTCCCATGGTAGCAGCGGAAAAATCCGGCATTCCCGTCATCAATGCCGGCGACGGCGGCCACCAGCATCCTACCCAGACACTGACAGACCTTTTGACCATCCGTTCCTTAAAAGGCCATCTGGACCATCTCACCATCGGCCTTTGCGGGGATTTAAAATTTGGACGCACCGTCCATTCCCTCATCAACGCCCTCTCCCGCTATGATAACATGCACTTCATCTTCATATCCCCTGATGAACTGCGGATTCCCGATTACATCACGGAAATGTTAAAAGAAAAAAACATTCCTTATGAAGAAGTGATCCGTCTGGAAGATAAAATGCCCGAGCTTGACATCCTCTACATGACGCGGGTGCAGAAAGAGCGTTTCTTCAACGAAGAAGATTACATCCGCTTAAAGGATTTTTATATCCTCAATAAAAAGAAAATGGAACTGGCTCCCGCCGATATGCTGGTGCTCCACCCGCTTCCCAGAGTCAACGAAATCTCCGTGGATGTGGATGACGATCCCCGCGCCGTTTATTTTAAACAGGCGCAGTATGGCGTCTATGTGAGAATGGCGCTGATCCTGACACTTTTAAAGATCCGTGTTGACTGATTGACAAAGGAGGATTACCATGTTAAATGTAGGAAGAATCGAAGAAGGCTTTGTACTTGACCATATTGAGGCCGGCATGGCCATGTCCATCTATCATCATCTTCAGCTGGACAAGCTGGACTGCACCGTCGCCATCATCAAGAATGCGCGCAGCAACAAGATGGGCAAAAAAGATATCCTGAAAGTGGAATGCGACGTGGATATGATGGACCTGGATGTGCTGGGCTTTATCGACCACAACATTACGGTCAACGTGATTAAAAACGGCGATATCGTGGAGAAAAAGGATTTACAGCTTCCCAAACAGATCAAAAATGTCATCCGCTGCAAGAACCCCCGCTGCATCACTTCCATCGAACAGGAACTGCCCCATGTTTTCGTGCTCGCCGATCCCAAAAAAGAAGTTTACCGCTGCAAATACTGCGAAGAAAAGTTTGATAAGAGAAATCTGTGACTACCCGGAAGGAGGGAAAAGCCAATATGTCTTTCATTGACGAACTCAAAAAAGAAATACACCGTGAAGCGCCGGAGGAACCCGCCCCCATTCATCCCCGTTTAAACGAGGAACGTTTTCGGTCTTTTCTGCAGGAAGAGCTTTCCCGCCTCCAGGCGGAAGTCAGAGCGGCAGCCCAGGCAGGAAATTATACGTCGGCCGGGGAAAAACATATCTTCGAAGGCACCCGGCTCTGGCATGAGGGCGATTACCGCCACGGCACGAGTTCACTGGCTTCCTTCTATCCTTTCCTTTCCAGAGATGTTATCCTGGAAAAAGAAATCCTGACACAGCGTAAAAAGCTTCTTTTCGGTTACCGCTATGAAGTCCGCTTTTCTCTGACGGAAGAAGGCGCCGCTTATTATCAGCTGTTCACCGAAGGGCTTTTAAAGGAGGGCATCGTCGTCACAAGCCTTTTTGTGAAAGACGAACAGGGGAAAACTTTTTCTCTCCCCTATACTGCCAGCGGCAGCACCAAATATGACTTTGAGCTGGAACACTATCTGAATAATTATCCCACGTTATACTATTCTTACCGCATCGAAATTTGAAAAATCTAATATGCAAAAAATGCGCCTGTCCTTTTTGGACAGAGCGCATTTTTCATACCTTCAATACTGAGTGCGGTCTTCAATATATTCCATCATTCCAGGGTTTATGTGAATTTTAACGCTTTTCACATAATACGTGTTATAGGAGGACAGCTTCTTTTCTTTCATATCCTTTAATATCCTGTCCTTATTTTCCATGAAAAGCTCAAATTCATTTCCGGTAAACCTGGAATGCATTTCCACATAACCGGAAATGTCCTGCTCCTTTTCCCCTTCTCCAACCGCTTCCCAGTAGGAAAGCCTGGGGCTCACCTGCCTGCTGTTATAGATCACTTTATAACAGATCTGCCCCATGGGAATCGTTTCATCTTCCACCAGCGCTACATCCTCCATGACGCCGGCTCCATAATAAGGGTTCAGCACCAGCTTCTTCCCTTCCACAGGTTCATATTCATAGATAAATTCCCCTTCCACCATATCTTCTTCGCCCAGGACCACCGAACCGCCGTACTCCATCCCGGCATATTCTCCGAAAGCGATTCCGGTCCCGATCCCGCTCAGCAGGACCCCCGCTGCAAAAATGGATAATAAGATCACATGAATCCTACGCATTTACCGTTTCCTCCTCAACCGCATTTTCTTCGTCCATGATCTGCTGTTTCTTTTCCGCTGTCCTCTTGCGCACAATCAGAGTAAAACAGAAAACTGTCATGCTCACGCTGCAAAGCGTCAATCCCAAAAATCCAATGGTAATGCCCACAAGCGGATATCCCTGTATCAAAAGCACCACAAGCGTTCCCAAAAGGAACAGGCTGAAACTGGATAACCCTCCCATTACAATCCCCGTGCCGCCGATAAATAAATTCCAAAAGACTTTGATACACCACAGAATAGCCAGGCAGCAACCTCTGCACATTCCTGACAATATGGAAAGGAATGTATTGCCGTTCTTTTTCTCCATTTTTTCTCTTTTCTCCTTCTTCGGTATGTTTACCGCAAAACGTTCTTTCTTTTTCTTCGGTTCTTCTTCCATCAGCCGGTCGTCTGCACCCTCTGTTTCCTCCTTCGGCATTCCGCCTTTCAACAGATTCCGGAAGAAATCGCTGCACTTCTTCGCCCAGCCTTTGACGTTCTGTTTGGCCTTTCCGCAAGTTTCCGCCAGCCATTTCCAGCAGCCTTTGAAAAAAATTCCAATTTTCAGCAGCGCTTTTTGGGCCCGGTTCTCTTTTCCGGCGGTGTCCTCTCCCGCCTTCCCGTCAAAATCCACCCGGACATGGTATGCCTGCAGGATGTCCGACGCCAGTTCGTCCAGATCGCCGAAATCCGCAATAGCCGCTTCCTCTGTCATGGCCCCGGCTGCTTTCATATCAATGTGCTGTTCATATTCATTCAGGATATCTTCCAGTTCATTTTCATCGAGAATGGAAAGCTTCTTTCGTAAAATTTCCAAAAACTCTGCCTTATTCATCTTCATACCCCCGCATACCACAGGATCTCCCGTGATACTGCCTTAATCCTTTCAACCTTTTCCTCTTTTCTGTTCTTCCAGAAAGGAACAAACCTTCTGTTGGAATTCATTCCATTCCCGCTCCAGACCGTCCCGGTACAAAATGCCCGCAGCGGTAATGTGGTAATATTTCCTGGGCGGTCCCTCCGTGGATTCCCGGAGATACGTTTCAAAATAGTGCTCATTGGTCATCCGTTTCAACAGAGGATAAATCGTTCCTTCATTCACGTCTACCACCTTGGAAACCTCTTCCACCAGTTCATAGCCGTACATATCCTTCTGCCGGACGGATTCCAGCACAATGAGCTCCAGAACTCCCTTTTTAAACTGTGCATTCATGGCTCTGTCTCCCTTTGCTATTATAATATCCCCAGTACTATGTAATGTCAAGTACTAATTTTTAAAAATACCCGGGCAGATCCATGCTTTTAACATGGGTCACAACAGCCCGGGAAACGGCGGTCCGCTGCGCTTATCCCAGCGCCACGTCCAGCACCATCATAATGATGAAGCCCACTGCAAAACCGATGGTCCCTATGTTGGAATGTTCCCCTTCCGACGCTTCCGGAATCAGCTCTTCCACCACCACATAGATCATTGCCCCTGCAGCAAAAGACAGCAGATAGGGCAGGATGGGTTCGATGATGCCCGCCAGAAGGATCGTCAAAAATGCGGCAATCGGCTCCACGATGCCGGACAGGGTTCCGTATACAAAGGCTTTTTTCCGGCTCATCCCTTCCTGACTCTTTAAAGGCAGGGAAATGATCGCGCCTTCGGGGAAGTTCTGGATCGCAATGCCCAACGCCAGGGTGAAGGCGCCTGCGAGAGTGATCCCCGCGTTTCCTGACAGCATCCCTGCGAAAACAACACCCACCGCCATCCCTTCCGGAATGTTATGCAGCGTCACCGCAAGGACAAGCATTGTTGTTTTTTTTAAAGCCGTCCTCGGCCCTTCCGAAACATCGGTCCCCAAATGCAGATGGGGAATGATCCGGTCCATCAAAAGCAAAAACGCCACGCCCAGCATCAGCCCGGCCGCCGCCGGAATAAAGGCAAGCTTTCCCATTCCCGAAGCCATATCCATGGACGGAATGAGAAGCGACCATACCGATGCCGCCACCATGACGCCGGATGCAAAGCCCAGCAGCGCTTTCTGCACCAGGGGCTTGATTTCATTCTTTAAGAAAAATACACAGGCCGCCCCTGCCGTCGTGCCGATAAAAGGTATCATAAGACCCCAGAATGTTTCCATAAACTTCCTCCCTCTTTCTTCACCTCTCCCGTACCCAGGAAACGGCGGAACAAAACATAAATAAAATCATATCCACCACAACAATGCTGGCTCCCGCCGGGGTTCCGTATAAAAAGGAAAAGCCCATGCCCAGCGCAAAGCTCACCACAGCCAGCACAACGGAACTGATGATCACGCTTCTGTAACTTTTAAAAATCCTCATGGAGGTGAGCGCCGGGAAAACGATGAGACTGGAGATCAAAAGCGCCCCCATCATCCGCATTCCCAAAACCACCACCACTGCCGTCAGCACCGCCAGCAGCGTGTTATAAACTCCCGTGGCAATCCCGGTAGCCCGGGCAAAATTTTCGTCAAAAGTCACCGCAAATATCTTATCATAAAAAAAGATATATAAAATAAGTACTGCTGCGGAAAGCGCCACACTCAGCACCACGTCCTGTTTTGACATTGCCAGGATGGAGCCGAAAAGGTAGCTGTTTAAATCCGCATTCATTCCGGTGCTCAGTGACACAACCATCACACCGATGGCCAGGGCTCCTGTTGAAAACACCGCAATTGCGGCATCTCCCTTGATTTTCCCGGATTCGCTCAGCCGAAGGAGCACAAAAGCCGCCAGAATCACCACCGGAATCGCCACCGCCAGAGGCGCCAGATTTAACGCCGAAGCCACAGCAAGCGCGCCGAATCCCACATGGGAAAGGCCGTCGCCGATCATGGAATAGCGCTTTAACACAAGACTCACGCCCAGCAGCGCCGCACAAAGGGAGATCAGAATCCCCACCACCAGCGCCCTCACCATAAAGGGGTAGGAAAACATTTCAGCCAAATACTGCATCATTCATTACACCTCCGTAAAAACTGACGTCCCGCCTCACTGTCAAGGTAGTTTTCCGTGGTGCCAAAATAGTAACTGTCATGGGACAAATGCAAAATATGATCCGCATGGGCCAATGCTTCCTGAATTGCATGAGATACCATAATCACCGTAATCTGGTGCTTTTGGTTCAAGGTCAAAAGGAGATGATAAAATTCTTCGGTCGCCACCGGATCCAGGCCGGTAGTGGGTTCATCCAGCAAAATCAGCTTCTGGGCCGCACACAGGGACCGGGCCAGAAGCACCCGCTGCTTCTGCCCACCGGAAAGATCCCGGAAACTTTTATTCTTCAGATCTGCAATTCCCAGCAGTGAAAGCTTTTCGGCGGCCAGCTGCTTCTCGGCAGCTCCAAATCCCGGCAGAAAACCCCTGCGGTTCAGACAGCCGGAAAGAACCACCTCCCACACCGATGCCGGAAAATCCTTCTGCGCCAGAGTCTGCTGCGGCACATAACCGATCTGGTTCTGCCGGATCCCCTCTCCCAGCATAATCGTGCCCGACGCCGGTTTTTTTAACCCTAAAAGGCCCTTTAAAAGGGTGGATTTACCGGTGCCGTTTTCCCCGATGATGCAGAGGTAATCCCCTTCCTCCACTGTAAAACTCAAATCCGAAACCACCACCTGGTTTTCATATGCAAATGTAACATGTTCACATTTCAGACAGGACATTCCTGTTTCCTTTCTATTCCCAGAGCGCTTCTTTGAGCGTCTCCACATTTCTGTACATCAGGGAAAGATAATCCTCTCCCGCGGCCAGATCATCCGCCGTAATGGAATGACCGGAATAAAAGACGGCCGTTTTTGCGCCCGTGGCCTCCGCAATAGCCTGTGCAATCTTCCCGTTTGACATTTCCAGCCGGAATACCACCGGAATTTTCTCCGCCTTCACCTCATCCGTCAAAAAAGCAATGGTTGCGGCGCTGGGCTCCGTCTCCATGCTGCAGCCAGGAAAGGCGGCATAAAAGTCCAGGCCATAGGTCTTCACAAAATATAGCAGCGGGAAACGGTCGCCAAAAACCAGCGTCTTACGCTTTGCCCTGTCCACAACCTCCCGGAAGGCCTCATCCAGTTCCTTCAGTTTTCTTTCGTATTCTTCGGTATTGCTTTCGTACACGGAAGCGTTCTGCGGATCCGCTTCCTCCATCACCCTGCACAGCTTCTCCACGATCACCATGGCATTTTGCGGAGAAGTCCATACATGTTCATCATATTCCGTATCCTCCAGATGAACGGCATAATCCCCTTCTTCTTGTATATGCGCATGGTCATGCTCTCTGACCTGCATTCCTTCAGAAGTTTCCTCTTCCAGCGGGTCCACCCAGTCCAAAAGCGCATAACTTTGTGTATGGCCGTCATTGCCTTCCAGCAGTTCTTCCACCCACACATCCGACTCTCCGCCCGCGTATAAGAAAATATCACTGTTCATGATTTTAATGATATCCGCCGGAGTGGGCTCATAGGAGTGGCTCTCCATACCGGGTTTTAAAAGCATAGTGATCTGCGCCTTCTCCCCGGCGATCTGCCGGGCAAAATCATAAGGCGGAAAAATCGTGGTTACAATCTGCAGTTTTTTCTCGCTGCCGGCAGTCCCGTCCGCATCCGGCACGGTGCTGTCGGTTATCCTTTGTCCGCATCCTGCAAACAGCAAAAGCGCTGCCGCCAGTATCACACAGACTTTATTCTTCATCCTTTTTCTTCTTTCTATACTCTGCGGCAGACTGTTTCAGTTCTTCCAGCGCATCCGCAAATTTTCGGGAAACCATGGTTGGGTTCCCTTTGATCATGCTGCGCTTTGTGAAATCGCTGATGAACTGAGTCAGTTCGCTCTTTTCTTTATTGATCTTAAACCGGCTGCGCAGATCCAGCAGCTCTTCCCTTTTTCCGTTCAGGATATCGGAAGTGAGCAGCATTTCCCTGATACCCGTAAATTTTGCCTCAATATTCTCTACCAGCTCTTCCCTGCGCTGTGCAAAACTCTCCAGGGTTTCTGCCAGTTCCACTTCCCGTTCTTTTTTCCTGTTTACCTTGGCTTCATCCGCAAAAGCAATGATCACATCCAGACGCTTCTGCATCCTCTCCAGTTCCTTTTTGGCCTGATCCATTTTGACCAGCACATCCCGCAGATCCAGGGCTGCCCGGAAGGAAAGAGTGAAATCCGCAACAAAATACATGCATACCACCATGGTGACCAGGGTGAGCGCCCAGCCCGGCAGCCAGAAAGCAAGCCGTTCGATGGGCCTGTGGATCACATGTGTCATCAGGATGGTAAGGCCGCCCCAGGCCAGAGTGGAACCCAGGCAGATCTGTCCCTGAAAGTTAAACGGCTGTTTGGAATAGTCCCAATACCGGACTTTAAACAGCGCCTCCATGACGACTCCCGTCACATATTCCAGTGCGGTAGCTCCCACACAGCCCGCCACATAGGTGAGAATCAGGCTCTGCTGAAAAGGCATGGAAACCACCAGCATCATGATGGCTCCGCTGCCGTACAAAGGCAGAAAGGGCCCCCGGATAAAACCTCTGTTTACCGGCTTCCTGCTTTTGAAAGAAACATAGGCGGATTCAAAGCACCACCCGAAAAAACTGTAAAAGAAAAAGAAAAACAACCACTGTATCCAGGTATAACCGTACATTTTAAGACTCCCCTCCGCAGGTTTCCCTGCCGTCCTTTTCTCTTATATAAAAAGATCCACGCCTACGACCAGCTTTCCCTTTTTCGTCGTGTGCTTTTCTCCCCGGAAGATAAACTTCCCAAATCCACGGGCGGAAAGCACATCCCCTTCTTTTAACGCATAGCTGTTGTTCTCCGTTAATCTGCCGTTTATAAAAACCTTTTTCTGTCGAAACAGCTCCAGGCTCTGGCTCCGGGACAGTTTCCATACCGCCGCCAAAATGACGTCGCAGCGTAAGCTGGCCACATTTTCTTCCCGGTAGGAAAGCTGCCGCCCGGGAATGTCCGAAACGCTTTCCACCTTTACGCATCTTACGTGCGTATGCCGCACCTGTTCCAGATTTTCCATGAGCCACAAAGCGATGGTATCCGTACAAAAAACATACCCTTTCTTGCCGTCTATAAAAATATCGCCCACAGTGCTCCTGTCTATCCCCAGATTCATGATAGCGCCCAGGAAATCCCTGTGGGTAAGTTGATCCGCAAATTTCTCCGCCAACGGCTCGATCCGCAGGCAGGTAATCGGAAAAGGTTCTTCATATCCCAGTTCATCCGGATCCCCGAACCTGGCCATCTGTCGTTCCGCCTGCTGAGCGCCGCCGTTTAAAATGACGCGCAGGCGGGCTTTGTCAGCCGCCTGCCATAAAACATCCTGCTCTGCCAGGGACAAAAATCCGGTAAAGGTAAAAATATTCTGCCGGAAGGATCTGTCCGCCAGATCCAGAAAGCGGTTTTTTTGCTGTACAAGCTCTTTCTCTGTTTCCGCCACTTTCCTGTCCTCTCTGCTCTATACAAAACTGATCACGGGTTCTTTGGGCTGCTTTGCCTTGGTGACCGATTCCGCATGCAGCACAGGGCCTTCCCCTTCGTAATCCGCAAAAAATTCCCGTTTCACCACCGCATTGACTTTCACCCAGTCCCGCTCTTTGTAAAGGCCGATGCCGTCAAAAACACAGGCAAATCCCAGAAAAGTCATGTCCTCCGCACAGCATGTCATGGCCATGCGTCCGGGCACGAAATATCCTTCCGGAAATCCTTCCGGTTTCATCACCATAGCGGTAAACCGGATGGTTTTGCCTTCATATCGTTCCGGATGATCCAGGCTGTCCAGATACCAGATCCCATAGCTCTTATCGTCCAGGTCAATGACGTCGCTGTTCAGATCATAGGGAAGATCCTCTTCCATCATTTCATCGATTTCCCCGTTTTCATCCTCGAAAATAATGTCCGCCGTCTGATTCAGCGCTTTTACATTCCTCTTATAAACGTTGAGGTCTTCAATGCCGTCACAACGGTTGAAAATGATCATCTCGGACTTTCTGATCATGTCGGAAACCATGGATTTCATATTGTTAAAATACATGGGGAACGTGGAAGCGTCAATTGTGGTGATCTGCTGTTCCACCTTCCAGTGCCAGGGCAGGCGCAGATCCCTGAATTTCCACATGCCGTTATACTCAATGATGATGCGTTCCGCGCGGTGCTTCTTTTCCAGCTCCACCATTTTTTCAGGGGTGAAATCTTCTTCGTTTTCGATCACTTCCACCACCGTATTGCTGTGTTTTAATACAGACGGGTCATATTCGCCTTCCCCTTCTTCGCATAAAAGGAGCAGCGTTTTCCCCGAGATCTGAAAATAAGGCTGATCCAGTGTAAAATTGATAAACTCCGTCTTTCCGCTTTCCAGAAATCCGTTAATAATATAAACAGGTTTCATAACCTAATCCTTTCCTGCATCTTCCCTGCCGGTTATTTTTCCCTCTTAAACAGCTTTTCCAGCGCATCTTCCTTTAATTTGGAACCGATCACACAGATCTTCCCGGTCACATCGGCCCTGCCTTCCCGGACATTGCTCTCTTCCGGAACATAGTCAAAGTATACCCAGGTGCCGTCTCCCGCCGGAACCATTCCTTTGGCCCGCAGGACAAATCCATAGCTTTCCGCATCCTCCAGCGCCTTCAAGCAGTCCGCAATCTCTTCTTTGGTATAGGTAGCGGGCGTCTCAAATCCCCAGCTGGTGAAAACCTCATCTGCATGGTGATGATGATGGCCCTCGTGTTCATGATGATGCTCGTGTTCCTCGTGGGCATGGTCGTGATGATGGGCATGGTCCTCGTGGTCATGATCATGGTCATGACAGCCGCAGGTGCAGTTCTCGTCGTGCTCCTCATGGTCGTGATGATGAGCATGGTCCTCGTGATCATGGTCGTGTTGATGGGCATGGTCCTCGTGATCATGATCGTGATGGTGATGATGCTCTTCCTTCAGGGCCCTGACCTGTTCCATCAGCTCAGCCTCCAGATCCTTAGCGCCTTCAATTGTCTCCAGAACGGTTGTCCCATCCAGCTGTGCGAGAGGTGTGGTGATGATTGTCGCTTTCGGATTATGCTCCCGAATCAGTTCCACCGCCTGCTTCACCTTTTCCGGGGAAGCCACATCGGTGCGGCTCAAAATAACAGTTCCCGCATGTTCGATCTGGTTGATAAAAAACTCGCCGAAATTCTTGATATACATTTTACATTTGGATGCGTCCACTACCGCAACCGCGCTGTTTAATTCCACATCCGTTCCCAGCCCCGCGTTCTGTACCGCTTTCATCACGTCGGAAAGCTTGCCCACGCCGGAAGGCTCAATTAAAATCCGTTCCGGGTGGTATGTGGTGAGCACTTCCTTTAAGGATGTCCCGAAATCGCCAACCAGGGAACAGCAGATGCATCCGGAATTCATTTCTTTGATCTCAATGCCGGAATCCTTTAAGAAACCGCCGTCAATGCCGATCTCCCCGAATTCGTTCTCGATCAGGACAACCTGGCTGCCTGCCAGCGCTTCTTTTAACAGCTTTTTAATGAGTGTTGTCTTTCCGGCGCCAAGAAAGCCGGACACGATATCTATTTTTGTCATGATAATGCCTCCGTTTTTATAAAGTGATTATGGCATCAAAAAACAAATGCTTTTTGACCGCCTATCTTACTATTTTGCGCTAATTTGTCCTGAATGTCAACCTGCGCCCGCTAAAATTCATTTTTCTTTTATACATGAATACAAAAAGACCCCTGCTTTAAGCCGGGATCTTTTTTACAGTGTAAGCAAAACGATAAGCCGGGTTATGTCTTGAATGGTCATCTATCTAGCCCTGCCGTTGCCGGCAGGATCGAGCGACCTACCTGAAAGCAGGCCGGGCCGGCCTGTCGCTCTCTGTTCGGTCTTGCTTCGGATGGGGTTTACATATGCCCCGGCCGTCACCGGCCGGGCGGTAGTCTCTTACACTGCCCTTCCACCCTTACCAGGCAAAAACCTGGCGGTTCATTTCTGTTGCACTATCCTTGGAGTCGCCTCCACCGGACGTTATCCGGCATCCTGCCCTGTGAAGCCCGGACTTTCCTCACCTGTCCCCTTTCGGGCGCCTTACGGCTGACAGCTGCGACCATTTATCTTACTTACATTTGTCTATCTTATCAGCATTGTTAAAACATTTCAAGAAATTTCTAAAAAAATAGCCTGTTCAAAATCAGCCTGTCCCATTTCAGACCCGGAAGCAGCTGCCTCCGACGAACTCCCGCACGATGGAATTATTCGGCAGGTTTTCGCTGCTCACTCCCAGAAAATAATCCAGGAATTTCAAAAGTCTTTTCGCCTCAAAATATTCCGGTTCATTCTTTCCGATCCCGTATAAAAGGGGCTCCGCATAGGTTTTCAGCACACAGAGTTCATAGATCAGCACGGAATTGAACATGGCATCGGCACTTTCCTGATAGGGGAAAATGTTCTCCTCTTCCCCCCGGCGCACCGAAGGCCACTGGGCGATGGTCTGTTTGGCGGAAATCCCCCGGGTCCTGGCATCCCGCACCATGCGGCGTAAAAGCCGCCCGTCCGTGGTAGGAATGCGGTTGTGTTCATCCACGTTTAAACTGGTCAGGGCGCTGATATATATTTTGTATTTGCTGTCATTGGGCAGCGCATAGGACATTTTATCATTCAGGCCGTGGATCCCTTCAATAACGAGGATATCCTCTTTTCCCAGCTGCAGGGTATTGCCGTTATATTCCCTTCTGCCCGTTTTGAAGTTATAGGTGGGCATCTCCACCGTTTTCCCGTCCAGAAGGTCACACATATCCCGGTTAAACTGCTCTACATCGATGGCTTCCAGACATTCAAAATTATACTTGCCGTCGGCATCCTTCGGCGTAAATTCCCGGTCCACAAAATAATTGTCCACCGCGATGGGATGGGGCTGGAGTCCATGGGCTTTCAGCTGAATGGACAGGCGGTGGGAAAAAGTGGTTTTCCCGGAGGAAGAAGGACCGGCGATCATCACAAATTTCACATGCCGGCGCGCAGCAATTTCCCCTGCAATGTGTCCGATCCTGCTTTCCTGCAGGGCTTCCTGTACCAGAATCAACTCTGTCAGATCCCCGCCGCAGATTTTATCATTCAGATCTCCCACCGTATCGATGCCGATCTGTTCTCCCCACTGTGTGGACTCCACCAGCGTGGTGAACAGTTTTTTGCGTTCCTCAAACAGGGGCGTTGTTTCCGGTTCCGCGGCGGAAGGAAGCATCAGCATCAGTCCGTTCTGATAGGGAATCAGATCAAAATATTCCAGGTATCCGGTGTTAGGCACCATATAACCGTAATTATAATCATAGTACCCATCCAGACAGTATACATTCACATAGGAACCTCTGCGGTAACGGAATAGCTGCACCTTATCCGACATTCCCTGCTTTGCAAACAGGCCAATGGCTTCATCTGTCGACCATGCTTTTTTGGTAAAAGGGATTCCGGCCGCCACCAATTCCTGCATCCTGTTTTTCACTTTTTTAATAAAGGAGGCATCCACTTTCAGACCGCCTCTGGGGGAGCAGTAAAGCCCCTTTCCCACGGAAAATTCCACTTTCAGCTTCCCACTCTCGGGCGCGCCCGTCACATCGGCCGCCGCCTTCATCAAAAGCATGGTGGCGCTTCTGACATAGGTATCGTGACCGATGCGGTTCTTCGTTGTCAGAAATGTGACCACCGCCTGATCCTTTATCTCTTTAAAAAGCTCCTTGATCTTACCGTCCGCAATCGCCAGCACAATTTTATGCTCATAGGCAGGCTGTATTTTTTCCGCGATCTGCCCGTATGTTGTATGCTCCTCGCAGCAAAATTCTTTTCCGTCCACTCTGACAGTCATTCCGGTATCCCTTCTTTCATTTTCATTGATTGCGCATCAGATCCAGCACCTTGCCCGCAAGGGAAATCCTGTTTTCCAGTTCCTCTGTCCTCCGGCGGATGCGCTCCGGCTTTCCGGCATCCTCTCCTTCTTTTTCGGGTACCGGCAGTTCCCTGAGCAATGCAGCATTCTGTGTTATTGTATGTTCCAAAAAGGAAAGTAATACGGCATTTTTCTCCCGGATGAGGGATGCGCCAAAACACGCACAGGCCTGGCAGTACTCTTCTTCGCTAAATCCTGCCTCCCGCATCCGCTCTTTCTGCAGACGATTCCGGCTGCAGGCTTCCTGCACCGCTTTTGTATTCTCCGGTTTCCTGTCATTCACCGCCAGCATCACCGGATAGTATTTCCCGTCTTCGAAAACCATATCCTCCTGTATGATGGTAAATCGAAGCTGTGCCAAACACCGCCGTACCAGCCACACCTCCGACTGGGGTTCCAGGATACAGGCGGACAGCTGCTCTGTTTTACTGACTGCATCGCTTAAAATGCGGACTGTCAGTTTGCCCCCCATCCCCGCTGCGATCATGACATCGGCCTCTCCCGCTCCCACAGGGACCTGTAAAAGGCCGTCCGAGAGGACCGGAATGATGCGCTCCTGCAAACCGCTCCGGCAAATATGTTCTTTCGCTCTTGCCAGCGGACCCGGCCGCACATCAGCCGCATACACCCTGGGGCAGATTCCGTTCTGTACCAGATAAATCGAAACGAAACCATGGTCACAGCCTATATCTGCTGCAATATGCCCGGCAGGCACCATATCCGCCACCGCCTGCATTCTTTTTGATAAAACTGCTGTCATCCGTACCTCCGCGCTATCTCCGGTGTCTCTGTATCTTTGTTTCCCACACCGGCCGTTTCATTTGTCTAAAGTTTAACTTAGGCTTTCCTTCTTGTCAAATGTTAATCTGTGTCATTCCCCCCAGGAAAATGCCTTTGTTATCCTCATAAATTCCTCCGAACAGCGCCATGGGAAGAGGATTTTCGCCCGCCCCCGCCTCTATCGTATAGCCCGGCCGGTTATAATCCTGGATGAACCAATCCTTATATCCTGCAAAACCCGATAAATCCGGCGTCAATTCCAGCGTATAACCGCTTACACGGCTGAAATATTCTCCGATCTCCCGGGATCTTTCCGGTTCATAGTCCAAGTACTTCCAGTAGATCACTTCCCCCTGGGTATGGTATGCCAGGATGAGAGAAAAATCATGTTCTCTCGTAAAATTGTAAACGGCAGCGCTTTCCGGCGCTACAAGAGGCGCCGAACCCACATAATCCCTGGGAGCCGGAGAAGTATAACCCTGGGCATATTTGATCTGTCTGGCGTTTTCCCAGCCTGCAGGGAACTGCAGGTTTAAGTCCACACCGTCAATATTGGCCTTCCATCCGTCCGGAAACGGAATCTGCGGGTAATCTGCCGCAATCCGCGCCGCCTGCCTGTAAAAATCCCTCCACACAAAATCCCTTTCTCCCAAAATGCCGTTCACCAGATCCACACCGTCGGGGTTGACCATAGGCACCAGATACAGACTGAAATTTTCAAACAGCCCGGCCGCAGACCCCCCGTACAGCTCCTTTCCTTCCGCATAAGCTTCCGCATACTCTTCCGCAAATTTTAACAGAAGGGGGGTGGTGATACTTTCATTGGCATGATAGGACGCGCTGTAAAAAACCTCCTTTTCCCCGTTCCCGATCCGAAGGCACAAAAGGGGTCTTCCCATCACGCTGTTTCCGATACTGCTGCTTTTCAGAAACGGATACCTGGCCAAAAGTCCTTCCACGATCCATGCATTTAAGAACGAAGAAGGCTCCACATTTTCCGGCGTCAGCGGAAAATCCAAAGGAATAACAATATTCGACCCAATCTGCAGATTTTCCGGCGCCAGTGTCGGATTTGCCCTCAGAATGGCCTCTTCCCGGGTCCGATACCGTCTGGCAAATTCATAGACCGTATCCCCTGCTCTGACAACGGCATTGACAAACCCTTTCAAATACGGTTCCAGCTTCCGCCACACCTCTGCATCAACAGCGCATGGCACAGCGGCGCCCAAAAATTCCCGCAGCATGGCGCAGGTCGCCCTCCCGAAGATACCGTCAATCTCTGTCGGATAGCCTGCTCTTGTCAGGGCAAGCTGAAGATATTTCACCAGCGTGCCTCTGTCTCCCTGAAATAATGTTCTCATTTTTGTCCGCCTGTTTCTCATAATGTCTGTAGCATTATATGAAACCGGACGGAGGAATTTTACAATACCGCCGAAATATGTTAGATCGCTCTGTCATTCAGTTTCAAAAGCATCACTTCCGATACATACGCGGCGTTACACCAAAAAACCTGCGGAACATCTGCGTATAATAACTCTGCCCGCTAAAACCGCACCTGGAAGCCACCTCGCCGATGGAACAGCCGGTATTTCGCAGCAGTTCCCGGCTCTTTTTCAGACGATAGAAAATCAGATAATCAATTGGCGATTGGCCCATATATCTGGTGAAAATCTGGCAGCACCTGCTTCGACAGACCTTACCAGCCGCGGCAATATCGGAAAGGGTTACTTTTTCCTGATAGTGCGTGTGAATGTATTCTGTCATGTCGTACAGGCTCAGCCATTTTGCATCATGGGCATTACCGTGAGCATCTGATTGGATCATTGGCACCACCGCGCCGCATAATTCCAGCACATAGGATAGTGTGAGAAAGACATTGGGGTTGCCCGTTTGTATCTCGTGCAGAATTTTGGGATAAAGAGAGAGTACCGGCTTATAACCCTCCTTCTCTAACAGCACATAATCACTGCATTCCGGGATGGTTTTGGCTGCCATAAGCTGTTCCACTGCGGGGAGTTCCTTTGGAAACAACGCGGGAGAAACGGTAATCACAAGATATCTGCATGGTGTAAGCTCGCGGGAATAATTGTAATGCAGCCTTTGGCTGTTGACGAATATGCCGTCTCCTGTTCCCAGATGAACATTCTCTCCATTTATAAAATAATCCATTACGCCTTCCAGCACCAGATTGAATTCAAAGTCAGGGTGAAAGTGACAGCCTACGGTATATTGATTTTGGGCCGCCAATTTTCCAATTCCGGCATAAAGCGGAAAATCGGGGATAGGATAAGGCAAAATTTCCGATAGATCCGATAATATTTCAAGTCCCATGTTTTGTCCCTCATAATATACGATATTTATAATACTATATTATTTATTGATAAAAGCAGCAATAATCTTATGATATAATTACAAAAAATTTGATAATGACCGAGGCATTCGGTGAGAATGAAAAAATCCAGCTGAAAATGTTTTGGGTATATGTGGCGCTTTTGATTGGACTAGAACGATACAGAGATTAAAGGAAGGAATGGGTATGAATTCAAGAATTATTTTATCAACTGATCAAAAAGAATTTTACAAAGAATTATTTTCCCTCGCAGTACCGATAGGGCTTCAGAATCTGCTTGTGGCCCTTATTGGTGCAACCGATGCCCTGATGCTGGGACGTTTTTCGCAGGACGCCGTTTCCTCCGTTTCGCTTGCCAATCAGGTCGTATTCATTATGAATCTGTTTATCGGCGCGGTGGTTGGCGGCGATGGAGTGCTTTTGGCTCAATATTGGGGCAAAGGCAACAGAACTATGGTAAAAAACATATTCTGTACGATTCTCAAATGGGCATTAGGGATTTCCCTTGTATTCTTTGGACTTGCCATGTTCATTCCTGAAACGCTTATGCGGATTTATACGCCTGAACCGGAGCTGATTGAGATCGGTGTCTCCTATCTGCGCGCGGTGGCGTTCTCGTATCTGTTCTCAGGCATTACCAATTGCTACTATCTTATGATGAAGCTGGAAGGAAAAGCCCTTAAGAGTGTTTATATTTCTGTCGTAACCCTTATCACCGATATGGTAATTGACCTTTTCCTCATCTATGGCCTTTGCGGAGTTCCCAGGCTGGGGGCAAACGGTTCCGCGTATTCCACCGTTGTGGTTGAGCTGGTGGCGCTCGTGTGGTGTATTATAGAATCTCACAGAAAAGACGCTATCCGTCCCGATTTGAATGGCTTTCGGTGGTTTTCAAAATCAATCACAAGGGATATGTTCCAGGTGTCCCTTCCCATGCTTGTGAGTTCTCTCGCCTGGGGGCTTGGTTTCTCGCTGCATTCCTTAATTATGGGGCATCTTGGTTCAGATGCAACCGCGGCCGCATCCATTACCTCTGTGGCGCAGGAACTGATTACCTGTGTTTGCAAGGGCATCTCCGCCGGTGCGGGTATTATGGTGGGCAAGCTGCTCGGCAGGAATCTGTTTGACAAGGCCAGGGAGTACGGGAAACGCTTCTGTTATATTTCCTTCTGGACAGGCGGCATCCATATGGCGCTGCTTTGTATTCTGGCACCTGTTATTACCATATTTTTTGTGCTGTCCGAAATCGCAAAACAGTATCTGATTATGATGCTTTTGTTCAGCGGTGTTTATGTGTTTGCATATTCGATTAATACGATCGTTGTATGTGGTGTTTTCCCGGCGGGCGGTGACTCCAGATACGATGCCGTCAGCGTGTTTTTTGCCTCCTGGTGCTTTGCTCTGCCCCTAGCGCTCCTGGGGACATTCGTGTTTGATTTGCCCGTAATGGCAGTATATATTCTGATGTGCGCAGACGAAATCGTAAAGCTTCCGTTTATACTTCCCAGGTATAAAAAATTTCTGTGGCTGAAGAATCTGACGAGGGAGGAAAATGCTGCGGCATAACGGTATTTCTTACATTTCGCTCCGGGCTTTCGCCCTTCGCTCATGGAGACGCTCACCAAAAATAAACGGAATCATGCAAGCATGATTCCAGTCCCCCACTCCCTCCACGCTGCTGGATTAACCCCCATGCTCACGCATGGGGCTCCATTCGCTACGGGCTTTCGCCCTCCGCTCATGGAGACGCTCACCAAAAACAAACGGAATCATGCTTGCATGATTCCGGTCCCCCACTCCCTCCACGCTGCTGGATTAACCCCCATGCTCACGCATGGGGCTCCATTCGCTACGGGCTTTCGCCCTCCGCTCATGGAGACGCTCACCAAAAATAAACGGAATCATGCTTGCATGATTCCGGTCC